>CALRLC020000003.1:0-299494 GCA_943368425.1 Brevundimonas vancanneytii
ATGCTTCTGGAACAGTTGTAAGTAGTAATGGTCAAATGACTGCTGCGGAGAATATTGATTGGATGAAGGAGATCAAAGTGTATCGTCTCATCCTTGGTTATCGCAACAAAGGTCACCTGATTGCAAAAACGAATCCGATTCGTCAAAGAAAAGATAGAGGTGCAAATCTTGATCTTTCTTTTTTTGGTTTATTAGATGCTGATTTGAATACTACTTATCAAGCAGGAAATTTGATTGGTTTGGGTGCTACCACACTTAAAAACATACTTGCGCACCTCAATAATTGCTATGCTTCGAATGTAGGTATTGAGTTTAAGTACATCAGTGATCAAAAAAAGATTGATTGGCTTACGCGAGAAATGGAACAGCAGTTTGTACAACCACTTTCTCTTGATAAAAAGAAACGCATACTGGAAAAGTTGAACCAGGGCGTGATGTTTGAAAAATTTCTGCACACAAAATACATTGGGCAAAAGCGTTTTTCATTGGAAGGTGGAGAAACGACTATTGCGGCATTAGATGCTATCATTAATGTAGCAGCTAACCATGAAGTACAGGAAGTGGTAATTGGGATGGCACATCGTGGTCGTTTGAATGTACTTGCCAATATCATGGGTAAGACCTATGAACAAATATTCAGTGAATTTGAGGGAACTGCAGTGATGGATCAAACCATGGGAAGTGGAGACGTTAAATACCATATGGGATATGGTAGTGAGATCCAAACACCGGAACAAAAGACCATTCACTTGAAACTCATGCCTAATCCATCGCATTTGGAAGCTGTAGATCCGGTAGTGGTTGGTTTCGCAAGAGCGAAAGCAGATGTTCTTTATAATAGTGATTTTGATAAAATACTTCCAATCCTGATTCATGGTGATGCATCAGTAGCCGGACAAGGTATTGTGTATGAAGTATTACAGATGAGCAATCTTCGTGGTTATTACACAGGTGGAACCATTCACTATGTGATCAATAATCAGATCGGATTTACCACAGATTTTGATGATGCAAGAAGTGCGGATTATTGTACTTCTATTGCCTCTATGGTACAGGCACCCGTTTTACATGTTAACGGTGATGATGCTGAAGCTGTGGTGAAATGTGCAGAGATCGCAACTCGCTATCGTCAGGAATTCAATTCGGATATTTTCATTGACATGGTTTGTTATCGCAAACATGGACACAATGAGGGTGATGATCCTAAGTATACACAACCTCAGTTATACGCACTTATCGATAAACACCAGAATCCACGTGAGATCTATACCCAATACCTGATTCAAAATGGTGAGCCTGATGCACAGCAACTGGCAAAAGAAATGGAGAAGAAATTCTGGGCTGATTTGCAAGAGCGTTTGGATGAAGTAAAACAAAATCCACTCCCTTACAAATATCAAACTCCGGAATTGGTTTGGAAGAGTATGCGAAAAGCTACTGAAGAAGATTTTGATCAGTCTCCAGTAACAGCAGTACCTAAGGATCAGATCCAACAAATGTTTGGAAAACTCATGACATGGCCTGCAGAGTTCAAGCCGTTGAAGAAAGTAGAAAAATTGTTACAGGATAAAATAAAATTACTGGAAACAGAAAACAAAATCGATTGGGCAACTGCAGAATTACTTGCATATGGTTCTATCCTTATGGAAGGAAACATTGTACGTATGAGCGGACAAGATGTTCAGAGAGGTACATTCAGTCACAGGCATGCGATTCTGCGTGACGAGAATACCAATAAAGGCTACAATCGTTTGAATCATTTTACAGAAAGTCAGGAATCTTTCCGTATTTATAATTCGCTGTTGAGTGAGTATGGTGTACTTGGTTTTGAATATGGTTATGCGATGGCGAATCCAAATGCTCTGGTGATTTGGGAAGCCCAGTTCGGAGATTTTTGTAATGGTGCACAAACCATGATCGATCAATTCATCGCGGCAGGTGAACAAAAATGGCAACGTCAAAACGGAGTTGTTATGTTGCTTCCGCATGGATATGAAGGTCAAGGACCCGAGCATAGCAGTGCAAGGCTGGAACGTTTTCTTCAAATGTGCGCTGAATTGAACATGGTCATCACGAATATTACTACGGCAGCCAATCTGTTCCATGCATTTCGTCGTCAATTGGCATGGAATTTCCGTAAGCCAATGATCAATTTTTCACCAAAGGCGAATCTGAGAAATCCTGCTACCTATAGCAGTATCGCTGAATTATCTGAAGGAGGATTCAAAGAAGTGATTGATGATGCGTTTGTAAAGAATCCGGCACATGTGAAAAAGGTATTGTTGTGTACAGGTAAACTTTATTTTGAATTATCAGATAAACAGCAAAAAGAAAACAGAGAAGATATAGCGATCGTTCGTCTTGAGCAATTGTATCCTTTGCCACAAAAGCAATTGGAGGCTTTGCATAAGAAGTATAATAAAGCCACTTGGTTCTGGGTACAAGAAGAACCTTTGAATATGGGGGCAGCATCCTTCCTGCAAATGAATCTTAAGAGCATAAATTTTGGAGTGATCAGCCGTAATGCAAGTGCAGCCACCGCAACAGGTTATGCCAAGGTACATGCTGCAGAGCAAGCAGAGATCATTAACACAGCGTTTGACATTTAAGTATTGATTTATACACTTACATTATAAAGTAATAAATAGGTATCACCGATGATTGAGATAAAAGTACCAACAGTAGGAGAGTCCATAAACGAAGTAACCTTGTTGAAATGGACGAAAAAAGATGGAGAATGGGTTGAGCGTGATGAAGTAATCGCTGAACTTGAAAGTGAGAAAGCTACTTTCGAAGTAAATGCAGAACAGGCTGGTATCCTTACCACTGTTGGAAAAGAAGGTGATACACTCAACATCGGAGATGTACTAGCGAAAATCGATGAAACCGCCGCTAAACCGGAGGGCGCGGTGGCACCGGCACCAGCTGTTGCAAAAGAATCAGTGGCACCAGCACCTGTAAAAAATGAAGCACCGGTAACAGCTGTCTCAAATGATATCAAAGCAACACCAGTAGCTTCAGCGATCATAGCAGATAAAAAAGTTGATCCATCAAACATCAAACCAACAGGAGCGGGTGGAAAAATTGTAAAGCATGATGTGCTTGAAGCATTGGCCAATCCTGGGAAGAAAGCATTTGCAGGTGGTGAATTGTACAGCAGAAATGTGCGTCAGGAGAAAATGAGTAACCTGCGTAAGACCATCAGTAAACGTTTGGTGGAAGCTAAGAATACCACTGCCATGCTTACCACTTTCAATGAAGTGGATATGACACGCATCATGGAAGTTCGTAAACAATACAAAGACAAGTTCAAAGAATTACATGGTGTGAACTTAGGGTTCATGAGTTTCTTTGCCAAAGCATGTGCGATTGCTTTAGGTGAATGGCCATCAGTCAATGCTTATATTGATGGCGATCAATTGGTGTATCATGATTATGCAGATATCAGCATTGCGGTTAGCACTCCTCGTGGATTAACAGTACCGGTGATGCGTAATGTGGAGAGTCTGAGCATGGCTGACATTGAAAAGAAGGTAGTGGAATTGGCCGGGAAAGCACGTGATAGCAAACTAACAGCAGAAGAATTACAAGGAGGAACTTTTACCATCACCAATGGAGGTGTATTTGGTAGCTTAATGAGTACTCCGATCATCAATATTCCTCAAAGTGCTATTCTTGGAATGCACAAGATCCAGGAAAGACCGATGGCCATCAACGGTCAGGTAGTTATTCGTCCGATGATGTATCTCGCCTTGAGTTATGATCATCGTATTATTGACGGACGTGAAAGTGTTAGTTTCCTTGTTCGCGTAAAAGAATTACTGGAAAATCCTGAGTTATTGCTTTTTGGAAAAGACCCTGTGAAAACGTTGCTGGAAGTATAGGTTTCAACAATTTAATGTAAATTCATAAGGCACATCTGGAAACCCATCTCGTTCAGTCGGGATTGGTTATGTGTTGATGCAACCCCCATTCCTAATGATGCGATTCCAGTCATACTTTAATACGGCCGTAACCCTTATTCAAGGTTATAACGGATCGCAGCCTCTTGTACATTATCTTAAAGCGTATTTTTCACAGGAAAAGAAACACGGAGCAAAGGATAGAAAATACATCTCTCATCTTTGCTACAGCTATTACCGATTAGGGCATGCATTGAAAGAATTGTCTTTAAAAGAGCGATTGAAGATCGCACTCTTTTTTGCCGAAAAGGCACCAGGGTATTGGTCTGGTTTATACAAACCTGAGTGGATCAAAAACTGGAAAGAGGATTTGGAACAACGAGTTGCTTTTGTTGAGCAATTATATCCCGTTTTTAGTATCCAGCATATTTATCCATGGAAGGAAGAAATCAGTGTAGGTATTGATCTTCCTTTATTAAGCATTGGGGAATTTATACAACCTGATCTTTTCATTCGAATAAGACCCGGTTTTGAACATGTTGTTCGTGCAAAACTCAAAGAAGCTGAGATCGTATTTCAGGAGTTGTCAGAAAATACATTGGCATTGGTTAATGGAACCAAATTAGATACGGTTCTTGAGATCGATAAGGAAGCTGTGATACAAGATCTAAACTCTCAAAGAGTCAAGTTGTTGTTTCCTGCTCAATTACCGCCATCGGCGAGGGTTTGGGATTGTTGTGCCGCTAGTGGTGGAAAATCCATTCTTACTTATGACCATTTGAAGCCTATATCACTAACGGTATCAGATGCCAGGACTTCAATTCTTTATAATCTTAAACAGCGCTTTTCAAGAGCTGGTATTGAGGAATATGAATCTTTTATTGCAGACCTCTCAGTATCAACTTTTAGTTTTACGGGTGAGCCTTATGATCTCGTCATTTGTGATGCTCCCTGTACCGGAAGCGGTACCTGGTCAAGAACACCTGAGCAACTTGCTTTTTTTAGTACAGACAAAATAACCTTGTACACAGCACTTCAACGTAAAATCAGTCAGAATGTAGCAAAGGCTGTAAAGCCAGGTGGGTATCTTTTATATATCACTTGTTCCTTATTCAAAAGAGAGAATGAAGAAATTGTCAAGCAGTTATTGGAAGAAAATGATACGCTTGAATTAGTGATACAACAATTGATGACAGGTTATCAGCAAAAATCAGATACAATGTTTGCAGCATTACTTCGAAGAAAGAATTAGATGGTTATTAACTCGCCTCTCTGAATAATTCCACCTCCAATTACATCGTTGCCTTCATAAAATACTGCGCTTTGTCCGGGAGCAATACTTTTTACATTTTCGTAAAAACGAGTTCTGATACCATTCTCATGATTGTATAGATTGGCCAATGCACCACGGTCTTTGTAACGAATTTTTGCGATGGCTTCCATACCATCGGTGATGCCGTCGTATTTGATCCAATTCATTTTGGTGACCAACATATCGTTCTGATCAAGATCTTCTTCATCTCCTAATACTACTGTATTGGTATCCGGATCGATTGCTGTTACATAAGCAGGTTTGCCCAATGCAATATCAAGTCCTTTGCGTTGGCCAATGGTATAAAAGGGGTAGCCTTTGTGTTGTCCTAATTTTTTTCCTGATTTATCTACAAACCAACCACCATTCACTTTTTCCTCCAACCCATCAACATTTCTTTTTAAGAAACCACGGTAATCATTGTCAGGTACAAAACAGATTTCATAGCTCTCACTCTTTTTGGCGAGTTCAGGATAACCCATATCCATTGCCATTTGACGAATATCTTTTTTATGATATTTTCCTAATGGCATAATGGTTCTGCTAAGTAATTCCTGATCTAATCCCCATAAAACATAACTCTGGTCTTTGGTTTCATCCAAACCTTTACTGATCACATAACGACCATTCGTGTGTTGTCTGATTTCAGCGTAATGACCGGTAGCAATAAAGTCACAATTAAGCGCATTGGCTCTTTTCAATAATGCACGCCATTTAATATGGGTGTTGCACATCACACAGGGGTTGGGTGTGCGGCCTGCAAGGTATTCTTCTACAAAATTTTCAATTACAAAATCTCCAAACTCTTCACGGATATCAAGAATAAAGTGAGGAAAACCATGGTGTACTGCTGCCTGACGGGCATCATTAAAAGAGTCGATGTTGCAGCAGCCGGTCTCTTTAGAGCTGGTGCCACTAGTGGCATAGTCCCATGTTTTCATCGTAATGCCAACTACTTCATATCCTTCATTATGGAGCATGAGGGCCGTAACGGTACTATCTATACCGCCACTCATCGCTACCAACACTTTTCCTTTACGGCTCATATTAATTCAATTAGTCTGCAAAAATACAGCAAGTGCCTGAATTGAGAGGCATGGGAGGACCGAACTAGGGTGTATGAGGTTTCGAATAGCGAAAAATCAGAGGTCTACAGCCATCAGTTTGAAGGTATGACTCCAGCCATCGTACACAAAACTGCAATACCTGAGTACATCTCTACCAATGATACCATCGTACGGTGCGTTGCTATAATCGCCTTCTACAAGATCAATCGGCAAAGCTTTTTCCTTGAAAATAGGAAGATAGAGGATGGCTCTGAAGAGTTTCAATTCATAACGTCCACCCGCACCGTCAACAGTGGCGTCATCACGGTATTGATTCAATTGTAATCGTTCAATGATGGATTTATCCAATCCGGAAATATTTGAACCGGTATCTATCAATAATCGAGTAGTGATATAAGTGTGATATCCGTTGAAATTTTTGACATTCAAGAAAGTTTCTTCGTCAGTATGAATTTCGGCTTCTACAATTGGCCCGTGATCCTGTAACGTAGGTATGGTGAGTTGTAATCCCTGCATATATCAAACAATTTATAATTAGGCTTTGAAAATCAGAAAGCTTGTTAAACCAAATTCATCACCTGCTTAAACAACGTTGAAAATTTGCGGGAAATACGGTATCCATGATTAGTCATTTTGCCGATATTTACCGAAACTCTTATGATATGATAAAATTATTGGTGATCGGTAATCTGGGAAAAGATGCCATATTGAACAACGTGAATGGAAAGAACGTAATCAACTTTACGGTAGCACATACTGAAAAATATAAAGATGCTCAGGGTGTACAAAAAGACCGTACTGTATGGGTAGATTGTTCTTATTGGACAGATCGTACAGGCGTTGTTCCTTACCTCAAAAAAGGAACCCAAGTTTATGTAGAGGGTAATCCGGATGTGAGAACCTATACTACACAGGATGGAAGAAATGGGGCAACATTAACCTTACGGGTACAAAGCATTCAATTGGTAGGTACCAGAGGTAATGAAGGTAGTAGTGGTTCATCAGCAGGAAGTAGTGGATATACACCACAGGCAGCTTCTTATAGTAGTCAACCTGCTGTATCTTCTCCGAATGAACTTACAGAACCTATGGATGATTTGCCATTTTAATGGGATCAGAGCACAAATCAATCATAAAGGAACCTTAAGGTTCCTTTTTTATTTCAATCATTTAACCCATTCATCAATAAGCATTTATACACCTAAAAACCGTAGATGTACGTACATATTTGCGTAGTTCTACGTAGTATTTTTTTTTAACTATGGAATAATATTGTCTTGAAAAGAGATCTTCTATTTTCTTCCAGGACTTCAGAAGAATACTCATCAGATAACAGGACAATATTGAAATACCGGCTAACTGTTGATGACATCAAACCGGGCATTTCAAGAGCGGGTCGGTTCATGGGGGGATCAGCCCGCTCCTGTTTACTGATTTCCCACCTTATATTTACAATTACCAATTGCTTAGAGAAAATGAAACACTTAATTTCTTTACAGGAAGCCATTGATATGACTTCTTTATACAGATCAAGTATTCCATCTGGAATGGTTCACTCAGAAACTTTTAGTAAAGAATCAGTCTCAGCCCTATTAAGTCAACCCGGATGCGTATCGCTTAGAATTTATTATGGCAAGCAAAAAGATGATACCATTCATGCAATATTAGTAGGCGTAGATGAAAAAGGGGCAGATATGGTTCAAGCATACGATCTTATTTTAGAGGAAGGGTACCGGTGTCCGCCAATTTGCCCTGACCCGCCATCACCATTGAACAGTTAATTGGAATGTCAGACCAGTTTAGACAAATAATGTCGTACGGGGGAACAATAATAATGGCTTTAGGGGTTTTATTTGCTTTCATCCGTAGAAAAAGTTTTGGGACGTATTATAGACCTTATTACGTGTTCATGATTATAGCATTGGTATTTGACTTATTGTTTAAAACTATAATCGACTTAGGTTATAAAAGTCCATTCCTCAGTAATTGTTATGTTTTAATTGAATTCCCCATTTTTTTATGGCTCTTTTATAATTGGAGTTCTCGAAAAAATAAGATCTTTTTCATTGGATTATTTCTAGCTGGTGTAGTGATTTGGATATTTGATAACCTGATCATGAACAGTATTTTTCAGATCAATTCTTATTATAGGATCTATTATTCTACAGTACTCATTCTTTGTTCTATCAATCAACTAAATAAAGTGATTTTTCAGGATAATATTATACTCTGGAAAAATGCCACTTTTTTGATCAGTATCACATCAATCGTTTATTACAGCTATCGTGTTTTTATTGAAGCTTTATTCCTTTTTCAACAGGAGTTTAGCAATGATTTTTTTAGAGACGTGTATTTAATCATGGTTATTGTGAATTTTTTATCACATTTGGTGTATACATTAGCCGTATTATGTATTCCAGCGAAACAAGAATTTACATTACGATACTGATTACCACCCTAATCATAGGCACGATCCTTACTTTTTTTCTTGTAACCATTATTCGTCAACACAAAAAAAGGGCGAAGCAATATGAGGACCGTTTAAGGTTGGAAGTTGAATTGCTGGAAACAGAAAGAGGAAGAATTGCTTCTGATCTTCATGATGATCTAGGCCCACTACTCTCTGTCATCAAAATGAATCTCCACTTATTAGACACGAAAGATAAAAATGATCTGATGATCTTAGGTAAAACTGCTCATCATATTGATCATACTGCGAAAAGATTAAGGGAAATCTCTAATAATATCATGCCCTATACTTTACAGCGTAAAGGTTTGTTAACGGCAATTACAGAAATGACAGAGCTACTGTCTGAAGGAAATGGGATAACCATTCGTCTCGATAATCAAATAAATGATTTATCATTCACTAAAGAAAAAGAGATCCATATTTTCCGATTGTTCCAAGAAGTGCTGAATAATACCATCAAGCACGCTAACGCTTCAGAAATCAATATTCAACTGTATCAGGAAAAACGAGAAATATGTCTACTAATAAAAGACAATGGTTGTGGGTTTGATAAAGAAAAAGTGATGGATCAAGGTAAAGGTCTTGGATTGCAAAATATCCTTCGGAGGGCTGGAATCATAAAGGGTAAGGTTTATCTTGAAACAGCGCCTGGAAGTGGAACCGAATATCTTTTCAGAATACCTTTATAACATGGAACAACTGGCTACGATACGTGTATTAATTGCAGATGATCATGATATTTTCAGAGATGGACTTTCATTATTACTGATGAAAGAACCCACTCTTGAATTGGTAGCAGATGCTGCCAACGGAAAACAGTTGGTACAAATGACAAAAGAACTTCAGCCGGATATTGTTTTAACCGATTTAAAAATGCCTGAGTTAGATGGTATTGAAGCAATCAAAATAATCAAAGAGCAGTGTCCTGCTGTCAAAACCATCGCCTTATCTTCTTTTGATAGTGATGCGATGGTTATCGATGCTTTAGAAGCCGGTGCAATGGGGTATATCATCAAAAATGCAGATCGAGGAGAAATTATTGATGCGATCAGAATGGTGTATACCGGAAGCCCTTATTACTGCAAAACCACATCAAGCCGATTGGTAAAATTGATCGCTCGAAGTGAATTCAATCCTTATAAATCAGATGCCGCTAAACTTTTTTCAGACAAAGAAAAAGAGATCATCCGACTCATTTGTGAAGAGAAAACCAGTAAAGAGATCGGTGAATTATTATTCATGAGTTCTCGCACCGTTGAAGGACATCGTGTGAAAATTCTGGAAAAAATGAATGTGAAAACCACTGCCGGTGTTGCTATCTATGCCATTAAGAATGGTATATACAATGCACATCAAGAGTAATATTTCATCTTCACTTTTAGGACTGCTACTCCCTTCGTAACTTGCAGCCATGGACCAGTTATATACTTATGACTCATTGTATACATTCACGAAGAATGTTTTTTTAAAAATGGGCTGTTCTGATGTGGATGCAACTACCGCAACCACTGTTTTATTATCTGCTGATCTGCGAGGCATTGATAGTCATGGCGTAGCCCGACTAAGCGGCTATGTTCGGTTATGGGAAGTAAATAGGATCAATACCGCCCCTAATATTCAAGTGGTTCATGAAACGCCTTCAACTGCTGTAGTTGATGGAGATGCCGGTTTAGGATTGGTAGTAGCGCCATTTGCTATGAAAGTAGCCATTGAAAAAGCAAAACAAGTAGGTACAGGATGGGTAAGTGTGCGTAATACCAATCACTTTGGAATCGCCGGTTATCATGCCATGATGGCGCTGGAACATGAAATGATCGGTATGGCCATGACCAATGCCAGTGCATTGGTAGCACCTACATTTTCAGTTGAAAGAATGTTAGGTACCAATCCGATCGCTGTGGCTATTCCGGCGGGAGAACAACCACCTTTTGTTGCCGATATGGCTACTACTACTGCAGCCAATGGTAAACTGGAAATATTGCAAAGAAAAAATGCAGAAGCACCATTGGGGTGGGTGCAAGACAAAGATGGAAAAGCATCAACCGATGCCAATATCTTGAAGAAAGAAGGCGCTTTGTTACCTCTGGGTAGTGATCGTGAACATGGAAGTCATAAAGGCTACGCATTGGGTGCTATTGTAGATATTTTTTCAGCGGTACTCAGTGGAGGTAGTTATGGTCCTTGGGCTCCACCATTTCCGGCTTATGTACCGATGCCTGAAAATATGCCGGGTAAAGGGCTTGGGCATTTCTTCGGAGCTATGAGGGTTGATGCTTTTCGTCCGGCGGAAGAATTTAAATCACACATGGATAATTGGATCGCACGATTTCGTACTGCAAAACCTGCAGAAGGCTACGATAAAGTATTGATACCTGGAGACCCTGAGAGAGAATATGAGCAAGAGAGAAGAGAAAAAGGGATACCTATTGTGAAGAGTGTAGTGGAGGATTTGAAGGTATTAAGTGATAAATTAAAAATAGAATGGATTAGCGAATGATTATTTGTATTCTACGTATCAACAACTGATACGTAGAATACAAGTATTTATCAATTTGAAGATTCTTTCCAGTTATAGGTTCCTTTTCCATTTTTAATGAACAACAATACATCATAATGAATGAAAAGGTTCTCAAAAATTTGTCTGTCAGTTTCAGCAATTTCTTTTTTTGCGACTAATCTTTGCAAATAGTATCTGAAAGGAACTAGGTCTATAAAAGCCCATCCCTGATCAGGATTGTGTTTTAAAAATTGCTTCCAAATAGGACTTTTCATCAGCGCATCATATAATTTAGTTCCAGGAGCATCTGTCAATACCACATCGATTGTCAAAGATTCCATTTTGTTATAGCGAGCAAAACTGTGTAAGAAATTCCCTAGTGTAATATGATTGTTTGGCCCGAAACCTTTCATTAAATGCCAATGACCAAGGCTGCTTAGTACTTTAGGAGTTTTTTTATCCTTCTTTAAAGCTTGATGATATTCATCAAGAAAACGTTCCTTCATAAATTCTTCTCTGACAACTTGATTATGATGTCCATGACCATAGGGGTAAGGCACATACTTTCTATTTCCTCTATACATTTGAAAAATTTCAACAGATTGTTGAAGTACATCAATTAGCCATTCAGTTTTTGATCCTTTTGGAGCTTGATAAAGATTTTTTAGTAAGTGTATGAGACTGTCTTTTTTTGCATCTATTCTTTCAGAGATATAGTGTGTGGCACCTTTAGCACTGTCTTCATATAAAGCAGATTCATGCAACAGATCGGATACTATCTGCCTACTTTTTTCATTAGGTGCTAACGGAAGTAAGGCTCTCAAATAATGTGATACTCCTGCAGCATTATCGCATCCCCAAACTGGATTGTGTTTGCCTTTTGATAATGAAGATACGTCTGCAATCATAGTTATATCTTGATCAGATCTAAAGGTGAAAGATCTTGGGAATCTTTTTGTTAGAGCAAATAGAGAGTCTTTATTCCCTTTATACTTGCCTTCTGATGTACTCCTGATTGTTAAAGGATCTTGTTCAAGTGCGAGGTATCTGAAGTCATGATTTTCTTGTAGAATTTTAAAAAATTCAGTGGTTAAGTTCGGTAGTTCAAAAGCACTATGTTCCTCACAAATGTTTACGAATTGTGCTTTTTTTGTTCTTTCAATGAGAAAATCAATACCCTTCCCTGTGAGTTTATTGTTACTCATTGAAAAAGGGTGGGTGTTTGCATTGATCAATGAATCGAATAAAAGGGTTTGAGCAATGATAATTTTTGATAAAAAAAATGCAAAAACGAATAAGAGCTGTTTCATGAAAATTTGATTAGACTTTAGTTGATAATTATATATTTCCCTTTTCACACCATTCAATAATTCGAGGATACAAATCGGCTACTGTTTCACCTTCTTTTTTGTTTCGATATAAATTCAGGAGCATTTGATCGAATTCTTTGAATTTGGCAAATCCACGATTGATCATGGTCTTCTCTATTCTATCAATAACATAATCAACTTCATTTTCAGAAACTTTATCAAACGCGTATAAATTGATCAAAGCCCAATTCATGTATTCATTGAACATATGGTAAGATGAAGTGTAACCACTGGCAGCTCCTGATTTTTCTACTGCCCATTTTTTATGAGTCATTGTTTTATTGATTCGGTCTATATATTGAACCTTATCTGCTTCCGGATTAATAAAACTATGATTGAACTCAGTAAACGTTAATGAACCGGCAAGAAATTGACGGGTCTTTGATGAAATGTTATCCTTGCGGTATGTATCCATATTCTGATAAGGAAAATTCATGTGGGCCTGTGCTTCTTTGAAAGTGTCAGTTATGTAAGAAGCTGCACTTTGGCTTCCATATACCAAAGGTGAAAAAATGATTTTATAGACATTATAAGCCGGTGCTTTAGGAAATTGTCTCTTAAGCCATGTAATCATTTCAGATACACCAATGGAATCTCTAAAAAAACTTATTTGTGCATTATATAATGATTGATGTTGATTATAAAACAGACTGAAATTTGTTTTTTTGGCGAATTTTTCTAACTCTCCTACATAAGGATACAATCTGCTACGACCACTCCATACGCCATGAAAAATTGCATCTTCCGATATCTCATTTTTTTCGTTTAACTGAAAACTATATGCACCCATTTTCAATACAGCATAACTAGATGCATTAGGGTTTAATAGACTATCGAATATTTTAATAATCGATTCATTTTTGTAGGGCTCAAAATAGGTTGACACAGATTGATAATATGGGGTCTCTTTTTTGACCAACCACTTATCATTTCTTGCATATTCTGTTAAAGCAATGATGATGTTTACCAATTCATACATTCTTGGTAATTCTACCAAGGTTTTTCCATTGGTGTTTCTTTTATACTTTTTTGTGAAAGTTACCATAGGAGCATATTCCGAACCATGTATCTCAGTGAATGCAGAGTCTTTTCCTTCTTGTAGAACTACAAAACGAATTTTATCACCTTTCTTAACAAGGAAACCAATTGAATCTATATCACTGATAAAACTCACAACACTCCCTTTCTTATCTGAGCTCTGAACTGTATAAATATCAGGCTTAAGGTGAGGAGAAATACTCCATGTATTTTCTCTGTATAGTTTTCCATCTCTGTAACTCAATTTTCCTGATTTTGCCCTTAACACCGGAATAGGGTTTTGTGCAAGGGAAAAATACATGCCTAATAATAAAGTTATTGTCATGAACTGTTTCATCAGGTATCATTTTTTGGTTGTAATGAAAAACACTTTACAACGATTGAGATTGAAATCTGTTACAGTTTAAAATTTGCCCTAGCGGGTTGGTAATGCAAGTATTCTCTGTAAACAGTTGTTAGCTTTTCTATTTTATACATTCATGCATTGATTATGTCAATTTTTTTTGAAAAAAATCTCATTACTTATTGCAATAACTCGAAATCTGAATGCCCTATTTGATAGATATTTTATCAGAAATACTGCATTGATACTTAGTTGGGGCTTATTTGTAGGGTAAAACCTTCAGTTTTTAGCTTCTCATCATTTACCTTTGCACCTCATTTAACAACTAAAAATCGGGGGAGGGGGAATCTTATGAAAGTAATGAAGTTCGGCGGCACCAGCGTCGGTAAGCCGGAACGTATGCATCAAGTATCACAATTGATCACCAAAGATGCAGAACCTAAAATTGTAGTCCTGAGTGCATTAAGTGGTACCACCAATGCACTGGTAGAAATCAGTAACAGTTTATCCTCAGGAGATAGACAAGCAGCCAAACAGAAGATCGATCAACTGGAAGCACATTACCGTCAGTTTGTGCTTGACTTGGTAAAAACAGATGCCGTTCGTCCAAAAGCAAATGCAGTTGTTAGCGAACATTTCGAGTTCTTGAATATTATTTTACGTATCTCTTTTAGTGAAGCACTCAATAAAGATATTTTAGCGCAAGGGGAATTGATGAGTACCAAACTTTTCAGTTCTTACCTTGAAGAGCAGGGTATTGATCACATGTTGCTGCCTGCATTAGAGTTCATGACCATTGATGCTAACGAAGAACCACAGCTAGGAAGCATTAAAGTGAAGTTGAGTCAGCAGTTGCAGTTACACAAAGACAAAAAATTATTCATTACACAAGGATATATCTGTCGTAATTCAAAAGGTGAAGTTGATAATTTGAAGAGAGGTGGTAGTGATTATACGGCCTCCTTGGTAGCAGCAGCTATCCAGGCAACTGTTTGTGAAATTTGGACAGATATTGATGGCATGCACAACAATGATCCGCGTATCGTTAACAAAACGGTAGCCATTGAACAATTGAGTTTTGATGAAGCGGCAGAGTTAGCTTATTTCGGCGCTAAAATTTTACATCCAACTTGTATCTGGCCGGCTCAACAAGAGAATGTTCCTGTTAAATTGTTGAACACCATGCAGCCGGATGCACCTGGAACGGTCATCACAAAAGAAGCCGGTAGTGTAGGTGTAAAAGCCGTAGCCGCAAAAGATGGAATCATTGCTATTAAGATCAAGAGTAGTAGGATGTTGCTGGCGTATGGATTTTTGCGTAAAGTATTTGAAGTGTTTGAAAAGTATCGCACTTCTATTGATATGATCACTACTTCTGAAGTAGCAGTATCTGTAACGATTGATACGGACACTGCTTTAAACAGTATTGTAAAAGAACTAGAGCCATTTGGAACTGTAGAGGTTGATAAAGATCAAACGATTGTATCCATCGTAGGAAATGAGATCGCTCAAACAGATGCAGTTTTACAAAAGCTATTCAATGCCATTCAGGAAATACCTGTCACGATGGTGAGTTATGGCGGAAGTACACACAATATCTCTTTACTTGTACCCAGTCAATACAAGACCAAAACCCTCCAATTATTGAACAGCGGATTGTTTGGATTATGATCAATGTTAAATGACGTTAATATTTAAGCCATTCGCTTTCGCGGATGGCTTTTTTCATTGAAATTGTTGCTTCAAATTATGGCATGAGAATCGTATTTGTATTCTTTGTTTTATTGTACAGCCTTCATATCTCTTTTGCACAACCTGCATTGAGGGGTAAAGTCATAGCCGGCGATACCAAACAGCCCATTCATTTGGCCAATGTTTTTTTAAGTAACACATCTATTGGTACCGTGACGAATGCTGAAGGAGTCTTTGTGTTGGACAGATTTCCACAAGGGCGCTTTGATGTAGTTGTATCTTGTATTGGATATGAAACCTATGTTACCACCATTCAATATGCACAACTACCCGCTAATATTGAAGTAGTATTGAAACCTAAAGTCAATGTATTGCAAGAAGTAGTGGTAGAACCCTATGAAAAGAATGGATGGGAACGATATGGAAATTTCTTCATAGAGAACTTTATTGGCACTTCTGCACTGGCTGCAGATTGTAAACTCAAAAATCCGGAAACCATTCGCTTTCGCTATAACAAAAAAGAAAACATTCTCAGGGCATTTGCAGATGAACCTATTATTCTTGAAAATAAAGCACTTGGATACATCCTTCGTTATGATCTTAAAGTTTTTGAATACAACTATAGTACAAGAATTTTTTACTTTCAAGGATATCCCCTTTTTGAAGACATTCAGACAGACCGAAAGCGTTTATTAAATCGATGGGAAAAGAATCGTACAGATGCTTATTATGGCTCCATGATGCATTTTATGCGGTCATTGTTCAGAAATCAGTTGATTGAAAATGGATTTGAGGTACGTAAACTCATTAAGATAAGTGAAGAGGAAAAGAAACGAGTGCGGACAATTTATAATTCAAGAACCTATATCAATGGTAGTGGCAATATTGTAGTGAATGATAGTTTGTTGGGTAATGGCAACAAAGACAGTGCAGACTATTATAGAAAAGTCATGCGCCAACCGGAGAAAATGGCTGTATTGATCAATCAGCTTTTACCCGGTGATAGTATCGCATTTGCGATCGATAGTTTTACTGCCGGATTATATTTTGATGATCATCTTCAGGTCATCTACAAATACAAACAAGTTCCGAATGAATATGTAAGGATGAATGCTTTATCGGTTCAACCAAAAACTCCTGTGATGTCAGAGATCTATCTCCCCAGAAAAAACTCCATCGCAGTATTGGCCAATGGAAGCTACTTTGAAGGAATAGACCTCATATCCTCAGGTTACTGGGGCTGGTGGGAGAAGCTAGCAACGATGTTGCCTTTTGACTATAAGCCGCCGAGGAGGGATGAGTAGTGAATAGTCAGTAGTGAGTAAAAAACACTCACTACTGACTATTCACTACTCACTAAAAAATCTTTGACATTTAAGCGAACCTTAAGCTATCCATCCAGAAAGTAAGAATGAATATATTTTCTGCAATTCCTCCTCCTCAATACAATACGGAGGCATGATGTAAACGGTGTTACCTAAAGGGCGAATGTACATACCTGCATCCAATGCTTTCTTTGTAATGACTGTACTTACTTGATTTAGATATTCTTTTTTTCCTTGATCGATCTCAAAGGCAAGCATAGTCCCTAGTGTACGAACATCTTTGACAGGTAAGGCACTTTTTCGTAATTGATCGGCAAAAACAATATTTGCAGTGGAAATTTTTTCAATTTGTGTGATACATTTTTCTTCCTGCAAAAGATCAAGACTTGCTAATGCAGCTGTGCAGGCCAATGGATTAGCTGTAAATGAATGCCCATGGAAAAATGTTTTCATCGCATCATCGTCGACATAGGCTTGATAGATGCGATCGGTACAAGCTGTTACTCCCAATGCCATGGTACCTCCTGTAAGACCTTTACTCAAACAAATAATGTCCGGTTTCTTATTCATGTATTCACTGGCAAAGAATTTTCCTGTTCTTCCGAAACCGGTCATCACTTCATCAGCAATACAAATAATGTCATTAAGCTTGGCTGTATTCAATAACTCATTCAGTAAGTAAGGGTCGTACATGTTCATACCACCTGCACCTTGAACCAGCGGCTCATAAATAAAGGCAGCTGCTTGCGAGGCATGCAGCTGTATGGTTGTTTTTAGTTCACTGATATTTTCTTGTGTGGGTGTGTCCAAAAAAACAACATCAAAAAGTAGTTCATGAAACGCCAATGTAAAAACACTTCGATCACTTACACTCATCGCACCAAATGTGTCGCCATGATAACTGTTTTTGAAAGCGATGATTTTGTTTCTTTGTTTTTGATCCTGATTCCACCAATATTGGATCGCCATTTTTAATGCTACTTCTGTAGAGGTAGATCCATTATCACTGTAAAATATCTTTGAAAAATTGCCCGGTAAAATGGCTAGTAAACGTTCTGCGAGTTCCACGGCCGGACGATGTGTAAATCCGGCAAAGATCACCTGTTCCAATTCCAAAGCCTGCTGGTACAATCTTTCTGCGATATAAGGGTGTGCGTGTCCATGTAAATTCACCCACCAACTACTGATAGCATCGATATACCTATTTCCTTGTTCATCAAACAATAAGGATCCTTTTCCCTTGACAATAGCGATTGGATCGGCCATATTTTTTTGTCGGGTAAAAGGGTGCCAAATACATTGTTTATCCCGTAATGCAATACTCATACGGCAAATGTAGGGTGTAAACGGTAGTTGTTCAGACAAGGATTCGGGTAGTTTTGCCCCGATTTTTTGTTGTATGCAACGTAAGTACAATTGTACGTGTCAAATCCCTGAATTTACTGCATGTTAGACGAACAGAAACTGGTAAAAGACTGCCTGAAGCAACATCCGGCTGCCCAAAAGCAGCTGTATGACACATTTGCTGAGCAAATGCTGGGTACCTGTTTTCGTTATACTAAGAGTATGAATGATGCAGAGGAAGTACTGCAACAAGGATTTATCAAAGTATTTCAAAACTTGCATCAGTTTCGGTCGGAGGGAGATCTCGGGGCATGGATCAGGAGAATTATGGTCAACACGGCTATCAACTACCTAAAGCGAAAGCCTCAGTATCAATTGGATTTGGGGTTTGAAGACAGCCATTTGCATCCGGTTGACACCCATCAGCCTGATTTGAATCTCCAAATGAAGGATTTACTAAATCTAATCCGACAATTACCCGCAGGGTATCAAACCATATTTAACTTATATGCAGTAGAAGGCTACACACATGTGGAGATCGCTAAAATTTTAGGAATCAGTGAAGGTACCAGTCGATCACAATATGCCAGGGCTAGGGCTTTATTGATCAGCTGGCTTGAAAAATATTCTGTTAACGGAAAAAAAGATCGTTATGCCCGATAAGTCTTTTGAACAGCAAGTGAGGGAAGAGCTTTCCGGTCTGCGTATTCAACCCAATACAGCAGTATGGGAGGCTGTTGCAGGAGGTTTGCAAAAGAAACGCAAACGTCGTTGGGCTGTATGGATGATTACATTGTTTATCGGGTTATCAGGTGCCGGATTCTGGCTTTTCTTGCCCGATCAAAATGATCAAAAGATAACCGCCACTTTACAAAGAACTGTTACATTAAATAAAAACAAAGAGTTACCCGTCGAGCAAAAAAATAGTAATCAGCAAAAGGACATAGTTTCAATACCTCTAACTTCAAAATCTGGTAAAACAAATACTGATTCTATTGAAAATCGACATCAAGTTGCTGAGGTAATTCGTATATCAGCAAAAGCATCCGATAAAACTTACAACATATCAGGAAAGAAAGAAGACGTAAAAGTTGAGGTTGTACAAAATACAAATGAAATAGGTTCCGTAAAACAACAAGGTACAGATCCAATTACATCTGTTCCTTTGAAAAAGGATAGCCTTTCTCTGATACCCAAGGAAACAAAAGAAACCGTGTTACCTGAAAATGTAATTCAACCAATAAGGGAATCATCGAAAATAACTGACTCTTCAAGTCCACTCAATGATACGAGTGGTATCAAAACTTTTGTCAAAAAACAACAAGAAAAAAAATGGAATTGGAAAGCTGATCTAGTGGTTGGCAGAAGCGGTATCCGAAACTCATTGGGATCGCTTTTTGAGGGTAGTAGTGATGCGATGTATAATAACTTCTTGGGCTCAGGAGTTCCAACCACAACTTCTCCTGGTTCTATTCCAATAAATCTTGTCAGACCCAAAGTAAAGGATCATTTTTCTTTTGGTGCATCTATTGAAATAACTAAGTCTATTGGGAAAAAGAAAAAGAATATTCTAGGTGTACAGTTAGGGTATCAGTTATATCAGACAAAATACAGAGTAGGAAGTACTAATACTGGGACATTACAATTTAGTAATGTAAGTCGAGCAAATGAGTCTAACATATATTATGGAGTAAGAGATAGTGCGAATTATTTGGCCTCTTATCATTTTATTCGACTGGGGCTTCAGTGGTATCGTTCATTAAATTGGTTGAGAAAGAAAGAGATTAGATGGTATGCCGGTATGGGTGCAAATATCATGTTGAGCGGGAATGGTCTACATGTAGGTATTGCCAATAACAATATTTATTATTTTAAAAACAGGTCTTTACTAAGCACAATTCAATTTGATGCTGTAACAGGTCTTGAAATCGGTATAGGACAGCAGAAACGGTTGTTTGTTGGTCCACAAGTGCAATACATGTTGAGCAATTTATCAAAACAAAATGGTATCAATCAGCATTTGTACCGTCCCTCTATTAAAATGTCTTGGTTGCTCTCTAAAGACAAAAAATAAGTGTGCAACGGTTGTATAACGTATTGTGTCAATTAGCAATAAAGCTTCTTGTATGCAAACAAAATACTTACTGTTATTACTGATTCCATTTGCAGTTACTTCTTGTATGAAGGATACAGTCAAAGAATCGTATAGTTTTTTTAGACCAGTTTATCAAACCAAAGCGGAAGTACAAGCGGGAATAAAAAATTCGCCTTCAGCAAATATTGAGAAACCCGGTAAAATTGTTTTAAAAGATCACTATCTTTTTTTAAATGATATTGACAAAGGCATACACATCATTGATCTGATAGATCCGGCTCATCCCAAAAAGATAGCTTTCATCAATATTCCGGGTTGTGTAGATCTTGCCATCAATGGTAATTACCTATATGCAGATTGTTATACTGATTTGGTGACCATTGATATTACGAATCCACTGCAAGTAAGGGTTACACAATTTATAAATGGAGTCTTTCCGCATCGTTTCTATGGCGCCTTTTCAGCAGACACCGGATTGGTAATCCAAAAATGGGTACGTATTGATACCACTATAACGCAGTCCTATTATAGAGACATACGTAATAGATATTATTATGAAAGAAGCGGATTAGTGATGTTGAGTGACCCTAGAAACTTTACGATATCTTCTTTTGCTGGAACAGCCTCTGTAGCTATTGCGGGGTCTACTGCAAGATTTGGCTTACAACAAAACAGAATGTACACAGTAAGCCATGATGACCTCAAAGTCTTCAATATCTCAAAAGCCGACGCACCTGCATATGTTAATAAAATTGATCTCATCCAAGGGAATATTGAAACCATCTTCCCATATAAAAATAATTTGTTCATAGGAGCACAAGGGGGGATGTTTATTTACAGTGCTTCCAATCCTGATCAACCTTCATTACTTGGACAATTTACCCATGTAAGATCTTGTGATCCTGTTGTGGCAGATGATACGCATGCCTATGTTACTTTGAGTGGTGGAACCATGTGTGGTGGGTTTAATAATCAGTTGGATGTCGTAGATATTAAAAATCTTTTGAGTCCCAAATTATTAAAGACCTATCCGCTAAAATCTCCAAAAGGACTTTCAAAAGACGGCAATACTTTATTGATTTGTGATGGTACGGATGGACTTAAATTATTTGATGTAACAGACCCGTCAAATGTTACACACATCAAAACCGTGAGTGGATTCGATCCACATGATGTTATCGCAATACAAGGCTATGCTATTGCAGTAGCATCTAATGGAATGTACATTATCGACTATCGTGTGCCCGCAAATGCTGGAATCATTGGGAAAATTGAAATCAGTAAGAATTAATCACATTAATCAGCAAAAAATGAAAAACTTATTCATCGCAGGTATTTGTTTATTATCAACCAACCTTATGGCACAAACCGGTAAGGATAAAAAGAGTACTTCTTATCTTATGCCACAAATAGCCTTGCTAAATGGATCTAGCGGTGCAGGGGCGCAGGTTCAACTGGCAGGTGGATTAGTCAAGAATAATTGGCATTTTGGATTGGGTACTGGTATTGATTATTATGAATTAAGAAGTGTGCCTTTGTATTCTGATGTTCGTTACCACTTTGGAAAAGGGAAAAGAGCATTTGCATATGCTAATATCGGATACAATTTTTCTTGGACAGAAAATACTGATGACCGCGTTTATATTATGCCACCTGCAATGAATACATTAAAACAAACAGGCGGGTTATACACTGATTTCGGAATTGGATACAATATCAATATGGGTAAAAATCACGCTTTGGCTTTAAGTACCGGATTTTCAGTGAAACAGATGTATGAAGAGTATGAAGAATTATCTATTTGGTCATGGCCAAGACCCGTTCAGATTGACCCAACTATCAGAAGATTTGATTATGCATTTAAAAGAGTTTCTTTCAAAGTGGCTTACCGTTTATGGTAAAGCCTGAGTAGTTCTCATGTGTTGGTTTTCAGTGTCAACCCGGCAGCAATTTTGGTAATTGCTTTTGCCATTCTTTCTGTTCGGGTTGATTCTTTTTTAGCTTCATTGATCCAATCAATATACTTTTTTTGCTCACCTTCTTTGAGTAGAAAGAAATGAGTATGAGCAGATGGTTCATCCCGCAAACATTCTAAAAAATCCTGAGGAATGGTGATGGGGTCATTATCCGGATAGAGTGTAATTAAAACAGTATCTCCGGCTTCTTTTCCGATCATTTTTCTTATGGAAGCTTTAATCGGTAAAAATAATTTACCATTGCCCATTGGCATGAGTTTATAGTTGCTGATGACATAATTATCAATAGTACCTTTCACTTTAACCCAGCCAAATGGGTTGTTAGCGTCCTGACTAATTTCCGGTATAGCAGCATACGTCCATCCACCTTTACCAGGAATTTTCTCGAGTCTATATTTTTTTTGAATGATCACTTTCATGTTTTAGAAAGGATAAATTTCGTTGGATACCATTGAACTTACTTCGCTTTAATGGTGAATGGCGAAATATTTTTTTAAATGCATCTTCTGTCAGATGCTCCCAATCCTGCGTACTCAGGTTCAATATCTCTGGAAGCGGATGGAAGGCAGGCTCCTGATGTGGTTTGCTGAAACGATTCCATGGACATACATCCTGACATGTATCACAACCAAACATCCATTGATCAAACTGTCCTTTCATTTCATTTGGAATGAGGGCATCTTTTAGTTCAATGGTAAAATAGCTGATGCATTTACTTCCATCGATCACTTTATTATCAAGGATGGCTTCTGTTGGACATGCATCGATACATTTTCTGCAGGTGCCACAGAAGTCTTTAGCAAAAGGGTCATCATAATCCAGTTCGATATCAACGATCAATGTAGTAATAAAGAAAAATGAACCACTTTGTTTTGTGATAAGATTTCCATTTTTGCCGATCCATCCTGCGCCGGTTCTGGTGGCCCAGCTTCTTTCAAGTACAGGTGCTGAATCTACAAAGCCTCTTCCTTGAATATCTCCAATCTGTGTTCGGATATCTTCCAATAATACTTTCAGTTGAGCCCTGATCACCTCATGATAATCTTCACCCCAAGCATATTTTGAAATTTTAGGTACATTGGGTTGTTGTTGTTCGGAAGGAAAGTAGTTCTTTAAAAGTGTGATCACAGATTTGGCACCCGGAACCAATTTTGTAGGATCAACCCTTAGATCAAAATGTCGCTCCATATACGACATAGACCCATGCCTATTTTGCTTCAACCACTGTTCAAGTCTGCGAGCATCATCGTCCAATGGAACAGCTTTCGCAATACCACAATAGTCAAATCCATTTTTTAAGGCGATATGTTTGATGGTTTGAGCGCTCGTCACTGTGTCTATAAGTCAAGTCAATCAAATGTACATAGGATTTGATCATTCATGAAAGAACTGTTGTGCTTTCGCCTAGATTTTAATCACTGTAACAGAAGGACTCCAAACTAATTTTATGTTTTATCTTACGCCACAAAACGAATGAAATGAAGCGTGTTTATCTTCTTTTAATGTTTATTTTTTCTGTTACAGCATCGAATCGAATTCTTGCCCAGCAAATTGATTCCATCATGGATGCCCATGCCAATATTTTCCCAAAAGAAAAAATGCATATTCATTTCGATAAACAACTCTACAATAAAGAAGAGACCATCTGGTATAAATTGTATCTATTGGCTGAGTACAGTCCTAGTCCTTTGAGTAAGAATGTCTATGTGAATTGGTACGACACTGAGGGAAAAATGTTACGGCAAACAGTAGCGCCACTGTTTCAGTCCACTGCAAAAGGCTCTTTTGATATACCTGCTGATTACAAAGGTGAATTTGTACGAGTGAAAGCATACACGAGCTGGATGCTGAATGATGATACGAGTTTTATTTATCAACAAGACATCCCTATTAATAAAGGAACACCTGTTGCAAAAACAAAACCTGTACGAAAGACAAGAGTAGAGTTATTTCCGGAAGGAGGTAATCTTGTACAAGGATTGGATGAAAAAATTGCATTTAAAGCTTCTGATCAGAATGGTCGACCTGTAATGGTAAAAGCTTTATTACTGAATGCTAAAAACCAGGTGCTCGATACATTGCGTGTAAAACATGATGGCATGGGTTTCTTTTTTCTAAAACCCTTGCCAGGTGAGCATTATAGGATCGATTGGACAGATGAATACGGAGTGAAGGGGTCAACAGCTTTAGAGACGATACAAAAGGAAGGATTATCATTGAGTATTTCAGGAACCAATGACAAAGCCCTGATACTGGTTGAAAGAACACCCAATGTTCCTGTAAATATGCAGCAACTTTATTTGCTGGTGCACATGAATGAGCGCCCCATCTACAAGATAAGATTGAATATGACCACTAAAACGGTGATCAATACGGCAGTTCCAATTGATGAACTACAAACCGGTGTTCTGCAATTCTCATTGTTCTCAAATGATTGGATGCCTATCGAAGAAAGAATTTTGTTTGTCAATAATCGCATGCATGAATTCAACGCAAAGATCAATCCGGGTATTGTCAGCCTTGAAAAACGAGGCAGAAACGTGGTAGAGATCATGGTATCTGATACAGCAGCAGCAAATATGTCTGTTTCCATCACAGATGCGGAATTAGCGGGTGAGCAACATCATACCATTTTTTCAGATTTTTTATTGAGTAATCAGTTGCGTGGTTATATACACAATCCGGCTTATTATTTGAAAAGTGATGCCGACAGTATCACATCCAGATTAGATCTTGTGATGTTGACCAATGGCTGGCGTCGTTTTGATTGGGAAAAATTGAAAGCGGCTAAGCAACCTGAGATAAAGTATGCACCCGAGACAGATTTTCTTAAACTGAAAGGAAAAGTATATGGCGTAGAAGCTAACAGAGCCGGTGGTCCGGAGTTATTGAATATTATTTTGCAAGGGAAAGATAGTAGTTCAAATGTCTATTTCGTACCTATACAAAAAGATGGTTCATTCGATGAGCCATTGCCTATCTTCTTTGACACAGCAAGGGTATATTATAATTTCAATGATAAAAACAAAACCGGATTTGTTGCTCAAGTTCAGTTAGGCAATGGTCTGCTACGAAAAGAACCCGGTAGTACTACTCTTATGAGACAAGTACCTGTTTTTTCAGCATGGTCGGATAGTATTGGGATGGCAAGAATGAATATGTTCTTACAAGAAGAAGAAAGGCTAAGAAAAAGTATGGCAACAGCTACATTACAAGAAGTTGTGGTTCAAGCAAAAATTAAAGACCCTATGCAGGTATTGGATGAAAAATATGCCAGCGGACTTTTTTCCGGTGGAGACGCTTATAGTTTCGATCTGATGAATGACCGTATGCCGGGTGCTTTGAATGTGTTAACTTATTTACAAGGCAAGGTTGCAGGGTTACAGATATCGGGTAGCGGCTCTCAAATGTCGCTAAGCTGGCGTGGTGGTACTCCTTCATTGTATCTTAATGAAATGATTAGTAACGTAGACATGGTGCAAAGTATTCCGATCACCGATATTGCTTATATCAAAGTAATGCGTCCACCATTCTTTGGTTCAGGAGGTGGAGGGGCAGATGGAGCCATTGCCATCTATACAAAAAAGGGATCTGATGCCCGAAAATCTGATCCCAATAAAAAAGGAATGGAAACAACAATCCTTGCAGGTTACTCCAGATTTAGAGAATTTTACAATCCTGTGTATACCAAAGAAAATCCTTCTTACGATCCCGATGTCAGGAGTACTTTGTATTGGAATCCCTATATCCTGACGAACAAACGTACCCCTCGTTTCAGGGTAGAATTTTATAACAATGATATCTCCAAAAAATTATTGATTATACTGGAAGGAATTAATTCAGATGGAAAGATGACAAGGACGGTGAGATATCTCGAATAAATTTTATATTAAATAGCACGGGTCTTAAGGTGCGTGCTATTTAATATCATCATTATAATCAATCTTCTTCGAGATGTAAAATGTGAAAGAATCTATGTGCTAAGGGTGCTAATACAATGCCAATATTGGTAATAAAAGCAACACCACTAAAGATCGCATAAAATGAGGAGAACCATTTGCCACTTACTGTTTTGATCTCTACTACCGGTCCCATACCAGACAAGATCATAGAAGCATTATGAAAAGCATCTAGCCATTCAATATCTCCTGTATAATGATAACCGAATACACCTATCAATAAACATGTGATCAACACACTGAACGCAAACACAAGATTCTTAACCACTCTTTTATAGAAAAGCGGTTTCGATGCTAGTGGTTCTCGTTTATTTTCATACATAGATCTGATTATTTACAAGTAGTAGGAAGAATTTCATCAATGATATCTTTCATGGTCAGATATAACTCTCTCTTTTCTTCATTAAGTGATCCCTTGGTAAAAAATACACAAGCATAACCCCGGCATCTGTCTATCATTGGCCAGGTGCCGAATAATCCCGGAGCAGCCATCGAAGTGGCTTTTCCATTTTCATCGGTCGTCATGATCCATTGCCCGAAGCCATATTGAAAACCCTCCGCAGCTTTTGGAGCATACTTGATCATATCGGATGTAGTATATACTGTTTCCATTTGCTCTATAGCTTTCTCACTCAAAATGCGTTTGCCATTGTGTACCCCTTTATTTAAAATCATCGCTAGAAAATTCATATAGTCTCCGGCACTGGATTGAGCACCTCCGGATGGGTTGACTGCATTGAAACTGGCAAAACTGGTATTGCGCATTTGTAAAGGTCGTGTGATCTTTTCTGCCATGATCTGCTCAAAACTTCTTTTGGTAATGATCTCCAACACTTTTGCAGCAATATTCAATCCGATATTGCTGTACCTGAATTGTAGTCCGGGATTAGAAACAATTTCTCTGTCAGAAGCAAAATCATTGATTTCTTCCTCCAAGTTCGAATACTTCTTTCGATTCAACATTTCTTTCAAGTTACGGATAGGCTCTGATTCAATTCCTGTTAAATGGGCTAAACAATCTTTGATGGTGATATAACCTTTTGAGTACTTACTGAAGATTGGTAAGTACTTACTAACACGATCCGTTAAAGCAATTTTTCCTTCATCTACATATACCATGATCAATGCAGCGGTTAGCCATTGACTCGCACTGGCAATGGGTGCTTGAACTTTTGCATTGAAATCAGTGCCAATCGCTTTTTGATAAATGATCTTACCATCTTTATAGATCATGGCTACTACATTTCCTTCCAACTCCTTTTTAGCTGATTCAAGTTTACTATCTAAAAGACTAAAATCATATTGCCCAAATGCGAACTGAAAGAATAGCATGAAATACAATACTAGACTGACTTTCATGCATGAAGAAATGGATTTTACAGACATAATTTCAGGATTTCATGGGTTTAAATGCACAAACAAAGACTAGAACAATTTTTGTATACAAATTAGGAATTCATTTGCAAGGCAGGTAAAAATTCTGCCAAACACTATTTTATCAGTCCAAATACACAGATATGAACGTTAATAATTATACGATTAAAGCACAGGAAACAATCCAAGCTGCTCAACAATTGGCTTTCAATGCCAATCATTCCTCCATAGAAACAGAACATTTGTTGAAAGCTTTGATTGCAGACAAAGAAAGTCCTATTGCTTTTTTACTGAAAAAAAATAATGTAGCTATTCCTCTTCTGGAAACCAAATTGGAAGAGACATTCAATCGATTGCCTAAAAATCAAACAGGTGAACCCGCTCAAACCATAAGTCGTGATTTGAATACTGTTTTCTTAAAAGCCAATGCTTTACTGAAAGAGTTTGGTGATGAATTTATCAGTCCCGAACATTTGATGCTGGCTTTGCTTCAAATCAATGACAACACTGCAAAGACATTGAAGGATGCAGGTCTTACGGAGAAAGGTTTAAAAACTGCGATCAAAGATCTTCGGAAAGGAGAGAGCATTCAGTCACAGACACAGGAAACACAATTCAATGTGTTGAATAAATATGCACGTAACTTGAATGAGGCAGCACGACAAGGTAAACTCGATCCTGTTATCGGTAGGGATGAAGAGATCAGAAGAACCCTACATATTTTATCGCGTAGGAGTAAGAACAATCCGATTTTAGTGGGTGAGCCCGGTGTGGGAAAGACAGCCATCGCAGAAGGATTGGCCATGCGTATCATTAATGGTGATGTGCCTGAAAATTTAAAATCAAAGATCATTTTCACATTAGACATGGGACAGTTGATCGCCGGTGCTAAGTACAAAGGAGAATTTGAAGAAAGATTGAAAGGTGTGGTAAAAGAAGTAGCAGCGAGTGAAGGTGAAATTATTTTGTTCATTGATGAGATCCATACTTTGGTTGGTGCAGGTGGTGGCGAAGGTGCTATGGACGCTGCCAATATTTTAAAACCAGCATTGGCTCGTGGTGAATTAAGAGCAATTGGTGCAACTACGCTGAATGAATACCAGAAATATTTCGAAAAAGACAAAGCCTTGGAACGTCGTTTCCAGAAAGTGATGATCGAGGAACCGGATGTTGAAGATGCTATTTCTATTCTTCGTGGGCTGAAAGATCGGTATGAAACACACCATCATGTTCGCATTAAAGATGAGGCGATCATTGCTGCAGTTGAATTATCCAATCGATATATTACCGATCGTTTTTTGCCTGATAAAGCCATTGATCTGATTGATGAAAGTGCTGCCAAACTTCGTTTGGAGATGAACTCTATGCCTGAAGAACTGGATACACTGGAAAGACAGATTCGTCAGTTAGAGATCGAACGCGAAGCCATTAAACGAGAAGATGATGAAGAGAAATTAAAAGAACTCAACATTGAGATCAGCAATCTTAGTGTGCAAAGGGATACATTAAAAGCAAAGTGGAAAAATGAAAAAGAGATCGTTGATAAAATACAACAAGCTAAGTCAGATATCGAAACCCTAAAGTTAGAAGCTGAACAAGCTGAACGGAATGGCGATTATGGAAGAGTAGCAGAGATCCGTTATGGTAAGATCAAAGAGCAAGAAGCGATCATTGCAGACTATACAGAACAACTGAATCAATTGGGAGAGCAAAGTAGACGATTGATGAAGGAAGAAGTAGACGCTGAAGATATCGCTGAAAACATTGCAAAAGCAACCGGTATTCCGGTGGCTAAGATGATGCAGAGTGAAAGAGAAAAATTATTGCATCTGGAAGAAGAGTTACACCAACGTGTTGTTGGACAAGAAGAAGCGATCACTGCTGTGGCTGATGCGGTAAGAAGAAGTCGGGCAGGATTACAAGATCCACGTAAACCTATTGGTTCATTCATCTTTCTCGGAACTACCGGTGTTGGTAAAACCGAATTGGCAAAAGCATTGGCAGAATATTTATTTGATGACGAACACCTGATGACCCGTATTGATATGAGTGAATACCAGGAGAAACATACCGTTTCAAGATTGGTAGGAGCACCTCCGGGGTACGTTGGATATGATGAAGGTGGACAATTGACCGAAGCTGTACGGAGAAAACCTTACAGTGTAGTATTGTTGGATGAGATCGAAAAAGCACATCCGGATGTGTGGAATGTGTTGTTACAGGTGCTAGATGACGGACATCTGACTGATAATAAAGGAAGAACTGTGAATTTTAAGAACACAATCATTATTATGACCAGTAATATTGGTAGTCACTTGATTCAGGATGCATTTGAGGGTGTTCGTGAAGATGATGTAACGGAGGCAACCGAACGTGCGAAGCATGATGTCATGGATCTATTGCGTAAAACCATTCGCCCTGAATTTCTTAATCGTGTGGATGAGATCATTATGTTTAGTCCGCTAATGAAAAAGCAAATCATGGGTATTGTGAAAATACAACTGGATGGATTGAAGAAGATGGTTGCTGAAAGTGGTGTTCAGCTCGAATTCAGTGAGTATCTGTTGGAGTTTCTGAGTGAGCAGGGTTATGATCCGCAAATGGGGGCAAGACCATTGAAGCGATTGATCCAAAAACAGATCGTAAATGCACTCAGCAAGAAGATCTTGGCAGGAGAGATCGATAAATCGCAAAAAGTATTGATTGATGTATTCGATGGAGTAGTGGTGTTTAGAAATGAAGATTAATGGAAAGCGGTTCATTTATGAACCGCTTTTTTGTATTTTGTACATTCTATGACACGATTTACAACCTCATTGCAACAATTCGATGAGAAAGGTGAGAAATCCGGATGGACTTACATTTTTATTCCCCAAGATATTGCTGAGATCTTAACCCCTGGAAGTCGAAAGACCTTTCGTGTGAAAGGAAAAATAGATGCACATGCCATCAAAGCTGTTGCAGTGATGCCGATGGGGGATGGATCTTTTATTCTACCTGTCAATGCGCAAATGCGTAAGGCCATCGGTAAAAGAAAAGGAGCCATGGTCAATATTTCATTAGCGGTAGACCAGGCACAGCCAGAAGTACCTGCAGTTTTAGCTGTTTGTCTGGCAGACGAGCCAAAAGCGAAAGCATTCTTTGAGCAGTTGCCTTTGTCTCAACGGAATTATTACAGTAAATGGGTGGTGGCTGTGAAATCGGCATCCCTACAAGCTGAACGAATCGCACAAGTGATTGATGCCTTGTGTCTTGGATATAACTTTGTAAGATTCATGCAACACCTAAAGGAAAAGAAAAGACAATAGGTATTTGCCATTCATCACTTTTACTGATAAAAACTTACTATTTAGTAAGTTATTCCTAACTTTAGTTCATGGCTGCCAGACATACAGATACCCGAGAAGAAATTGTTCGCATAGGAACTCAATTGATCAAAAGTCATGGGTACAATGCATTCAGTTATGCAGATATTTCTGAGCAATTACAGATCAAAAATGCAGCTGTACATTATCATTTTAGAGGGAAGGAAGATTTACTTGCGGAAGTACTTGACCAATACATTGATCAGTACCAGTTGTTAAAGAAGCAATTGGTACAATTAAATGCCAGTGCAACTTTTGCTATTGCAAAATTTATTGAACGTTATTCTGTTTTAGTTGACTGTAATTGTATTTGTATCATAGGTTCCATTGCATCTGATTATAATACTTTACCGGAATCAGTAAAAGAGAAAGTTCATCACCTTGTAACGATGGTATTGAAAATGGTGGAAGAGACACTCGCAGCAGGTAAAAGGTCTGGAGAGTTTCAATTTAAAGAGACTCCTAAAGCGCAAGCTTTATTGGTAATGACAAATTTGGCTGCAGGTGTACAGCTGGCTAGGATTACTGGGAAAAAAGATTATGAAACAATAAAGCGCGCGATCATTCGTCAATTAAAGGGATAAATTTTTTTACCTAAATAACTTACTTATTAGTAAGTAATATATAAACTAAAATCAAAACCATGAAAAAAGCAACCGTTTACATTGCCATTATGTTTGGCTTTTTACCTTTATTGATGTCTGCACAAAGCGACACAAAAGGCTCGATCATCACTGCTTCGAATGAAGTTATAGAAGGCACCATTAAAGAACAGTTACAGAAGAAAGGAAATATCCTTTTCACAACTGCCACAGGGAGTAAAAAAACGTACTCGCCAGCTGATATCTCAGGATTTTCGATCAATGGAACCAAGTACATTTCTTATGCAAGTGATTTTTACCAAGAAGTGGTAACAGGTAGTAAAGCAACATTATATATCCGTGTTACAAACAATAGCGGTAAGCTTTTATATAATGGTGCTGAAATGATTGCTGTCTCTACTGCTGAGGGTAAATCAGGTGACTATTACCTTCAATTAAAATCAGATCCTAAACTTAATTGGGTTTCAAAAAAGAATTTCAGTGAAGTGTTGACTGACCTATGTAAAGATTGTAATTCTATCGTATCTGGTATTAAATCCGGACAATTTGATTACGCACAAATCACAAAACTTGCAGAGCAGTACAATAGCTGCCAATAGCTTTAAATCAGTAGCGCCGACATATTGTTCGGCGCTATTGCTTTTTATTGTTGTTGGGACTGTGTAAGCCGATAAATTAATAAAGCTGCGCGTTGAATCAATATTGGAAGCTCTTTTAGATTGATGGTTTCTCCAACGGCATGGGCCCCTTTACCCGATGCACCAAGTCCATCGATACAGTCTACGTATTTCGCTACATAAGAAATATCACCGGCACCTCTTGATCCAGGATCTCCGGCATTCGCAGGTCCTATCCCCATGTCTCTTGATACCCTATCTACCCATAATCTCAACGCATCATTTCCTTTTGTGGGTTCCATTGCTGGGATGCCATCCATAAAGGAAATGGCAGCTTTTGTCCCATTCAAATTTTCTTTAGATACGATTGCGCGCATTTTCCCACGAGCATTTTCTCGTTGTTGTTCTGTTAGAAAACGAAGATCACCTTCTACAATTACTGAAGGAGATATGATATTGGTTTTGCCAATCACTGAAGCTTTGATTTGTTGATGGTCATATTGCATTTCTGACCCACCTGCAATAATACCTGGATTGAGTGTTAGGTATTTTTCATTCGATAAAGTTTCTCTGAATTGATTCATGATACGCGCTGTTTCATAAATAGCCCCATAGCCCGTACCTTGACCAAACACACCGGCTGAATGTCCTGTTTTAGCAGTAACCTCCAGTTTCCAGCTACTGAAACCACGTCTACCGATTGCAATTGTATTTAATCCTTGAGCGGTTTCAAACCCGAGGGCTACATCTGAAGCTTTTGCACGTGTAATAAAATCCGCACGACTAATACTTGTTGGCTTGCCTGATTCTTCTTCATCTCCGGTGAAATAAACAATAATTGAAGTGTTTTCCAATAATCCCAATGATTCCAAAGCCTGTAATGCCATTACTACTACAACATCTCCTCCTTTCATATCATTGACACCTTGTCCGGTAGCAGTAGAATCATTTAGTTTGGTATAAGGTGTAAATGGCATGTCAGGTTCAAAAACAGTATCTAGATGCCCGATGATAAAAATCTTTTTTCCTTTATTCCCTTTTCTAGAAGCAACCAAATGTCCTGCTCTCTTTAATGAATCCGGTAATAATACCCATTCAGTATGTAAACCTGCTTTTTTTAATTCTCTACTAAAAACTTCACCGGTTTTTTTAACACCTTCTATATTGAATGTGCCACTATTGATATTAACGGCCTCCTCTAATAACTTTTCTGCATTGATACGGTTTGATTTTACCCAATCAATGATCTTTTTTTCCGTATCGGAAAGCCCTTGAGAAAAAATTTTTTGGAACAGAAGCAACGCAATAGCAAAAGCCTGTATCTTTTTCATGTAACGTATTTGATGAAGACCAAGTTATGAGAATTCGACCATCATTACAATGAATCGGTCAATTTTCTGAATGGAGGGGCTTTGCAGATCATTCTTATACAAGACTAATTAGCCAAAACAATGTTAGAAAAAATAATGCCGGAAGGCAACTGGCCATTTTATGTCAATCATCGAAATAAAAAAATATCCTTTAACAAAACCTTAGTACACATTAGGCATTCTTTTTGTCTCTACATAAAAACAGGAAAAAAAATAGCCGATGAAAGAATGCTACGCTAAAAACAAGCACACATGAAAACAAAACAATTATTACTCGGAGCCATTCTGTTATTTGCAACCGCTTTTGCAATAACATCCTGTCAAAAGTCAGAGTCAGCGCAAGCACCTGCAGGAAAACAAAACCTTAGTCTATACATGACCGATGGGCCAGGTTTTTTTGATCAGGTTTTTGTAGATATCAAAGCTGTTCAGGTATTGGTTGATACCTCAAAAGATACCCGTAAAAATGATACCTGTAATTGGGATAGATTGGGTGCATACATTGGATCAACAGCAGGAAATAGAAAAGATTCAGGACTTGTCTGGACTACTTTGAACATAAGAGCCGGTGTTTATGATATTTTGAACCTGCGTAATGGAGTAGACACATTATTGGCCTCTACGGATATTCCCAACGGCGCTATTCGTTTGATCAGAATAGAGATCGGAACACGAAATTCAGTTGTAAAAGACAGTGTTACCTATCCTCTATACTGGCCGGAAAACAAACCGAACTACATCTTGATTAAATTAAAAGGAAACGAATGTGAAGAATACCTGCCAGGAAAAATTCGTTTATGGCTAGATTTCGATATCAGCAGATCTGTGATTGTTGTAAATAACAACAAATTCTATCTGAAACCAATCTTCCACATTTTCGTTGAGAAGAAAACAGCGAGTGTTTCAGGTAAAGTGAAACCTCAAGATGCTAAAGCCGTACTCACACTGATCAATGGAACAGATACAGCATATGCACTGCCAAACAAAAATGGTGAGTTTAAAATGAGAGGCTTGAAAAATGGAACTTATTCATTGTTCATCAACGCTTCCAATAACTATAAAGACACAACCATCAATAATATTAAAGTTGAAGCACCTAAGAATACCAATGTAGGTGTGATAGAACTCAAGAAGTAGGTTTTCAAGAGCAAGGGTTAAGGGGAGCTTTCGGGCTCCTCTTTTTTTTATGTCAAATCCTATGTTCTTTGTTCAATCTTCACAGGAATAAGGCAACTTTGCAACGATCAGTTCAAAAACGATGTATGCAAAACCGTAAAGCTGCTATTGGATTTATTTTTATTACGCTTCTGATTGATGTTACCGGTCTGGGACTGATCATACCCGTAATGCCAAAGTTGATTGAAGATCTTCTACAGACTTCAGATATCAGTAAAGCCTCTCAATATGGCGGCTGGTTAACTTTTGCTTATGCATTTACACAATTTCTGTTCGCGCCTGTTCTTGGTAATTTGAGTGACAAATACGGCAGAAGACCCGTGTTATTGTTTTCTTTATTGGGATTTGGGATTGATTATCTTTTTCTCTCATTTGCTCCTTCTATCGGATGGTTATTTGTGGGAAGGGTCATTGCGGGCTTTACAGGAGCCAGTTTCACTACAGCTTCTGCTTACATAGCAGATATCAGCACGAATGAAAATCGAGCACAAAATTTTGGAATGATAGGTGCTGCTTTTGGAGTAGGCTTTATTCTTGGGCCCATGATCGGCGGATTATTAGGGGAGTTAGGCGCGAGGGTTCCTTTTTTTGTAGCAGCAGGATTGGCACTTCTAAATTGTGCATATGGATATTTTATTTTACCAGAATCGCTTTCAAAAGAAAACAGAAGAGCTTTTGATTGGAGAAGAGCAAATCCTTTAGGTTCCTTATTGCAGCTTACGAAATACCCTGCGGTTGCCGGATTGATTATTTCTATGATCCTCATTTACATTGCCGGACATGCGGTTCAAAGTAACTGGAGTTTCTTTAACATCGAGCGTTTCGGATGGAGTACTAAAATGATTGGCATTTCTTTAGGAATTGTTGGTTTATTGGTTGGTGGAGTTCAAGGTGGACTGGTTCGTGTGATCAATCCTCGAATCGGAAATGAAAAAAGTATTTATGTAGGATTGGGGCTCTATGCACTAGGACTATTACTCTTTGCATTTGCAACAGAAGGATGGATGATGTTTGTTTTTTTGATTCCCTATTGCTTGGGGGGTATTGCCGGTCCGGCCTTACAATCCATTATATCAGGTCATGTGCCGCCGAATGAACAAGGAGAATTACAAGGTGCTTTGACCAGTTTAATGAGCGCCACGTCAATTGTCGGTCCACCAGTGATGACGAATCTATTCGCTTATTTTATAGATAAAGAAGCGCCCATTTATTTCCCGGGCGCTCCATTCTTTTTAGGTGCTATATTGATGATGGCAAGTACTTTTTTTGCATATATAGCCTTGCATACAAAAACAAAGACTAATTAATTTTCAATCTCTACGATCATCTCTATTTCAACTGCCATATTCATGGGTAATGATGCCATACCTACGGCACTTCTGGCATGCTTCCCTTTGTCTCCAAATACGGCCACCATCAGATCTGAAAAACCATTGATAACTTTTGGTTGATCAGAAAATTGATCAGTACTATTCACCATTCCCAATACTTTCACCACTCTTTTAATCTTTGAAAGGTCACCAACAGCAGCTTTTAATGTTGAAAGCAGATTGATACCTGTTAATTTGGCTGCTTTATAACCTTCTTCGATCGAAAGCTCTTTTCCCAGTTTTCCTGTTGTATATTTTCCTTCTGCATTGGAAGGGCCATGACCTGATAAAAAGATGAGATTACCTGTGCGAACGAATTTTACATAGTTCGCAACCGGATTGGTGGGTGCAGGTAAAGTAATACCCATCGATTGTAATTTCTGTTCAGGTGTTTGTGAAACGGCTGCTTTTATCAGAAAACAACCGATAAGGATTAACATTGTTTTTTTCATATGCGATTTCTTTTAGCTAGATAATGCAAATGTTACTGTGCTTTTGAAGTAAACCAACTATCTCTGATCTTTTTCATATCATCTGTAATGGTTTGTCCTGTACTACTCATATCAACAACTGTTAAACCTGTATTTTCTTTTAATGTCATGGAGGTTGTCTTTTCTTTCCCTCTATGTTTATAAGAGACTTTAATAACGTCTCCCGGCTTCTTGTTTTGAATATAAGTGTTTACATCAGCGGGAGTCTTTACATTGGTTTCATCAAGTTTAACTATTTCATCATTGATGTCTAATCCAGCTTCATAAGCTGCACTTCCTCTCGTTGTTCCTGAGGCGATTACCAGTTTATTATCTCGATCATTGGTTCTAACATTCATTCCTGTTACAGGTTTGCCTTCATTGGATTTTTTGATTTGATAACCTGCCTTTTCTAATAATGCAGCATAGTTGATGGCTTCATGTCCTGTTATGTATTTCTTGAAAAATTCTTCTGCAAAGCTTGCATTAGTAATACCTGCCAAAGTTTGCTGCATACTTGTTAGTGTATACGGCACTTCTAATTTGCCATGATTCTTCCACATTGCTTTCATGTATGCATCTAAGGTTTTACCAAATCTTGTCTGCAATTCTAAGTCAAGCGCCAAAGCAATAGCCGCACCATAGGTATAGTAGGAGGTGAACATATTGCTATAATTATTTTTATCAATCGAGACAGATGCATCAACAAATACGGCATGATTACTGGCATCAACCGGCGAATAATAAACAGCTCCCGGAGAATTGGATTTTGTATTCACAAGAGCACCTACTGTGCCAATAAAACGTTGAGGAGGAATGAGACCGGCTCTTGCCAGTAATAGTTCACCGTAATACTGTGTAAATCCTTCTGCAAACCATAGTTCATGGCTCATATTACTTTTCTCAAAATTAAATGGCTCAAGTGTCTTTGGTCTGATACGTTCTACATTCCAATTATGAAAAAATTCATGAGAAGTAACGCCTAGTAGAAATGCAGGATTGAATGTACCCGTGGTTTGAGAGATCATGGTAGAATTCCTGTGTTCCATTCCATCCCCTTGAACATAGCTATTTGCACTCATGATAAAAGTATATCGTCCTGTTTCATAAGCAGGATATTCCCCAAAAACTGCTTTGGCTTCTGCTACGAGCTTTTTGGTTTTCTCTGTTAATTCATCTACTTGTTCAGTTGTAGCATCAGCTTCCAGCGCAATTCGAATGGTGTAAGGTTTTCCATCTGCATTGGCTACGTTCCATTCACGTATGATCAGATCTCCTATTTTGGTTGGACTATCCATGAAGTATTGTAATCCAGGAGCCGTGAAAGTATGTGGGCGATTGGTAGGGAATAATTGTGTTGCAACAATCCCTTTATTTTCTGCAGGAAGTTCAAAGTTGATTTCTATGGGTACTTGATCATAGCCTTTGATCCACATAAATGCTGCCGGCATATTCAGATGAATACTTTCAGGATCAATACCAGCATAAGTGCCATCTGCATGGTTCGAAAATAATGTATAGCTAACTGTAATCGATCCTTTGTGATCTTTGACTTCAAATACATCTCCATCTATACGCCGAATATCTAATTGCTTTCCCTGTTGATCAGTAGCAACAACGTCATAAACATTTTTGCCAAATTCATGTGTAGCATATCTTCCGGGAGAGGATCTGCTCATTTTAAAAACAGCAGTTTTTTGTTGTACACCTGTTACACTCAGACTGATCCTAGCTTCATGGTGTACTGCATTAGGGAAAGTTACTTTGTAGCTTATCTTTTGAGCATTTGTTTGAACAGCGATCAAAAAGATGAGAAAGGGTAAAAAAAGTTTTTGTAACATATAGATGTATTTGATACTTGCTAAGATAAACGACTGTGCTGATTTAACAGAACCTTCTCAAAAGAGAAGTATGAATGGTAAAGAGCTGTTAAGTATTGATTGTTAGCGTATTATATTCTATGATCCGATATGAATAATGGGAGCTTCTACTCTGTAAGACTTCATTTAATTGGTGGGGGAGCTTTTTAAGCGTACCTTTGCACTCTTAATTTACAATTTACAAATTTACAAATGGACACACAAATTCAGGGAACTGTTAAGTTCTTCAACGAGGAAAAAGGTTTTGGTTTTATTAAGCATGATAACTCCAGCAAAGAAACTTTCGTACATGCTAACGGTCTGATCGATCAGATTGAAGCAAACGATAAAGTTATCTTCGACGTGCAGGAAGGTCGTAAAGGACCTAACGCCGTTAATGTTAAGCGTATCAACTAATTCAAGAATACATCTTAACCTTATGAACCATCCCGCCACCGGCGGGATGGTTTTTTATGTATATAGCAGAAGAATATACAGATGCTTTGAGCTTTGGTTATATTTGCCTGCTTAAATTGAAATATATGTCATTGGTAATGGAACAGTTACAGGAAACAACAAGTTTTATTCGCGAAAGAGTTTCAGGCACAGCCTCAGTTGGAATCATTCTGGGGAGTGGTCTAGGTAATTTGGCCAATGAGATTATAACGGAGTTTGAAATAGCCTATAATGATATACCACATTTTCCTGTTAGTACTGTAGAAGGACATAAAGGCAAATTAATTTTTGGGGAATTAGGGGGTAAAAAAGTATGGGTAATGGGTGGACGATTCCATTTCTATGAAGGTTATACACCTATGCAAGTAGCTTACCCTGTGAGAGTCATGCGGATGTTGGGGGTTGAAACGCTATTATTATCCAATGCGGCTGGTGGCGTTAACCCTCATTTCAATGTAGGGGATCTAATGATCATCAAAGATCATATCAGCTTTTTTACTGTTAATCCTTTGCTTGGGAAAAATGAAGACGCAATAGGTACTCGTTTCCCTGATATGAGTGAACCATATAGTAAGTCACTCATACAAATTGTCAAAGACATTGCTCGTAAGAATGATATTAAAGTACATGAAGGTGTATATACCGGTGTTACTGGTCCAACTTTTGAAACCAGAGCAGAATATAAGTTGATCAAAGTATTGGGTGGAGATGCTGTAGGAATGAGTACAGTGCAGGAAACCATTACAGCGGTTCATTGCGGCATGAAGGTTTTTGCAATGAGCGTAATCACTGACTTGGGTATTCGTGAGGAGGAAAATGTTATTACCCATGAAGAAGTATTACAAGCAGCTACAGATGCAGAACCTAAATTGACTTTGTTGTTCAGAGAATTGGTGCAAACATTATGATGAAGGCTGTTCATTTATTTGATAGTTTTAACTTAACTGCAAGAGAGGTTTAGTGTTATTTTGCAGAACATTCCATCACATGCGTTTAGTGAAAAGACCCTTTTTTGGTTTACTGTTCTTACTCATGAGCTATATGCTTCATGCTCAAACAGGCACTATTCGAACACGTAATTATTCCAATCAGTCGTCAACTCCCAATAATTCAGTTACCTATGATCGTAATGGAAGACCGATTCGTAATTCAGGGGGGAATGATTCTTTAAAAACACGGAATAGCTTGGCTGATTCTATTACGATTTTTTACAGATATTTTGATTCAACTCGTAATAGAACCATTGATTCTTCTATCAATGATTTTTATACAAGATTTCCATTGCCTTATCAATATCATTCTTTAGGAAATTATGGAACAGCTGCACAACCACTTTTATTTACGCCATTGATGCAAGCAGGTTTTGATGCAGGTTTTCATGCATATGATATTTATAAGTTTACGGTACAACAAACAAAGTTTTATCAAACCACTCGTCCTTATACAGAGCTTTCTTATTTGTTAGGAAGCAAAGCTGAACAACTCATTCATGTGCTTCATACACAAAATCGGAAAGATAATTTCAATTTTTCTCTTGAGTATCGCTTTAGTAATGCACCGGGTAATGTAAAGAACCAAAATGCTAGTCACAATAATTTCAGGTTCACTTCGCATTATAAATCCCCTAATCGTAAATATGGACTATTCGTCATCTTCCTTTCTAATAAAGCTGCATCTTCAGAAAATGGAGGATTACAAAATGTAAAAAGACTGGATAGTTTATCACTCAATGATCCCTATGAGCTGGAAACAAGATTGGGTAGGGGAGGAGCTGCTAGTCGAAATCCTTTTAATACAGGTGTTTCCACCGGAAATATTTACAAAGAATCAATCTTCCTGATCAGGCATTTTTATGATTTAGGCAAAAAAGATTCATTGATTACTGATTCTGTTACTTACAAAATATTCTATCCAAGATTTCGGTTAGAACATACATTCCGATTCACAACAAATAGTTATCAGTTTATTGACAATGCAGTGGACTCGTTTCGTTATGAACAATATTTTAATCAAAGAGTGCCTGATTTGGTGAATATTAGCTATAACGATCGCTGGACCAATATCATCAACCAGTTCAGCATTTTGACTTTCCCTGATAAGAATAATCAAAGTCAGTTCATAAAAGCGGGTATTGCACTACAAAACCTTAGTGGAAGATTTGATTCAGTACTTCGGAAAAATGCTTACAATGTTTATGCACTTGGTGAATATCGCAATCGAACAAAGAATCAGGTATGGGATATTGAAGCAAGGGGTGAATTGTATTTAAATGGATTCAATGCTGGTGATTATGAAGCTTGGATCAGTATGAAACGATTATTGGGAAAAAAGCTGGGTTATTTAAACTTAGGCTTTCATAATGTCAATCGTTCTCCTTCATTTATTTTTGACCCACTCAGTCGTTTTCCTATTGATAATCGCTCCAACTTTGGAAAGGAAAATGTAGTGCGACTTTTTGCTGTTTATGAAAATCCTAAAAGTGGTTGGCGGCTTACAGGTAACTACTATGTCATGAACAACTATATCTATTTTGATAGTTTTTTCCATGCCAAACAAGAAGCTACTTTGTTCAATGTATTCCATGTCAGTCTTGAGAAAAAATTCAAATTATCTAGATATTTGAATTGGTATACCGAAGTTCATATTCAACAGAAGACTGGTCAGGCTCCAGTTAACATACCTTCATTACTGACACGAAACAGAATTGCATTTGAAGGAAACTTTTTCACCAATCTGTTTTTGTCAACCGGATTAGAGGTTCGTTATCACACTGCATATAAGGCAGATGGCTACTCTCCTTTCGTAGGTCGTTATTTTTATCAAAATACTGAAACCATATCTAATAGACCTGATATTAATCTATTCCTTCATTTCAGGATCAAAAGCTTCAAAGGATTCATAAGATTTGAAAACCTTAATACCTTAAATACAAGTAAAGGCTTCGAATTCAGCAAGTTGAACATGGTCTCACCTTTATATCCTTCTCTTGGACTCTGGACAAGGGTAGGTATCTGGTGGAACTTTGTTAACTAAGCCTTTAACAGAAAATTTCGGTTTATTCAAAGGTTCTTGCTTAATTTTGATTACAATGAAGAAGGTACTTATATTAATGATGGCGCTTATTTATTTCACTGTGAGTAGTGGAATGGTGATGAGTGTACATTATTGTATGGGTAAGATCAGTGATGTTCAAGTAAATCAGATCCCGGAAGAACGTTGTATTTGCGGGATGTCTAAAAAAGAAACTTCATCCAAGGGCTGTTGCAAAACAGAATTTAAAATGGTGAAGTTGGATGATATACACAAAGCTTCATCTGCTTCTTATGATATACAAATTCCGGTAGCTTTAGTACCTCGTTCTCTAAGCTTACTTGAAGTTTCATCCTCCTATTCTAATGATAGAGTATATGTTGATATCCATGGTCCGCCATTGTTATCTGAACAAGATACCTATCTCCTCAATTGTGTTTTCAGAATCTGATACCATTCAATGTAATGGTTTACTATGATGCTGATCAGTGATCAGTATTATTTCTATATTTTTTTCAGATTCAAATTATTTAAACATATTGTCATGAAAACACAATCTATTCTTCTTAGCGCATTATTTACATTCATCTCTGTTTTTACAATGGCTCAAACTAAATCTCCAGCTGTAAAGTCTGAAGAGATCAAAGTATGGGGTAATTGTGGTATGTGTAAGTCTACCATTGAAAAGGCTGCAAAATCTGGTGGTGCAACATTTGCTTTATGGAACGAAGAGACCAAAATCCTTAAGGTAAAGTATGCTTCTTCAAAGACTTCTAATTCAAAAATTCAGGAAAAAATAGCCGCTGCTGGTTATGACACAAAAGATCTCACTGCCAGTGATGATGCTTATAACAACCTTCATGAGTGTTGTAAGTATGAGCGAAAAGGTGCTACAGAAACTGTAAAGCATGATAAAGCTTGCTGTAGTGATAAAGAATGCAAATCTGGTAAAGATTGCTGCACCGATAAATGTTCAAAAGACAGCAAAGATTGCTGCGCTAAAACCAAATAAATCATTTCATTTTAATGGACATGTTACTGTTACGTGCAGTAACATGTCCTGTTGTTGACAAAACTCATTTCATTATGAAAAAGATATTATTGTTATTGTTTGTTTCTCTTGGATTATTTGCCAATGCACAATTTAAAAAAGCAGATCTACGCGCAAGTGGACTAACATGTGCTATGTGCTCTAAAGCGGTTTATAAATCTTTGTCTTCAATCGCTTTTGTTGATAAAATAAATGTCGATATACAAAAATCAACTTATGAAATCACTTTTAAGTCAGGGATGAGTGTTGATTTTGATGCATTGAGTCGTGCTGTTGTAGATGCTGGTTTCTCAGTAGCGCAGCTACAGGTGACTTCTATATTTAATGGCATTAAAGCACCTAAAGGTGCTCAGATAGAGTTTGGTGGTAAGACCATTCAATTCATTAATGGCAATGATCAAGTATTAAACGGAGAGAAAACCTTTAGTATCGTTGATAAGAATTTTGTTTCCGCTAAAGAATTTAAGAAATACAGCGCATCTGCGGGAAAGACCTATGTGTCTGGTTTTGCAGATGGTAAGCGTGTGTATCATGCTGTTCTGTAATATTTTTTTACATCTCTAAATTCTTTTATGAAGCAAATATTAATTGCAGCAGGTCTACTTTTTTCGGTTTACTTGCCTGCACAAGAACTATATGTGTTTTCAGAGCCGGCAAGTAATATGCCGGCAAAATCAATCGGATTAAAGCAATCGGCTAAATGGTTGAACAATACAATGTCTGACAGAACAGAAAGCAGACATACTTCTGAGATCATGTTTGGGATCAACAAAAATCTCATGATACATGGGGCCGTTACCTTCTCTGACATGTATAGTAATAGAATGCGTGCTGAGAGTTATCGCACCTATGCTAAATATCGTTTTCTGACGATTGATGGTATGTATAGCCATTTCAGAATGGCAGCTTTTGCGGAAGCATCCAAAAGTCGTAACCGTTCACCTTATGATGAACTAAGTCTGGAAGGTGATCAGAGTGGAGTTCAGGCAGGTATTATTGCAACACAATTACTGCATAAACTGGCAATCTCTACCACTTTGAGTATGACAGAATCTTTGCAGGAAGGAAGAAATGCACCTGGACCTAAACTAGTACCTTATCGTGCATTCAACTATTCTTTATCGGCGGGGTATCTTTTGTTCCCTAAAAAATATACAAGTTATCAGCAGACAAACTTGAATCTGTATGTTGAGCTTTTGGGGCAACGGACATATGATAAGAAGCGATACTTCGTAGACTTAGCTCCTGCAGCACAATTGATCTTTAACAGTCAGGCAAAACTCAATCTTGGTTATCGTTTCCAGTTGGGCGGGGATATGAGGCGAATGGCTGATAAAAGCTGGATGCTCAGTTTTGAGTGGCTCTTTTTGAATGCATTTAAATAGTCTGAAAAACCTATACAATGGCTATCGGATTTATGTACCTTTATCAGGTGCGTAAAACGGTAGCCATATTATTTACTGCCATTTATCTGTTTGGAGCCACAGAAGCTAGTCAATTATTGAAGCTTCCTGTGTTGATACAACATTATTATGAGCATAAAAAAGGGAATGATGCGATGACCCTTTATTCATTCTTACAGATGCACTACCTGGGGAATGATAATGATGACACAGATAATATGCGTGATCAAGCACTGCCATTTAAAACAATGGATGACTGTTGTGTTATGGCCTCTAATAGCTTACCCCCTCAAAAATTGCAGATCATTCATATTGCTTGTAATGACAGTCAACAAGAATTTACTTTACTAAACGACCCCTCTCGTTTTTTTATCTCTCCTGAAGATATTTTCCAACCTCCGCGCAACATTTAATTTGAGTGAGTTCTGTGTTTCCAGAATAAAGGATTTTTTTTGCTATTTACCGATAGCCTAATTTATCTCATAAGGATAGGTGTACCTTAATTGATTAGAATTTAAAATCAAGCGCATGTTAAATGCCATTATTCATTTTTCGGTCAGGAATAAATTGATCATTGGTTTGATGGTGCTCGCTCTCATAGTTGTAGGAACTATAGAGACCACAAAACTTCCTATTGATGCAGTTCCTGATATTACCAATAATCAAGTATTAGTCATTACTACAGCTCCAAGTTTAGGGGCCCCGGATGTAGAACGTTTTATCACAGTTCCTATTGAACAGGCCACCCGCAATGTTCCGGGTATCGTTGAACAAAGAAGTTTCTCAAGATTCGGATTGAGTCTTGTAACTATTGTTTTTAATGAGGAAACGGATGTATACTGGGCTAGAACACAAATCAATGAAAGACTAGCACAAGTTCGTCAGCAAATTCCTGAAGGAATGGGTGTTCCGGAACTAGGTCCCGTAAGTACCGGGTTAGGGGAAGTATTCCAATATGTTGTAAGGCCAAAGCCTGGATATGAACAAAAGTTTTCACAGGCAGAATTGAGAACCATCCAGGATTGGATAATTCGTAAACAATTGTTATCAACCGAAGGGATTGCTGATGTAAGCAGTTTTGGCGGACAATTGAAACAATACGAAGTATCTGTAAGAACCGATAAACTTCGAAGTTTGGGTGTTTCAATCAGTGATGTTTATAATGCATTACAGAACAACAACCAGAATACCGGGGGGGCTTATATTGAAAAAGGCCCCACTGTTTTATTTATTCGTACAGAAGGTTTGGCAAAAACCGTAGAAGACATACAGCAAATCGTTGTTAAAAGAGCCAATGGTATCCCAGTATTGATACGTGATGTAGCAGAAGTAAAATTTGGTGCAGCCACACGTTATGGCGCATTGGCATATAATAATGACGGTGAAGTAGCAGGTGCTGTTGTTATGATGTTGAAAGGAGAGAATAGTAACAAGGTCATCAGAAACATTAAAGAAAAGATCAAACAAATTGAAACAACACTTCCTGAAGGCGTTATGATTGATCCTTTTTTGGATAGAACCAAAATGGTGAATAATGCTATTGGTACAGTAGAAACTAATTTATTGGAAGGAGCATTGATTGTTGTTTTTGTATTGGTACTGTTTCTCGGGAATTTCCGTGCAGGCTTCATTGTGGCATCTGTGATTCCTCTTTCAATGCTTTTTGCCATTATCATGATGAATGCATTTGGTGTAAGCGGTAATCTTATGAGTTTAGGTGCTCTTGACTTTGGATTACTGGTGGATGGAGCAGTGATCATTGTAGAAGCGGTAATGCATAAGATGTCTAAGTTGAATGGTGTTGCAATGGGTACTAAGTTGAGCAAAGAACAAATGGATAGGGGGGTGGAAGAATCTAGTGGTAAAATGATGAACGCTGCTGTGTTTGGACAGATTATCATTCTCATTGTATACCTCCCAATCCTTTCTTTGGAAGGAATTGAAGGAAAGATGTTCAAACCGATGGCACAAACGGTTTCATTTGCAATTATTGGAGCTTTTATTCTTTCACTGACCTATGTTCCGATGATGAGTGCTTTTTTCTTAAGCAGGAAACAAGGTCATAAAGAAAATATTTCTGATAGAATGATGCAGCGTTTACAACAATGGTATAAGCCGCTATTGCATCGCTCGATGAAAGCGCCAGGCATTGTTATTGGGTCAGCAGTAATATTGTTTGCAGCGGCTGTCCTAGTGTTGTCTTCATTAGGTGGAGAGTTTATACCAAAATTAGAAGAAGGAGATTTTGCAGTTGAAACCAGGGTCCTTACAGGCTCCTCACTTACAACCACTTTGCAAGAGAGTCAGAAAGCAGTCAAAATTTTACTGAAAGAGTTTCCAGAAATTGAAAAAATTGTTACAAAAGTTGGAACTGGTGAAATCCCGTCAGATCCAATGCCCATTGAGTCGGCAGATATGATCATTGTTTTGAAGGATAAAAAAGAATGGACAAGTGCAAGATCTTTTGATGAATTGGCAGAAAAAATGGGCGAACGTGTTGAATCAGTTCCGGGTGTAACTACTGGCTTTCAATATCCTGTACAAATGCGATTCAATGAGTTGATGACGGGTGCAAGACAAGATGTTGTTTGTAAGATCTTTGGTGATGATCTAGATAGCCTTGCCAGATATGCAGCAGCCGTTGGTGAAGTGATTGGAACTGTTGAAGGAGCGAAAGATCTTTTTATAGAAACAGTAACCGGCATTCCTCAACTAGTGATCAACTATCATCGAGAAGCGATTGCCAGATATGGTGCAAACATAGCAGATGTGAATATGGCTGTGCAGGCAGCTTATGCGGGAAGTGTGGCCGGACAAATCTTTGAGAATGATCGTCGCTTTGATCTGGTGATAAGGTTAAATGATGCACAACGCAATAGTGCTGACCAGATCGGGGATCTATTGGTAGAGCTTCCCGGGGGGCAACAAATACCACTCAACATGTTGGCCGACGTATCAATACAAGAAGGACCCTATCAAATACAAAGAGAAGATGCTCAGCGAAGAATCACAATCGGGTTTAACGTCAGAGGACGTGATGTACAATCTATCGTTGAAGAATTGCAGAACAAAGTAAAAAAACAAATACAGCTGCCTGCAGGCTATTATACCACTTATGGTGGGCAGTTTGAAAATTTGCAGCAAGCAACTAAACGTTTATCGATTGCTGTGCCTGCAGCACTTTTACTAATTTTTGTTATGTTGTTTTTCGCATTCAGAAAATTCAAATACTGCTTACTCATTTTTTCAGCTATCCCATTGTCTGCGATCGGTGGTGTATTTGCTTTGTGGATCAGAGAAATGCCTTTCAGTATTTCTGCAGGTATTGGATTTATTGCATTGTTTGGGGTAGCGGTATTAAATGGTATCGTATTGATAACAGAAATGAATAGACTCAAAGAAGAGAATAATTCTTTATCAATCAATGAAGTAATTAGTATGGCTACAGAAACGAGATTAAGGCCAGTATTAATGACAGCTGCTGTTGCATCATTAGGATTTTTGCCTATGGCACTCAGCAATGGAGCTGGTGCAGAAGTACAAAGACCTTTGGCTACGGTAGTTATTGGGGGGCTGTTGTCTGCTACTTTACTCACTTTATTTGTATTGCCCTCCTTGTACCTTCTATTTGAAAAGAAAAAGATTCGGGTACCTATGAAATCCTTGCTAGTTATTATTATGTTATTCTCAACCTGGTCAGTACAATCTCAAGAAGTACAGACCATGAAATTGGAAAAATTATTGACTTTGGTGAAAGAAAAGTCACCAGTATTGAAAGTTAGTCAGTTACAGGAAAAATACTTCACCACCTTAAAAGGAACAGCAAGAGATATCCCTAAAACTCAGTTTATAACAGAACTAGGCAACTATAATAGTTTCAATTTTGATTCACGCGTTTCAATACTTCAACCTTTTTCATCAGGTGTGGTGTATCGTAAGCAAGAATCCGTATTTGATAGTTATTTGAAGACTGCTTCAGCTAATACAATCATTCAGCAACAGGTATTGGAAAAAATGGTTCGACAATTGTATTTGGAACTACAATATCTCTCAGCCAGAAAGAAAATCCTAGAACGTGCTGATAGTGTGTATGCTAGTTTTCAGAAGATAGCTCAACTCCGTTTTGAAAAAGGAGAATCCAATCTTCTTGAAAAGACTACGCTTGATAATCAGGTGCTGCAAAACAAGCAAATGTTGTTAATGAACATATCTGATTGTAAAGCCATTCAGTTAGAACTGTCACTTTTATTGCAAGATAAGACTGTCATCATGCCTGCGGATGAATTAATGACTTCACAGCAATTGTATGATACTGCATTATTGAAAGAACATCCTGAACTACAATATTATAAATCACAAGAACAGCAAGCGGAAGCGGAGACGCAGTTGGCAAAAGCAAAGCTAAAACCTGAATGGGTGGTTGGCTATAATAATCAATCATTGATGGGGTGGATGGAGTATAAAAACAGGTCTGAGCGATTTTTTACAGCCGGTGATCGTTTTTCATCGGTGACTTTAGGTGTATCTATTCCTTTTTTTAATAGAGCACAGAAGGCAAGAGTTGAGGCTGCAAGTGTTCAGGAACAGGTTAATCGAGCTAATACCGATATTGCCTCATTACGCTTAAAGACAGAGTTGGAGCAGTCATTACAGCATCGTGAGAAGTTTAATGCTGTGCTTTTATATTATAAGAATAGTGCTTTGCCACAATCCAATATTATAATCAATACGGCCAATCTGAACTATAAAAATGGACAAATAGGGTATATTGAATGGGCAACATTAATCAACCAAGCATTAGGAATTCAGATGCAATATGCCGATACACAAAGAGATCATCAGCTGAATGAGATTCAGCTGGATTATTTATTACAAAAGAATTGATAAGTTATTATATGAAAAAATATATATACAGCTTCGCAATGATCGTAATGCTATCATGCGGATCAAAAGAAAAAGAAGCAGCAGAACTTGCCAAAGAGGAAGAACAGGAAACCATTGTTGAACTGAATGCGGAACAATTAAAAAATGCAGATATCGCTATTGGATATCCTGTTGAAACGAATATGCACGCGACCATCAAAGTGAATGGAGTGGTGGATGTTCCGCCACAGGGCATGGTATCTGTCAGCTTTCCTTTAGGCGGGTACCTGAAAAGTTCTCATTTACTTCCTGGTATGGGAGTGAAAAAGGGCGAAGTGATTGCCATACTTGAAGACCAGAGTTATGTGCAGTTGCAACAGGACTATTTGATGGCAAAAGCGAAAATGGAATTTTTAAGTGTAGACCTATCTCGTCAAAAAGAATTAAGTGACCAGGATGCAGCTAGCAAGAAGACCTATCAACAAGCATCTGCTGACTTCAAAACACAGCAGGTGTTGATACGGTCATTGGAAGAAAAATTACGAATTGTTGGGATTGATCCAGAGAAATTATCAGTTAATACCATTACACGTACCATCAGTTTAAGGTCTCCAATCAATGGATATGTAACAAAAGTCAATGTCAATATTGGCAAATATGTTAATCCGGCTGATGTCTTATTTGAATTAGTAGATCCGGATGATATACATGCAGCTCTTACTGTTTTTGAGAAAGATATTATGCAGATAAAGAAGGGTATGAAAGCTACAGTTTCTCTAGCAGACAAGCCCGGAAAAAAATACGAGGTAGATGTGATCCTTGTCACTAGAAATGTAGATGAAAATCGAGGCGGATTGGTGCATTGTCATTTTGAAAATGCGAATCATGAGTTATTACCAGGGATGTTCTTAAATGGTGTTTTTGAATTAGATAATAAGAAAACAATGGTCGTTCCGGCATCAGCAGTAGTTCGTTATCAAAGTAAACCTTATCTGTTTATAGCAAAAGATTCTAGTCGTTTCGAAATGATAGAGATTGAGATTGGTGTTGCCAATGAGCAGATGATAGAATTAAAAGTTAAAGAAACTATAGATTGGAAACAGCAAAAGGTTGTGCTCAAAAACGCTTATAGTCTTCTGGGTAAGCTAAAGAATAAAATGGAAGACGACTAATTATGATCATTGAATAAATACTTCCAAGGAATTACAAAAGGAAGTGTCAATACCCATACAACAAAAAACATAGCCATACCTGTAGGGTATGGCTTGTTATTTTGTATTGCAGGCGCACACACAAATAATAACCAGCAGAATTTATAGATGAGTTGTATTAGCAATACAGGTGAAAAAGTAATAGGAGAAAATAAACCAGCAATAGATAATAATGCAATGGATAACCATAGCGCGCCTGTTAACTGCATCACAGGAGAAACGGAATAAGTATTTGAAAAAATTGTCCTAGCAGCGTATGTCGGAAAGAAAATTGAGGAAACGCCAATCCAGCCGGCTACTATCACATTTGCTAAATAGATCATTCGCATACTTAGATGTAACAACCATTTTAGCTGCTAGTTGATGTAGATCAAAATTTAATAAGATGATCTTCTTCTGCTTATGGCTATCATAAGTAAAAATAGTCCATAGAATACCAATCCAACTCCCAAGCAGTTTATCAGCGTTTGCTGGTATCCCAATTTAGAAACATTGATGAATGGATAGGGGTATGTATGTGTTATCGTTCCCCTGATCAGCGTATAAACAAGATACACAAGCGGATAATAGAGCCAGGGCAGAGCATGACCCCATTTTAGTTTTTGTCTTTCTGCGAAGAATATCCAGTACATCAAAAAATAAATAGGAATAAAACTGTGTAGCAATTCATCAGCAACTTTCCCCCATCCGGTAACTACCCATATGTTTCTTAATAAGAGATTGTATATGATACCAACAACCAGTATGTACACAGTAATAGCGGTGGTGGTGCTGAATTGCTTAAAAAACAATCCCAACCTTGTCAAAGGAAATAGCCATAGGCAGGTGAAATAAATCGCTACAAGACTGTTGGTGAGTATCGTAAAATAACTAAAAAAACGAATAATTGTATGTAGAACGGATACTTCTCTGGCATTCAGTGTGACCCAAAACTGTAAGGCAACAGCCGTAATGCTTATAAGACTACCAAAAATATATATGCCGGTGTGAGACTTTTTTTCTTTCACGTGCATAGAAGTTATCGCTAAATATACATTGATGAAATGAACGAAATTGGCTTTGCGGAGTTAGGGAATAAAAAATCACTAAAAATGTGTAACAGCCTAATGGCTTACAACCTTTAATCCAATAATAGAAGCTATTAATGTGGTAATAAAGAACAGACGCCAAAAATCTGCAGGTTCTTTGAAGAACAGGATTCCGATGATCACAGTTCCAACAGCGCCAATACCTGTCCACACAGCATAAGCAGTACCTATAGGCAATTCTTGTGTTGCTTTTATAAGTAATAGCATGCTGATCGTTAAACAGAGTAAAAAGCCTCCATACCAAGCAATAGCCATCATCCCGCTACTAAGTCTAGCCTTACCCAGACAAGCGGCAAAACCCACTTCGAATAGACCGGCTATGATCAGGATTATCCAATTCATGATGGATCGGTATATCTTTCAAGTTTTTCTTCAACTTTATAAAAACTTGCGAGCTTTCGTATTACGGATTCCACAACAGCGTCAGGGCAGCTTGCGCCACTGGTCATTAGAATACGGAGAGGTGTTTTATTGGGCAAATAGTTTTTTATAGTCGCTAACTCTTTTGTTTTCCAGTTTCTGTGAAGAATTTCTTGATGATCAACAAGTTTATCAGCTGCATCAATAAAATAGGTTGTTAGCTTCTCTTCGCAAAGTTCTACAAGGTGCGATGAGTTGCTACTATTATATCCTCCAATGACAATGGCGATATCTGCTTCTGTGCTAGACAGCATACCGGTGACAGCGGTTTGATTATCATTGGTTGCATAACATAATGTATCTCTTGTATCAGCAAATCTTTCAGCAATATTACCGGCATGTAATTGATAATGTCGAATAAATACGCTCTTTAAATAATCAGAAATTGCTTGTGTATCGGAAGCTAGTTGCGTTGTTTGATTTACTACACCAATTTTTTGAAGATCTTTCGTAATATCAAAACCATCAGAATAGCGCCCCTTGAATTCTGAATAAAAATCGTTGGCATTTTTTTCTCCGGTGATATACTTCGCTAATTCAATGGTTTCTGTCATATCATTCACCACAACAGTAGGAGTATGGTATGATGCATGTGAGAAAGTGGCTCTGGTTTCTTCATGCTGAGGTTTTCCATGCACAACAATGCTATACCCTTTTTTAGCGATCTGCTCACTTCTGTTCCATACTTTTTCAACAAATGGGCAAGTGGTATTATATTTTTCTGTAGGTATTCCCTTTGCAGCTAAAATAGATTCAATTTCTAAAGTTGTACCAAAGGCAGGAATGATCACAACATCTTCGTTTGTAAGAGAATCGAACGAAATGAGCTGCTGTCCTTTAGTGTCTTGTAGAAATCGTACCCCCTTTGCCAAAAGATCAGCATTCACCTGAGGATTATGGATCATTTCACTCAGAAGAAAAATTCTTTTTCCGGGATTATCATCGATTGTTCTGAAAGCAATTTCAATGGCATTCTCTACACCATAACAAAATCCGAAATGGCGGGCTAAATAAATTTGTAAGTCACCTAGATCCAATAAAGTAGGAGAGAAATCTTTTTTTAATTTATCCTGCTCCTTTCGCTTTTGCTTAATGCTCCCGATCAAAGGGCTTCGGTATTCACCTGGTACATTGAACTGCTTCATGGAACAAAGATAGTGAGTGGTGAGTAGTCAGTAGTGAGATATCATTGCAAAACTATGAGGAATCCTCATTTTTATCCACAGATCTGATTACTCACTACTGACTACTCACTTTTTCATCTATTCTCCCTATCTTCCAATCACCAAAACTAACTGTTGCGCATGTCAAACCATATGTTTTTACAGGCTTGTCTTATTGTGAGCGGAGGTGTCATTGTAGGGGCAACTCCGAAAGAGAAAACCATCTTTACAACTATCAGCAGATCTACTCAAAGAAATCAAAAAAGTTGGACTGATTTATTCAATGGTAAATCATTGCAGGGGTGGAGAACCTTTCAAAATAAACCTTCCGATTCTTGGACGGTACAAGACGGATTATTGTATTGTAAAGGGAATAAAAGTGGTAGTCAACATCATGCTGATCTGATCACTGAAGAACAGTTTAATAACTTTGAACTGTCACTTGAATGGAGGATTGCGCAGGGAGCCAATAGTGGTATTTTGTATCTAGTATCTGAGCAATATCCTGCTACCTATCATAGTGGTCCTGAGTATCAATTGATAGATGACAAAGGTTACCCTTCCAAACTTGAAGACTGGCAAAAAACCGGAGCCAATTATGCAATGAATGTGCCTGTTTCAGATGCTACTCGTCCTGCAGGAGAGTGGAATACAACAAAAATTATCGTAAACCAAGGCCATGTTGAACATTGGCTGAATGGTAAAAAAATTGTTGAATATCAATTATGGGATGAAACCTGGCAAAAAAATAAAGCAACAGGAAAATGGAAAGATATGGATAGCTATGGAAGTGCAAAATCCGGCCATATTGCTTTACAAGATCATGGTGGTGAGGCCTGGTTCAGAAATATCAGGATTAGGAAAATATAGCCTAAGTCAAAAGTGAAAAGTCAAAAGTGAAAAAGAGAGTTTTGACCTCTTTCACTTTTGACTTTTCACTTTTCACTTCCCCCTTTCACTATCTTTGCCCCATGCATTATGTTTCTGTAGAAGGTCTCACGAAGAGTTACGGCATCAATCCCCTATTTAATAATATTTCCTTTCACATCAATGAGGGTGATAAAATTGCATTGATTGCTCGCAATGGAGTGGGTAAATCGACTTTGTTGCGCATTCTCGCCGGACAAGAAACTGCGGATGAAGGTAAGTGTTGGGTCAATAAAGAAGTAACAGTTGCCTTATTCGAGCAAGAGCCTGAATTTGATGAATCTAAAACTGTACTGGAGAACATCTTTCATTTAGAACATCCTATCATTACTGCGATACGTGCTTATGAAGCAGCTGCTGAATCAGAAGATGGTCATCTTATTGCTGATACGATCACCAAAATGGATGAATTGGGTGCTTGGGATTTTGAAGCCAAAGTCAAACAAATACTTGGAAAACTCAATATCCATCATTTACAAAATCCGGTGAAAGATTTGAGTGGTGGACAACGAAAGCGTGTTGCACTTGCCAAAACATTGATTGATATTGGATTTGAACATAAGCACACTTTATTGATGATGGATGAGCCTACCAATCATCTTGATGTTGAAATGATTGAATGGTTAGAACATTATCTTAACGGAGAAAATATCACCTTGTTATTGGTTACCCACGATCGTTATTTCCTGGATGCTGTTTGCGATGAAATATGGGAGCTTGAGCGAGAGAATATGTATGTCTACAAAGGCGACTATGAAAACTATATGGAGAAGAAGGCTGCTCGAATTGAAAGTGAGCAAGCCAGTATTGATAAGGCTCGGAATCAATACCGCAAGGAGCTTGAATGGATGCGCAAACAACCTAAAGCCAGAACTACTAAAAGCAAAAGTCGTCAGGATAATTTTTATGAAGTAGAAGCAAGAGCCAAACAAAAAATAGAGGAGGCTAAGCTTCAATTAGAGGTGAAGATGAGCAGGTTGGGCGGTAAAGTGATAGAGATGAAAAAAGTGTACAAATCTTATGGTGATTTACCCATTCTCAAAGGGTTTGACTACACTTTTACAAAAGGAGAACGTATTGGTGTCATCGGGAAAAATGGAGTAGGTAAATCTACTTTCCTCAATATGCTTCAATTGTTGGAGCCTGCTGATAGCGGAAAGATCAATATCGGTGAAACAGTAATCTTTGGTAATTTCTCTCAGCAAGGACTACAGATCAAAGACAATATGCGTGTGATCGAGTATGTGAAGACATTTGCTGAAAGTTTTCCACTGGCAAAAGGAGGGAGCCTAAGTGCAGCCCAGTTCCTGGAATTGTTTTTGTTTCCACCTGATAAGCAATACACTTATCTTTCTTCATTAAGCGGAGGTGAAAAAAAACGACTCCAATTATTGACCATATTGTTCCGTAATCCCAATTTTTTAATATTGGATGAACCCACGAATGATCTGGATCTTCCGACATTAGCTGTTTTAGAGAATTTTCTGAGTGAATACCAGGGTTGTGTGTTGATCGTTTCTCACGACAGATATTTTATGGATAGATTGGTAGATCATCTGTTTGTTTTTGAAGGGAAAGGAGAAGTACGTGATTTCCCGGGTAATTATACACAATATAGATTATGGTTGAAAGAACAGGAAGAGAAAGAAGGATTAGCAGGTGATAGTAAACAGTTGAAAGAAGAAAAGGTAGAGGCAAAAAGTGAATCAATTGTGTCAAAGAAAAAGATGAGTTTTAAGGAGAAACGTGAATTTGAGTTGCTGGAGAAAGAGTTACCATCGCTCGAGGCAGAAAAAATAAAAATCACAGAACAAATGAGCAAGGGCGACCTTCCCTTTGATGAGATTTCAAAACTTAGCGAAAGAATGATCGCCATTACACAAGAGCTAGAAGAAAAAGAACTTCGCTGGCTCGAATTAAGTGAAATGGTATGAGGATAGATACAAAAAGATATGTATCGTTTGTTAAGCATATTATTATTGATCACTGTTAGCGTTCAGGCACAGCAGGATAGCACAAAATCAAATTTTGTGTGGGGTGCTTATGCTGAGACTTATTATAGTCATAATTTCAATAAACCTCCCACTGAGCCAAAACTTCCATTTCTTTACTCTTATAATAGGTATCAGCAACTTTCATTGAACTTGCTGATGGGTAGAGTGTCGTATCAATCAAAAAGATTTCGTTCGTCATTGGCTTTAGCGGCAGGTACTTATATGGACGATAATCTTGAAGCAGAAGATGCTGTTTGGGGACAAGTATTTGAGGCATCGCTAGGAGTTAAGCTGAGTAAAGAAAAACAGCTATGGCTTGATGCTGGAGTTTTTCCATCACATATTGGATTTGAATCTGCTATTGGTGCAGATCAATTAACACTTACAAGAAGTATGATGGCAGATAATTCGCCTTACTATGAGTCAGGCTTTAAACTATCATATACTTCCTTAGATGAAAAATGGTATTTGGCAGTTTTATGTGTGAATGGTTGGCAAAAAAGTATTCGATTCGGAGAAGCGTTTAATCCGGCTTTTGGACATCAAATTACTTATAAGCCTACTCGTTCAGTCACGTTAAATAGCAGCTCTTTTATTGGAGATGATCGATATTCAAGTGTTAGACGGAATAGGTATTTTCATAATCTTTATGCTAACTGGAAGATCAATGATCGATGGTTCTTGATTGGAGGATTTGATATTGGATGGGAAGAAAAAAGAAACGATCCTTCCAGTATGGACTCTTGGTATACTCCTGTTGCAATTGTTGGCTTTAATATATCAGATCGGCATCGAATTGCCGGTAGAGTTGAATATTACAGAGATGTAAATGGGGTCATTATTGATTATCCGTTGCCTAAAGGTTTTCAAACAGCCGGATATTCTTTCAATTATGATTTTTTGATGAGCAAGTCTTCTTGCTTTAGAATAGAAGCAAGAAAATTTAGTTCTGCTCAACCCATATTCGTCAGCTCAAATGGTATTGTTTCGAACAATACTTTTTTGACTACTTCTTTATGTATTCGTTTGTAGGGTGGTTGATCTACATCAATTAAATCAATTCAAAGGAAAGTTTTTTGCTCTCTGTGCCATTAACAATGATTGAAATTTGCTGTGTACCTCTATAAAATGCCCTTGTGGTGATCAACTTGAAACTTTGTCTTCTTGATACCAACCATTTTTCTCCGCCTAAAACATCACGTTCAGAGATCTTAAATACTTTTTTTGAAAGCGTACCATTGTTTCGTAAATAATAAATGGCATATTCTAATCGTAGATGTTGTTTTTGTTTTCCGGTATTGGAGATGGTCGCTTCAAATTCGAGATAGTCACCGATCTTAACTTTTTTATCCTTGATAAGAAATCGTTCAACAGATATATTCTTAGCATCAAGTTGGTAATATTTTAATACTTCCTGATGAGCTGCCTTTAGCAATGTTCGTAGACTATGTTTAATAATAGCGTCTGTTTCCGGACTTATATTTTTCCATTTTTTTGCGATCGCAATTGCTATTTGGGGGTTGTCTTTTGAAATATCATTCAGGTTGTTTGCCACACTTCTTCTTACTATTTCACAACTATCCTGTTTCAAATTTTCAAGGATCGGTAAAATAGGTGTTGGATCCTTTTTGAGTTTAGGCAAGGCCATGGCCCATGGTAAACGAGGTCTACAACCCTCTGTAGCAAGCCTGCGCACATGCCTGCTCTTGTGGGTTGACCATTTCAACATTTGCGGGATCATTTTTTCTTCATAGCGCACTATAAAATGTCTGACTGCAAACTCACAGGTAATAAATTGAGTCATCAGTTCCATGACTTGTACAGATTCTTTATAGTGGTCTAGCCCATACAGATAAATATATTCGGGCAAGAAAAGATATTCGATACTGGTGGCTACAGGTCCTTCATTCTCAATAGCTTCAATGAGTTTAGGTAAAAGAGGTGCTGCTTTTGTATATTCTTTAGGTAAAAAATGATGTAAAACATGAGCAGTATGTGCCATTCTTTCTTTCAGCTCATATTCTTCAAAAGCAGGAATAAATATTTTATTCAAGAAAGATTTTTTATCAAAACCAGGAATGGTTTTTTTTAAAGGGATAGCGAGTTGGTTGTAAAACGAATGGGAATACAGATCCTTTAGCAAAGTACTCATGAACTAAGTTTTACTGAAAGATGAGAGAAACTTGGAAGAAAAAAAATAAAAAATTATCAGCGGTTTGATAAGAAAATCGAAGCGTTCTCTTTGTTTAGAAAATCAGGTTGAGAGATATCTAACAATGTGTTAACTGCTTGTTTTCCTTGAATACCTAAGTCAATCGAAAATTCATTCACGTAGAGATCAATATGTTGTCGCATTACTTCTTCGCTCATTTCCTGTGCATGAGATTTCACATACGTTGCAACCTGAGGATAATGTACAAATGCGTATTCTACACTTTTTCTGATGAGATCATTCACTTGTATAGCAACAGTATCAAGTAATCTGTTGTGTGCTACGATGCCCCCTAACGGAATGGGGGTGCCGGTTTTTTGTTCCCAATAGTCACCAAGATCAATGATCTTGTGTAATCCTTTTTGCTGATAGGTAAATCTGTTTTCATGAATGATCACACCCGCATCAACTTGTCCGCTTAGTACCAGGTCTTCAATTTCATGAAATACATGGAAACTTTTATTTTTTGCGAAAGGAAAAGCCAGTGAAAAAAGTAAATGAGCAGTGGTATTGATTCCGGGTATTGCTATTCTGGCATCGTTTACCTCTTCTATGGTCAATTTTTTATCCTTCGTAATCAGAAGTGGGCCTACACCTTTACCTAAAGCGCCACCACTATTTAAAACCTTGTACTGTTGTAATACCAATGGTAAAACACCATAACTGATTTTAGAAATATCCAGCTTTCCTTCTATAGCCCATTGGTTCAAAGTTTGAACGTCTTCCAACACTACATCAAATTTGATTCCACCTGTATCAATCTTACCGTTGACCAGTGCGTCAAAAATGAAAGTATCATTTGGACAAGGAGAGAAGCCGAGAGTGAGCGTCATTGGGCAAAGATAGTGAGTAGTTTTTAGTGAGTAGTCAGTAGTGAATGGTAAGTCGTAAGTAGTTTCAACAATATGTTTATACTCACTACTGACTACTCACTACTCACCATTACTTAATCTTATAGAGCCGATCAACATACTTCACCAATACATCATTCAAAGCATCAATGGCTTCTTTCATTTTCCAGTTGGCTTTGTTGCGTTCACCAACATAATTAGAGATGGCCCGAAATTGAATGAAGGGAATATTGGCTTCCCGACAAATAAAATGTAGTGCTGCACCTTCCATTGATTCAATCATGGCCCCATATTTTTTGATCAGCTGTTCAATTCTATCAGGTCTTGTACTGATCTCATTTACGGTTACAGCACTTATTTCTGGAAGCTTCAGTAGGTTATAGGTATTCAACCAGGGATTTGGAAGCTTTCTTTTTTCAAAAGGGTGGTAACTACTTTTTTCCAGTTTCAAATCAAAAATATCTTTCCATTTACCGTCTTCTTCTACTCCCATATCACCCAATATCTCGTCTTTCACCACAACAACCTTTCCCAAGGGCATTTTTGTATCAAAAGAACCTCCAATACCGGCTTGAATGATCAGGTCAGGTTTTTCTTCAGATACAAGTCGGGTCAATGAAACAGCACTCGCCAACATTCCTACACCAGATTGATGAAACCTTACTTTTAACCTTTGGCTTTCGCCGGTATACAAGGAATTTATATTTAAAAAGCCCGGCATCCATTCTCCAACGGTGGCTGATGTGATGATAATTCGCATGAAAGCTATTTATGAGTATGGTGGATTAAGTGCCTAAAAGTACTAAGGAATAAACGTAGTTCCATATTTTGATTGACGATCTTGATCTTTGTAAATCAATGCGTTATGTAAATCTATGAAGAGCAATGCAAGGAGTTACAGATCAACTTCATTACCTTTGCCGAAATTTTTCGAGGAAGCATGGTGTATTTAACGCGACAGGAACATTTCAATGCAGCTCATAAGCTATACAATCCCCGTTGGACAAAAGAGCGGAATGATGAGGTTTTTGGTGTTTGTGCCAATGAAAACTGGCATGGGCATAATTATGACCTGTATGTTACTGTAAAAGGGCATCCGGATCCTGATACCGGGTTTCTTTATGATGTTAAAAAGCTCAGTAAGCTCATCAAGGAGCATGTTATCGATAAATTGGACCATAAAAACCTGAATCTGGATGTTGATTTCATGAAAGATCAGCTTTGTAGCACTGAAAATCTGGCTATAGCTATCTGGCAACAGCTTCAACCACACCTACCTCAACAGGTTCAACTTCATTGTATTAAGTTGTATGAGACACCTAGAATCTATGTGGAGTATTTTGGGTAATGACTGATGGCCAATCGGTCATGGTAAATTGGTGGTAGGTTTTTCTCAATTGAATGGTGCGTTAACGGGTAAAGTCTCACCCTCATTTAAATTGTTTATACTTTCTTATGTGATTTCTAAACAAAATAACATCTATGGTGTTATTATATCCGTATGTACCTTTGTATTCAGGATGTCGAACATACCTGAATGATAGGTAGGATATAAAAATAGACCCAAGACCATGGTCTATGGAATAGAAAGACATTCAAGCTCTGTTATTAATGTATAGGCTCTCGAACTGTCCGGCCACTTGATCAGCACACTTCTGAAACAGTGCCAGACCATTGATAACTGAATCACTTGATATTAATAGTAAATGAACACCTGGGTTATTGCCGTTGAAGTGTGCGACGCAACGGAAGATGAACAGGTATCTGATGCCGGTTTCAAAATGGCATAAAAAGAATGGAGAATAAAGTAGCGGTATACAGAAAGGAACATTTCAATGCGGCTCATCGTTTGCATCATCCAAATTGGTCTGACGAAAAAAATAGAGAAGTATTTGGTTTATGTAATAACGCCAATTTTCACGGGCATAATTATGAATTAATCGTGAAAGTTATCGGTATTCCGAACCCTGAGACAGGTTATGTGTTGGATATGAAACTATTGAGTGATCTTATCAAGGAAGAAGTATTAAACAAATTCGATCATAAAAATTTAAATCTGGATACAGTTGAGTTTGCAACACTCAATCCTACTGCAGAGAATATTGCTGTAGTTATTTACAATCTGTTGCGTGCTAAGCTGGATAAGGAATTGGACTTAAAAATTAGATTGTATGAAACAGAACGAAACTTTGTTGAATATCCGGCTTAACGGAGAACAAATTGAATTGAGTGATATGCATATAGACGACATGGGTGATGACCATATTAGTACATCGGTTGATACGCCAATGCGTGCTGATGCTTTTGAAAAAACAGATGAACAAAAGATCGCTGAGATCGAAGGGCATTTCCGTGCCATCATGGAAACTTTAGGACTAGATCTTACGGATGACAGTTTGAAAGGTACCCCACGTCGCGTTGCTAAAATGTATGTGAAAGAAATATTTCAGGGACTGAATCCTGCGAATAAACCTGCTATCGCATTGTTTGATAATAAATACAAGTACAATGAGATGCTGGTTGAGAAGAATATATCTTTCTACAGTAATTGCGAACATCACTTTGTACCGATCATTGGTAAGGCGCATGTTGCGTATATCAGCAATGGTAAAGTGATTGGATTGAGTAAGCTGAACAGGTTGGTAGAGTATTTTGCAAAACGTCCGCAAGTACAGGAAAGATTGACGATGCAAATTGGTAAAGAGTTGCAGAAAGACTTGGGTACGGAAGATGTTGCAATTGTAATTGATGCTAAACATTTATGTGTAGCCAGTAGAGGAGTAGAAGATGATACATCTTCTACCATCACAGCTTTTTACGGAGGCAAATTCAAAGAAGAAAAAACGAAAGAAGAATTCTTGAAATATCTGGAATTGAAAACTGAATTTTAGTAAAACTAGAAAACGAGAAAAGAGCAGCGAAGGCTGCTTTTTTTGTATAAAATACCTTGTAATGGGTACTAATTAAAGCTGTATAAATGATACTTTTATAACAAATTCATCAGTATGCATACTTCTATTTTGCGTTTGTTTTTGGTTTTATTCGCGATGTTATCTGTTTATACGATATCGGCGCAAACATCTGCCGATTATAATAAACAAGCAAGAACAGCTAACGAAAAGGGTGATAATGATGGTATAATCAATGCAGCGACTTTATCATTGAATGTTGCTTTAAATGGAGAAGCATATTGGTGGAGGGCAATTGGGTATAAGAATAAAAAAAACTACGCTTTGGCAATTAGTGACGCTACTAAGGCAATGCCATATTATACGAATGACAATTCATCAACAGGCAGGCTTTACGAACTAAGGGCGAATGCTTATTATGATTTAGGTGATTATGATTATGCAGTTGACGATATGGAGAAAATGAGGGATAATTATGGCTATTCGAAAAATAAAACTTTCTTGGAAAAGCTTGTTTTAGGTTATGTACAACTTAAAGAATTTCAAAATGCAGTTTTAACCTACTCTGATATTATTAAGCTTACAACGAGTAGCACAGAGCTATCTGATTTATACTTCAAAAGAGCGCTTGTTAAAGGCAAACAGTATACTTATACTATCAAAGAAATTCAGGATGATTTAGATCTGTCTATTTCAAAAAATCGGCAAAATATTGAGCCCTTGTACGAGCGAGGGGTAATACATCTTGATAATAAGAGTTATGAGCTTTGCAAAAAAGATATGTTGGAAGTAATAAGGCTTCTGGATGGAAGAGCAAAAAGTTATAATGATACAGTTAAACTAGCTTCAAGTTATTTGGTGCTTGGCGCTATTGATTTTGATAGTAGAAACTATAATGAAGCTAAGGCTAACTACTTAAAGTCGTTAAAATATGATAATAAAAGTGGTTTCGTTTTTTGGAATTTAGGAAAAATCAGATCGGAAATTGATAAAGATTATGAAGCCGCTACTGCTGATTATAAAAAAGCTTTAGCACTGCTCACAACAAAAACTGATAGGGTGAACTGTTATTTGGATTACTATATACATGAAAGGCGAAATTTAAAATTCAATAAAGCAATGGAAGCTATTGATGCTGCAATAGTCATTTCTCCAAATGACGCTACTCTTTATTGGGATAAAGCATATTTGTATAAACTCAAAAATGATAAGACGGAAGCTTTGAAGAATTATAACAAGGCTTTTTCGATTGGTATGAAAGATTCTACACAAAGAGCCTTATTTTATTTGGAAAGAGGTCAGTTTAAACTTTCAAATAACGACCCTCAAGGTGCTTTGTTGGATATACAAAATGCAATTGCATTAAGGCCAGGATATAATAATTATAAAGCTTTAGGAGACGTGTTTAAAATAGGCATGAAACAAACGGAGCTTGCTAATGGGAATTATCAAAAAGCGATGTCTTATACCATTACAGGGTCACAAAAAAAAGATACATCATCAAATTATGCATATGCAGCGGCAGCCATGGGCGACAGAATAACTGCTGAACGCTTTATCAAAAAAATGATCATTGACGCTAGTGCCAAAATTGGTGCCTTAGCAGATGAGTATCATAATGCTGCTTGTATTTATACCACCTTAGGTAATTATTCAAAGGCATTTGAATATTTGGAACTCTCACTACAGGCCGGATATACGGATTTTGAACATATGTTACACGATGCAGATCTTGAAGCATTGTACAAACTACCCGAATACAAAACCTTGTTAGCTAAATATAAAATACCGACGCCGGTCTATTAATTCAGTTCATCAAAAAAATAAATTTGGGATATCATCAGGATTAGGTTTTTTTGCGCTTACTAAAACCAGCATTATGAATAAGCATGCCTACATATTCCCAGGTCAGGGATCTCAGTTCAGTGGAATGGGTAAGAATTTGTATGAATCCAATGCCTCGGCAAAACGATTATTCGAAAATGCAAATGATATACTTGGATTTCGCATCAGTGATATCATGTTTAATGGTACTGATGATGAACTCAAGCAAACCAATGTGACACAACCTGCTGTTTTTTTACATTCTGTCGTAGCTTATAGAACTATTGAATCCCCCACTCCTCATATGGTTGCGGGACATTCATTGGGTGAATTCTCTGCATTGGTTGCCAATCAAACATTGAGTTTTGAAGATGCACTAAAATTGGTAAGTATTCGTGCCAAGGCAATGCAGAAAGCTTGTGAACTGGTTCCTTCAACAATGGCTGCAGTATTGGCTTTGGATGATGCAAAAGTAGAAGAAATATGCGCAGCAGTTCAGGCAGAAACGGGTGAAGTGGTAGTAGCAGCAAACTATAATTGTCCCGGACAATTAGTGATCAGTGGCTCTGTAAAGGGAATTGAAATAGCGTGCGAAAGAATGAAAGCAGCAGGTGCAAAGAGAGCTTTGGTTTTACCGGTAGGCGGCGCGTTTCATAGTCCACTAATGGCTCCAGCACGCGAAGAGCTTGCCGCAGCAATAGAAGCGACTACTTTTCACCAACCTATTTGTCCGGTTTATCAAAATGTAGCAGCATCAGGTGTTACACAGCCTGAACTTATTAAGCAGAATCTTATTGATCAGTTGACCGGCGCTGTCAAATGGACACAAAGTGTTCAAGCCATGGTAGCAGATGGGGCAACGAATTTTACAGAAGCAGGTCCGGGTAAAGTTTTGCAGGGGTTGGTACAGAAAATTTATAAAGAAGCAGTAGTGGAGGGAGTGAGCTAAGGGTAAGTTGATAGTTGTTAGTTGACAGTTGACAGGGAAAAAAATTCTCTCTTCTGTCAACTGTCAACTAACAACTATCAACTACATTATAAATCAAGAATCCCATTCACCCACTCAGGATCTAAAGTTGCATTGTATTTTTTGTAGAAATTGATGGCAGGTTCATTCCATTCCAATACCTGCCATACCATTCGTTTGAATCCTTTTTCTTTGGCTTCTTCAATCAACCGATCAAAAAGCAATTTACCCGCACCATGTCCACGTAGCCTTTCTGTAACAAGAAAGTCTTCCAGATATAGGCACTGTCCTTTCCAAGTGCTATAACGGATGTAATACAAAGCAAAGCCCTCTACTTTTCCATCGAACTCAGCTACAAAAGCCCACCAGACAGGTTTTTCACCAAAACCACTTTCCTCGAAGTGCTTTAAGGTAACCGTAACTTCTTCCGGGGCTTTTTCATATAAAGCCAGTTCATGAATCAATTCTAGTAGTCTGGCACAATCTTTCTTTTCTGCTCTTCTGATCTGAATATTCATACTCAATCAATAAATGCTTTATTTTTTTCTTTTTGCAACAAAGTTTCCGTTGGGTTGCTGGAACGTAAGTTGTGATACTTCATTCCCATTTACATCAAAAGCAACATAGTACCCGTTTAAGATTTTAATAGCAAATCTATTATTCCCAACAGCCGATAATTCATACTCCGGTTGACCAGGTACTAAGACAAAAAATGTATTGTTCTTAACAGATATTTTCACCACAGCACCTCCAAGCTCATACTCTCCAACAAATTTTTGGAGTTCATCAGCAGAAGTTTTGACAGTTCTTGGTGTTTTTTTGAAGGATAGAGGATCAAGTGTTGGCTCAAGTTTTAGTGAAAGTGAATTGATATCGCCTGATTCATTCATAAAGAACTGAAAACGTAACTGACTATTTTCTGTTGTATCCGGTTTGCCGCTCTTACCAACATTGAAGGGTTGGAAGATATCATAGTGAAAATGTTTCAGCCAAGCAGGATCATTGTCATAAATATGAACAAACAAAGAATCATTTTGCTCAATTACTTCCATGCTTCCATAACCGGGGTGTGTATAGATTCCTTCAAATGCTTTCAAAGAATGAGAAGGCTTAGTGTTTTTTTGTTGATTGGTGCTAACTGTTTTTTCTGCAGCTTTAGCAGCTTCTTTGGCTTTTTTGTTTGTCTCAAGAACATCCTTATTCCAATCAAAGTAAGGGAGTTTCAATAAACGGTCTGCCAATATATTGCGAACAATAGCAGTAACAGAGGATCCATTTTGATTTGTTAAAACGATGATTCCGATACTGTCAGTAGGGAAGAAACTTGTGCTGGCAGAAAATCCATCAATATTGCCACCATGTTCTACTCGGTAATGCCCTTTATAAGAAGAGAGTGACCAACCCATTCCATAACTTGAAAAAAATACATCAGGTCTATCTTTTGATGGTAGCCCGGCTCCTGAAACCATTTGAGCAGCCATGGCATTACTGATATAACCTGTAGGTATGATTTCTTTACCTTGATAATTACCTCTATTGATCCATGTGATGACCCATTTGGCCATATCATTCACACTACTATTGATGCTACCTGCCGGGCCCATAGCACCAATATTATAATAGTCTAATTTATCAATAATGCTATCTTTTTTCAATCCATATCCAATAGCAGCATCCGAATCTTTCATCAATTCATCAATGGTCAAATTCGTTCTTGTCATTCCCAATGGTTGAAGAATTCGGGATTTAATATTTTCTTCCCAACTTTTGCCTGTAATTTTTTCTGCAATCATTCCTTGGGTAAGGAACATGAAATTGTTGTATTGCCATCTCTCACGAATACCAAATGTTGGCTGCTGGTATCGTATTCTTTGTAAAAGACTATCCCTTGATTTTGTTTTGAACAGATACCATGAAAAATCATGTCTAGGCAATCCTGTTCGGTGACTCATCATATCACGGATAGTGATATGCTTATCCATGTCTTCATTATAAAATTTCAAACCAGGCAAATACTTAATGGCGGGCTCATCAAAATCTATTTTATGATCTTTTTGAAGAATGCCCAGTAATGATGAAGTGAAAGCTTTTGTACAACTTCCAATAGCAAAAAGGGTATTGGGAGTTACCGGTATTTTTTTCTCATGATCACGATATCCAAATCCTTTGGCGTAAATGATCTTATCTTTTTCTACTACTGCAACTGCAAATCCTGCTGCTAAATGATCTTTCAAAACACGCTCAAAAATGATATCCAAACCCGCAAAACGATCTTGTTGAACGGCAGGTAGGTTTTTCTTTTGTGCATAGGTAACAGAGGCAAAAACTGTTACTGCTATTAACAAAAACTTTCTCATATGATTGTTTTTAGGTTATCTGTCTCAAGAATGCAGTTTTTATTACAATAAATCATTGTAATGCCTGATCCAGATCATGAATGATATCTTCAATATTCTCAATGCCTACACTCATTCTGATCAAACCGTCAGTAATGCCATATTTAATACGTTCTTCTCTTGGGATACCGAAATGACTCATGCTTGCAGGATGTGATACCAGTGTGTCTACTGTTCCCAATGAAATAGCTCGAACACACATTTGTAAACGATTGATGAATTTTTTCCCGGCTTCCAATCCACCTTTTAATTCAAAGCTCATAACAGCGCCAGGTAATCTCATTTGCTTTTTACACACTTCGTAATCAGGATGTGAAGCAAGTCCAGTGAAATTAACCTGAGCAATCGCAGGATGTTTGTCCAGGAATTCTGCGACTGCCTGCGCGTTGGCACAATGCCGTTCCATTCGAATCTCAAGTGTCTTCATTCCTTGTGCTAATAAAAAAGCATCAAAAGGGTTACTGTTACCACCTAGTAATACATGCCATTTCCAAACAGAGGTTCTCATTTTTTCTAGGTCCTTACCTAAGAGTACCCCTCCTATTGCAGTACCATGTCCGTTTAAAAATTTAGTGGTAGAATGAAATACATAGTCTACACCAAATTTAAAAGGCTGCTGCAAATAAGGAGTTGCAAATGTATTGTCAACACTTACGATCAGGTGTTTTGACTTAGCTATTTGTGTTACTGCAGCAATATCTACACATTGAATGGTAGGGTTTGCAGGTGTTTCAATATGAACAAGTTTGATCTGTGGGTATTTATTCAATGCTTCTGATACAAGATGTAGATTACGCATATCTACTATGATCACTTCAATTCCTGTAGCTGCTAATACTTTGGTCATCAATTCCTGTGTCCCACCATACAATGAATAATGAGATAGGATCGCATCCCCGGTTTTCAAATTGCTTAGAAATAATGTTGACATTGCTGCTTGTCCGCTTGAATGCAGCAAAGCTTTTAATTGTAATGGCTGTCCATTTTCATCTTTCAATCCGAATGCTTCTAATGCCGCAATGGTTTCTTCAGCAGCAGTAAAAGTGGGATTTCCCCATCGACTATATACTCTGGTTTTGTCGGCACCAGCAAAACGTTCCATACCGTCTTCAGCGGTATCAAATGTAAAAGTAGAAGTAGCAAAAATGGGTGTCAGATGGGCATCTTCGGCATTTTTATGTCCGGCAGCATGCATAGCTGTTGAGCTGATTCCTTTAAATGAAAATTTTTCAGACATTCTTTGTAAATTGAAGAGATAATTAATTCCGTATCATCAAATGTAAGACGAAAATGAAGGAAATACTACTCTCTTACACGGCCTATGAAGGTTGGGCCAATGAGCAATTACTCAATATTGCAGTTCAGTTATCACCGGAAGAGCAAAATCGGGAGATCATAAGCAGTTTTTCCTCCTTACACAAGACCTTTTTGCATATGTGGGATGCATCTAGTGCTTGGTGGCAACGTGTGCAGATGCATGAGAATATAGTAATGCCAAGTTTGACTTTTCATCCGAGTATGAAAGACATTAGTAATGGGTTATTACATCAAAATAAACAGTGGGAACAATTTGTTGAACAGGCTACAGAAGAGATGTTGAGTGCTTCATTACCTTATAAAAACATGAAGGGACAAAGTTTTCTTCAACCTTTATCAGATATTATCATGCATCTCACCAATCATGGCACCTATCATCGCGGACAGGTTACAACCATTTTGCGTCAGCTAGGAGTGGAGAGGATACCACAGACGGATTATATTGTGTTTAGGAGGAAATGATTGGAGTGAGGGAGAAGTGAAAAGTGAAAGGTGAAAAGAAATACCATTTCACCTTTCACTTTTCATAAAATCATTTCCCATCATATCCCCACTTTACCCAAGTAGCCCCCCAGGTAAATCCGCCGCCAAAAGCAGCTAGGACAATATTGTCTCCTTTTTTCAATTGCTTTTCCCAATCCCATAAACAGAGAGGCAATGTAGCAGCAGTTGTATTGCCATATTTCTGAATATTGATCATTACTTTTTCTTTGGGTAAGCCCATGCGGTTGGCTGTCGCATCAATGATGCGGAGATTGGCTTGGTGTGGAACCAGCCATGCAACATCTTCTCCTGTAAGTCCATTCCTTTCCAACAATTCAGCACTTACATCTGCCATGCCTTTCACAGCGAATTTGAAAACAGCTTGTCCTTCTTGGTATGCAAAATGTTCTCTTGCCATAACTGTTTCAACAGTAGCAGGTTTTACAGATCCACCAGCCTTCATGTGGAGATAGTGTCTGCCACTTCCATCACTTCTTAGAATACTATCGAGTACTCCCGAACCATCGGTAGCAGGTTCTAATAAAACTGCACCTGCGCCATCACCAAAAATGATACAAGTAGCTCGATCAGTATAATCAATAATGGCGCTCATTTTATCTACACCTACAACAATAACTTTTTTGAATCTACCACTTTCAATGTACATCGCTCCAGTGGTTAAGGCATATAGAAATCCACTGCAAGCTGCACTCATATCATAACCCCAGGCATTGGTAGCTCCAATCTTATCGCAAATGATATTAGCTGTAGCAGGAAAAACCATATCAGGTGTTACTGTTGCACAGATAATACAGTCAATGTCAAGCGGACTTAAATTTTTCTTTTTAAGAATTTCGAGAACAGCAGGCACAGCCATATCACTGCTGCCTTTTCCGGGTTCTTTCAAAATTCTTCTTTCTTCAATACCTGTACGTGTGCGGATCCATTCATCATTAGTGTCTACCATCTTTTCAAGATCAAAGTTGGTGAGTTTGTCTTCGGGTACATATCCGCCTACTGCGGTAATGCTGGCTGTTATTTTATTCATGATAATTTTTAAATGCGTTTAAAAATTCTTTGGGAGACTGTATAAGTATTTGAGGTGATTTGAAATCTTTTTTATCTCTTGTGATAATGGAATGTAAGCCTGTAATTGAAAGTGCAGAGGCTATTTGTATGGCATCTTCAAAGTCAGTAATGTCTGAATCAATCGCTTCCTCAATTATTCTATTATCGACTGTTACTGTTGTTAATAATCGATTAAGATCTCTTAAAATTCCTTTGGTTGTAGGCTTACCGGTAAATTTTTGAAGGAAATATCCTATCTGTGTATAACTAATCGCCGAAACAAATCCGTTTATATCTTTTTTGTAAAGAAGTTTAAATATTTCAATGGCATCCTCATCAAAAGGTGCTCTTTTAAGAAGGAAATCAAGTATGATATTTATATCAAGAAATACTTTCATTTAGCGATGCTTCTTCAAAATTTCTTCTTGAATAATTTCTTTATAATCCCTTTTATCATCTGTCTGTACGCAACCATGTAGCCTTTTTAAGAGTGGCGGGAGATCTTCTTCTGGACTTTTAGGTTGCTTTTTTCTTAATCCCCTTAAATATCCTTCAATGATTTTTGATAAGCTCTTGCCTGATTCACGAGCATATGCTTTAGCATCAGCTACAACCGCTTCATCAATCAATAAAGTCAATTTCGCAGACATACGTATAAATTTTCTACAAAGATACGTATAATCTCTAAGCTTTTCCCCTTATTTTTGATAGCAGTATGATCGCATTTGTCAGAGGTAAATTCGCTGTAAAAACACCTGCCAGATTGGTGGTTGACGTAAATGGGGTAGGGTATGAGCTACAAATTAGCCTGAATACCTATGCCGCAATTGCCAATGTTGAAAACGGACAACTACACACTTATTTACATATTACTGAAAATGCACAAACATTGTTCGGATTTGCCGATATTGCAGAAAAGGAATTGTTCCTTCAATTGATTAGTGTATCAGGTGTGGGTGCAGCTACCGCAAGAATGATGTTGTCTGGAATGAAGCCGGATGAAATCATCAGAGCCATTGTTCAGGGAAATACTAAGCAATTGGAAGGAATTAAAGGAATTGGAAAAAAATCGGCGGAACGATTGATTGTTGAATTGAGAGATAAATTGGGTAAACAATCTTTGGAAACACCAATATCCGGTGGTATCGTTATAAATACACCTGATGCCGATGCGGTTCAAGCCTTAATTGCCTTGGGAATCGGAAGACCGCAAGCAGAACAGGCCATTAAAAAAACAATGTCTACCATACCTGCAGATGCTTCATTGGAACTGATCATCAAACAGGCACTTAAAAATTTATAGTCTATCGGTTACACTTCTACTTAAACAAGTGCACTGCTTTGCGTTTATCGTCTTTCATTATGTTCACAGTATTGCTGTTGACCTATGCATCTGCATCAGCTCAGCAAAGAGATAGTCTGCGCTATCCCATTAGCGACAGAAGGGGAGATGCATTAAGCCAGCAAAGTAGAAATCCTTTCGATCTTCGCGATACCGCTCTCATTAAAAGAACCATTGAATATGATCCAAAAACAAAGCAATACGTTATTGTAGAAAAGATTGGTAATCGCTATTACCGAACACCTACTAACATGAGCTTTGAGGAGTTCTGGCGTATGCAAGCAAGAGAACAGGAAAGAGCATACTTCAAAAAAAGGGCAGATGCTATTACGCTACTTAATAAAAAAGTGCCGCGTCCTAAGCATGAAGTTTACAATAGTCTATTTGATCGCATATTTGGATTGAACGATGTAGTAAATAGTTATGGTGGCGATATAAAAAATACCATTAACGAAACTCGCAATGCCGTCAATGACCTCGCTGCACAAAACAGATTAAAGATCGATATTCGTCCGACAGGTGATGTCAATATCCTTGCCGGTTACCAAGGACAAAATATCAAGAATCCAACACTTCCTGAAAGAGCAAGGAAAAATGGTGGTTTTGATTTTGATATGAATGCCAACCTGAACGTAAATGCGAACATCGGTAACAAACTCAAATTTCCCATTAACTACAACACGCTCTCAAATCTAAATTTTGACAATCAGTTGAAATTGGATTACAAAGGAATGGATGACGAGTTGATTAAGAGTATTGAAGCAGGAAATATTTCTTTTCAATCCAGAGGAACACTGATTCCAAGTGCGCAAAATCTGTTTGGTATTAAAACACAATTGCAATTTGGGAAGTTATTTGTCACCGGTGCTCTAGCCAATCAGCGTTCCAGCAGACAATCAGTGGCTTTACAGGGAGGAGCGGCTACACAAAACTTTCAGAAGCGATTGGATGATTATGAAGAGAATCGACATTTTCTTTTAGGGCAATATTTCAAAGACAACTTTAATAAAACCATGGCTAACCTGCCTGTGGTGAACTCGCAGGTACAAATTCAAAGAATAGAAGTATGGGTAACCAATAGAACCGGTGCTACCACTGAAGCCCGTGATATTGTGGGGTTAATGGATTTAGGTGAGACAAGGCCTTATAATCCATCCATCACTCCGCAAACCAATAATCCACTTCCTTTCAATGGGGCCAATAATTTATATCCTTCATTAGCGGGTGATCCTAATAGCAGAAATCCTTCTTTTATTAATACACTGTTGTTATCAAAAGGACTAAGACCTGTGGATGATTATGAAAAAACATTTGCAAGAAAACTTGCTACTTCAGAATACTCTTTTAATCCACAAGTAGGTTTTATTTCCATCAATACACAATTGCAACCCGATGAAGTATTAGCTGTTGCATTTCAATACACTTATAATGGAAGAGTATATCAAGTAGGTGAATTCTCACAGGATGTGGCTTTGGATTCAACAGGTGGAGTACAGAAAGTATTGTTCTTGAAATTATTGAAAGCAACTTCACAAAGAATTCAATTGCCAATATGGGATTGGATGATGAAGAATGTCTATTCACTTGATGTATTTGGAGGTATACAAAGAGAAGAGTTTAAACTCAATGTGCTGTATGAAGAACCTAGTGGAGGTTTAAAAAGATATTTACCGGAAACTTCCCCCGCAGTAGATGGTCAACCGCTCTTAAGAATTCTGAATCTTGATCGTTTGAATAATCGAAATGATCCTCAGCCAGATGGGGTTTTTGACTTCATTGATAATTTTACAGTATTACCGCAAACAGGAAAAATCATTTTCCCTGTGTTAGAACCTTTTGGTCGTGACCTTGATACGCTTGCATTTGCGGGATTGCCGTCATCGGTCAAAAATAAGTATGTCTATTATGCCTTGTATGATTCCATCAAAGCGATTGCACAGACCTATGCCAACCTGAATCGTTTTGTTATGCAAGGTCAGGTAAAAGGCGGTAGTAGCGGATCTGAGATCTATCTTAATACATTCAATATTCCACAGGGGTCTGTAACAGTAACAGCTGGAGGGCAAATTCTTCGCGAAGGCTCTGATTATACAGTAGATTATAATTTGGGTACTGTTAGAATATTGAATGCAGGTATCTTGAACTCAAATGTGCCTGTTAATGTTTCTTTTGAAAACAATGCCGGGTTTGGAATGCAACAAAGAGGTTTTAGTGGCTTGAGATTAGACTATATCGCTAATAAAAAATTAAGTTTAGGTGCTACTTCTGTTCGATTGGGTGAACGACCATTCTTTACTAAAATGGCTTATGGAGATGACCCTATTCGAAATACCATGTATGGACTTGATTTTAGCTATCAATCTGAATTACCGGGATTGACAAGATTGTTAAATAAACTTCCATTTTATTCAACCAAAGCAACTTCTGCCATCAATGCATATGGTGAAGCAGCATTCTTAAAACCAGGACATCCGCCACAAATAGGAAGAGGCGAACAGGGATTGATTTTTATTGACGACTTTGAAGGAACAAGAACGAGTATTGATTTACGTTTTCCATTTGTAGCATGGGCATTGGCATCTACACCACAAGGTAATCCTAAATTCCCTGAAGCAACTCTTACAGATTCTATTGATTACAATTTTAATCGTGCAAAACTTGCTTGGTATAATATTGAACCCAATTTACAGGATAAGAATAGTAGCAACAATCCTTTACGTAGAAACCTCGCAGAGTTGAGTGATCCGCGGGTAAGACAAGTATTCACCAATGAATTGTTCCCTCAAAGAACAACCAATATCACAGACGTACAAGCAGCAACATTTGATTTGGCATTTTATCCCACAGAAAAGGGGCCTTACAATTTTGAAACAAGACCCGGAGAATTTACGGCTAATGGTCGATTAACCAAACCTACCAATCGTTGGGGAGGTATTATGCGTGCGATCGATCAAACAGATTTTGAAACTGGTAATATTGAATTCTTTGAAATCTGGATGCAGGATCCTTTTATTTTGAATCCAGGAAGTAGAGGTGGTAAATTCTTTTTGAACCTGGGTAATGTGAGCGAAGATGTATTGAAAGATGGTAAACGTTTTTATGAAAACGGATTGAATACGCCCAATATTCCCGCAGCAGTTGATAGCTCAAATACTTGGGGTAAGACACCCATCAACCCAATTCAAATCACACAAGCATTTAGCAACGATCCCAATGATCGACCTTTTCAGGATGTAGGTTTTGATGGATTGGATGATGCTGCTGAGAGAAGAAAAAAAGGATACATACTGAATAGGATCGCACAGAATTTTGGTACGAGTTCACCGGCATTCATACAATCTCAAGAAGACCTTGCCCGTGATAACTATAAATGGTTTCGCGACAATTCTTTTGATCAATTGGGTACGGGTATTTTGGGTCGCTATAAAAATCATAACAATCCACAAGGTAACTCTCCGGTAGCGGTAACTGGTGGCGGACAATTTACACCTGCCGCAACATTGTATCCTGATAATGAAGATTTGAATCGTGACAATACGTTGAACGAAACAGAAGCATATTACGAGTATGAAGTCAATCTTCGTCCTGGTATGGATGTAGGCATTACACCTTATATTACTGATAAAAGAAGGGTAACAGTGAATGCCGCTGATGGAACAACGAAAACGGAAGACTGGTTTTTATTTCGAATACCCATTCGTGGATTCAGTAGAAAAGTTGGTAGTATCGCTGATTTTAAATCTATTCGTTTTGCCCGATTATACTTAACGGATTTTGAAGATTCTGTCGTGATTCGTATGGCTAGAATGGATCTTGTACGAAATCAATGGCGTCAGTTTAGTTTCAATTTAGATACAACAGGTGCTTATACACCGATCGCCAATATTGCAGGTACAACTTTTAATACACTTGCTGTAAATCTTGAAGAGAATAGTAGCAGACAGCCGGTAAATTATATTATGCCACCCGGTGTTGAGCGTGTTCAGCTATTGAGTAACAATGGTGTTAATCTTCAGCAGAATGAACAAGCGATGAGTCTACAGGTGCGTAATCTGATTACAGGTGATGCAAGAGCAGTCTTTAAAACCCTAAATCTGGATATCAGACAATATGGAAACCTGTCAATGTATCTACATGCAGAGTCTGTACCCGGACAACGTCCTCTTCAAGATGATGAATTGTATGCTGTTGTTCGTATAGGGCAAGACTTTTTGAATAACTACTATGAAATCAAAGTGCCACTTAAAGTAACTCCTCCGGGAAATTATCCACGTGGACAGGAGGGAAGAGTATGGCCAGCTGCAAATGATTTGAATGTAAGCCTAAGAGATCTGATCGATCTTAAACTTCGCAGAAATGAAAGAGGTGGAACAGTTACGAATATATACAGAGAACGCTTTGGCAATAAAATCTATTCTATACGTGGTAATCCGAATCTTGGCGAAGTAAGAGGTATCTTGGTGGGAGTTGAAAATCCATATCGCCCTGATGGACCTACATTAAGCTCCGAAGTATGGGTGAATGAATTACGTTTATCTGATTTAGATGAGCGTGGGGGATGGGCAGCATTGGGAAGAGTAGATTTAATGCTCGCCGATCTTGGAACCATGTCTGTTTCTGCTAATACACGCTCACAAGGTTTCGGTACCATTGAACAGCGAGTGAATGAGCGAGCTCGTGATAACCTGATGCAGTTTGATATCGCTGCAAACATCGATGCCGGTAAATTGTTGCCCAAAAAAGCGAGATTCTCACTTCCTGTGTATGCGAGTATCAACCGAACCATATTGACACCTGAATATGATCCTTTTGATAGAGATGTTCGTTACAAAGAAAAACTGAATAGCAGTTTGCCCGGACAGCGTGATTCTATTCGAAAAGCTGCGGTGGATCAAACAACCATACGTACCCTCAATTTTACCAATGCAAGATTTCTTCCCGGCGCTAAGCAAAGGCTGTTGAGTTTGAGTAATTTCGATTTCAATTATTCATTTACTGAGACGGAACAAACCAGTCCGGTTATTGATCAGAATAAAGTAACGCGACATCGCGGAGGATTTGGATATACGTATAATGCACAAAGTAACTACATTGAACCTTTGAAGCGAATCATCAAATCCAATTCTCCTTGGTTCGCATTGATCAAAGACTTCAATTTTAATCTTAAGCCATCCTTCTTAAGTTTCAGGACGGATATTCAACGACAATTCGGACAATTCATACCACGTATCGTTAATACATTCGACAGTAAGGTGGAAAGGGTAGATACAACCTACGATAAGTATTTTACGTTTGATCGTTTTTATAACCTGCGTTGGGATTTAAGCCGTTCACTGAATCTTGATTTTTCGGCAGTTAACAATGCCAGGGTTGACGAACCATTCGGTAGAATTGATACAAGAGAGAAAAAAGACTCTGTTCGAAAAAATTTCTTCAATGGAGGACGCAATACACTTTACACACAAAAAGCAATACTAACCTATACACTACCTCTCAATAAGTTTCCAGTAACTGATTGGATAACGGCGAGGTATGGGTATACAGCAAGCTACAATTGGATCGGCGCAAGCAGATTGGCTTATAATTTAGGTAACACATTAGAAAATGCACAAGAAAATAATTTTACCGCACAGTTCAATTTTGCCAGTTTGTATGCAAAATCAAGATGGATGCGTGCTTTGGATAATGTGCCACCACCTAAGCAAAAAGGTGATACTGCCCGAAACAAAAAATCGCCTTCTAATTTATTAGGATCAACACTTCTACCTAAGTCTGTTGCACTGCAGGGATTATTGGGTAAAGACAGAAAAGAAGCGCTAAAAAAATGGAAAGCACAACGTAGAGATGAACGTATTGCACAACGATTATTACGCGCAAATCAATTGCCTGAATTGAGTGGATTAGAAAGAGCAGGGGGCAAATTATTGACGATGCTGAAAAATGTTTCAGTGAATTACTCAGCCAACTACAGAAGCCGATTACCAGGTTATATGGATAGTACTCGTTTCCTTGGCCAGAATTTTAATAGTATGGCACCTGGTTTGGATTATGTATTTGGAAAACAACCTGACACAGGATGGTTGAATAAAAAAGCTGCACAAGGTTTATTATCGAGAGATACCACTTTTAATTTCTTGTTTCGACAAAGTTTTGAACAGCGATTTAACATCACAGCTCAAATCGAGCCTGTGAGAGAGTTGATCATAGATCTAAATCTTGAAAAAACATTTACAAAAGATTACTCTGAATTATTCAAGGATACTTTGGGTACGGGAAAATTCAATCATCTGAATCCATTGGCAACAGGTGGCTTTAGCGTGTCTTACGTGGCTTTTAATACATTATTCGGCAAGTTTAACCCGAATGAAATTTCTACAACCTTTAAAACATTTGAAAGCAATCGTTTGATTGTTTCAAGACGTGTGGCAGAGGGTAATCCTTACTGGCAAGCTCTTCCGGCCAATCAGAAATTTACAGCTGATGGTTATGCCACCGGATATGGTAGATATGCACAGGATGTTTTGATTCCTTCATTCTTGGCTGCCTATGCGGGGAAAGATCCTAACTCAGTCTCATTGATCAAACAATCGAATCCGAATATCTCTGCTAACCCTTTTAGTGGCATACTTCCAAAACCCAATTGGAGGTTGACCTACACTGGTTTAAGTAAGTTGCCTTCTTTACAAAAGATCTTCAATAATATCACATTTACACATGGCTACAAGGGTAATCTGAGTATGAATAGCTTTAATAGTGCATTGTTGTATACCGATCCTTTCAGATTGGGAGGTCCGGCATTTATTGATACTGTTAGTGGAAATTTCATTCCTTATTTCTTAGTCCCTAACATTACCATGCAAGAAAGTTTTGAGCCATTGATCGGTGTGGATATTACTACCAATGATCAAATGAACCTGAAATTCACTTATGGTAAGGGGAGAAGACTCAGCTTAAGCTTGGTAGATTTTCAGTTGAGTGAAACAAGAAATACTGATTGGACCTTTGGCTTCAGTTGGAGAAAAAGAGGGATCAATTTGCCGTTTAAATTACCTGGTGGTAAAGGCAAAAAGTTAGAAAATGATTTGACTTTGAAAATAGATATTGGTATGCGTGATGAATCCTTGACCAATAGCAGGTTAGATCAAACCAATGCTTATGGTACAGGCGGACAAAAAGAAATCACCATCCAACCATCTATTGATTACATTATTAATAACCGGGTGAATCTGCGTTTCTTCTTTGATCAGCGAAGGGTAACGCCTTATATTTCTACATCAGCACCAAGTGTAAATACCCGAGCAGGAGTAAGTGTGAGGGTATCTTTAGCGCAATAAAATAAGAAATAAGGAATAAAAAATAAGGAATGAGAAAGTCGAGCCGATACTTTCTCATTCCTTATTTCTTTGTTCTTTTTTCCTCTATTCTCTAGTTTTTCTTAATCGCCCATTTCCACAATTCTTTCCAAGTAACTTTCTTGCCGTACATCAAAATGCCGGTGCGGTATATCTTGCCCGCGAGCCATGTTGTACCAAGGAAACCGAGTATCAGAAACACCATACTTAAAATGAGTTGGAATGCAGAAACTCCTTCCGGAATCCCGTGTGCAACCCTTGCCATCATTACAATTGGAGAGGTTAACGGGAAAAGGCTTCCGAAAATAGCGAGATTACTGTTAGGGTTGTTTACAGCTTGCATCATAATAACAATCGCAAAAATGATGGGCATCATAATGGGAAGCAAAAGACTTTGAGCATCCTGCATGTCTTCGTTGGCAGCACTGCCCACAGCAGCAAAAAGAGAAGCATACATGAAATAGCCACCGAGGAAGTAAAAAATGAAGCAACCAATGATCAGTGGGAAATTGATTTGGTTCAATCCTTCCATCAATCCTCTGATCATATCGGGTTGTTGTTTCGCTGCATCAACTGCGGCCATCATTCCCGGTTGTACCGGTTGTGCTTGCATTCCTTCAAATAATTGCGGGAATAAAACTGGAACGGCCATTTGTATAATGATGATCAAAGCACCCCAAATGATGAATTGTAAAAGTCCTACCAAGCCAATGCCCAATATTTTACCCATCATCAATTGGAATGGTTTTACACTGCTGATGATCACTTCGGCAATTCTGCTTACTTTTTCTTCTACTACACCACGCATTACCATGGTTCCATAAATAAATAGAATGATGTAGATCATGAATCCTGAAATAAACCCTACTGCATAGCTAACCCCTACTTTACTTTGATTTTCTTTCTTACCAGAAGTATTTGCAAAAGTGATCACTTCTTTTTGTGCTTGAATACTGTCTAATTGTGCTTTTGAAATATTCATCGAAAGCAATCTCTTCTCTTCTAAAGCTTTACTAATCCTGTTTTCTATTTTTTCACGGGTCATCAAACCAACGGTCTTGGCAGAACGAAATTGTAAGGAGTCTTTACTTTGTCCAGAGATGCTAAATCCTTCCGGTACATACAAATAAGCATCAAACTCTTTTTGCTCTAGCTTTTTATTAAGTGTAGCGGTATCTTCTTTTACAAAACTGAAAATGACTTCACTGCTTTTCTTCTCATCAATTTTTCCATCAAAGATGTTAGCCTGATCAACGATCGCTACTTTAAAATCACTCGTTGATTTGACTGAGAAAAAAATGATTAGGGCATAGAATGCGAAAATTAAAATCGGTACCCCGATGGTTGTTAGTAAAAAAGTCTTTTTTTGTACCCTTGTGAGAAACTCTCTTCTGGCTACTATAAATATCTTATTCATAAGTTGTGTTGTTAGTGGTTGAATGACAATGAGATTAATCTACTTTCTGGAATGATCTTGTCAGTGCACTGCTTCCTTCCACAATGCGAATGAAAATTTCATTTAAAGAAGGTAATATTTCATGGAATGATTCAATGGTTGTTCCTTGCTGCAGGAAATGCATTAATACATCATTGCTGCGGAAGCCCTCATTGATCTTTACCACCAAATCATTTGAATGCTCTTGTAATATTGAGAAGGCCTGACTGTTGGTATTGGATGGTTTATCCTGTAAGCGGATCTTGAACTGATTCTCTTTGAATCTTTGTTTGATCTCAGTAACTGATCCGTCCAACACTTTTTTGCCCAGGTTTACAAGTACGATATGATCACAGATTTCTTCTACCTGTTCCATTCTGTGTGTGCTGAAGATTACCGTAGAACCACGTTTGGCCAAACCGAAGATCTCATCTTTGATCAAATTTGCATTCAACGGGTCCAAACCACTGAATGGTTCATCGAGAATGATGAGTTTAGGTTCGTGAAGTACAGTGGTTACAAACTGTAATTTTTGACTCATGCCTTTACTCAAGTCTTCTACTTTCTTGTTCCACCAAGTTTCCATTTCTAGTTTCTTGAACCAGTATTTGATCTTCTCCATGGCTTCATTCCTGCTCAACCCTTTTAGTTGAGCCAGATACAAAGCTTGCTCTCCGATCTTCATTTTTTTATACAAGCCCCTTTCTTCGGGCATGTACCCAATAAGTCGGATATCATTCAATGGGTCAAAAGGTTTACCGTCAAAAATGATCTGACCCATATCAGGGTAAAATATTCCGGTGATCATCCGGAGAAGGGTGGTTTTGCCGGCACCATTCGGGCCTAAAAGACCGAAAATGCTACCTTTTTCAATGGAGAAACTAATATCATCCACTGCTTTCTGTGTGGCATAATATTTTCTTAATGCCTCTAGTTCAAGGATTTTACTCATATTGAAGTTGTTTGGAAGTGTTCGGATAATGTCGAAATGAAGATAACAAATCAACAATAACAGCAGGTTAGTAGTGGATAGACGGGAATTATTACAGTAGATGAACCTGAATCTGTTATTTTCGCGGCTCAATAACATGAATAATGCTATGAATAGAATAAAAGCAAGTCAGATCGGTATCTTTTTAGTGATTCTCATGGTTGTTTGCGGAAGCTGGGGATTTCTGGTACACAGAACCATTCATCAATTGGCAGTCTATGAATTGCCAAACGAGATCAGGCCTTTTTTCTATAAAAACATCGAAAAAATTGTGGGAGATGCTCCCCGTCCGGATCAAAGAAGAAATACAGACAGTACAGAAGCGCCCAAGCATTTTATCGATCTGGAAATGTATGGAGAAGATGCTGCCCATAATATGCCTTTCGATTGGCAAAAAGCGATCAAAAAATATTCTAAAGACAGTTTGGAGAAATACGGATATGTGCCTTACCATGTCATGTACATGAAACATAAACTTACGGAGGCATTCAAGCAAAAAAATAAAGACAGCATCCTTTTCTATGCAGCAGATATTGGTCATTATATCGGAGATGCACATGTGCCGTTACATACAACGGTGAATTATGACGGACAATTAACCAATCAAAAAGGATTACATAGTTTATGGGAATCCATGATACCTGAATTAGAGATCGATCAGTATCAGTTGTATTCTTCCCACAAAGCCACTTACTTGAAAGATCCAGCTGCTGCTATCTGGAAGGCAGTAAGAACCGGTTTTGCGATGGTTCCTGAAATGCTGGCGAAAGAAACAGAAGTATCTAAAAATTTTACGGAAGCAACTAAGTATAGAGTGCAGATCAGAAGAGGTAGAGAATCGAAAAGTTATTCTACTGAGTTTGCAAAAGCATATGCTGCTTCATTGAAGCCAAGCATTAACCAAAGATTGCTACAATCAGCAGATCTGATCGCAGACTTTTGGTACACAGCATGGGTTGATGCCGGTAAACCTGATCTGAAATCCATCAATACTAAATGGAGTGATGAAGATCAGCAACAGTTGAATAAAGAGTTAGAAGCCTTTAAAAAGAATGAATTACTAAAACAGCAGTTGCTCATCTCACGAAAGCAACAACAAGAAAGCAATTGAGAAAAAGGGAAGTAAACCATTACTTCCCTTTTTTTATAATCATATCTGCTACTCTTTCACCATCCATGGCAGCACTAACGATGCCACCTGCATAACCAGCTCCTTCACCGCAAGGATATAAGTTACTGATTTGTGGATGCACCAGTGTGTCTGAGTTTCTTGGTATACGAACTGGAGAAGAGGTTCTGCTTTCTGTAGCTACTACTACTGCATCATTGGTGTAATAACCTCTCATTTTTTTTCCAAAAGCCATGAATCCACCTTGTAGACTCTTATAAATAAAATCGGGTAGTACCTGATTTAATGAAACAGACTTTAGTCCGGGTACGTAACTACAATCAGGTAACTCGGAAGAGTTTTTATTGTTACAAAAATCAACCATTCTTTGTGCGGGTGCAACAAAGAGACCACCTCCGGCATTATATGAACTTTGTTCAACGGCTTGTTGAAAATACATGAGAAGCAACGGATCAGTTTGAGAAGATTGACTTTTGCTGATATCAGTTCCATTTGGCAAAGTCCATTTGCTTTTTGTAAAAAACTGAAGGGCATCGTTTTGTTCAACCTGAACCACCATACCACTATTGGCATAAGGGTTATTGCGTTTGCTGGGGCTCCATCCATTGACAACCAATTCGCCGGCGCTTGTGGCAGCAGGGGCTATGATGCCACCCGGACACATACAAAAACTAAAAACGCCTCTATTATTCACTTGTTCTACCAAACCATAAGAAGCAGGAGGCAAAAATTCATCCCTAACAGGGCAATGATATTGAATGGAATCGATCAAAGCTTGAGGATGTTCAATACGCACCCCTAAAGCAAAGGGTTTGGCTTCGATTGAAATTTCTTTTTGATGTAAGAGTGAAAAAATATCCCGTGCAGAATGTCCGGTAGCTAAAATACATTCATCAGCGATGATGGTATCTCCATCAGCTGTTCGAACACCTTTAATCTTTTCTTTTTCAAGGATAAAGTCAACCACCTTTTTTTCAAAGAGAAACTGTCCGCCACTATTTCGGATCTGTTCACGCATGGCAGTAATGATATGTGGAAGTTTATTGGTGCCAATATGGGGATGTGCGTCAAACAGAACAGATTCATTGGCGCCGAACTGGTAGAGTAAATTCAGGATACGATGAATATCTCCTCTTTTGGTGCTTCTGGTGTATAATTTTCCATCGCTGTAAGTACCTGCACCACCTTCACCAAAACAATAATTACTCTCAGGATCAACGATACCTTCTTTATTGAGTTTGGCAAGATCTCTTCTTCTGGAACGAACATCTTTTCCTCTTTCAAGAATGATCGGACAAATACCTGCTTCAATTAATTTTAAGGCAGCAAATAATCCTGCCGGACCTGCACCAATGATAATGACCTTTTTTGTGGAATTAGCAACATCTTTAAATGAAACAGGTTCAATTTTTCTGGGATGAAAAGGTTCATTGATAAATGCTTGAACTGTAAGATTCATCCATACCTGCTGACGACTACGAGCATCTATGGAACGCTTGAGCAGATGGTATCCTGAAACATCTTCCAAACGTTTCCCTGTGCTTTGGGAAATGTATTGACGAACGACGTCTTCGCTAGCCGCTTCTGACGGCTTTAATTTTAAAGTAAGTTGTTGTTGCATACTGTTAGGTATTTAGCCTAAAAAGTGTATAAGAATATCTGTATTTAGAAGGGTAGATCATCTACAACATCTGCCGGCGGTGGCATGTCATTGTAGGCATTTCCTGCAGGCTGATCTTGTTGTCCAAGTTTCACAGCCTCCATACGCCAAGCATCCAAATTGGTAATATAATTCTCTCTTCCGTCTTTTACCCATTTGGTTCCCTTGAGATTGAACTGAACTCGAACATCGTCTCCAATATTGAAACGGTCAGGCATTGCGGTTTTATCCTGAACGCATTGAAACTTTACATAATTGGTAATTACTCTTCCGCCAATATCTTCTGATTTTTCGATTACAAATTCGCGGGTTTTGAAGGTTTCACTTCTTTGGATGATATCAAATTTGGCAACTAATTTACCGGTGATTTCGTACGACATTCATTTATAATTTATTAGCCGTAAAAGTAGCATTAAAATATTCTTTAAACAGAAAAAAAGCTATTCAAGGTAGAATTATATTGTACCTTCCAACATTAACCAAAACTGCTATGTACAGGAGAAATTCTATTTTCTTGGGTCTATTTATTGCACTATCCTCCTGCAGTACTTTCTATCAACCAACGTCACTTAATCACACACAATACAAGATCGATGCATCGATTCGTAAGGATTCATCTTTGATGGTCATGCTACAACCTTACAGTATCAATATCAATGCGACGATGAATAAAGTGATTGGAACCAGTGCAGATACCTATACCAATAAACGACCTGAATCTGAGATCGGTAATTTTTTAGTTGATTGTTATAAGGCAATGGCTGAAAAAAAATTTGAGCGAAAGATTGATGCCGCATTCATGAATGCAGGAGGTATCCGCAGTTATATGTCAAAAGGAAATATTACTGTAGGAAAGATTTTTGAGATTATGCCATTTGATAACCTACTTGTATTACAAGAGTTGAAGGGTAGTACTTTACAACAATATTTAGATGTCATTGCTGCTGATGGCGGATGGCCGATATCCAAGGGCGTTACCATGCAGATCAACAATAAAAAAGCAGTGAATGTAATGATCCATGGAAAGCCGTTGGATTTGAATGCTACTTATACTGTAGCTCATTCCGATTATGTTGCCAACGGAGGGAGTGATTGTAGTATGTTGAAGTCTATTCCACAGATCAATAAAGGATATTTAATGCGCGATGCCATATTGGAATATGTCAATATGCAAACAGCTGCAGGAAAAATCATTCAACCAGTTATCGAAAACCGAGTGACCAATGCCAATTAACAGACGAAAATTCATTCACCAAACAGGAACAGCTTTGCTGGCATCATCACTTTTGCCTTTAAAGAGTGAGGCAGCAGATCCTGTACAAAGATTAACCATTCTTCATACCAACGATGTTCATAGTCGCCTCGAACCTTTTCCAATGGATGGTAGCCGTAATCAGGGACTTGGAGGAGTAGCAGCAAGAGCGGCATTAATTTCAAAAATCAGGCAAGAGGAAGGGCAGGTCTTGGTATTGGATGCAGGAGATATTTTTCAGGGTACCCCTTATTTTAATGTCTATAAGGGAGAGCCTGAGATAAAAGCAATGTCTGCCATGGGATATGATGCTTCTACCATGGGTAATCATGATTTTGATCTTGGTATGGAAAATTTTGCAACTCAACTAAGACATGCAAACTTTCCAATACTTATCAGTAACTATGATTTTTCAGGTACTGAATTAGAAGGCAAAACCAAGCCCTGGCAAATATTTAAAAAGGGGAATCTTCAGATTGGCATTTTTGGTGTAGGAATTGAATTGCAAGGATTGGTGGCTGAAAATTTGTATGGCAAAACCGTATATCAGGATCCTATCCAAGTAGCGAATACAACGGCAACCATGCTACATAAGAAAGGTTGTGATTTGGTCATCTGTTTATCGCATTTGGGAGACCGTTATCAGGAAAACAAGGTGAGTGATGAGATTCTGGCTAAAGAAAGTTATGACATTGATTTGATCATTGGTGGACATACTCACCGCTTTTTTGAGGAACCCAGAAAATATACCAATAAGAAGGGGGGTACAACAGTGGTTAATCAGGTAGGTTTTGGGGGCATTCAGTTGGGCAGACTGGAGTATGAATTTTCGAAGTTGAACAGAAAAAAACTCGCAAATGCCCATACTGTGGTTGTAGGGAAAAAAACAAGTGAATAAAAAATTTTTTTTTCAACATAAAGTCTACATATTCGCACCCCTGTATCTGTTTTTTTTCAACATTTCCACATGTGGGAAAAATAAGATAACTTGAAGGCAAAGACGAATACGTTAACTCATTATAAAATTGTTCATTTTTTGTATGGCTAAAAATGCTGAATCAGTTTGGAGCAATTGTTTGAAGATCATCAAAGACATTGTAGAATGGCAACATTTTAAAACATGGTTTGAACCGATTAATCCTGTAGAGCTGAAAGGAAATGTTTTAATGATTCAGGTGCCCAGTCAATTCTTTTATGAATACTTGGAAGAGCACTATGTAAATCTGTTAGCAAAAACATTGAAACGTGAATTAGGAAAGGATGCGAGATTGGAATATCGTATCATGGTAGATAGCGGTAACAATGGAAGAAATGGTTCCATGGATGTTCCTGCGAGCAACATGAAGACTTACAACAACAATGAAATGAATTTTCCATTGGTGATTGATAATCCTGTGAAAAATCCATTTGTCATTCCAGGTCTTAAAAAAATGCAGATCGATCCTCAGCTGAATCATATGTATACATTTGATTCATTTATTGAGGGCGATTGTAACAGGGTAGCCCGTCGTGCCGGTAAGACAGTAGCAGAAAAACCAGGTGCTAATTCTTTCAATCCATTGGTTATTTATGGTGGGGTGGGCTTAGGAAAGACACACCTTGCTCAGGCCATTGGTAATGAAGTAAAGCGCACCCATCCGGGAAAAGTGGTTTTATATGTGAGCAGTGAAAAATTCATCAACCAGTTTCAAGACCATAGTCGCAATAACGCTATTAATGATTTTATTCATTTTTATCAACTGATTGATGTACTCATCATTGATGATGTACAGTTCTTCAGTAGAGCGGAAAAAAGTCAGGATGCATTTTTTGCTATTTTCAACCATCTTCACCAGAGTGGTAAGCAATTGGTGTTAACTTCTGATAAACCACCGAAAGATCTGGACGGAATGCAGGAGCGTTTATTGAGTCGCTTCCGTTGGGGGTTGAGTGCCGATCTTCAGGTACCTGATTATGAAACTCGTATTGAGATTCTAGAGCGCAAAATGAAGAATGATGGATTGGATATGCCTAAAGAGGTAGTAAAATATGTGGCATATAATATCAATACCAATGTTCGTGAATTAGAGGGCGCATTGATTTCTTTATTAGCACAATCATCACTCAATAAAAAAGATATTGATGTAGAGTTGGCTAAAAAAGTACTTCGCAATTTTGTGAAGACCAGCAGCAAAGAGATCACCATCGATGCCATTCAGAAAATGGTTTGTGAATACTTCGATGTTCCTTATGATAAGCTCTTACAAAAAACTCGTAAGCGTGAGATCGTTCAAGCCAGACAAATCACCATGTACCTTGCAAAAGCCTTTACCAAGAATTCTTTGAAAACCATCGGAGAACATTTTGGAGGTAGGGATCATACCACGGTGATACATTCTTGTCAGACCGTAAAAGACCTGATGGATACCGACTCTATTTTCAGGGAAAATGTGATGGAACTGACCCAGAAAGTACAGCTGGCAGCCATGTAAAAGCCTACTGCACACAGAAAAAATAAAATATTTATAAACCCCCGCCAATTGCGGGGTTTATTTTTTGGCAGATAACTGATCAGCACCTATTTTTGCAGCCCTCTCCACAAGGAGAGTTTGGCTACAGAAAGCCCGGTGAGGTGGATGAGTGGCTGAAATCAACGGTTTGCTAAACCGTCGTACGTCCTTCAAGATGTACCGAGGGTTCGAATCCCTCCCTCACCGCTTCATCCGCAGAAGCCTTGGCGAAGGCGGATAGGAAACCAAAAATATAAATCCATCTACGCTAAAGCTTCGATGGATGATTCGGGAAGTAGCGCAGGCCGGTAGCGCATCTGGTTTGGGACCAGGGGGTCGCAGGTTCGAATCCTGTCTTCCCGACAGAAAAGATCAATCGAAAGATTGGTCTTTTTTTTGTCCCCTTAATAAATTAACTACTTACAATTTGCTAACGCTTTTTTGGCTCAGATTTTAATTCATTTATTCCTTTCTTAGTCTTCTATAAAAAACTTCCAGATGTAGATAATTTATACTTGGAATATTTTTTGTGAGTTGCAGAAAATACTACAAGGATGTTAATCTAATAAAAGCTCTACTCCATTATATGTTCAAGTAAAACGGATAGCTCAACGATTCAAAATATTCGATGCGAATTATTTAGCGTAGATTATTAAAATAGTTGAATAGTTCATGCAGGGCATATCATTTATTAGGAGTGATTTGTATACCATTGAATTGTATTTTTTATTCTATTAATGATTACAAAGGAGAAACTATGTCTTGATATGACATCTAATTGTCTTAATCATCAGTAGCACTAATCTTAAATTTGTATTACTCGAAGCGAGATTCTCTATTTAGAAAGTTTTGACTTTTGCTAAAAACTCATATTGGTTTGGTATCTGTAATTAAGCAAAAATTAAATGGATGTACATAATGACGCAAAAATATATGCTCTGTTGTCTGCTTTTTGTATGTGCTGTTACTGGGATAGCGCAAGCTGATAAATTAGGTTCCCAAACTGACAACCCACTTAAAACTCCGATGGATTCAATGATCCATCAATACATACGTACTTACTTAGGTAAAGAGGCGAGGATTGGACTTTCCATTGGCATTTACCATCACAATCATATTACTACCTATCATTATGGCTCCACACAAAAGGGAAAAACCCTAATACCCAATGATACTACCATTTATGAAATTGGCTCTATATCAAAAACCTTCACAGGCACATTATTGGCACAGGCAGTAAAAGATGGAAAGGTGAAACTGGAAGACGATGTTCGTCTATACTTATCTGGTGATTATCCCAATTTATCATACCAGGGATATCCAATTCGATTATCACATCTTGTTAGTCATATTTCTGGGCTGCCTAACTTTCTTCCTGATAAACCTGCACTTTTCCAAAGTGTGGGCCAGGATAGCTTGCCTTTTGTTCTTACCAGAGTCCTTGAGCATTACTCAATGCAAGACTTTTTGAATGATTTGCATAATGTCATCATCGATACTATACCTGGTTATAAGTTTCGATATTCAAATTCCAGTCCTCAATTATTAAAATATATTTTAGAGAAGGTGTATGGAAAACCTTTCGAAGAACTCTTGCAAACCTTCATTCTGAAACCTTTGAAAATGAATCATACTACTGCGGTATTTAAAAATGTAAATCGAAAACATTTGGCAAAGGGATACAACCAAAAGGGTAGCTTAATGCCTTATATACCGGGTAGTTTAGATGCAGCGGGCGGACTTTTCTCAACGGTTCCGGATATGTTGCAATATTTGAAATTTCATTTGAATGAAAAAAATGAGGTGGTTAGACTCTCTCATCAAGTCACAACCGGAGATATTCATCGTTATGCCATTGGATTAAATTGGCAAGAAGTAATGACTGCTAAGAAGTATAAAAAAATTTGGCAAAGTGGGGGAACATTTGGTTTTTCAAGTTATTGTGTTCTCTATCCAGATCTTAATATTGCGATTGTTATGCTAACGAATGAAGCAGATAATACTGCTCAGACAGAACTTGGGCAAATAGCCGATAAAATAGTTGATAAGGCAATCAATGAGAAACAATAGATAGAAGAAGAACTAAGAAAGATTGATTGATGATGGCAAACCCTCATATCGTCAATCCTAATTATTGGTCAGCATTGTTAAATCTGATTTTATAATTTATAGTATACTGCAACAGCTATCAAATAATACAGCGTATTGTGTTGAATAAGAATTCTGCTAGAATGTTAGAGGGAAATTGTATCTCGAAGTGTACAAGTATTTCTTACCAGTCTTAGAAAGGGTTATCAATCATTTGATGGATTTGCTCTTTTTTATTGGTCTAGCTTACTTATCACCAATTTCTTTTATGAGTATGTTAATTCCCTATTTCATACAATAGCATCTCCATGAATGTTTTAACCAATTTGGGTTTATATTTAACCCATGTTTTCATATATCGGTATCGGTGTTGCCCTCTTACTTATTCTATTATTGATTTCCAAAAAAGGGAAGATACTTGCTGATCGGATCCTGTTGATCTGGTTGATATTGATTGCATGTCATCTTCTGCTATTTGCCCTTAGCTTGCAGCCCATTACCACTCGTAATGTCCATTGGCTATTAGGCACCAGTATTCCATTTCCATTGCTTCATGGACCGATGTTGTATTTGTATACAGCCAGTATGACTCAGATGCTCCCACGCAATCGCATTTTCTTAACCCTACATTTTCTCCCTGCTTTTGTTGGTATTTTATTGTTTGGACCTATGTTTTTTAAGTCTGCAACTGAGAAAATTGCTTTTGTGAATAGTAATGGTGATGAGTACAGAACCGCTAATCTTATACGTATCATTTTATTGCAGGTATCCGGGTTTGTGTATGTAGTTTGGTGTTTGTTTTTGTTACGGAAGCACAAGAAGAATATCAATCAAGAATTCTCCTACGAGGAAAAGATCAACCTCAACTGGCTTCGATATTTCATTTATAGTGTTGCAGCTATCTGGATTATTATTGTGATGACCCATAAGGATTATTATATTTTTTTGGGTGCGGTTCTGTTTATTGTATTCTTAGGTTATTTCGGTATTCAACAGGTAGGAATTTTTACCGCTGCCTATCATGTAGAACCGATTCGATCTAGCGATTTAGGGATTGGAAACAATGCGGAGAGCGGTAAAAGCGAGTCTGGTCTTATTCATCCCCCTGATATGTACGCGGAAAAAGTAACGTCGGAGGTGATACCTAAAAAAAAATATGCGAATTCAGGTGTTACTCCGGCCATGGCCATGGATATCCATCAAAGACTGGTACATTTCATGGAAAAAGAGAAACTTTTTACGGAACCTGATTTATCACTCTCCATGCTTTCTGACAAAATTCAGGTTCATCCCAATTATTTGTCACAGGTGATCAACGAAAAAGAGGGGAAAACTTTTTTTGAATACATCAACGCGCTGCGGATTGCAGAGTTTCAGCGACTGGTCGCCCTACCTTCCAACCGACAGTTTACGATCATGGGTTTGGCTTATGATTGTGGTTTTAATTCTAAGTCGTCTTTCAATAAAAACTTTCGAAAAGTCACCGGCCTGTCTCCTTCTGCTTATTTACAGTCCATCGGAATGGAAAATTCTACTGAAGAGGATCTGTAAGACATGATTGATCGATTTTGTTTGGGTATTTTTTTCAAGTTATTCATTCTCAATACTTTTTTTGATGTCCTCGCTTATAAGGTAAGTCTTCTTAAGCCTGTGGTACTGTCATCTTTGTGTTTGTACATCCTGAGCTATCATTCTTTATAGCAAGAGCAGGAGATTTTAAGTATTTACTAAAACACCTACACATGAAGTATTCTTTTTTCGTCTTGATTTTCTTCACATTTCTCAAAACAACCCAAGCCCAAAAAACAGATACACGGCTGAATGGATTGGATACGATGATTCAGCGGATCTTAAACGAGTGGCATGTCCCCGGTATTTCGGTAGCTGTTGTCGAAAAAAACAAAGTACTACTCACCAAAGGATTTGGCTACAAGGATTATGCGCAAAAAACACCTGTTACAGAACATACGCAGTTTGCCATTGGAAGTTGTACCAAGGCTTTTACGGCTGCTTTGGTGGGCTTTGCCATTCAGGAAAAGGGTCTTGACTTAGACATACCCATTCATACCTACTTTCCCGAGTTGCAATTTTTGGATCCGAGTCTTACCTCACAAGTAACTCTTCGAGATATGCTTTGTCATCGAACCGGTTTACCCCGACATGATTTTTCCTGGTACAGCGGTTCGGCCATTAGCAGGGATAGTCTTGTACATCAACTTCGTTTTCTTGAAGCATCTGCGCCTCTGCGACAAGATTTCCAATACAACAATTATATGTATATGGCGATTGGCAGTTTGTTAGAAAAGCTTTATGGAAAAAGCTGGGAAGCATTGATTGAAGAAAAATTATTCTCCGCTTTGGATATGAAACGATCTTCTACAGGTCTTGTTGGAGACAAAGGAGATTTTTCTTATGGGTATGTATATAAGAATGGTGCGATCCAATCAGTTGATTTTTTGACCAATGATATGAAGGGTATTGCTCCTGCAGGCGGTATCAGCTCTACTGCAAAAGATATGGCTCAATGGTTATTGATGTGGACCAACCAAGGGCGAATAGCAGGGAAAGAAATCATCAGTTCTTCATTTTACCAGCAAGCCATCAGTTCTCAAATGATCGCCTCTCCAAATCTACCTAACCCGATGATGACCGATTATTATTTTTTTAATTATGGGCTTGGTTGGTATTTGGCCAATTATCGCGGGCATTATGGTGTTGGACATGGGGGTAATATCAATGGGTTTAGTTCTTTTTTGGTTTTTTTACCTACGGATAGTATTGGTATTTATGTATCCGCTAATCAGAATAATTCTTCGGTACCTCGTATCATTACCAATCTCATTATTGACAGGATGATCGCTGCAGGCTTTCGTGACTGGAATGCTCTTTTGAAATCACCAGCAATAAAGAAGGAAGCAACAGCACAAAAGAATAGTAACATCATTCCCCCTTCACATTCTTTGTCTGCTTACCATGGTACCTATAAGAATAAAGGTTATGGAACCATTGCCATTCAGTCGGGTGAAGGGGTATTGCAAGGAAGTTTTAATCGTTGGAAGTTGAAGATTCGACATTTTAATTACAATCATTTTATCTTTTCCGTTGATGCACCTGTATTTGATGAAAGTGAAGCCCTCGAAGGAGAATTCAAAGTGGCAGCAGATGGTAGTATTATCGAGTTATCATTACCTTTTGAGGATAGAGTAAAGCCTATTATTTTTCAAAAAGAAATTAAAACTATCCAGCTGACTCGTGAGGCTTTACAAAAATACGAGGGGGTGTTTACGATGGCGGGGATACAATTCAAAACTTATGTAGATGGAGCGGGTCAGTTAAAAGCCATTGTACCCGGTCAACCGGAATATGTGTTAGTACCCATGCAAGAACATGTGTTTCATTTAGAAGGATTGAAAGGGTTTAGTACTAGATTCGAAGTAGATGCAAAAGGAGTGGTTACCCTCTGTCATTTGACACAACCCAATGGAACTTTCACGCTTACCAAAGCTGGTACTCCGCCTGTTTCTGCTGCTGTTCCATCATCCCGTAGCACTAACACAATATCTGAAACAGCATTGAGTCTTTATGCAGGTGAGTACCTGATGGGTGGACAAAACGTACAAATATTTATAGATAAAGGTCAACTCAAAGCTACACTTCCAGGGCAACCTACCTATGAATTGGTGCCGGGTAATCTTCCGGAGTTTTCCATTAAGGGGGTAAATGGGTATCGTGTTGTATTTGAAAAAGATGCAAGTGGACAGGTCATTGGATTTGTGATGTATCAACCTAATGGAAGTATCAAAGCAGATAAAAAGAAGTAAAGTCAAAAGGACGCTATGAATTGGTTGATGCTTTCAGCTTTTAAGTAGTGGTTCTTTTATTAAGCTAGTAGACCAACAAGAGTTTATATTGTTGGTCTACTAGTTATTAATTCTTGATTGGCATATTATTATTTGACACTAAATGCATACATAAAATCCGATGCGCCAAAGAAATATTCTCCTTCCTTCAGGTCTTTAGCGATTAGGTGGTAATATCCATCTTTGATCTTTTTGATATCATAACTGATCTTTTCAAAAGAATTGGAGCTTTTGGCTGCTGTGGCTTTTGAGGTAATAAAGACCCGTTTATCGTTTCTAACTTCAAATTGTACCAGATCAAAAACGGAAGTGGGATCAGTCCCGGGTTCCACCTTTACCACAAAGATGAGCTCTGCTTTTTTTTCAAGTTTTACCGATGACATGGGACCAGTGAGAAAAAAGCCTGCTTCAGCTTTGAATAAGCCTTTTGCTTTAGCCATGGTATTGTACTGGGATTTTTCCAATTCGACCAAGGTCTTGGTTTTTGTGTCGATGTAGGCCGGCTTGTTGTTGAATTCCGGCAATGTTTGGGCTCTCAATTGCAACATGCAAAGGATTGATAAGAGTACTGTCAGTTTGATTTTCATACGATTGCTTTTGATAGAAATTGATGATGGCATATTTATAAGTCATCTTAGACTCATTTATACAGACGGTTGTTGCATAGGAGTTGTGTTATTTTTTTGTTTCGATTATTTTATTAGACCCATGGGTTCATTTAATTTGTTCTAATAAGGTTTTAGCTTCTTTGAAGGAAGGTGTTTTGGTCATGATTTCGTTTAGTATTTTTTTAGAGGATTCCTTGTTATCCAAAGCAAGGTAACCTTTTGCCATTTCGTATCTGAGATTTTGATTGTATACCCATTCGGATACGAGTTCTGAAATTTTAAGTCCTTCAGTGATTTCTTGCTTGTTACCATTGGCATACATCAATTTGTAATAACCATAAACAGCAATCAATACCGTATCATAGGTCGCATAGTTTTGCTTCAGTTCTTCTTTCACCCATTCCATTTTTCCTGAGAGTGCTTTTTTAACTAACTGCATGCTTTTTTCATCTTTGTATAGAGTTCTCTTTACAGGATCTATTCCCAGTGACTTTACAATTTGTTCTGCCAAAAGGGTTGTGGAAAATGGGTTTTGTCCGGTAATGATTTGTCCATCCATACTGAGTTGTGGTAACATAGCATCACTACGCTCATATTTTACACCTCTTTTGATCAGCTTATCTTCGAGTAAAAAGGGAAACTCTTCTTTCCATTTTTTGCCAAATTTTTGTTCTTCATCATTACAAAAACCAGTCATGGTTTTATTGGTAATGAGGTAACTACCATTGGTTAGTTTTACGTTAACCAAAGCCGCTGGTCCATGACATACTGCTGCTACGATTCCATTTTGTTGTTCATAAATTTTTCGGATGATTTCCTGAAGAGAAGGATCAAATGGCAGGTCAAACATCGCGCCTTTCCCCCCAACGATATAAATGGCTGCATAGTTTTCGGCTTTGACATTTGCTGTGGGAATAGTATTTTGGAGCATAGCCATCGCTGCCTGATCGGATATGATTTCTTTGTTGTAGGGTTTGTTTTTGTTGTATTCATCAGCTTCTACCACCCCTCCCTTCGGACTGGTGACATCTATGTCTAAGCCATTGGCTTTGAAAATCAGATAGGCTTGCGAGAATTCATCAAATTCAAAACCCGGACGAATTTTGCCTTCGGCCTTTCCATAAGCACTTACGGCTATCAGGACTTTCTTTTTTACTGGTGTTCCTTGTTGGGCAAATAATAGCATGGGTGCATATACAAGCACCAGCATTAGCATTCGAATCATTGTTAACTATTTTATTTTGAGTAAAAAGTGAATCTCATAGATTCTACTTTTCCATCGGTTCGAAATCAAGGAAAACCGGTTTGATTTTATCATTTCGAACTTAAAATAGGGGTTGTAGTCGCTGATTTTAGAAGATTTCTGCTTTCTGCCTGTTCTTTATATGCTTTTGGAGTTAATCCGGTTCTCTTTTTGAAGGCCGTAAAAAAAGAGGATTTGGAATTAAAACCTACTTCATAGCCAACAGATTCTAATTTGAGTTCTTGTTTTTCTAGGATCCAATCACAGGCTTTTTGGATTCGCAATTCATTGATATAGGTATTGAAGCTTTTGTTCAGGTTGTCGTTGAGTAGCTGCGAAAGTTGATGTGGAGATAACTCTATCAGACTTGCTAAGTCTGCCAGTTTCAAATCGGGTTGAAGATAGATTTCCTTTTCCTCCATCAACTGCTGGAGGACTTGTATTTTCTCACTGGCTTTTGTAGGATCTATTTTTTTATGTAGGTATTTCTCAGGTTCTGATTGAATGAGTTCTTCTGTATTATTTCGATAGGATCGTATGAGCAGACCCAGATATATGAGCAAAGAGAAAACAATGGGACCGGTGATATAGGGTGTGCTTTTGAATCCAAAAAATGGTAGGGCATACCCCAAAGCAATCAAGGTACTACAGCCTACAATGATCAGTTGCCATTTGTCGTTGGGCGATAGGGTTTTTTTGGAAGTTCGGAATTGTTTGATTTTTGGAGTGATCAATAGAATACTCAGTAAGATATACAGAAACCATTGGTAGTAAATGACAGGAATAATATAGTACTTCCAGAATGGAATGTGTTGGGGTTGGGTGAATAGTAATAATAAAACCAAAGCGGTGAGGGTGTATATCATCAGTGTGATGACCCAATTACGGGAAAGTCTTGTATGACCATGTACACTGGCTTGCAAATAGGCATACAATAATGGACCGACAAACATACAGGCCACGATTCCGCATTGGATGTAGATAGGGCGTAGGCTGGGTGTGAACCACCATAGAACAGATTTGAAAACGCGTAAACTCAGCGCCATTATCATCCAGCCTAGTAATTGGGTCGCAAGTGTTCTTTTCTTGAAGAACATGATGAGATATACAGCAAGGATGACACCATTGAACCATCCGAGTGTACTGATAAAAAATATGATATCCCTAGAAAAATGCATATTTCAAAATTGCAGAATCTATGTTAGACTTGATAATCCAAAATGGATAAAAGGTAGCTTTAGAACTTTATACCATATCCGATAAGTGATCAATGATATCTCTTGAGTCTATCGAAACCTAGCTTGACCTTACCCTGCTTAACATCGTTGTATCAATATTTTTCAATTCTTGCTTATTTTTTTTCAATGGATGTATTGGGAAGCCCCTATCATACCATGTGTTGAATTTAACATTCTTTCATTCATGAATGTAGAGGATAGACATTATATTGCTTTGCTTTTATTAACTGCTTTGGCAAATGCAAGACTTAGATAATTTGGATTTTGCTTTACTTGACTTGATCCGGCAAAATAACAAACGCACCGCTGAGGAATTGGGAGACGAAATCGGATTGAGTCCTAGTGCGGTACAAAGAAGGATCAAAAAATTCAGAGAAAATGGTATCGTTACCGCAGATGTATCCGTTATACCCTCTGGTATTTTTGGTAAAACAACCAGTGTGGCCATTGAAGTCTCCTTGCATTCAGGAAGCACTAAGTCTATAGAAAATTTCAAGCAACTCATGCTTCAAGTTCCTGATGTATCACAATGTTTTTATGTAGCAGGCTCTATTGATTTTATCATCATCGTTCAAGTTGCAGATATCAAGGCCTATGATGCTTTTGCAAAAAAATACTTAATGGACAATCCTGAAATAAAACAGTTTCATAGTCATATTATCATGGATACGGTGAAATATGATGTAGGGATGAAGCCTTAAAAAATATGCTGCTATGAGCGATCTATTCTTTCAGTCAAAGCATGAATTGTCTATTCATTAAGCAAGGTGAATAAGGCGTATTGATTTTAGCTTTCCAGAATTGATTTTTATATCTGGTTATGATTTTATTGAGCGGATAAAACAAGCAAAATCATTGTCTTTTTTGCAAAAAAAAATCAGTTAATGGGGTTTACTTTTGCTTCATCCCTATACTTAGTCAGTGAGCTCTTAGGATGAGCTCATGACTTTTGATACCATTGGTCGTTACGACTACAATTAATTAGCTGTGTGAAGTGTTGTAAGGAGATACTATATTTTCTCTAAAAGAACAAGTTTGTTGGATATTATGATGGTTATCGAGCATGACTTCATCTTTTGTTCATAAATGTAAGTATAGTGTTTCTTGAATGATCGATTATTTATGTACCAAAAACACTTTATCATGAAACCCTTTTTCAATTGGTTCTTTTTTTGTATCACCACCATGAGTTGTTTTGCTTTTTCAATGGATTCAAATACCGCAGCTGATCCTGATACATTTGTAATACAAGGTCGTGTAAGTGGTTTTACTAATGGAACGGTATTGTACTTTGAGCCCTGGACAGACCCGACTTTAAAATTTAAAGACTCGGCGGTGGTGACAGATGGCAGTTTTGTTTTTAAAGGAAGCTATGCAATCAAAAAACCACCTTTTCGGGTCATCATACGCACCAAAGACTATAGTGACTATTATGTGTTTTGGTTGGAAGGTACTGAGATGAGCTTTACAGCGCAGAAAGGTCAATTTAGAAAAACGGTAGTTAAAGGATCGCCCTTACAAGAAAAACAACAAGAATATTATGCATCCATTGCAGGAGAAGAAGAACAGATTGAAAGAATTAAATCTGTCTTAAGAAGAGGCGATCATCCTGACTCGACCCGAATGGAAGATTCTATCCCCGGCTATTATATACCAATCATCAATGAAAAGACTGCAAAGTTTATTGATGATAATCCAAGTTGTGAAGTTAGTATTGATTTGTTGAGTTCATTAAAAGGAAAAATTGAAAAATCGAGAATAGAAAAATTATATCAAGGACTAGCTGAACCTTTGAAGTTATCAAAACAAGGAAAATTGGTTGCTGAGTTTTTAATGCTTAACCAACCCATCCGAATAGGTGGACAATATGTGGATGTAGAACAAGTAACACCTGATGGAAAAAAAGTCAAATTATCTGATATCAAAGGAAAATATGTTTTACTCGAGTTTTGGAACTCTTTGTGTATTCCTTGTCGAAGAGAAAATCCGGAAATGGTACAACTGTATCAGCGCTTCAAAAATCAGGGTTTTGAAATCTATGCGATCTCCGATGATGAACATAAGTCTTTGTGGAAAAAAGCCATCGAGAAAGATCAATTACCTTGGATCAATGTGAGCGATGATCGGGGTCCAAATAATGTGGCTTTTCGCGTGTATGGTATTTATCAATATCCAAGTAATTATTTGATCAACCCGGAAGGCATTATTATTGCTAAAGATCTTCGTAGAGAAAAATTGAAGGAAAAGCTGGAGGAAATCTTTAGTAAGTGATAATATGGGTTGATTCTTTTTTTATGAAGAATAGTATCGTTATCCTGATATTATTTTAAACGAGGGCGGTCTATACCGCCCTCGTTTGTTTATAAACCGGATAAGGAGTTGATGTATGCATTTTGTTATTGACTTTGTACAATTTTCAAAGAAGGATCAATTTTTATTATGCTAGCTGCCAGTGGTTCTTTTTTATATTGAACTGCAACGGATTCAACAATAAACTGCTCGGTTTCTATGATCATTTTCAGCGGTAGCGCCTTTGATGCTGATAGATAAGCCGACCAGTTAGAAGCTTTGTGATTGGCCGACTCTATTGGATTGATACCAAAGGCAGTATTGAAATAATATTTATGTGTACTGTTCTTTGCTTTGATAATCAGTTCATCGCAGGCAAAGCCTAGGATAGTATCTGTATTTTTATTGAGTTGGGTATGCAAGATTTGATCTGTTTCCTTTGTAACATCGGTCCACATCAACAGATCCATATTGGCCATTTTCATGTAGATCTTACTGCTATCAGCGATATATATCATATACTCCATAGATGTGCCATTCACTGCTGATTTGTAACTACCGGCTTTGTAGTAGAATTCCTGTTCGGTACCCATCATTGCTGTGAGTTGATCACTGCTTACATTGGGGATTCTGCTATGGTAACGAACTTGATAGATGATTTTTCCTTCAAAATTTTCATTGATGGCTGATACACTTAGCAATGATGCAATGAATATAAATAAAATAGTGGGCATATTTATCGTTTTATTGGTGACTGAATATTTTGGAATAGGGCATACGGGGGTGATGAACTTTGGGTGAGTTCATAGGTAAACAGATACCCCTTAGGTTTACTTGAAATGTGAATTGTTTTGTTACTGATTTGTTTTCGGGCGTTTCTTTTTTGACTGTATTTGTGCAATGAAGTATACAAGTAATCCAATCCCTATTCCTTTTATGACCCCATTGATGAAATCATGCATGGGGAAAATATATTGGCTAATCGCACTGCTATTGATACAGACCATACCCATGATGAATGCAGCAGCTTGTATGTAATTAATCTTTTTCATGTTCATTTATTTGTAATTGCAGATGTTCAATTTTGGTGATCATAGTATTCACTTTTTTACGGTGAATTCTGTAAATCATTGGTCGATATACCCACCATAGCAATGCAATAAAGGCGAAGAGGATACCATAACTGAGGGTAATTTTTTGAGTATTCCCTGCAGCATTCTCATAAATGAAAAAACCGTATGCTACTCCATAATAGATTAAGAACTGTAGGATCTTTATTTTCTTTGCTTCAGTTTCTGCTAATTCTTTTTTGAGCTGCTGTAAAAAAATATTCGCATCTGCTATTTGTAATCGTTTTTTCTTTTGCAATTCTTTATAGGTATAATAGATTAGGTATACTAGAGCAGAAAAAATTAGTAACTCTCCGAATTTAGTTGTCCACATTGTCGTCTTGTATCCGAACCAAACCCCGATAAAAGCTACAAAGCAAAGGATGACGGTAATCAAAACCCCTGTTGCGAGTTGTTGGTTGCGACGTTTATAGCCTGTGGCAATTTTCAGAAATTCATCTGCTGTAGGTAGTTGTAAACCCTTCTCTGAATGCCAAATTGATTTTAGGTTATCAAAACTATCCATATTCTTTCAATTGTTCAGTCAATGCATTTTTGATGCGATGTATTTTCACTCTAATGTTGGAATGACTTATTCCCAATATCTCTGCTATTTTTTCCTGTGGTAGGTTTTCCAAGTATAATCCAATGATAAGTCTGTCGGTTTCGGGTAGCTGTGCTATGCTATTTCGTAATCGTTTCAGTGCCTCATCTCTGTCAGACTCATTCATGTTGATGGATTGATCCATTGGTATGTTCTTCAGTACTGTTTGCTGTCTTTTTTCGTTGTCGAGTTGACGCAAACACTTGTTAGAAGCAATTTTGAAAATCCAAGTACCGATACCAGCATCACCTCTGAAATCTTTTAAGTTTTGCCATACAGCTATAAAGGTTTCCTGAGTCAGGTCCTGCGCTTTATCCCGATCGTTGATATAGCCCAGGCAAAACCTGAATATTTTAGGCGCATACTCGTTATAAACATCCTTGAATTCCATTCAACACTATCTGTAAAACAATGATTTGATAAATAGATACATGACTCTTTCAAATGTTACACAAAAATCAAAAATATTTAGCGCCTTAAATCTTTTTTATACTTAGCCTGTTTATTTACCGCTAATCCCGTAATTATCGTTATTCATTGAATATGCTTTTTTTGTTACACATGAACCTTTAATTTGAAGTTTCATTGTTATCTATTTATTTTATGATGCAACGATTACGTTCAACTTTTTTTGCCCCATTGGTCATTATTTACACGAGGTATCTTTTAGGCGGTGCAATGGTTTTTGCCAGTTTTATCAAAATCAAAGGACAGCGTTTTACATCCACTTCTGGAGAGTTAAGTCCCATGGGAACTTATTTGCATTTTTTTGAAACACTCTATCAATCCGGATGGTATTGGCAATTTTTGGGACTGGGTCAATTAATAGGGGGCGCTTTGCTGATGACACAGCGCTATAGCAGGGCGGGAGCTCTGCTTGTTTTTGGCATCATGGTCAATATTTTTGTCATTACGATTTCCATTGATTTTAATTACACTCCAGTCATCACAGGATTCATGCTATTGGCTTCTTTCTTATTACTCTTGTGGGATGAGGGGATTGTTGCTTTTTTATTGAACAGACCTACCCATGGTTTACAATTGGGTAGGGTTGAGCAGTCTCTTGTATGGACGGTTACAGGCTGTTCTTTATTCTTATTTACTTCTATCTATCGTTTGGCTGTTGATCGTTATAACTTCTTCTTTTGGGGATTGGTGTGTATCGGTATTGGTCTATTAGGATTATTGAGTTTCTTGCATATATCTAAAGGGCGCTACAAGATTTCATCATAATGTATTAGATCGGTAAAATAGTTAGTACATCATAATACATTCTTACTATTGGAGTTGTTGTAAGCAGTGCTAGTGTACAACAAGTATTGATTTATTCAAAAATATTATCCATGACAGCTGCTATTTTTGAACCTTCTGAAAGATTGAAAAGCTTTGTAGAGTGTTATTGGAACTTGGAAGCCACTTTAGCAGCAACCCCTACCATCAATCATATTGTTCCTGATGGGACTATGAAACTGATTTTTCATTACGGGGATACTTATCGTTATCATCCTCCACAAGGTCATGCTTATTTATTGCCGAAATGTTTTTTAATTGGTCAGCTTACTCGCCCTTTCGTGGTAGAACCTACCGGCTTTACCGGCAGCTTTGTTGTACGATTTCATCCACATGGCTTTTTGCCATTTTCAACTATCCCATTCAAACAGATACTTAACAAGGCGATTCCCATCGAGCAGTTGTTTGGTGAAAAGGGTTATCAACTGGGGCAACGAATACTGTTTTCTAAAAATCATGAAGAAAGGATTCAAATCATTGAAGCTTTTTTATTAGATCGTCTTGCCGACAATGAAATAACGGATACATTTGTTTCTTCTGCTATAGCAGCTTTTCGTGGTACACAGGGTAAATTGTTTGTGCAGACCTACTCACATCAGATAGACATTCATCGAAAGCAGTTAACTCGAAAATTAAGTTCTAATACCGGATTGACTCCTAAACAATTGGCCAAAACCTTGCGTATTCAGTCGGCACTTAATGCTTTGCTAAAAAACCGGGTTTCCTCTCTTACAGATCTGGCGTATGAAAATGACTATTTCGATCAGTCACATTTCATCAAAGACTTCAAAGCCTTTACGGGTATCACGCCTAAAGCTTTTGACGAAGGATATTTAAAAATGTCTTTGATATTTGACACTTTAAAGTAATAAGTCCCTTTTTTACAATTTTTCATATTCTCAGTCAAGGAATTTTGCTTTGCGATTTTGCAAAAAAGTAAAAATACCATTATGCACTCACAAAATCATGTTGGTTGGTTTGACATTTATGTCAATGATATGGCCAGGGCTAAGCAATTTTATGAAACTGTTTTTAATGTTACACTTGTGGATATGCCTTCCGAATGGGGGAAACAAGCAGCATTTCCATTTGACGCTCAAAAACCTTTTATCTCCGGGGCTTTGGTAGAACAAAAAGATCATAGATCAACCGGTAATAACACAATTGTTTATTTTGAAACAGTGAATTGTACTGAAGAGGAGCAACGCATTGAGCAAGCAGGTGGAAAAATATTGCAACCCAAGATGGATATTGGCCAGTTTGGTTTTGTATCTATTTTTCAGGATACAGAAGGAAATACTGTTGGTCTTCACTCTTTACAATAGTTTGTATGATGGCCTATGATATTAAGCTTGCCGACCGTGTAAGGGCTTTTCTTAGTGAGGCACCCAATATTGATATCGAAGAAAAGGAGATGTTTGGTGTATTGAATTTTTTGGTTAATAAGAAGACCTGTGTATGTATTCGTGCCGATCATTTAATGTTGCGCTTTGACCCCGCTTTACATGAACAACTTTCAGAGTCTATCGGATATGAACCTATGTACCTGAAAGGAAAAATTTACAAGGGGTATTGTTACATGCATTCAGAGGGTTTTCGGACACAAAGGGAATTCGCTTCTCTGATACAGTTGTGTTTGGATTACAATACTATTGTAAAAAAGACCAAACGAAAAAAGTAACAAGAAAGATTCGAATTACAATTTAGCGGGTAGGAAATTTATTTCTTGATAATCGCCATTTTCTTCTTCAAGTTGTATTGATAGTATTAGAAGTAGGAATAGCTATGTTTCTAAACACGCATCATTGATTAGCTCAGGCTGTAAATGATGCGTGTATTCTATGTTATGGTTTTATTAGGTTAAAAAACAGCTTTGTATTTGATGGGGAAATTGGTTTCTGTTGTACCTGTACCTACCGTGATGGGGTTGATACCACCTTGTCCGTCTCCAAAAGCGGCATAGAGTAAACCTTTTTCAACGACGACCATTGTATAGATACCAGCAGGGAGGGTTAGTTGGAAAAAACCATTGGCATCTGATTTTGTCTCTGTTATCAGGTCGGTTGTAAATCGTTCATAAAATTGCCCAGCTTGATTATTCACTTTGATAGCATTACTAATGGTTGTGTACTTGTAAATTCTCACTGTTCGAATTACCGGACAGGTTCGGCAATCTAGAGGACCAGAAACGGGCATAGGACCCGGCATGCAATTTCCTTCGGTAAAGCTGATCGTCCCAAAAATACCTTGCGTTATTTTGATTTTATTATCAATGGGAGCAAAACCTTCGGAATTGGCACAAGAGAATGCTTCATTTTCTAAGGTTTCATCTTTTTCGCAACCTATAGCTAAACCTGCAATTAAAATAAATAAGCATAATTTTTTCATGGTTTCAGTTTTCATAGATGACCCATCGCGGAAGGTTCTCGTTGCATATTTTTATTCGATTTTAAAAATTATCTTTTTATTGGATACCTGAGTCGCTTTTCTTAACGCATGTATTTTAGCGATACATCTGAGTATCAAGAACTCTTATCTTGTACTTTTTGACATTGTTACTTTATTTCCATAAAGTCGCCGATATTTAATTCTTATGCTGTTATTTACACGTAGGTTTACTTATTGTTTCCCAAAAAGCAAATGATGATGAAAGCAAGAATGATCCCAACAGCCAAAGGTTATAATATTCATGTTCACGAGTATGCAGGAGAAAGTGATTTAGTCCTCATCATTGTTTCAGCTACAGGTGTCAAACAAACATTCTATAGAAAATTTGCCGAGTACTTGTCCAGTAGAGGGGTTACCGTTCTCAGTTTTGATTATCACGGAATTGGTTTATCACTTATAGAGCCGATACATCGTATTTCAACGACTGCTGCGGAATGGGGAAGCAATGATTTGGAAGCAGTGATTCAATGGGCGAACAAACAATATCCAGCTGCTTCGATCTCTGCGATGGGCCATAGCATTGGTGGACAGTTGATTGGATTGGCACCTTCTTCAACCATATTAAAGCGAATTGTATTGGTTGCTGCGCAATCAGGGTATTGGAAGTTTTGGCCAGGCACACAAAAGTGGCGTATGTGGGCTAATTGGTATTTACTATTCCCCACACTTGTTCGTTTGTTTGGATACATGCCTTCGAAACAATTTAGTGGGATGGAAAACTTACCTAAGCAAGTAGCTTTGCAATGGAGCCGTTGGTGTCGAAACAAAGATTATTTGTTTACAGATATTCCTAAAGAAGAACAATACTTTCATCTTATAAAAGTGCCAGTGACAGCCATCAGTATCGACAATGACCCATTTGCCCCAACACAGGCCGTACATTGGATGACTGCACAATATGCTTCTTCTGTAATTCAACAACAACATCTTCACCCATCTGCTTTCGGAGTCAAGCAAATTGGTCACTTTGGTATTTTTAAAGAAAAGTTTCGTTCTGATCTTTGGTCTTTATTGTACCAAGCGTGTATTGGATAATTTAAATTTCATGTAAGGATGCTTCATCTTGAGCTTCTGTATAGTGTTTGTTGACATAAGAGTAACTTTACATCTATCAAAAGTTATGGCTCAGCTCACTCACTTCGTCATACTTCTCTTAGTTGTCTTTTTTTGTTAAAAGCTTTGGCAAGGTACAGGGTTAAAAATGTTACGGCCACTCTTAGTAAAATTCACCGCAAGATTTGCAAATAGCAATGGGGGTATTTATTCTTTCTTTGAACCAGTCGATAATAGGTTCAGCTATTGTACTGTGTATTCAAATTCTATACCATTAAAATATAATTGTTGATCATGATACAATTAACGAAAGTGAATAAAACTTACCAAGGTTTGGGTGGTCAAGTGCATGCACTAATTGATGCAGACCTTTTCATTGCACCAGGGGCTAGCACCGTAATCATTGGAAAATCAGGGAGTGGAAAGTCTACTTTACTCAATATCATTTCTGGTATTGACCGATGTGAGCGTGGTGAGGTACTGATCAATGGCTCCAGGCTTCATGACATGGGCGAAAATGAATTGGCCAAATGGCGGGGTTGCAATATTGGAATTGTATTTCAAAATTTTCAGTTAATGCCAACATTGTCTGCGTTAGATAATGTGTTATTTCCAATGGATTTGGTGCAAGTGATTCCAGTGAAAACACGTAAAGTAAGGGCACAACAATTATTGTCGGATGTGGGACTAGGAGATAAGATGCATAAGTTTCCTAATGAACTTTCCGGAGGTGAAATTCAACGGGTTGCTATTGCTAGGGCACTCGCCAATGATCCACCCATTATTTTGGCAGATGAACCAACGGGTAATCTTGATACCCAAAACGGTGACAAGATTTATCAACTCTTTCAATCCTTGGTTCAACAGGGAAAGACACTAGTGATTGTAACCCATGAAAATATCAGTCAAAGAAATTTCACTCAAGTCATCACCCTACAAGATGGCATTATTCTTCATTCTACCCAATCGCTATGAAAGCTATTATCCGTCAACTGCTCAAGAGTTTTTTACTTGCCAAGGGTAAGGTCGCTTTATGTGTCATCGCTTCGGTGTTATCTGCATGGGGTATCGGTACGATCATCTATAGTAAGGCGATGACCGACCGTGATTTTGAACAAAATTTTTCTGCAAGTAACCCGGCGGATATCATCCTAAGTATTGTTCAGCCTTCTTCTCATCTTGTTGAACAACTAGCTTCGAATCAGTATGTATCTCATATTGAAAGGAGAGAAACCATGACGGGGCGTATCAAAAATAGAAAAGGACATTGGATGCCTTTGCTGATTTTTGCGTGTGATGATTTGCAGCAACCAAAGGTCAGTATATTTTCTATTCATGGTCCTTTGCTTCCATCGTCTTTATTCATTGAAGGCAATGGGTTGGATTTTCTTGATACTGGTAAGGTGTTGACTGTTCAGGTCCCTAGTCATGAAAGCGTGACGCTTCGTTATGGTGGTCAAGCTTTTGACCCAGGATTGCCGCCCTCTCAAATGGAGCAGATGGTGTATGCGTACACTGATATTCCTTCGATAAGCAAGATGGTTAACGAGCGTTCGCAAGAGCGTTTTTTGATCCGATTAAAGAAGCCCTATCGTGAGGGCGAAGCGATTAGGGATATCTATGAGTCTCTGAAAGCATTGATCCAACAAAGTGGTCATACGGTGTCTTCAGTTGTTTTCCCACCGCCCGGTGAACATCCTCATCAGAATATTGTCAATGGCGTTTCCTTTTTGCAAAAAAGTTTGGGAATTACACTTGCTATACTGGGTATAATATTGTTGTCACTGGTTTTAATTACCTGGCTTTATCCTCAAATGGTCAATGTAGGTATCATGAAAACGGTTGGTGCATCTACACGCATGGTTTTGTATGGTTATTTGAGCGTATTATTTTGCATGATTGGTATTGGGATGTTGGTTGGACTACCACTTGGGTATGTTACTGCTAAAGCGTATAGTCGCTTTATTGATTTTCTTCAAAACTTTGCTCCGGTTGACGGTCCATTATCTTTCTCTGTGCACGGTGTAGCCATTGTCGTGGCAGTCCTTTTGCCACTATTGACTGCAGCTATTCCGCTAATTAAAGTTTCTAAGACGAGTGTCTATCAGGCATTGAACAGGGTTTTCTATACTACTTATCAATCCGTTTTTAGGATCACGAACCGTTTTTTTAAGAATACTAGTTTAAAATATAGTATCAATAATTTATTTCGCAGTCAGCAAAGAACTGGTTTGCTTTTGTTGCTGTTGATAGTAGGTGTAGCACTCTTTAGTGCAGGGTTTAATTTGCGGTATTCACTTAAAACTGATTTTAGAAATTATATACAGCATTCTACTTATGAGATCACGGCTGTTTTGCAGGAGTCGTATACAGAAAAAATTCCCGTCTTGCATGATTTGCCATTTATTCAGCGAATAGCTTACCTGAATCGCCGCAGTGTTCAGTTTCAAACTGATCAGAATGCTTATGCCCAAAGTACGACCCTGACTTCATTTCCTCCAGATTATGTATTGAATTCAGCTCTTTTTGTAAAAGGAAGTCCCCAGCCGGAACAAACGCAATTGCTGTACATCAGCCAAAAATATGCAGGGGATTTCAGTACTCTACCCTTGGGACACCCCATTACGCTCACAGATGAAAATGGAGCAAGTGAAAGTTTTGTCTTTGGGGGTGTGATCAAAAATTTAACCAATCTTGGTTTTTTTCGTTTCAAAAGAGAAGCCAATAGTGGTTATGATGAATTGGCAATCCAATTAAAGCCAGGGTTTGATGCACAGAAAGTTTCCCAAGAACTTGATGAAATATTAGCAAAAAATGGAATTGTTGTCAGAGATATGATCCATTCTGATGTTAAACTGGCCAAATTGGAAAATCATCTAAAGCCTACCTATCTTATCATACAGGTGATGGGTATCCTTACATTGGTTATTGCCCTGTCGGGATTACTGATTGTCTTACATTTATCACTGGAGGAAAGAGCAAAGGAAATGGGTATCATGAAAGCCATTGGAAGTTCTGTTCAGGATATAGTATGGATGTATCAAAGAGAATATTGGATACTCACAGGTCTATCTATGATTATAGGTATTCTTTTTGGTTATTGGCTCAATGCCAGTATTTGTCAACTATTTGGTGTGATGGTGTTGGAAGTCCCTGTTCCGCCTTTGTTGGATGCCCCTTTGATTTTATTGACTATCGTAGTGGTTATGCTTTTACAAACAATACTTGTTGCTATATACATACGTGCTAAGATTCGTCAAACATCTGTGCAAATGATTCGTAACTTATAGTCGTCATGGACAGCAGGATTGAAAAAATTTATGCTTTTATTCAGCGTCATTGTCATCAGCCCTTGTCGTTGGATTTGTTAGCGTCGAAGGCTAAACTTTCGCCTTTTTATTTTCAGCGTTTGTTTAAAAAAGAAATGCATGAGACTCCTACTGCTTGTATCAACCGTGTCCGTTTAGAAAAAGCAGCGCACTTGTTGAAAGCAGGCATGGGTTATAGTATTGCGCAAGTAGCAGATGAATGCGGTTTTTCATCTGCAGCTGTTTTTAATCGTTCGTTCAAAGCGTATTATAAAACAACACCTGTAAAGTTTTCACAATCACCTTCTACACTTTTTAAGCAAGAGGTTGTAACAATGATCCTCGATCATTCGACTATTGAGATTCTTTATTTACCTGATATTTATCTCTATGGCGTTGCAACTTCTATTATGCATCGTGGGATGATGGATGCTATTGAGCAAGCCACTGATTTTTGCGAGAGAAAAGGTCTCAAGATCGAAGGTAGAAGAATAGGGGTATTGACCCATCATACTTTTCATTACCCCACAGCGGAGAAAAATTATTTTTTAGGGATTAGCGTGCATGCAGCTACTGCAATAAACATCCGTGAGTCTTTGTTGTTGATTCCCCAGGGTAAATATGCTAGTTTCATTACCCGTAGTTCTGTAAGAGAAGTCAGAGAACTCATGCAACAGGTTAAATTCGGATGGCTGGATAAGAGTCCTTACACATTACGGGATTTGATCGCCTATGAAGAATTTTTGCCTGAGCAAGGTTCTGTTAGTTATCCTTATTTTCTACGCAGAATTTATGTACCCATTCAATTAAAATGACGATTCATACCATCCTACATCGTAAGTTTTTAGCTCTAGGGTCTTTGTTTCGCAAAAGACCTATGCTTATTCAATCCTATAACCCCGCTTGGGTGGAAGATTTTCAACAATTGAAACAAGTATTAGATGCAAGACTTCAAGGGTTGGATTATTATGTAGAACATGTTGGAAGTACAGCCGTAATTGGGTTAGATGCAAAACCTATCATTGATATGGATATTGTCTATACCAATCCTGACGTTTTTGATCTGATCAAAGTAAGATTGGAAGATATTGGGTATTGCTATAGGGGAAATCAAGGGATCGTCGGTAGAGATGTTTTCAGAAGAAGGGGTGATGATCAGCATCCGATTTTGGATCGGATCAAGCACCATCTTTATGTTTGTCAGCAGGATAGTCCTGCTTTGGAAAGGCATTTATTATTTCGGGACTATTTACGAAAACATGCGTGGGCAAGGCTAGCCTATCAGGAAATGAAATATCAATTGGCTGCTGAAACGCATCAAGATAAGCATTGGTATGGAGAGGTAAAGATGCAAAAGAGTAATGTATTTATTGATGAAATCATTGCCAAAGAGAAAAGTGAACGGATTTAAATTTTCTTAGTCCTTATACAAAAGAATGATTGGTCTATAAGAACCTAAGTTCATTTAAGGATCACTTTTCGATTACCCTATATGCATTTAAATCCAACTAGTGTCTTCAAGTAATCTAATTCTGTTATGTTATAGCAAGGATAATTTTTCGTATTACGTTTTGTGAAAAGTTTAACTGACTGAATGCTCCATCATTTAAAACGTAAGTGCTATTTGATTTTATTTTGCGCAACTTAAAGAGAAGCAAAGAGTTGTTCAATTGATGTTGAGTTTGGCCCCAATTTCCTCTCATACAGAACATTGATAACATCTCGATTTTCAAGTTTGGAGTAGATTCGCCGCATTGAAGGATCGGATTCATTCTATGGATATTGCCTCGTCTTCATTCATGCCCTGCTTAAAAAAACAACCTATATGCGTCAGCAACATCCGATCATCCATTTATTACTTGGTTCCTTTATCTTTTTATTGTCCTGTCAAACTCCCTCCAATGAGTTAGATCAACTCAGAAAAAAAATCGAAACAATCACCTCTAGTAAGAGAGCTGTAGTGGGAATTTCAATGATTGGCAATGGTGGAAAAGACACGCTTTCATTTTATGGGGAAAGACATTTCCCGATGCAAAGTGTTTTTAAGTTTCATATTGCGCTAGCGGTCTTAGCGGAAGTGGATAAAGGAAAACTTTCTTTGGATCAGCCCATCACGATTGGTAAGGAAAAACTTTTACCTGAAAGTTTTTGGAGTCCGCTTCGAGATGAAAACCCCAATGGCGGGGTATTTACCATTGCGCGGTTGATTCAGTATTCTGTATCACACAGCGATAATACTGCTTGTGATGAATTGATACGACTGATTGGAACCCCTAAAACGGTTGAAGCGTATTTCAAACAACAACAAATTGAAGATATTCAAATCACTTATAACGAAGAGCAGATGCAAGCCAAATGGGAGAATATGTTCGAAAATTGGACCACTCCTAAAGCTGCGAGTCATACGTTGAAACTGTTTTATGAAAATAAACAACCATTGATGAACAAAAGCAGTTATGATTTCTTTTGGAAAACGAATTTTGAGACAACTACTGGTGAACACCGCATCAAAGGATTATTGCCAAAAGAGACCCGGGTAGCGCATAAAACAGGTTGGTCCGGTACCCATCCCGAGACAGGTATTACTGCTGCTGTCAATAATATTGGTATTGTTTTTCTACCCAATGGTGAATATTTTATTTTGAGTGTTTTCGTATCCGAGTCCAAAGAAGACTTTGATACCAATGAACATATCATAGCCGAGATCGCAAAAGCAGTTTATGATCACTATACCAGTGGTAAGTAGTTTTTTTGCATTTTAGCAGGTGTATATGCAGAAATTATGCGAATGCATTTGACTTGTGTCAAATGCATTTATGTTTATTTATCTTAGATTTATTGTAAGAATATTGTTTCATTGTATCACCCCTTTTTTCGAGTAATAACCAATCTGAAACCCTCATATTTAAACTCACAAAAATGAATACTCTACACCTGAAATTGAGCACTTTTGTTTTTGCGTTAGCTTTTTGCATGGTAACTAAAGCGCAAAGTCTGAATTCTGAATTTTTATATAAAATAGATATTCAGTTAGAGCCTAGTTTTGAAATAGGTCAAACCCCAATCGGGAAGCGCGTTATCTATCCGTTTAAAGCAGGTCGTTTTACGGGTCCTAAAATAAAAGGAACCGTAATACCTATGGGAGCCGATTGGGTGTTGAGACTTGATTCAGTGACCACCAAGCTGGATGTCCGGTTATTATTAGAAACAGACGATAAGCAACTCATATACTGCACTTATAATGGAATTGTTCGTAACAACCCAGATGGTAGTACCTATTGGCGGATTACCCCCGTATTTGAAACTACATCAAAAAAATACGAATGGCTTAATTTTATCTTAGCAGTTGGTGTGGGTAGTTTTAATGATAAGGGAATATCTTATGAAGTATTTGCGATCAAGTGAGTATGGTAAATAAAATAAGGGTGATTACACTTTTTAAAGAGGATGATTGACCATTTTGTTTTAAAACATTTATTCAGTTATTGCAAGCATACCTTTTATTCACCATTCATCTGTAAATACAAGGCTCAATACTAAGAGATTGCTTTTAAGTAATGAAAGCTCTCACCAATATTTATAAATTAATAGAGAGCTTATTAGCAACCTCACTCAATAATTTATTTTCGCTGAAACCTATGCCAAAATGAATTTATCTATGAAATATTTGCTTGAAGGTGAGGAGACAGAAAGGATAATGTTTCGAAGGATTCAATTAACTGATTTTGCTGATTGGGTTACTTTTTTTAGTGATCCAAGAGCTTGGGAGCATTGGATTTGTGAAAGAAAAGATCAAAAGGAGGAGTGCCAGGAATGGTATGAGAAACAAATGAATCGTTATGAACATAATTTGGGAGGGATGAATGCATTGGTTGAAAAAAGCTCCAATAAATTGATTGGACATTGCGGACTGCTGATACAACAGGTTGATGGAGTTGCTGAATTAGAGATTGCTTATTCACTCTTACCAACATTCTGGGGTAAAGGCTTTGCATCAGAGGCAGCAAGGAAGTGTCGTGACTTTGCCTTTGCAAATCAGCTTGCTTCCTCGCTTATCTCTATTATCAGTTTAACCAACCATGCCTCTCAGAAAGTGGCAATCAATAATGGTATGCAGATTGACAAAACAACGGTATACAAGAATAATCAAGTTTATATTTTCCGTATTCGTCATTCATTTTGATGTTCTAGTCTCGTAACGGAATTTTCATTCGTATCTTATTTACTTTACGGAATGTTTTTCAAGTGCGTTTAGAATACTATTTTTTGCGTATCGTTTGTTGATAGATTTTCCCCATAGCCATTAGTTCATCAAAGATGCCTACATGGTATTTGATCAATTCACGAATGGGTAATCCTGTATTGGTAAATAATATCACTCCAATTTCTTTGTTCAAATCGCAAAGCATTTCAGTTTTGACGCCGGGATCAGTGCCTGCATGCCCCATTTTAGTTGCATTATCTTTGTAAGCCCACCCCAAACCGCTGTTAGCCTTTGCCAAGTTGACATTTTCCGGACAGTTATCAGGGGTATGTTGTTTTGCAATCATTTGTTCAACGGATTCTTTGCTTAAGATTCTTGTCCCTTCGTAGACACCATCATTAAGCATCGCTATAAAGAATCTGGCAAGTTCAGAGGTACTGGTTCTCAATCCTCCATCAGGATAGGTAGGACAGGAGTAGAGTGGTATTTGTTTTAAGGGGCCATTTTCGCGGTCATAAAGGCGTGTATGTTTTTTGAGATCAATATCTCTTAAATACCAACCGGATTCTGTCATACCTAATTTGTCAAAAATATTTCGTTTACTGTATTCCGGTAAGCTCATGGAAACCCGCTTTTCTAAAATATATCCCGCTAAAGCAAATCCTAGGTTGCAGTAGTCCCGAAAAGTACCCGGTGCTTTGTTTAAAAAGTTACTCGTGTCATAATCTTTGGCACCCTTGATAAAATAATTCTTTACTGTCGTTTCTAAATCTGTGTCGGGGTCTTTGTTGTCAATGTAGGTATTTATGTAATAGGAGCGTCGGTCGGTAATTCCGGAAGTGTGTGTCAATAAGTGTCGAAGTGTGATAATTTTATCCGGCTGATAAGGGTTGGTGATTTTGAATGGGAGGTATTGGTTGATATCGGTATCTAAATTCAGGAGTCCGTCCTCCACCGCTTTCATAATACAAGCCGCTGTAAGTGATTTTGCAATGGAACCCGCATTCATGATGGTATGTTCTGTGAAAGGTATTTTTTCTTCTAAGTTCATCCAGCCCCATCCTCCTGACCATACCACTTTTTGATCTACAATCAACACCGCCCCCATTCCGACGATTCCAGAGGAATCGAATAATTCTTGCATTCGTTTTTGATGTCCGCTAATGGAGGGTTGAGCCAAAGCGGATAGTTGCAAGAAAACACCCAAGGAAAAGGATAATACCATCTTTTTGAAATCTACAGTCATATTGATTCGTTTGGCAACAAAAATAGATGGATTCTATAGCTGAGATTTATTGAATTCTACGTTTCTGCGCAATAAATCTGCGCCTAAGCTATCTTTTGTTGGGAAAAAAAGCGTTGTTCTTATTGATGTCAAATATTTTTTTTCCGTTAGATACTTGTCTGTATTGACTTTTGTTGTGAAAGGCTTTCCTGATTTAAGTCAAAATAGTTCATCTATTCTTTGTGGTTACAAATTGTTGAGTGGTAAGGAAACACTTTCTTTTTTATCAGAGATTTACATCTTCAATGAACGTTATGCAAATGATGTATACGCTTTTAGTGATTGGAATGGCTACTGTTGCTTTACTCAGTGGTAATTTTGTGATGAACCAGTTTACAATTCAACTCCATCCCAATTCTTTTATCAACGGATTAGTTAAGTATCAAATCTATGCAGTAGTTGTCGCTTTGCTTACCTTGGTCTTTTTCAGATCGTATCATCCGGAAAGTATACAAATGCTTCGTATAGGGGATCTTTCTGTAGTTGCAGGGAAAGAAAAAGTGCTGGGCATCAATGGTAAATCTAGTTGGTTATCCAATGGGTTGCAATTACTCTTTTTCATTAGTCTTGCCACAGGGATTTTTATATTTTTGGGTGTTCGACAGGCTAATCGTTTGGATGCTTTTGAATGGTGGTTTGTGCCTTATGTTTTGCTGTTCTCATTAACCAATTCCTTTGCAGAAGAAATTATTTTCCGATATGGTGTGATTGCAGGATTGGCAAATGCTTATACCGCGTTTACCATTCAACTGGTTTCTGCTATTCTATTTGGCTTACCACATTATTCCGGTAGCCCTGGAGGGGGTATTGGTATTCTCATGTCAGGGTTTTTGGGTTATATCCTTTGTAAGGCAACCTTAGAAACCAAGGGTATTTCTATTGCTTGGGGTATCCATTTTGTCCAAGATGTTATCATATTTACGGGTTTGATGATGATGCGTAACCACTCTTCTGCAGGCTGAGTGTAGTCGGTCTAATATATCTGTTCAATAGGATTCTATATTTCATACTGAGCCATTATTACGAATCTTAAACAGCAGACATGCATCCTATAGGCGAACCATTATATAATTATTATAGGGATAAACCCAACCAATCGTGTAAGCCTTTAATACCCTTGGTTGTGACTAATAACTCTCTTGTATGATTTTTTTTGCGGAACCAATGTTGCGCTATCATCTTATCTAATAGCGCTGCTCCTAATTGTCCGGCTAAATGAAATTTTCTTTCAGACCAATCAAGGCATGTTCTCGTTAAGGGTCTTTTTGAACCTATAAATTGAGAAGGATGAATGTCCCATTGCGCCAAGGACTTCCAACCTTTATCTGTCACCATATATATTTTCTCTTGCTCGATCAACCATGATTTTTTTACCATGGTTTGCGTCATCTTCACTCCAACATAACCTGCAAGATGGTCATAACAGGTTCTACAGTATTTGATCCCCGTGGTTTTTGATCCAATTTTTTCTGCTTGATCTATGTGGTCCTCTATTAATTGTGCCATGGCTTCAATCGCATAAGCAATTTCAGGTCTTGAAAATGTATAATAGCGATAACGACCGACCATTTCTACAGATAGGATATGCGCATTTAATAATTTGGTCAAATGATTGCTGGCAGAAGTTATTGAAACATCTGCAAAGTCAGCCAAGTCTGTAGCAGTATATGGTTTGCCATCTAATAAAAGCCATAACATTTTTGCACGTACCGGTTCTCCTATTAAGCCGGTAGTTACAACAAATTTTTCGAGTGATTCCATACTTCAGTGTAGAATGAAGTATAAAGATATTGCAATTGATAGGTTTGCTTCTCACAAAATCAAATCATATGATCGCAGTCATTTTTGAATCATGGCCTCAGGAAATTCATCAAAAAACTTATGAAGACATGATTGGCCAATTAAGAGTAGAACTCCAAAAAATCAAGGGCTTTATTTCCATTGAAAAATATATCAGTGCTAGTCATGCTGGGAAAGTATTGTCCCTCTCATTTTTTGAAGATGAAGATAGTGTTACCCAATGGCGCAATATTGCTTTGCATCGACTGGCTCAAACCCAAGGTCGCCAACAGTTTTATACTGATTATAGAATTCGAGTGGCAACGGTTTCACGTGATTATTCCATGACTGAAAGAGACCAAGCTCCTTCTGATAGTACTCAATATCATCATTCATAATGTAAACCCAACCCTATGTACGATATCGAATTATTATTGAACAACCAACCCGGTTCATTGGCTTTGGTTGGGAATATTTTAGGAACCCATCGCATCAGTTTGGAAGGAGGTGGGATGTTTTGTAGGGGTAATACCTGTATCGCGCACTATTTAATCAAGGAGGCTGAAGTAGCTACAAAGCTAATGACTGACGCAGGTATCATGGTTTTGAGTGTCAACCAAGTCATTATACTTAAATTAAGACAAGATGTGCCTGGTCAACTAGGTCTATTCTGTAGTAGACTAGCCGACGCATCTGTGAATATCCTTGTTCAATATAGTGATCATGATCATCAACTCATCATTGTTCCTGATGATTATAGCAAAGCGAAAAGTATTGCTGAAGATTGGATGAAGGAATGGTGGGCATAACCTGTTGAGATACTCGTAACACTATAGTTTCCTAAATCTCTATTGGCTAAATGCGTATAACTGGTAATTAGGTAATGCATGGCTTTTGTGGCATGCATTACCTAATGGACTCTTAAGAGATTACTGCTATGCCTATATTCTTAATAGGTTTTCATCGTAATGATGACTTTTTTTTGTTACTTGTATGAGGTAATTTTCCTGTATAATATTAATTGTACATCAATTATCATTTTATGTCCCACGGAGATTGGAAAGAACTATTCAAGGCTGTTCAGCAAAATGATCAGGAATTGGTGTTATTCTATATTCGTCAAGGAATCGACGTGAATTACCAACATCCTGAGTTCTTTACAGGTCCGTTATTCGAAAGTATCCGTCTTCGTCACCATGCTATTACTGAGTTACTTCTGATAAATGGAGCATCACTTCATGAACGAGAAGTGTTCAGTCAACAGACTCCAATGCAGTTCGCAGTAGAATATGATAATCATGAAGCGATACAACTACTAAAAGCATACAGTTGATTATCGGTCGTTAACTCACTTCGCTTTTAAACCGATCGTTCATGGATACTTGATGCTATTCAAACGGATCAATCATTTACCTATCCACACTCCTTCAGTATTATTTCTTGTTTTCATTCTTTGACTTTCCAAATTTGTAATTAACACCTAACATGCCATATATAGGTATGGTTGGAGAAGCAGAGAAATCATCATTCCAAATTCTGCCTAGTTCAAGTGTAAGTTCTACGTTTTTGAAGGAGTAACCTGTTTGTAGGCTTACGTATAAATTTCCACCCGTGGTAGGTTCATACCAACCATCTTTTACATTTCTATAATAATGTTCCCTAAAGATGTGAGAATGCTTGAAATTGCTAACAATGGCTTTATCAAAACTCGCATTGAAAGCAGCGAACCATTTTGACGTATAATAACCTATAGTACCATTGAGTTCTGATCCGAAATTATAGATCCTTACCAGTTTGTTTTCATATCTTCTTGAAATACCTTGTAATCCTATACTTCCCTTTAAGTTGGATTGATTCAGTAATAACATTTGTCCTCCAAATTGTACTTTGAAATCATCTAAGTCATTTCTTCCGGCCGGTTTGGAAATATGCGCATTCAAAAAAAACAGTTTTTTGGTTGGCAACTTGTATAAGTATCCTATCCCTGAGACGAATCCTTGTTCAATGCCTAAGTTGGTTTGTATGATATGATTGGTATTTTCAGCCCATTTCCAATTCATGGTCTGGGCTTTTAGTTTTGGGCTTTGGGTAAGTAGTATGTTCATTAAGCTAAACCCTATCACGACACTTACTTTCATGGTATGCTTGTATTAATTGATAAAAGAATTGGTTAGATTAAAGACCTTTCAGATATTGTATCAATAGTTTTTGGGTGACTCCTTTCCACAAATCTTGTTGGTCAAACATTCCAGAGTGACCAGCACCATTGATTTTCGCTATTTGTTTATTGGGGTAAGCACTGGCTATTTTATTGGCCCAAGTATCCGGATAAGCTTTGTTGTTGCTGCCATATAGAAATAGAATTTTTTTGCTGTATCGATCAATCCCTTTGGTGAAATCAGGTTTGTATTTATCTGCCCATTCAAACCCTGCAATGTTGACAAAGGCCCCATCACGGGGAGACCGATACCATTTTTCATTCCCATCCAGGGTTGAGAATTGGTCTCCTACGATGGAATTAGTGGCTGAAGCAATGTATAATTTATAATCTGCTATTTGATGCTGATCTTCTCTGGCACTCATAAACTGATCCAGGTAGCTTATATCATTTAGTGCTTCACTCCAAAGTCCATAAGATCGACTTTCTTGTACATACTTAACGATATCGTCCCATACCAATCCACCCGGTTCAGCCAATATCATTCCAGTGATTTCATTGGGATATTTTGCTGCATAGCCTGTCGCTAATATTGCGCCCCATGAATGACCTACCAGTATCACTTTTTGAGTGGGACGTGTTTTATAATGGCTGATGATGGCTCGTAAATCCTCGTAGAACATTTTATCTAATCCATTTTCTCCCCATCCGGTATACCACTTTTTTGGGAGTCGCTGCGTCAAACCAGATCCTCTTTGATCGTAAAAAACAACCCTGTATCCACTATCTGCCAAAGAAACACAGTTTAGTAGGTATCGATAATTCGCACCAGGACCTCCATGTAGGGTAATAATAAGAGGACTGTCTATGGGACCAAAAGCTTGGGTATGGAAACTTATACCATTGAGTTTGATTTGAGGTAGAGAAGGGTCTTCATCTACAGTTTTTGGAACCAGGTTGCCAGGTTCGTTGACCATGGTATCTTTTTGGCAAGACATTATGCTAACGCATAGCAACCACGAGGCTAAGAAAAGTCTTTTTTTTGTTGTCATAGTTTTCATTCATTAATTCGGTCGCGAAAGTAGATTGTAGGTTTTCATTGAGGGGGCTGACTTGAAAGGTGGCACCTATCTTTTGTAAATTTTATCATTTGATAACCAGCGACTTATGTTATCAAAGTGAATCATTCATATTCGATCACTATCGTTTTATCACTTTTTTAATTTTTTTAAATATTCTGAAGGAGAACAGCCCGTGAATGTTTTAAAATTTCTATTGAATGCCGTCTTTGAGTTGAAACCACATTCATAAGCAAGTCCAATGATGGTATATTGCTCATTTTCAGGATCGGCTACCTTTCTTTTAAACTCTTCAATACGTAGGTAATTAATGTAATCGAAAAAGTTTTTTTGTTCTGTACGATTGATGACCTGTGAAAGTGCATTTGGGTGTACTTGAAGTTCATTAGCCACCATGGTCAAGGTGAGTTCAGGGGTTAAAAACATTTTTTTTTCATGCATCCATACCTCCAGTTCTGCTTTAATGGCCGCTAACTGAGATTCTTTTAAGAGTGACTTCTCATACTTTGCGGAACCATTTGATTTGTCATCCATGGATTCTTTAATAAATGAGGTAGGCATATCTGGGATGGGTAGTTCTGCGGGTAAAGTCGCAAAAATATTCGTCTGCTTGATGCCATAATAACCAATGAAGATCACATATATGACACATGCCGTAAAGATGTATGGATCAGAGGCAACGAATACGACTATCCAAATTAAAAAGAGCCCAATGGTTAAAAAGAGCAACCATTGTAGGTTGATTTTCTCCATTTGGGAGTAATTGTTTTTGATTTGTTTTTGATAATGACGAATTTCTCGAATCGTCATTATACTATACCAAAAACCGGATAATAACCCTGCGATCAAAAGCATCTTTGCGGTACCCATAAATCCAGTACCCCCATTTTGGTATACCCGGATTTTAGCTGCTGTATTTAATGTAAGAAACGGTACGATCAATAAAATACCAGTCAGCAATGGAACTAAGTGTAGGACTATTTTCCATGACCAAGCTTCTTTCCTTGTGAACGATTTTAAATAGAGGTATAAAAAGGGTCCATGAAGTAAAGGAAGTAGTTTTTCATATCCTAAGAGATATGGATATTCAAAAATTTCCTTTGTAATGGCTAATGCATAGGATCCTAAATGAACAGCAATGATTACTAGCCAGATTGCTAAAATCCAATCAGCTTTTACTTTCCTTCTTTTTGTGAATAGTATTGCACTTAGGAAAAGTGCTATGGCTACACCTATATTATAGATCATCATTATTCTTCCTCAATTTCATCCATCATTCATAACAGGTGATTGCTAATAATCATTTTAGCAAAGACTACCTTAATGGAAGCTAAAATAAAGCATCAGATAAATTAATATTTGATTATTCTATTGGGTAGCCATATATCGGGATGATTGGTCGATTTGGCTGTTGAAGCATTCGCCTAATGATATATCAACGGTCATATAAGAAGATTTGTCTATTCTCGATAATGGATTCTTCTTAACAGGATAGCTGCAGTTGAACTTGCTATGGCAAATTTTAATGTCTCATCCAGGTCTTTATAAAGCCAAAGTATTTTGCCCCACGCATCTATGATCGCACACACTTCATCTTCAATTCGCATTTCATAAGCAAACGGAATGGCAAATGGCATAGTATGTTCTTTCCCTGTTTGATCTACTACCTGTTGAATTTTGATGGTTTTAATGGAAATAGTATCCCGTCCCACGATTAAAAAACCACCTTCTTGAATATCCATTCTTTCCAAAAGGCTCTGTTTTTTTCCGGGATTACTCATGCTGTATAAGGACAATTGCCATTCATTTGTTGAGGTTGAGCTAGGAACGATGATCGCAGAAAAAGAATAGCGGAAATTCTTCCCAATGAACCAGTCGTTTAACCATTGTCTATTGGAACTGACATGTACCCCTTCTGTGATTTCTTGTTCCATGGCAGCAATCTGTGCTTGCTGTTGACCATTACTGATACTGAATGAGAAGCGGTCTTTTTGTGTAGTGGTGATATTGAGTCGATTGATATTGAAAGCTCTGAGTAGTCTTTCCTCTGGAGAAAAACTGGTATTTCTATCAACCCTACCGGTGGTAATGTTCCAACCTCTTTTTATTTTAGAAGTTGTAAAGGATTGGATACTGATGGGCTTTTTTTGATTTCCCCGGTTCATTCCCACTACCGGGTATTTTTCTGCTTGCTCTTTGAATTTTTGAGGGACTTGAATCTGGAAAGTTGCGGTTTTGCAACCTACTAATAAGATAGCATTGCTTATAAAGTAAATGAATAAAAGGGTAGAAGCTGTATGTTTCATGTATGTATATTGTTTATTGATATAGATCCCTTCGGATGCATAAAATAGCAGTGGTGGCAGCAATACCATCACGGAATTTTTCAGGCAAACTAGCTTTGATCCAACATCTGCGGTTTCGTTCTTGGCTACTGACTGCGGCAATCAACTGCCCTTGATAATAAAAAGCATAGACTGGTTCAAGCAGAGAAAAACCTGCCGAAGTTGGTATGGTCTCTATTTTTTCTCTCATGAGCAAATTCATCGCTTTGCATAGAATGGTATCCGTTGCGTTGTATAATAGTCCAGAGGGTTGATGATGATTTGAAATGTTCAAATTGGTGACCAACAATACCCAAGTGGGGACACTATCCTGTTCAGATTTTATCTGTGCAATAAGTGTATCACTATTGTTGAATCCCCAATAAGAACTATCCTGCTTTCCCAATAAGTTGAATTGCTCTCTAACTTTGAGGGTAGCTTTTGCTATCACCCATAAAATAGGCTGTTGATTTTTATGTAGGGTAAACGAAAAAAAATCACGGTCGCGATATCTCTCACTTTTTTGCAGTGGAATAGATTCAATCCTCCACAAGTCGTTAAATGGATTGATGGTACCGAATGATCCGAATGTAGCCAACTGTCGCCTTACTTTAGTGGTGGAATAGTTCGCAAAGGAAAGATTTTTACTCAAAGGATTTTTTCTGCCTTTGATGGTATGAGGAATTAGATCATTTGATAGTGCGGCCGGTGATTCTTGTGCTTTAAGAGGAACGATGAGCATCATTATCGATACCGCAAATAGCAGTCCTCGAAAACCCAAGTTGCTATATATATGGTGTTGCATCATTTCCGGATATAAGTTGATTTAGATTCATAGGTTTCTCCTGCAATCGTTTCTTTTGTGTATACAACTAAGGTTTTCTGGTCCAATTGAAGTATGGTATACGCATATGAACCTGTATACAATATGGTTTCATCATTCGATAAACGCCATGTATCTGTATCAATGATTTGATTGGCTGTATTGGGAATACAAGCTAAGGGGCCTTCGTTATAGATAACTGTAAAGTCTTTGTTAAACTTAAACCAATTGTCTTTTTGGCAAGGCAAAAATTGTGAGAAGATATCCTCCCAATTCCCGTTGCCTACTTTTTCTTCTAATTTTTGAACCACCCATTCTTTGTCTGTTAAAAGGTCCACTTTAGAAGCATTGATTTCAACTGCGTACTCTTTGGTACATGCGTTTGCCAACATCCAGATCAGACATAAGAAGATCATTTTTTTCATTTTAAATCGAGTTTGGGTGAATAAATAGTATGTATTATATCTAGTACCCCCTAATCGTTTAAAAGGGTTGGGTCAATAATGATTTTTTTTTGGCAGATGGAACGTTCATTGTGACGGACGTTTTTGTAAATATGACGTGTATTTACATCTATCATTGGAAATATCAATTTTTTTTGAGCTACCATTGTTATTCCATCAAATAGAAGATTATTCGAATAAATTATTAAGAGCCCATTGTATACTTAAAAGGTGTAAAGAAATTCTCTTTACACCTTTTAAATAACGTTAATGACTTAAACAGTTACTTGTCTTCTTTTATGGTATTGCTATACTTCTTTTTTGATAAGTATTTGCGCCAAATACCCCAATTGCATTGCCTTTAATATTGCTTATAGGATTGTCGGGAACTGCCAGAGGACTGCCAGTAGAAGATTGAGAATAGCTGAACCAATATTTATAATTATCATAGTCTACACAATTCATCACAACTTCGATGATATCCCCTTTTTTAAATTCATCTGCTTCTCTTGAATAAATTAATGGGAAAGTCACTTTTTTACCATCAATAAAAGAATCGTCATAAGCGAAGGCATCTTTAATTAACCTGCCATTTTTAAACATAAATAAGTTGTAGTTATTGCCAAAGCCTTTTGGGTCGTTGTAAAAAGGTGTTACCACTTTAACTGTTTTGCCGAAGCTAGGAAAATCTTCCACTACAAGTGAATCAAGATTCACCATTATAGGCATTTTTGAACTTGAAGTGAGTGTGACACCGTTTGTAACTATCTTTAAATGGTATGTTTTGCCTGTACTACCTACTAGATTTATATTTCTATAAATACCATTTGACACTTCCGGTAAAGAAAATACAGTTCCATTATCTTCTTGGATAGTCACTATTGCACCCATTAAAGGGACACTGCTATTATCAGATGTAACTTTATTTGTGTAAGACAATTTAACTACACTTCCTATTGTAGAACTATTGGTTACTTGCCCATCTACAACTATTATTGGAGTGGTGGTATTTATATCCAGATCTATTACTTTTTCGCAACTTGATAAACTCCAAGCCAGTATTACTGAATATATAATTGAATTTAATTTTTTCATTAGTTATAAAGATTGATTAAAATTTGAAATTGTAAGATATTGACGGTACCCAGCGAAATAAGCTCGTTTGAACTATTTCGGTAAGATTGGGATTTTCTTTATTGTCTCTAAAATTAATGGTGAAAGCATTTTCTCTGCCGTATGCATTGTACAGGCCTAATACCAGTTCTTTTGACCATTTCTTTGTTTTCTTCAGTTGCAACGTTGCGCCAAAATCTAAACGGTGATAGCTTGGCATTCTATCAGCATTTCTGCTGTTATAGTAATAAGCAGTTTGACCATTCACTTGATATTTACCAGTAGGGAATGTAACAGCACTTCCTGTATAGAAAATAAAGTTTCCACTTAGTGTCCATTTTTTACTCAATTGATATATTCCAACGATTGCAATATCGTGTGTTCTATCTTGTGTGGCATTGTACCATTTATTATTATTAATACCATTGATTTTTCTTTCCGACTTACTTAGTGTATAACTAATCCATCCTGTCAGTTTCCCAGTTTTTTTCTTCAACATGAACTCAATGCCATATGCTCTCCCTTTACCAAAGAGCAATTGTGCTTCTACTGTTTCATTTAAAAATAAGTCTGCACCATTTCTATAGTCTAATACATTATTCATTTCCTTATAATAAGCTTCGGTGGTGAACTCGTATGTATTTTGTAGTAGATTTAAGTAATAGCCCAAACTAAACTGGTCACTAATTTGTGGTTTAATGATGTTACTAGTACTTGCCCACTTATCTAACGGGTTTGAACCATTTGAATTGGTTATCTGGTGCATATACTGAGCATTACGCACATATGCTGCTTTAACAGATGCATTAGTAGTTAACATATAACCCATCGAAAGCCTTGGCTCAAGGTTGTAATAGGTCTTCACAACTTCTCCTTTCCCATATGTAAAGGTGTCTATAATAGTCCCCTTTTCATCTATATTAAAAAAATTACTACCACCCATTACATTAAAAGCGCTAAGCCTTGCTCCAAGTGTGATATTTAATTTGTTGTTAGGTTTAATCACATGACTTGCATAAACAGCATTTTCAAAAGAGTATCTTTTGTCTTGAATTTTATCATTGATGCTGGATGTTGCATTACCGGTAATCTCGCCCGGACGAATAATGTGATAAATGCTTGACCATCCAAAACGTAAATTGTGATTATTGTTGATAGTGTATTGGTAGTCCTGTTTTAAATTCCAGTCTCTGATTTGAGAAAAAATTCTGATATCGTTTGTGCCATTTTTAACTTTAAACTCATAGTTGTAATTACTAAAAATGACAGAAGTGTTTAAGAACAATCGACTATTAAAAATATGATTCCAACGTAAAGTTCCGGTTCCATTACCCCAGTTAGTAGTAAATTGATTATTCAACCCAAGGACGTCTTTACCAAAATAGCCACTTAAATAGATTTTATCTTTTTTGCCTAATTCATAGTTTAGTTTGGCATTTAGATCATAGAAATACAATTGATTATTCTTGTTTTCTTCGTCTAATTTCAGAAATACATCTGCATAAGTTCTTCTACCAGTAATTAAAAAGGAAGATTTATTTTTTTGAATAGGTCCTTCCACATTCAGCTTTGCACTGATAAGCCCTAGGCTTCCATTAACAGCCGTGTTTTGATTATTTCCTTCATTCATTCTTACGTCTAGAACACTACTTAATCTCCCTCCGTACTGTGCAGGCATTCCCCCTTTATACACAGCAATATCCTTGATTGCATCACTGTTGAAAGTAGAAAAGAAGCCAAATAAATGAGCCGCATTATAAATATTGGCTTCATCTAAAATAATTTGATTCTGGTCTGTAGTTCCTCCTCTCACAAAAAGGCCACTATTGCCATCCCCAGCTGCCTTAATGCCAGGCATCAATTGAATGGTTTTTAATAAATCCTTTTCGCCAAAAATCACCGGAATATTTTTAGCTTCTTGTACCGATAATTTTTCAATACCCATTTGTGAACCATTTACAGATCTGCCCAAAGATTTACTGCTTTTGACTGTAACGCTTAATAATTCATCAATTGCATCTATAAGGCTAACGTTTTTTTCGATATTACTTGCTAAAGTAATGCGTAAAGTATCTGGCGTTTTGCCTATTGCACTGTATACAATTTGATAGGTATTAGGTATTAATGAGATGCTGTAAAAGCCATATTCATTTGAAGTTGAGCCATAATTGCTGTTTAATACTTTAATGCTTGCCCCAATGATCGACTCTCCATTAGTTTTACTTTTGATATGACCACTAATGGTATATCTATTTTGTCCTATCGTCTTTTGAATTGAGCCTAATAGAGAAAGGAACAAAAGAATTTTTATTGAATTGCTAATTATCATATTTAATAAGTTGATTATATATATTTATTTTTGTTTCTGATTGCTATACATCATTTTTTGTGTTTGCAAAAGTGGGTACTAATGACTTGGAAAAACTTAACTTAAGTTAAAAAAGGATGAATTGGGTATTATCATTTGATCATTTCACCCCATTAGATATCATTGAATATGGATACAACTGTGTGCTAAGTTTTTCTAAGCCATGGACTTTCATTCATATCTCAATCGCTGGTCTAATGAGTTGGTTAAAACAATTTGGCGAGTATTTACATTTAGTATGCTTTTTCGATTTCCTAAGTCGGTAACGCCCAACACTCTTATCTTCATTTATGCGTTTGTTTACATTTTCTAAGAATAAATATGGGGTAGAACTATTGATGGACATTGGTTCTTATCAGGATATTCCCCATTATTTCTTTGAAGACGCATACCACCGTTGTGATTTTTATGAAATTATTTTCTTTACAAGGGGTAATGGTAGTTTGCTCTTAGATCAGCAAGAGATCCCTATTCGTGATCAGACCCTTGTATTTATCTCTCCTTTTCAGATTCGAAGATGGCAGGTAGATACTACTCAAATTGAGTGTCATTTTTTATTGTTCAAAAATGATTTCCTCGCTGCTTTTTTTTCTGATCAATTATTTTCCTTTCGCCTTCAATATTTTTACCAAAAAAGCCATCCACTTTTCCTGCCTGTCACCAAGGTGATTTTTGATGCCTATAAAAATGTTTTACAAGAGATACAAGGAGAAATTCTCCACTATCAATCGGATAGTGAACACATCATAAGATCACTCTTGTATTTTATTTTGATTAAGTTGAACAGGAATTATGCTGGGTATTACCAAATTTCCCAAGAAACGGAAAACAACAGGGTTGCTTTTAGGTTTAAATCATTGCTTCTCAAAGAAGCGGGTAAAATTCGCAATGTTGATTTCTACAGCCGTAAACTTGGCGTAAGCAGGGTGACTTTGAATAAAAGTGTTCAGGAACAATTTGGTATTACTGTTTCCAACATGATCGATGAATTTGCGATTGGTGCGATTAAAAATTTGTTAGTTCACAGTTCTTATTCTGTTAAAGAAATAGCAGCTCAGTTTAATTTTTCAGAAGCGCAGCATTTGACCCGATATTTTAAAAATATCACGGGCTTTACTCCTAGTGCTTATCGTATATCTTATCAAAATGGTAGGTAATTATTATTTCTGGTAGGTTGAGTTTTTAGAGTAATAATAGCTTTACATCTATTAAGCGATTCACCTATCATTTTATGGTTCAACCCTTAGTTATTTCGACAACTTTTTTACGTCAGATCATTGCTTTGTTATTGTATCGTTTGTTACTTGTTTTAATGATAATTTATCTTTTGTCTGCTTCGGCTTATGCACAAAGGAGTACTCCAAAGGTTGTCATGATCTCTTTAGATGGAACACCTGATTATTTGTTGGATCGATTTTTAAAGGATGGAACACTTCCTTCGGATGGCGCTTTTGCAAAGATTCGAAAAAATGGGATGGTAGCTGAAGCTGTTTTACCTGTAAATGTTGCTTCTACCGGACCTTCTCATTTATCGATTTTTACAGGTGCTTCACCGGCAATGACAGGTATTGTTGGTAATTCATTTCGTAGTATCGATCAACCTTGGTCATCGCCATTGCTCACTGCATTTGATCAACCCATTGCTGCTGAAACCATTTTTCAAGCTGCTATGCGCCAAAGGAAAAAAGTCATTACACTCAATGCTGTTGGAGTAGATCAGACCAATCCGGAAAGATCCGCTGATTATGTACATGTCTATCCTTCCATAGTAGGTCCCTCATTGGTACTTGATTTGAGTGTCACTGATTCAGTGGCTCTTCTGCAAGGAGAAATTGTACAAAAAATGAAAGTATCCAGCAATAGTCCCTCCAAAGCTGTATTTGAAATCTTTGGCAAGCAATCTCTTCCGTTGGAAATATTCCAACAAGATACGGTTATCGATCAAGCCAATATTTTGGTCACCCAAAATCAATGGGTAGTAAGAATTCTGGAAAGTGCGGGTAAAGAACGATTGGTCAAGATTCGCGGAGACCAATGGTCGCCACTGTCTTTGTCTTTGCAAGGAAAGCAGTATGTGGTATCTTTTCGATTGTTGTCAGTGAATGAAAAGGATTCAACCATCCGATTGTTCATGTCAGCTCCGGCAGAAGTGGAAATCAGTCCGTCCAATTTTTCTGAAAAAGTTCTGTCTGTAGTTGGGCTATGGCCGGGTGAACCTGAAAATCGAAAACAAACTGCAGGATTGATTCCAGAGCAAGTATGGTTCGAACAATTAGATCGTTTGGCACTGTATTCCAAAAAATTAATTCTGGCAGGAATGCAAGAAAAAGACTGGGATTTGTTGTTTGGTTATTTTTCTACTTTGGATGATGTTCAGCATCGTTACACATTATTTCATCCTAAACAATTGGACTATACAGCAGATCAAGGTCGCCGTCCTGCCATTTACTTATCGTATTTGAAACGTTATTTTCAATTGATCGATCAGTATTTACTAGAGATCATGGATCAAGCGCCAACGGGAACTAATTTCGTTTTTTTCTCTGATCATGGTATAATTCCCATACATACAACAGTGATGCTGAGTAATTATCTTGAATACTCAGGATATGCAATTTCCAAACAAGCTATCAAAACAGCTTCCAGTGGTAACGCTGCACATATTTACATCAATCGCGCGCAGCTCGATTCATCATCTTACAGTATTTATATTAATCAATTGCAACAAGTGCTTCGCTCTTTCAAAGACTCTTCCACAGGGCAACCTGTTTTTCAATTGATTGCTGATCATAGAACTCAAAAAAAATACGGATTGTATCATCCTACTTATTCCGGTGATCTTTTTGTTAGTTGTCATAATGGCTATTCCATTTCAGATCGATTTTTACCTGAAGTACCATATTTGGTTCAGAACTCTTTCGATCCATCTCTATTTTCAAATGCTACTGAAGCAACTCGAAAATTTTTAGTCAATGGAACCATGAACGAAACAGGTCGAGCTGTTCATGGCTGTTTGTCAACTGTAAGGGAAGGACAGTCTATTTTCTATTCCATAGGTCCTGATATACCTAAGAAGCGAATTAAAAAAATATCAGCGCTTCAGATTGCACCTACAATAGCTGCGATACTAGGTATACAAGCTCCGAAGGATGTTGAGGGGAAGTCTATTTATTAAAGAAGGGTATTAATAATTCAATCGGTTCAATTTATTATGTCAGTCTGTATGATAACTATGATCTAAAAATGTAAAAGCCTTATTGGATAATACGAGGTATCCAAGCCATTAATGCAGCAGCAAATACACCCACTGCCGTAAGTATGATTGCAAGTATAATGATACCGGTTGTAAAATGTACCAATACTTTCTTTTTTCGCTCTTGTGCTAAAAAATACAATTCAAGTATGATTAATCCAGCAGGTAATGAATAGGATAAGACTGAGATGACCCATAGAGCCGGGCCGGAAAATGTTTGGATGTCAAAGCCCACAGGTTTACCATTGATGAGTATCCAGCCCATTACGGCAATGCGGAAAAACCACCCGCCGTTAGCCATCATAAACAACCTAAGCGCCATTTTTCGATGGGTCTTGAATTGCTTGGCCATTGCATTTTTAATCGTTAATACCGCAAATAGGATCAAGTATATAGCACTCACACTGATACTGATATGCATGAAGCGATCGCCTACAGATCCACGTATCCAAACCATGACCAAACCCATTACTCCAATGATAATCGCTGCAACAACATAGAATCTGCCCAACCATCTGTGCAACTGCTTATATCGCTTTTGAATGATTGGAACAAATTGAAGAGGACCTCCAACAATGACTATGCCACCAAGAAGTACATGTATTGCTACGCTCAGGTTACCAATCCAATCACCAGGAATATATCCCTTAGGAAGTACTCGGTTCCATTTTTCAAAATCACCGCTAAATGTTGATCCGTGATAAAATACAATGACATAGAGACCAAAGAGCCATTGTCCTATAGTGGCTACACAAAACCATGTTTTTGCAGATGCCTCAAGAAATTTTAGCGCCTTTGCGCTGGCTACACTTGTTATGATAGGATTAGACATTGTCTTATAAATTGGAGAAAGCGTTTTCGTTTTTTATATCTTTTGCACCAAGTATCAAGAGCCAGAGACAAGTGCCTATTTCTCCGATACTTCCGCTTAACCTGAGTATTTTGGCTATACTGTTTTGTGAGTAATCCGAATCAAGGGTATTTCCAATAAAATTGATGAGGTATCCTAAACATCCAAGGATGAGTAAATAGCCCAAGATTGCAGGTAATAGACCTGATCTGATGATTAAGTAACCTAATGGTAATAACCACAATCCCCAGAAAAGAGATACGAGATGAATTCCATCATTATATTGTTTAAGATGTCCTGTTACCTGAGATTGGATTTGATTGATATGAAATGCTTCAAGATAGGGCTGGGGTTTGATTAACGAAAGAACAGTGAATTCATGTTGTAGATTCAGTATGGAAATTGGTATACTTACCAATACTAAGACAACCATTAATGTAGCATAGGTCTTATAGGTGTATTTGAATAACGGATAAAGTGAAAGAGGTAAGAAAGTAAAAGCCGTATAACAGATCAAGCTGCTGAATATGCTAAGTCTAAAAAGAAATTCAGCATTATTGATATTTTGGAAAGTTTTAGCCGGATCATCCCATACGATGAGTTGATTGGGAGCATAACCTAGACTGAAAATTCCGGTTAATACTACCACTAGATAAATACCTCCAGCGATTCTCCCTTTAATTTTATTTGATAACGTATTCATGTCGATTTTGTGGGTTTAAGATTATGTATGTTACTTCCATCTATTTTATGGTTTCTACATCATAGAATGAAGTAGCATACTATGACTCTAACGAGCACGTTTTGATGTATCACCTTGCTTGTTATGATTTTTTGCAATAATCAACTACTTCTCATTACTTACTGATGCAGTGGGAACAAACAGCAGATTTTGGTGAACATACAGCGCATTTTCCTCTGTTCTTATAGCAGCGATTGATCAGTATAGGTCTTAGTTTTGCAATACTTATTAAAGAATTGTTGGATGTCTACTTTAGATACACTCTTTTGGTAGAATGTAAACATTCATTAAGCCTTTAATTTAACTTTATAGTTAATCTGGAATGAGGCAAAAATTGATGGATAAAGAAAAAGTAAAATTTTATTGCTGGGTTACCCTAGCTTTTCTTTGTATTCATTCATTTTCCGCTTTTTTGCAGTACGGGGATAGTTTTATCCCTAGAATTTTAAATGCTTTTATTTTAGTCAGCTATTTGGTTTTCCCTGTTTTTGTTCTTTTAGAAATTGCTATACCGCTCTTTCGACTGCATCTTAGATCTGTCGTTGCTTCTTTACTGCTGATTATTTTACTTATTCCTTTCTTTTCCTTTGGTTTATATGGATGGAGGTCTGTATGGATAGAAATAGGAGTATACAAGGATTTTACGCCAGGGCTACCTTTTTGGGAGGCAGTAGTAGCTCAAACGCCTTTTGGATTGGCTGTTATCATATTTTTTGTTATTGCTAGAAGTATCTATCACCATTTTAAATTAAAACAACTAGCACAACAATTACTCACGGAAAAAAAAGAAGCTGAGCTTAATTTTTTAAAAGCACAAACCAATCCACATTTTTTATTTAATACTTTAAATAATATTTATTCATTGGCGAGGGATAAAAGTGATTTGGCTCCTGAATCCATTTTGCGATTATCAAAAATATTACGGTTTATGCTTTATCAGACGAGTGCTGATGTGATTGCCATTGAAGAAGAAGTGCTCATCATCAATCACTATATTTCACTGGAACAATTACGATATGATGATTCTTTCAAAGTTCAATTTACAACTAACATTGAGGATGACAAGCAACTCATTCCACCACTACTTTTGATTCCTTTGGTCGAAAACGCTTTTAAACATGGTATTTCTGAATCAAGGCATGCCCCCTATATTCATATCCATCTCATTGTTTCAGGTAAACAATTGGGTTTCACCGTCAAAAATTCTGTGGAGAAGGCTAATGCTGAAGTTCCTATCAAAGAAAATATTGGGTTATCCAATCTTCGAAAACAATTACAATTGTTATATAGTGATTATAATCTTTCAGTGGTGAATAAAGCGGGAGAATTTATTGCTATCTTAAATATCAATTTATCAAGCCGTGTCTGAGATCACATGTATCATCATAGAGGATGAACCATTGGCCGTAAAAGTACTATCCGATTATATTGGGCAGATCCCTTTTTTGCGGCTAGAAAAAATTTTTCGAGATGCGATAGATGCTACAGAATGGCTGCATAATAATCAGGTAGAGCTTATCTTTTTGGATATTCATTTACCCAAACTGAAGGGGATGGCTTTTTTAAAAACACTGAAGCATCAGCCAGCCATTATCATTACAACCGCTTATCATGAATATGCAGTGGAGGCGTTTGATCTCAATGTGATCGACTATTTGCTAAAGCCTTATGAATTTGAACGATTCTTAACGGCTGTAAATAAGGTGTCTTTGATTCAGCCTAAGAACGAGGTTAAAATCGATGATACTACAGTGAGGGATTTTTTATTTATTACGGTTCAGAAAAAGAAGGTCAAGATTCTGTTTTCTGATATTGTTTATGTTGAAAGCCAAAAGCAATACATCAAAGTAGTGACAGTCAAAAGGGAATACTTATCCAAAATGAGTACGCATGAAATAGAAGAACTATTGCCCTCACATTTGTTTGTTCGTATTCATCGTTCATTCATCATTGCCTTGAGTAAAATTGAGTCTTATACTGCTGAGGAAGTAGAAATACACGGATTTACAATCCCGATTGGTCGAAACTATAGAAATAGTATTGAAAATTTATAAGTTAATTCTAATTCATAATCAATGACTTAGAAATCGATTTGTTGTTTTTAAGTCCTCTTTTCTGTTGCTGCTTGATTTTTTGGCTTATTGCAATATGTACTCCAAGTCGTAATGTATCTGAAGTTGTGGTTGTAATGAAATTCTCAATAGTTTAAAAGTGAATAAAAATTTCTAAAAAATGCAACAAATTATTGTTTTATGATAATTAATTGTATTTTTACAGAAAATAATCAATTTTCGAACCATGCAAACAGTAAAGTTCATTTCAAGAATACTTTATTATGCCAGCTGCTTAATGAGTGTTGTTTTTTTCTGGATGGCATTTAATTCCATTATTTCTTTAAGCACCGGTTCATGGCTTAAATTGTCTGAAGATAAAAAATATTTTAAGGTGTGTTTTTTGTTTACTCAAAAGACATACTTAGGAGGTGTTTATAATATGCCATACATTTTGTTCGATTTTTTGCTTCCCATGCTGTTGTATGGACTTTTTTTTCTTTTATTGAGAAATGTATTTAAACAGTTCTATCAACGTAGAATATTTACTCAAAAAGGTGTAACTCATTTAACAAGATTTTATACCGGCAACTTTATTGTACCTAGTATTGCTGTACTGCTTTCAACAGTTTTTAGTGAAGTTGATGAAGCAGTATGGATATTGATAGGATTTCATCTTATACTAGGGGTATTTGCCTTTTTTTTAGCAGCCATTTTCAAACAAGGGCTGCATTTGCAAAACGAACAAGATTTATTTATCTGATATGGCAATAATTGTAAATGTAGATGTTATGTTGGCTAAAAGAAAAATGCAGTCGAAAGAGTTGGCTGAGAAATTAGGTATCACGCCTGCTAACCTATCTATTTTAAAAACAGGAAAAGCGAAAGGGATTAGATTTGATACACTAGAAGCTATTTGTCGATTTTTAGATTGTCAGCCAGGTGACATATTAGAGTATGTGCCTGAATAATGCTTTAATAACCCTAAACTACTTGATGGCAGCAGGTCATATTGCTTAATGATAATTTGACTATAAATAGGGATCGGTAAAAATCTGCACTTCTAATTAATCATCAATCAAAGAAAAAAAATATCACTAAATGTGAAGGGCAGCTTATTGCCTCAACCAAAATAAAACACATATGAATAAATTAATCATTACGAGGTTAAATAAAACGTATGCCAATGGGGTTAACGCGTTGAATAATGTATCCATTGAAGTTTCCAATGGAATGTTTGGATTGTTGGGGCCAAATGGAGCAGGAAAATCTACCTTAATGCGTACAATTGCGGGTCTGCAAAAGCCTGACTCGGGTACGATTTATTTCAATGATATTGATATTCTCAATCATCCTGAGTATATAAAAAAGTTTTTAGGTTTCCTGCCTCAGCAGTTTGGTGTATATCCCAAAATAAGCGCCTATGATCTGTTGATGCATATTGCTGTTCTAAAAGGAGTCACAGATTTAAAGCAACGGAAAGAACAAGTGCTTTCACTTTTGGAAAAGGTAAATCTGTACCAGCACCGAAAAAAAGAAGCTCATACATTTTCAGGGGGCATGTTACAGCGTTTTGGAATTGCTCAAGCTTTACTTGGTAGCCCTAAAATTATGATTGTTGATGAACCAACCGCAGGACTTGACCCGGAAGAGCGAAATCGATTCAATAATTTACTTAGTGAGATTGGGGAAGAAATCATTGTTATACTTTCAACTCATTTGGTGGAAGATGTAAGAAATCTGTGCACCAATATGGCTATCATTCAATCCGGCAAGGTGTTAATAGATGGTAAGCCAGATGATTATATACATGCTTTAAATGGTCGATTATGGCAGCGATCTATAAAGAAAAGTGATCAGGAATACTATCAAGCAAATTTTAAGATCATCTCTTCGCAACTAGTAGCAGGGCAAATACATATTCGTGTTATAGATTCCATTCAGCCCATAGGATTTAGTCCAGTTGCACCATCCTTAGAAGATGTTTATTTCTCAACTCTATCCCAAAACGATTAATAATATGATGCCTTTATTTAAGTTTGAGATTGGTTACTATTTTCGTAAGCCCCTATTTTATGTATCGGCCCTATTTATATTACTACTAGGATTTCTAATTGGGTATAAAGCAACGATGAGTGCAGGTCCTGAGATTTATAAAAACTCGCCTTTCGTTTTATACCAAATGATAGGCTTACTCAGTTTATTAGGTATTCTTTTTACTACACTATTGGGATCTCAAATTATTTTTAAAGAAAAAGATGCTAACTTTTATCTGATATTATACTCTACACCTCTTAAAAAAATTAATTACTTATCAAGTCGATTGCTTGCTATTTTTCTTCTCTCTGCTATTTTGTTTTCCCTTTTAATTACAGGGATGATGATCGGTCATCAACAATCACCTGCTAGAGATCAGTTTCAAACACTATATCTCCCATTTTATATTCAGCCACTTATTCTTCTGGGATATATTAATATTCTATTCTGTACCGCTGTAGTTGGGGCTGTTGGTTGGTTGGGAAAAAATAAGTTATTGGTATTTGTGTCCGGACTGATCTTATACATGAGCTATATGGCTGCACTTATTTTTTCTGGTTCACCAATGATGGCTGGTGCTACACCGCAATCTGATCTGACAATGTTGGTTTCTGCATTATTTGACCCTTTTGGGGTATCTGCTTTTTACCACCAGACAATTCATTGGTCTATTATTGAACGAAACAATCAATTACTATCCTTCTCAGGAGTTTTTCTTGTCAATCGCTTGGCAATTCTAATTATCTCCGCATCAATAATAGTGTTTATTTTTTGGCGGTTTACATTTTCCATGAATTTGAGTGATCAAAAGAAGAAAATTGAAAATGGTCCGACCACTACGCCAAATTTGTCTTTAAAATTTGTGCAGCCAATATTCGATTATAGATTTTCGCTACAAAGTTTTTTCTCTATAGTTAGACTTGATTTAATCTATATCATTAAAAGTATACCCTTTCTTCTAATTTCACTTGCACTTCTTTTTTATCTGTCAATGGAAATGTATGCCATGATTGAAAAAGGGATTCGCCTTCCTCAGCAATATGCTAGTAGTGGACTTATGGCACAAGCTATATCAGAAAATTTTCATACCCTTTGTTTATTGGTCGTATTATTTTATGCAAATGATTTATTCCGGCGATCAAAAACTTGCAGATTTAATATGATTACCGATGCTACGCCACTTCATTTCTCAACATTCTTTTTTGGTAAATGGGCTTCAATATCTGTAATTATTATTCTACTGACGACACTCATTAATTTATTAGGTATTACATTTCAGCTGCTCTATCACTATCCTTATATCGATTGGTATGTTTATTTGGGGATTTATTGGGGAATAAGTTTTCCATTAATTGTAAGTACCAGCATCATTTTATGTGTTGAGAAAATCATTAGAAATAGATTCTTGGCACTCATTGTTTCTTCTGTTCTTATGCTAGTAACAGCTACTAGTATCGGAAGGAGTCTTGGTATCAAACATCCATTATTGAACTTTCAACTCGCTTTCTCAGAAAGGTATAGTGATTTTAGCGGTTGGGATCTATATTTTTCTTCATTTAGTATGAGAATGCTATTTGCCATTGCAGTAGTGGGCATATTAGTTATGATCGTTTTGTTCTCTTTCAGGCGTATGAATACATGGACAAAGCTTGGTATCGGCTTTTTATTTTCTATCGTAGTTTCAACTGGTTATTTTATTGCTAATAGATACCAGCCTTCAAATAAATCAGCCCTAGTTGAAAATCAAGTAAATTATGAAAAACAGTTTCGCTATCTACAGCAATTGCCTCAACCTACAGTTACTCACATCAGGACTCATGTTGATTTGATGCCATTACGAAATTGTTATACAATAGATGCTATTTATACATTGGAAAATAAAACAGGCTTTCCTGTTTATCAAGTACTGATCAATTTTGATAGCACACTTGTCTTAAAAAATGCATCATGGATCAGTCACAATCAACTTATCACAATCACATCGGCGATATCTATTGTTAAGCTAAAGCAACCTTTGTTGCCAGGTGATACCGCAAAAATGAAATTTGAACTTGCTTATAAGTGGGATGGCTATAACAAACATCATCCGGTGAATGCCATTATAAAAAATGGAGCTTTTATGCGGATCAGTAATTATTATCCAAGAATAGGATATCAATCTGAATATGAGCTAAGTGATGGAGTGCTACGAAAGCAATATGCCCTTAGTGCTATTACCCCAGTGACTAAGTTAGAAGCACCACGAAAATCGGTTGATGATTTTATCATGCTTGATATGACAGTTTCAACTGATCCCGAACAAACAGCTATAGGTGTTGGAATGTTAGTAAAACAGTGGAAAACTAAGGAAAGATCTTATTTTCAATATAAAACAATTTCACCCATTCCATTTCGATTTGCAATATCATCTGCCAACTACAGTATAAAGAAAGCAATGCATAAAGGCAAGATTATAGAAGTGTATTATCATCCAAAGCATTCAGAAAATGTAAACCATTTGATTCAGCATGCGAAGCACACGATTGATTATTGCGAAAAGGAATTTACCCCTTATCCTTATGAAATAATACGTTTTGCAGAGATATCATCTTTTACAAAAGGTTTTGTAGCCACAGCTTACCCAACAGTCATCTATATGACTGAGCAGATGTTGTTTCATGCTAATATCAATGCAGATCAAAAGCAGGATGTGATTAATGAGCTCGCAGGACATGAGCTGTCTCATCAATGGTGGGGTAATGCACAATTAGCTCCTGATTTTGAAAGAGAAGGCTCTACTGTGTTAACTGAAACCTTGGCTATGTACACTGAGTTTATGCTTGCTAAGAAAATGTACGGTAAAAAACGTTTACTCGAATTGGTGAGATTACATCACGGCATTTATATGGGGGAAAGAGGTTATTTAATGGAAACATCCCTGGCTAAATATCAAAATGGTAATCCGGCAGTGGTTTATAATAAAGGAGCAGTTGTACTGTACCAATTAAGCGAAATGATTGGTGAAGCTAATTTAAATCTTGCTCTGAGGAATTTATTACAAAAACATGCATATCCCGGGCCTGTTCCTTTAGCAAGTGATTTGGTAAATGAATTAGTCAACATTGCGGGGAAAAAATATGCTGCTTCAATTTTTGACATGTTTTATAATATTTGTTTCACAGAAGTCAATCTTAAAAGTCCTAGAGTAAATCATCAAGAAAATAGATACGAGGTTTCATTTAGTTTAGAAGCAAATAAAGTATACGAAGATGGGCAGGGCAATAAAGTAAAGAAAACTTACACAGATACTGTTGAAGTAATGGTGACATTAAAAAACGGGCATAAAAAATTGTTTGTTTTGACGTTAAATAATGTGGGGCTTTTTACACTTTCATTACCTGAGCAACCAGTTAGTATTCAACTTGACCCTTTTTATAAGCTTATGCATTATAACCTACCTAACGACATAGCTTTATAGATATAAGGCATTACTAAATATCCAAGAGTAAAAATAAAGATGCGGTTTAATCCTCAGAAGTAGTTTGGATTATTTCGAAGTGAATTGATTAATGGCCCCCACTTAGACAAGGGGAGCCATTTTCACTGCACGGTGAAACCCTTAACCCACTTTCATCAAAGCATTGCTATATAAAATAAATGAGATAGATTAATTAAGAATTATTTCAACTATTTCTCTTTCAGCGTTAACCTCAACGAATTTTTCTAAAAAATGATTTTTTGAGCTACTGTAGCGTTCTTTCTGGAAATACTTTGTGCCATAAGAATTACTACCTACTTCCACATCTCGTAAATAGCTTTTGGTGGTGGTGAGGGATGCTTGTAGATAGTATTTTCCCGGACGAATATTGTCAAATGTGAAGCGACCATAACCATCACTGATGACATATCGACGATACTTGTATGCTTCTTGTGATGCATATACTTTTGTATGTCGGTCTTCCTTCTTTTCTTTTAGGTCATGCCACTCGAGTAAATAGGGGGTAGCAGGGAAGAGTTCGATGGTTACATTTTGACCATAGGTTTTTCCACCTACCAAAGCCATTTTATTGGTTTTCTTATAAATAACTCCTTTGATGGTAGCGTTACCGGGTGATAACATTTTTTTTGCTAGCAAGCTATCAAAAGTTTGCGCTGGATAAAGGATCTTGACTTCAGAACTAGATGCTTTTCTGTCTGCCTCTTTGATTGGATTACATCCAATAAGCATCACTACAGCTAATAACCAGATAATGGATTTCATTTGAATTCAATTAAGTTATATTGTAAATAATTGAAATGCAATATTATCTCATGGACATCGCTAAATAATTACCTTAAGATAAAAATTCGTATTGAGCGATGCATTATGATAGCGTCAGGATACTGCTTCTTTGATTCTAGATATGCTACATCAAACAAGCATGGTTATTTCAGTATTTTTTGAAGTAGTATTGAAAATCGAATAGTTGGAGGAATGGAAGACTTATGCCAATCAGAGCTTTCATTGATTTACCTAAAAGCTATATGGATGCATTTTTGGTACTCGGTATATTACCTTCTATTTGCTAATCAGGATTTATTCTTTTCGAGCATTCTTGTTTTAAGTCTACTAAAGGATTGAGCTGTAATGCCAAGATAGCTAGCGAGTTGGTTTTGTGGAATACGTTGAATAAGCTCAGGTTTTTTTTCCAGAAGTTCTAGGTATCTTTTTTCTGGGCTTAAGATTTTAAAGCTATCAAGATTAATTTGCTGTTTAGCCAGCATTTCTTCTGATAATATCCTGCAAAAGGTCTCAAATTTTGGAAACTTCGAAAAAATTTCATCGCAGGTCTCATTATTGATTACAGTGATAACGCTGTCTTCTACGCAACTAATGAAATATTCTGATGGTGCTTTAAAAATTACACAATTGGGTGTTAATCCTTCAAACTCAGTATAAAAAGCAGTAGTCTTTTCTTCATTATCAATCAAATAATATACACGTAAACATCCTTTAAGTACCAAATAGCTGTCATTCGACTTTCTTCCTTGTTTTAATAGAATAGTCCCTTTTTCTACATTACGAAATAATAGTTGGGATGCAAGTGCTTTTTTTTCTGCTCCTGTTACTGGAACATATTTTGAAATAAATTCAAATAGTGTTTCTTCCATGTGAGTGATTGGTTAGGTCATCTGTTTCCGACCCTATCTTAGACATCCAATGATGAAGCAAAAGGTATTATTGTAGCATAAGTGTGATAAATAGGTATTTATTTGATCGATAGTTTTCTAAAATCACCCCCACTATCATTTCCTACAAATAATCCAATACTGCCCTTAACAGATTTTGATAGTTTATTAATGGTTAAAACCGGTTCTGTCGAATCATTGATAAAAACTTCTATGGTTTTCTTTTTGATGGTAACACTCATGACGAACCAATCATTGGGTTCTGGTGCATTTGTAATTCCCTTTTCAAATTCCCCATTTCGGTTTTCTCTTAAATACTTCCAAGTGAATAATGGATGAGAGATGTACTGTACAGCATGTATTTTTCGAATAGAATCATCTGCATGGAAATTGAATGGACGACAATACACTGCATCGTATGTTGAATCATTTTGACCATGAAAAGCAATTCCTATAAAACTTCGCTGTGGCACATCTTTTCCCCTCATTTCTATAGTCAGTGTACCAGTCTCGAAATTTTCTATGGGTAACCAAACAATTCCTTCTCCTTTTGATTCAGTCACTTTTAAATATTCACCATGTTGATCCTTTTCAATCGAAGTATTACGATTTATAGTAGTGAGGTGATTCTCTTTTGATAGTTTCGATAGCTCATAAACTTTTTGTTGTGCCATGGAAAAAAGAGTCATTGTAACCAAAATAAAAGATAATAGTATTGTTTTCATTCTTTTATGTTTTATATAGATAACTGATTTTAGTGACGCTCTTCAGCGAACCTTTTTTGATCATTGCTAGACACTTTAGTAGGGGTATTTTTTCTAGCGATTATAATGAGCATTTTACTAGTATAAACGTTGCAACAATAATGTACAAAACATCCTTTTGGGATTAAATTTTTGCTTAGGTAATGAGGTGTTATAGACGGTTGATAAACAGTACAAATGGATTTGACCATCCAATTACTTTCACTTCTCATGTTATCGTTGACTTGTCATCAGTTTATTAATTTTAATGACTTAGCTGACATTGAATGGATATGCTTACAGTTATTTATTCAATTCGTTACAACTGTTTTTGAATAAGCAGTAAGAATGAATACCCCTATGAAGATTAGCAATATCCCAGTCAACCCTATTAAGTCAATTTTTTGGTGGTACAAGAAATACCCTATTAAAACTGAGGATGCAATACCTAGGCTTGCCCAAATTGAATAGGCTATTCCTATTGGAATTTGCTTAAGCGCGTGTGATAGAAAATAGGCAGAGATTGTATATCCTGCTACGGATAATATACTCGGTAGCCAAACTGTAAAACCATGGGCCTTTTTTAAGCTAGCAGTAGCAAATAATTCTGCGGCGATAGCCAGCACAAGAAAGAAGTAATATTTCAACGTTTGAATTTTTAGAATGAATAGAAATCCGTTGATGATCATAGCTTTTGGGTGGATTTTTCTGATCATCAACTGGATTTTTTTAATAAGTGTGTCTAAGCGATTAAATACCAGAAGTCTAAATTCAAAGATTCTAGATCTGCTAATTCAAGTAAGGACTGCCCATACTGATTATCATAGTATCCATAGCATATTTGTTTGGTCTTTGCATAAGTCTTGCCTATGGCAATTTCAGAAACCTTTTTATCCTTTACGTGACCGACAAAATGAGATAGAGAATTATCAAAACTATTTAAATAGTGTTTTTCGAGCTTATTGGATACATTAATCAAAGACTCAATCGTAGCATCTTGTTTTAAGGTAAAAGTGCCATGTTCAATACAGGCAAACCCTTCTGGAACAATAAAGCTGTCTTTAAGTATGTTGTGGATTTCTACTTTAACTGTATCGATTTCAATCATGCTAAAAAATTCGCTTGCTTCTTGTGAAGAAGAAATTTTTCTGATAATCCTATCCAAATCGCTGTGACTTTCTGTGAAGAGCACATTTGCATATTGGTCTTTATAATTTTTAACTAAACAATGAAAGACAAAACCTTTTTCATTGGAAAAAAGTGATTCAAATTTCAAAACTCCATTTAATAATTCATCATCAGTAACGGATTTCTTTTTGTTGAAACTGCTGAATTCCATCGTTTTTGCAGCATTTTTGTTTGCTCTAATCATAATGTTCTTATTGAAATTTTATAATAGAACAAAACTATGATCGAGCTATGACAGCCTTATGTCAGGGCTAGCTAATTATTTTTTGCAATTTTCAAAATATTGCTGGAGCGTTATTTGATGAGGCTTAAATCGTTCATCTAACGTTCTTATTGATATTATTCTGTCTAATCTAAAAGCTCTAAATGCCGATCTAAGTCGACAGAATGCTACTAATACCCAATTCTCATTTGTATTATATAAAGCAAACGGTTCAATATTTCTTTTTGAATGTTGTTGGCTTTCAGTGGAGAAGTATTCTATTTCAACACATTGATAGTTTGTAATTGTTAATTGCAAAATCGATAATATGTCGCTATTTTGCTCATTTTTACGATTACTAATATAGGCAATCCGGTTCGACAGAAAGTTTACTTTTTCTTGGGTCTGATATTGAAGTACAGCTTTTATCTTAGTAATAGCATCGGTATAGTTTCTTCTAAAAGAGAGGTCTTTTGTTTTTAAAACAATCTTTTCAGCTGTTATTAAAGCATTCGCTTCTGCTTCAGTAAACATCACGGGAGGAATTTTATATCCATCCATTAAGTAATAACCTTTCCCTTCTTCAGTTAAAATTGGCACTCCAGCATTTTCTAAAGATTTTATGTCTCTATAGATGGTTCTTATGCTAACTGAAAATTTTTGGGAAAGTTCTGTGGCCGTTATTATTTTTTTTGTTTGTAAATGGATCAAAATAGAAATGATTCGCGAAAACCTCTTCGTGATATCTGTCATGGTAAGTTGTATTTCGTCTCTTATAGCAGCTAAAAATACTCCCTAACGTTCTTAATAGGGGCTTACTTCTTTTTCGCCATATTTTGTAGATAGCCCTTGCTTTAATTTTAATTCGCTAATATGCCCATCTTTTGTAATGAACTCAAGAGTAATGTCCTCATCTTTTATAAAAAAGAGTTTATTACTTTCTGCCGATAGCTTTATTTTCTTCTCCTGATTTATTTGTAAAAATAGATTTGTATTTTCTAAAGTGATCTTCATGATATAGTCATCAGATACTTTGTAAGAACCCACATATTTTAAAAGATCCTCTTGCGGAATCAGAATTTCTTGCTTTGGTTTTGGTAAATTATAAGGTTTATCTGTTAAAGCCTTATAAATCGAATTCCCAATGGTTTCTAAAGTAGATGAAGTAATGTTATTCAAAAGAATGATGCAGATATCATTTTTCGGATTAAATAAAAGATAGCTAGTGAAACCGTCAATATTTCCACCATGATTAATAACCCTGTCATTTGCAATAGAATCTATAAACCAACCATAACCGTATCCTCCCATGAATGGATTGATGGCTTGTATAAGATTTTCTTTAGAAAGCAACTTGTATGAGGTAAGTCCCTTGTAAAACTTATATATATCTGCAGTTGTACTATATAACGCACCACTTGAGAACAATAAGTCAGCATTCCATAGTTTGGATTCAATCTGACGATTTTTGGATAAATAGGAATATCCTATTACTTTTTTCTTTTCTTGTTTAAGTTGCATATAATCATATCCTGTATGAGTCATTTTCAGAGGGTTGAGTATATATTTTTTCAAAGCCTTTTCATAGGTGTCTTTTGTAATGATTTCAATGATGATGCCTAATAAAATATAACCAGAATTTGAATAGCTGAATTTAGTGCCAGGGGTAAAGTCTAGAGGCTGAGTAATAAAGAAGCTGAGCTTTTCTTCCGTAGAAAATCTTTTAGAATCGTATGCCTGTTTAAAGTAGGTTGGATTTCGGAATATTTCATAGATGCCAGCTGTATGTGTCAACAGATGCTTGATGGTAACTTGATTCGCTATCGTATACTCTGGGAAAAATTTTGTCACCTTATCTTCTAGTGACAGTTTTTTTTCCTCGACAAGTTTCATGATGAGGGTAGCAGTAAAAGATTTGGACAGCGATCCTATCAAAAAAATATTCTCTTTTGTATGTGAGATATTTTTTTCTTTATTGCTATATCCATAAGCCTTTTCAAAAATCTTATTTCCATTCTTAGTAACCAACGTTACACCATTAAACTTATTTAGTTTAATATACGCTTGTATTAGGCTGTCAATTTTTGTTTCATAATTTTGAGCTTTTATAATTGAGCTTGCTAATATCAGAACAGCTAAAAAAAAATACTTTATCATGTATTATAATGGTTTTTGATAATTAGGTTAAATCAAATTTAAAAGTAGACCTGATTTATATTCTATTATTAAAACGTAAAGTTAATTCTTAGTATATAATACACGACTACAAATTCGCTAATTCGTTGAAGTAAAGGCAAGGTCTTATAATATACTTACTCTCAAAAGATAAGTGATTCTTATAAACTGTCATAATACATTACCACTTCTATTGTAAACAAATTCCTACAAATCGTCTATTGTGTATGATGGCCTATAACTTTACCTTGGTTAGGAAAACTATTTAACATGTAAAGGTCTTCGAAACCTCATTAAAAAAAATTAACCTTAGGTAATTTTTGAAGTGTTTATTTGAGATTAATAATTTTAACCTATTCGATTAGTATCTCACTATCCATATCTTGTTTATAGATAGTTTGATGTAAAAGTCTATTTATTCAAAAAAAATTATATGATGTTTAGGATATTACCTATACTTTCATAAAAAAAAGTGAAACAGGTAGTAGTTTTAAATTTTTTAATTGTTTGTTTATGTTGTCAATCATTTAGCAATAATGTTTTAATATCTATTAATTCCAATGGGCAATTAATAGGTGCTTTTAATGATAAGTATATGGTGAATGACACTACAAAAAATATAGTTTTATCTTATTTAAAGTTTTATGAAAAAAAAGATTTGAATAGTATCGAAAAAATATTTGCTGACGATATTATTCTTCGTGATTGGAAAATAAGGGTTGAAGGAAAAGAAATGGCTTTGCTTGAAACCAAAAAAAACTTTGAATCTGTTGATTCTATACAGATTGACGTGATTTCTTTATATGAAAATAAAAATTCAGTTGCTGCTGAACTAAAAATAATCATAAATGGGAGTGAAGAGCTTTATGTGGTTGATGTAATAACCATTAATCCTCAAGGCAGAATTAATTCTATTAAAGCGTTCATCGGAAGAGGGGATTAGAATCAATAACAGTAGTAAATCATTAAACTATCCTTCGTATCCATATTAAACAAGCGGTATTCACTAAATTATTGGAATAGCCAATCAAAGATTAATTCTAAAAAAATAGAAAAACCGTACATGCATGTGGTTTGTCAAATCTACTTGACTCAGTACATTCTATGACCGATACCGGGAAAAAGTAAGAGTGACTCGTCTGAACATTGATTCTAAAATTAGATGCCCATATAATTCTGCTAACTGTCACAACTTTATCCATGCTCCTCTAAAGGCTGTTTTGCCATTTACTCCTAAATTAAGGTTCGCTTAAATACAGCCCTATTCTGTCGGAACCAGGTAGCTTCGCGAGGAAAAAGCGAGAGCGATGTTCAGGGAACAAGGTATTAGGCAAATAGACTCCAACAATTATTAATAAATTTAGTATAGCTCATTTATTAACTTTAATGAACGATACAGACAAAGTATATCAAAAAGATGATAGCAAGACAGCTGAAGAATGTTTTTGACCCATTTATCAATTTAGATATTCGGGTTTGGGAGAATTTTGAACAATTGGGTATTGTTAAGGATTTTCCTAAGGAGACGGTTATAAAACCTGCTGAATCGACCGAACGATACTTGAACTTTATATTGCATGGAAGCGGGGGCAACCTGATTTGGAAAAAAAATAATTTTGTTTGCATTGATATTGCTTTTGAAAATGACTTTTTGAATGATTATATGTCATTTACATTACAAAAACCAACCCCAATTGAAGTAAGACTTTTTGAGGACTCTCAAATTTTTCAAATTTCATATCAAAATTTTCAAAAAACTTTCGCTGAAGGAAGTTTCGGAGAAAGAATTACAAGACTTGCAGCAGAAATTTCTTTTATTGATAAGCAACACCAGCAAATTGATTTATTGACGAAAACTGCGAAAGAAAGGTACTTGGAGCTTTTGACTACAAAAAAGGGTATCGAGAGAACTCCCTTAAAATATTTGGCATCTTATCTCGGGATTACGCCACAAAGTTTAAGTAGGATTCGAGCAGAAAAATTATAAGACTTACCAAATGGTAATTAGTATGCTTTAGCAGTGATTTAGTTTTGTAGGATTCAACTAAAAATCACATACAAATGAGTGAAACAAATCGGTTCTCTCCTGAAGTTCCTATTTCTAAAACATTAAAGGTACTTATTGGGTTTCCAATACTTGCAACGCTTATCTCGTTGTTGCTTATCAATCGCTCAATCATTACGAATATAGGATTAGACTTTTTTAATACGTTCTGGATCATTATCATTTGTTGGTATCTGATTCAGATTTATATGATATCAAAGCTGCTCAGTTCCGTCGGATGGAAGTGGTCAGATATCGGTATAACAATGTCCAAGCGGAAAATGATTTTTTTTATTGGGGGTTATTTGATTTTTGCATTCGGATTATTGGTTTTTATCGAATCAGCTTTGGCCAATTCAGTAGTAGATACCGAAAAGTTGAATGCAATATCTTCATTGACACCTAAAACCACAACTGCAAGAATTATTTTTATCATAATGGGATTGGTAGCAGGATTAGCTGAGGAAATTGTTTACAGAGGTTTTGCAATTAGAGCTTTAGGAAGCTACTCATTGAATAAATGGCTTGCAGTAATTATTGCCGCTATTCCCTTTGTTTTTCAGCACGGGTTGAAGTCTCTTGATCAGTTTTGGTGGTTTTTTTCTATGGGTATTGTACTTGGGATTCTTTTTGTCGTACTCAGAAAATTGACAGTTAATATTATTATTCACTGGCTTATCATATTAGCTGCGATGGTTTCTATTTTGCAAGTGTTAAAGTAGATAGTATAACAGCAATACTATTAATGTACTTCGATTTAAGTCGATGTACACAAGCAAAAAATTTTATGATAAATGTTATTTCTTCAGCATTTTTATGATTTTATTTTGGCTTAATATGACACATAATTGTCCTCTCTAATGTTGGCAGAAGTCATATTTTTGTTGAATTACAAGTGAAAAAAATCATTTTTATTATACCACCCTCCGTTGAATTATTAGATTTAGCGGGTCCAGTACAAGTTTTTACTGAAGCTAGGGTGCATGGTTTTGAGATATCGCTTGAATTCTTTTCTATCGAATCGAATGTCACAAGTTCGGCTGGACTTCCTTTTGGAAAGATTCAGCATTTTAGCAAAGCAGCTTTAAAAAAGGGGGATTACGTTTTTATTCCTGGCATTCAGTTCACAAGTATGAATTCTTTGTTGGAGAACAATGCAGATTTTTTTCAATGGCTGATAGATTGTTCGCTAGATGATATCAATTTGTGTACTGTTTGTAATGCAGCATTTTTACTTGGGAAAGCAGGGCTTCTTGATCACAGAGAATGTACAACCCATTGGCGTCGCATCGATACCTTACAAACACTTTTCCCGAAAGCTAAAGTTTTGAACGATGTATTATTTGTAAAAACTGGCAATATTTATACGAGTGCAGGTATCAGTGCCGGGATTGATTTGGCTTTGTCTATTCTCGAAGAGTTGACAAGTCCTTATTTTGTTCATAAAGTAGCTCGCGGTCTTGTGGTATATTATCGCAGAAGTAGCAAACACACCCAGAAAAATATATATCTAGATTATCGAAGTCATATTGATCCCAAAATTCATCAAGTTCAGGATTTTATAATTGAAAATATGGCCAATGAGATTTCTATGAAACAATTGGCAGCTCTTGTAAATACTAGTTCTCGAAATCTTAGCAGAATTTTTAAAGAGGCGACTGGTATCACAATTATTGAGTATTTGACTAAACTTCGTTTAGAAAAAGCAAAAACCCTTAAAAGTAATCCTGATTACACAATTGACTATATAGCTGCTCAATGTGGTTTTAAATCTGCACGACAGCTTCAAAGGATTTTAAAGTCGTTGTTATAAAATCATTCATAGAAATCTGATCACTATTTATGTTTTCCAATAAAAATATACCTATTCAAATCAAATTTGTTTGTGCAGTAGTCATCATTTTCACTTTCGGATGTCAATCAAAAGTAGATGAAAAGCTATGGCATATTAAAGCCACGTATTATGAGAGCTGCAGTTGTAACGCTCCTTGTCCTTGTCCTTTTGGTTTACCTATGACCAATTCCTTTTGTAAGTTAAACGCATTGCTGGATATTCAAGAAGGTGTATTTAATGATATTAATTTGAAAGGTGTTAAGGTGCTGATTAGTGGTTCATCGGGTCAGTGGGGTGAGTATTATTTTCCTGAAACTGTGACTGATGCAGAAATTCAATCCGTGCGTACTATCCTGCAAACTGTCAATATCTCCGGATTTGATTCTATTTTAGTATGTGAGAGAACGAAAATTCTTTTCGACCATTCGAAAGATAGTGTACGATACTCAAGTCCCAATATACAAGTTCGAATGCGTATGATCAAAGGCAAAGACGATCAGCCGGTTATTGTGCAAAATTTGAAAGGCAAATACTTTGAAAATTATTCCCCCTATTTTTCTATTAGGAATGTTCGATCGTTTTCTGATCCGATACATGATTTTTCTTTTGATCACAAGGCGGGATTTTCTGCACAATGGAATTTTAATAATACAGACTTTTAATAAAGGTTCAAAATCCTTCTAAATCAGTATCAAAAAATTATATTCTATTTCATCATTTTAATCTAATCATCATGCAAGCTGTTTTTAATTCTAAACTAACACTAAAATTTATTATCACTTTATTTTACTTTCTTTCTGTTGGTTTAGGTTTCTCTCAAGCTCAGGTTAAGGATAGTTTAATCATTGTTGGAAAAAGATATGAGCTGCATTCCAATATTTTAAATGAAAAAAGAAAATACTCGGTTTATTTACCAAGCTCTTATCAAAGTAATCAACATCAGAAGTATATTGTTGCATATGTCTTGGATGGCGAGAAAAGTAAATTTCTGGAAGTGGTTGGAATTGCGCAATCTATGCACTCTAGTTTCAATTTAAAGCTACAGATTCCTGAACTTATTATTGTTTCGATAGAGAATACCCATCGTACCCGCGATTTTACCCCTACTAATTCTAAAAACTATTTAGATCGTGATGATATTGAAGCTTTTAGTAGTAGCGGTCATGCAAATAAATTCATGAGTTTTATCAGCGATGAGCTGATGCCTGAGATTGATAGGTCTTTTAGGACGCTCTCACAACGTATGATCATCGGACATTCGATGGGTGGTTTATTTGCTTTACACTGTTTAGTGGAACAGCCATCGTTATTTAACTATTATCTACTGATTGACCCATCTTGGTTTTGGGATCGTAACTACATAGGAAAGAGAGCAAAAGAAGTATTGGCCCAAAGATCAGATTTGAAGGCTCGAGTATTTATTGCCTTAGCCAATAATCTTCTGGATGATAAAAGGCATTATCAGTGGGGAATGGAGTTTTTTGAGCTCCTGAAAAATAGCAAGTTGCCTAGTTTAAGTGTGAACTCCAAGTATTTTGATGATGAGAAACACCTTACTGTTCCGGTTCCTGCTACTTACTACGGACTACGATTCATTTTTGAACCCTATGAAATTGATATGAATGCAGTCATGGAGGATCCTAATTTATTAGCCAATTATCAAGATAAAATCAAACGTGAATTATTTTTAGATACAAAGCCGGATGAGCAATTTGTTAATACCATTGGATATGTAGCTCTTCATGAACGTCAGATTCCTGATAAAGCAGTGGCGATTTTTGAAATCAATGCAGCCAATTATCCTCAATCCTTAAATGTATGGGATAGTCTTGCAGATGCTTATCTGGTGAAGGGGAATAAAGAGAAAGCTAAAATGTGTTATGAAAAAATTCTAGCCCTCTCTCCAAATAATGCCAATGCAAGAAGGAATTTAGAAGCGTTAAATAAGAAATAAAGATATTGGATTCTAAAAGATATAGTTGTAATAATAAAAGATAGTAACGAATTTAAAAGGTCCTGTGCATTTTAATGTTATAAATTACAACTTACGTTTAAATCTAAAATTTATTGAGATGAAGATATTGCTTGTGCTTCTGGCATCTTTAAATGGCAGTTATATGTTCATTGATGGACTGCATGTATACTTGAAGGGTAAATATATTGGACCAGATAAGCCTGGACCTTGGTCGGAGTTGTTCTATAAATTAAATATTGATGTATTTAAAATAGGCTGGATTTTTATTCTGTATGGAATTTTGTGGCTGATTTGGATATATGCCTTTTTGACTCATAAAGATTGGTCATTTAATATGGGTATAGGGATTAGTATTCTTACACTTTGGTATTTACCCATCGGTACGATGATATCCTTAGTCATTTTAGCCGTACTCTTGTTTGCCAGACAAAAACTTGGTGTGTAAAAATATCCTTGATGTTAATTTTTAATAGAATATTTTTTAGCAAAGGGCACAAAGCCTAGGAGCATATCTTTTAATGTTTAATCAGGTAAGTAATGTTATTGTATAACTGTTTTATCAGTAATTGATACATGGTAAATGAAATTAGCTGCAGTAAATAGTATCTCATATCAAAACAAGGCAATAACGATTTAGTTAAAAAAATATCATCTAATATTCATTATATATGAAATTATTTAAGAGAAATAAAGACAACCCTTTTTTAACCATCATTTTTTTAATTGCTGCAGTATGGAATCTCATTGGAGCCGCTTTTGGCTACTTCAACACTGAGTTTACCTTTCAGCAGATTTTCAATAGAGAGTTAAATGATCCATTATTTTACCAAGTGTATCATGGAACATGGGGGACAACCTTGGTGTTTTTTTTAGGGTATTTAATGGTTGCGTGGAATCCTATTAAGCATACCGGTGTAGCATTTATAGGCGGTATTGGGAAATTATTCTTTGCTATTGCTGAATTGCGGCTTTATTTATCTGGACTTGCGGACCCTCTTATTCTGATCATAGTTATTGGTGATTTTGTCTTTTGTATTCTATTTATTTATTATTTCGTCCAATTATATAGACAAAAGGTTTTCATCATTTAAAGGGATTAAAATGAAATATTTGATAGCTGGGCTATTTCTATTGATAGGTTATATGCCATCTTATGGGCAACAAAAATGGAAACTTGCTAAAAGTGATCAAGGTATTGAAGTTTTTACAACAGAGGTATTTAATAGTAAATATGTAGCATTTAAAGCAACGATGTTAATTAAAGCGAGTGAGACAGAAGTCTTAAAGATTTTAAAGGATTTACATAAATATCCCGAATGGTTGGCCTACACTGCTTCAGTGACTGATATACAGCAAACTGAGCGTGATCAGACTTTCGTCATGGAAACAGATTATCCATGGCCATATTCTAATGAGTGTATGAAATATTCAATGACTTTTCAGAGAGATGACAATAAAGGTTTGAAGGTCAATATTTCTGGAACTCAAGGTCGTGTTGGTTGTAAATACACCATCAAAAAGGCTGAAGGATATATTCTACTTGAACCAGAGCGAGACCAAATTCGCATTACCTATTACTTTCATTCTGAGCCTTCACAAAACATTCCTGCATTCCTACTAAACTCATCGATACATAAAATGCCCTATCAGACTTTTGTAACTTTGAAGAAGAAATTGGTTCATTAGGGTAGTTTACAAAGCATTTTGTATAAAAGGCAATTATTCAAAACATTATTATTGCTAAGACTTTAATAATACTTATCACCTTATATTATATTGTCTAAATCTTGTGTTTATACATTTCTTTGCTTGAATCAGATGTAAGCTAATTAGATTTTACTGGTATAAAAAGTAAGATATTTTTAATCAATAGAATGGTCATATCATGGCTGTTTTTGCAATCGCTTTAAATCATCTAATCTTTATAATCCCCGATACAATCCTTTTTTTCGCGCTTTCAATGGATTGTACCCACTCCTTTTTAGCCAGCGTATGATCTTGTCATAAAATAAGGCTATGGTTGCGAAACTGTTACTAGGATTACTGTTTATTACTACCTTTTCAATCACTAGGCTGAATGCACAAGTCAGACAAACAAAAGTGATTCAATTCAAGTTAGAAAACGGGCAACCCTCTGGGAAAGCCTTAATCATCTTGGATGCTATTGGGATTTCCAGAAGTCGTCAATCTTTTGTTACAGACAGTCTTGGTATTGTACATTTCTCAATGGATCATCAGCGCTACCGCATGTTAGCCACCTTTATTGGAATGGAACCTATTATCGATACGCTTTCAATCGATGGCTCAATAGATACCTTTCGGTATACATTTCGACCCAAGTATACAGAATTGGCGGCTGTTCAGGTTAGTAGTAGGCGGAAAATCATTGAAGCCAGAGATGATCGATTTATTTACCATGTAGGCGCTGATAGCATGGCTCGTTCCAAATCCTTGTCACAGATACTGGGAAATCTTCCTTTTGTAACCGTTGATGGGGCAGGAGAGGTACAGGTAGCCGGTCAGACAAGTTTCAGGGTATTGCTTAATGGGAAGGAGACAGCCTTATTTGTAACCAGTGTTGCTCAGGCACTTCGTAGTTTTCCGGCTGAAATTGTCTCGCGTATTGAATTGATCACCTCTCCCGCAGCTCGATTCGATGCAGAAGGGATTACTGCCATTATCAATATCATTACAAAAAAGTTTGCCGGGTATAAAGGTTTTCAAACCCTCTACGCTAGTAATCTTACACATTTTAGTGCTGGACTTACTTTGACTGGAAGATCAGGAAAGTTGGGAATTACCCTGAATACCAATACCGACGGCACTTGGGAGTTTTTAAAGGAATACAGAATGATCATTACGACTCCATTATCTGTATCCACATTTAAAGAGAGAACAGTTCAAGGAAATGATGATTCAAAGAGATGGACTAGGGCGAGTACCCTTGAGTTGAACTATGACATAGATAGTTTACATTCTGTAATTGGATACGTTACTTCTGATAGGGTTTCAACTGATAATGAAACGGGGCAGCAGGTATATACCCAACTGACAGGAGGTCCTTTAAGCCAAGGATTGATCGCTACCAATGGTTCTGATGCCTCGCCGGGACTCACAGCAGGGGTTGATTATACCCGGAAATTTAAAAATAACCCTAAGAAAGAATTATCATTTCGTTTTAATTGGAGAGGTGTGAGTAATGAGATTGATAATTTCACACTTCAGCAATATCCTACTTTCAGTAAGTGGATGAGCAATCAATCTACTGCTCGAAATGATGAATATACTTTTCAGTTGGATGCAATACCGATGGCATCACAAAAATATACTTTGGAAGCAGGTATGAAAACAATTCTCCGGCAAGCATCTGCCGACTATACAAGTTTATTCACCTTTGATAGGAACAGCAGTTATGTCAAAGATGCCAATAATAGTAGTGATTTTACTTATAAGCAACAAGTCTATGCAGCTTATGGAACCATCACTACGACTATTCAAAAGCATACATTGAGATTTGGGCTTCGTTTTGAGCAGACGAGAATCAAAGGCATATTTAACAATCTTTCTAGTCCAGTGATGGATCGATACCTTTCAGTCGTTCCTAATTTTTATTGGAGTTGGAAAACAAGTCAACATACTTCTGCTTCACTTGCATATAACTTAAATCTATTACGTCCCTATGTTACTAGTCTTAATCCATTTGTGAATAATATCGACTCGTTCAGCATCAGTTATGGTAACCCTACGTTAGGTCCTCAGCACATCCATAAGATGGTAGCCCAAATTCGTTACAATAAAGACAAGTTATTTATTACTGCGAATCTGACGGGAAGTTTAAGTGATAATCAAATACTTTCCTACCGATTGTTTGATGCGACCAAAGGAGTCACCGTTGTTACGTTTGGTAATGTAGGTAAGGAGCAGATCATTTCTTTAGGGGGGAGTGTAAATTATCAGTTCTCTAAAAAGTTCAAAGTAGGGTTATGGGGAGATATTCGGTATGTAGATATACAGAATCAAATGCAAAAGCAACAACATAGCTTTGGATATTCAGGTATTATCGGGCATTTTTTTACTTGGGATGCCGGAAGCCGATTTAGCTTAAGTGGTAGTGGTGGGGTAGATGTCAGAAATGTAACATTACTGGGAAGAAGAAGTCCATACGTATTTTATCAGATCAATTTGGGTTATCATATTATCAAAAACAAACTTTTTGCTACTATCAACTGGAATAATGTACATAGTGATTACTTTAGTTTGCGCACAGATTTTCAAGATGATGCCGTAAGAAGCAGAACGGTCGTAAAGCGTTTATACAGGGTTATTTTTCTGGGTTTTCAATATACCTTTGGAAAGCTACGTGAAGAGATCGCCAGAAAGAAAGGAGTTGTGAATAATGATATTTTGTAACCAGCTACTATTGTTTTACTTCAACACCAGTCAATGAAACGTATTCACAATTTCAGTACATGGCATTTCGGGTTGGTCTTTACGGTCATCTATTCGTCTTTTATTTTTTCACTATTTGCTACTATTCATCCGGCCGGAACACCATCCGACTGGGAGAGTTTCTTTTTCAATATTGCAGCCGGCTTAGCCACTTATTCATCCATTTATTGTTGTTATCGGCTGATTCGTAATAAGGAAAATAAGATGTCGGTAGCGTCTTTTTATGGACTTCTTTTTGCAATTAGCTTGCTTTTATTCCCTCTTGTTTATGGACTTTATTATGGTGTTATTGTCACCCGACTGATCTATAACGGAGGTGCTAGTATTCGTATGATTTTACATGAAGCAAGGATCATGGTAGGCGTATTCCATGTTCCTATTTGCTTTTCGATTATTGTTGGGTTATATAATGAAAAAGTTTTTCGCCTGAACCAAGCTATTATTGAGAAAGAGCAAATACTTTCAGAAACTAGATTGTTACAATTACAACAGCAGGTAGACCCGCATTTTTTATTCAATAACCTGAATATTCTTTCGGCATTGATTCGGCAGTCCCCTGTTCAAGCGGAAGTATTTTCATTGCGACTATCAGAGCTCTATCGATATCATCTGCGTTCAGCAAAACAACCTTTAGTCACCCTCACACATGAGTTACAATACATGCAGGACTACCTTTATTTACTTAATTCTAGGTTTGGGGATGCTTTTCGATTGAGTCTTGAAGAAATTGAGCCACTGTCAAAAGAAGCGTTATTTATAGTCACGGGAACACTTCAGCTATTGCTTGAAAATGTGGTAAAACATAACGCCGCTTCTTTGCAACAGCCACTAACAGTTAGGGTACAAATTAGTACTGAAAAGCTAGTTATGGAAAATGAAATTCATTACCGAGAGGCTGTTTCGGAAGGACTTGGGTTGAAAAATCTAGAACATCGATACCAAATATTATCGGGAAAAAAAGTTGTCTACGGAGTTGTAGACAGTCAATTTCGGATAGAAATACCCCTTACTCAACAATTAAAAATACAAAGCACATGAATGTTGTCATCATTGAAGACGAACTGCCAGCTGCTGAGCAAATATATGATTTTATTAATGCGTATCATGCACCTGTATCTGTTATGGGCATGTATACCACCTGTGAGGAGATAAGAACGAATTTACACAAGAATGATTGTATCGATGTGGTATTCTGTGATATTGAACTTCGTGACGGGAACGCACTTAATGCTTTACGTCAAATAGATCTTAAAACGGTGATCATATTTACAACAGCTTATGATCAATTTTGGAATGAATCATTGCAGCACAATGGGATAGACTATTTATTGAAGCCTATCACTCTACAGAAGGTTTATCAAGCATTAGATAAAGTAATGACGTTAAAGCGCATTTTTACTAAGGATAGTTTGTTGCTGAAGGAATTATCCGGATTGATACAACAAAAGTTTGATCATCCCTATAAAGAAAGATTTCCGGTACGTGTTGCTGGTGAGCTTTTTATCATTCATGTAGATGATGTGATTTTTTTTCGTATTGTGAACGGGGTCATTTTTGCTATGCCGGGCGATAAAAAAAAATACCCATTGATGGAGGAAACCCTTTCTGCATTAGAGGAACAGTTAGATCCTCGCCATTTTTTGCGTGTCAATCGATCAGATATTGTTAACATAGAACATATCAAATCTATTCGTATCGAAGAAGGGAGTGATTATACCATTCTGCTGAAAAATAGTGACGAAAAAATTCCCGTAAGTCAATCAAGGCTAGGTCAGTTAAAAGAATGGTTAGCTTGATCTGTGTATTTATGAGTATATGATATTATAACCCAACTGCCTACATTTATTTACCTTTACTTTTTACTTTGTTTATTATTTCATCGGGAAGTAATTTGTTGTATTCAATTAAAGTATCTGGCATAACGGGTTGCTTTTGGTTGCCTCCTTTTGGTCTAAGCAAATAAAAGCGAGGGGCAATCATCGGTAACCCGGAGTTAGGCATTGTAGAAAATTGAATAGCACCAGTTTGTCCGCTCTTCCCGCCAGTTGGTTCACCCACTAATTCGCCGAATTTGTAATCTTGAACTGTATTTGCAAATAATATAGCTGAAGAATAAGTATAAGGTCCAATAAGTACAGAGATGAGTCCATTGAATTTATTAGGAACATTTTTAATAGGTAGAATTATTGTATCAATTTCACCTGTTTTAATAGTTCCAACTACCTCTCCTGAATCTCTATACTGTGCAATAATTTTCTTTTTGTAAGTAGAGCCCCATCTATACGGTTTATTGGCTATGTATTTTAATATTCCATTCATCCAAAATTCATCATCACCTCCACCATTTTCTCTTATGTCAATAATTAAATGATTTAACTTTTTTTTACGTAGAGTAGTAAAAACGGAGTCCATAAAACTATAGTATGCCTTTTTGTCGTCCCAGCCAAATTCATTGATAGTTAAGACTGCATTCTTGTTGTCTAATACATTAAATTTAAAATAGTCGTCAAATTTTGTAGACCTATAAAATTGGGGTAATGCTGATATCGATTTTGCCAAAATTGTTTTTTCTTCTACTCCTTTTTTTATAGTAATACTAAACTCTTTGTTTTCTCCATAATAAAGCATGTAGAATAAGGAAAATTTTCGCTGTAAGATAACCTTTTGATGTTCGTAAGAATCGCCATTGACCCTGATTATTAAATCGGAGATTATATTTTGAATAGGGGTATTGTTTATTTTGGTAATAGCATAGCCGTTAAACTCGGAAGTATCTCCATTAATTTTTGTAGAGATCAATAATTCTTGCTTATTAAAGAGGACTTCAAAAGGAAAAAAAGTACCGCCTTTTGAAATGTAATCTCTTACAACTCCTGCATTGATATGGCCAACTATTAAATGGCCATCTGATAGTTGATTATTAAGTATTGAAATACGTTTCCAATATTCCAAAACGGTTAATGGTGAGTTGATGTTGTCTTTAATTTGAGTAACATCCCTATAAAACTTATCAATGTCTTTTACGGTATAAGACAAGTCTGGGTGTGTATTATGAAGCCAATTAACCCATGTATCAATATCTTTTTTTAGATCTTGTGCTTGAATTTCTTTACTTAAATTTTCATAAGGGCTCTTTTGAGCAAATGAACATACAGTTAGAAAGGAGATCAGTAAAGGGAGAAGAACAATTTGTCTCATTGTTTAGTAAGTATTTTGAATAATGTAGCAGGCGAAGTTGTTCGCTTGAGAGATTGTTGGTAGGTCCAGTCTTGTATAAGTGTCCAATGTAATTATTAAATAATGGGTTATAGTTTTTGACCTACTTTAGCTGGTGCAATATTAGTTTTTTAAATTTTACCCCACCCTTTTTTCTTGTTATTTAAATAGATATTTCTTGCTTTGCAGCCACTGGCTAACAAAAAAATTCTTGTGGATTATTTTGCATAGTTTTTTGCGCATTACTTAGCCATCGTTACTATCTACTTTCTTGGGTACTAGTATGCTATGCCTGGGTTAAGGGCAAATTAAATATATTTGAGCGTAAACTAACGGGTAGTACTCTGAAAGAGAAATCTTCAGCAAAGTTTTTAAAAGCAGGCTTAACAAAAAAGATAATCACTCGTCTATTTGGTTACCCAGATAAAGCATTTATTTGCTTAAGGGGTTATTACTTTATAGGTTATATAGCTATATCAATAACCATTCCCATTTCTTAACTTAAGTCAATTAATTTAATTGTTTCTTACTCGAATTTTGTCGAAACAATTTAAAAAAGACAAATGAAACGACTGTTGATAGGGTTATTATCCATAGGGATGATATCAAGTTGCTCAGTTCAACAATTTGCAGTTAATACCAAAACTGAGCCTTTCCAAAACGGTGGTAAACTTTGGGGCGAAAGAGTGGAAAAGTGTGGGCCGAATGGCTGGAAATCTGAATTCAAAAAAGATAAGGATATCCATTTGATTGGTATAAATGTAAGAAAAAGTAATGTCAAGGGAATGGTCGAAGCATTAAATGCTACACATTATACAATTGAAACTAAGTCAAATCTAATCGTACAACTTCTAACCTGCGGTCTAGTAGATTATAAAGTGGTAAAAGTGATAAAAAGGGATTATTAAGTTTCAGTACATGCATAAGCTAAGCACTCGTTTATTCGGTATATTTTTTATTCTCTCCTTTGTGTCTTATGCAATAGGTATAGGATTCATGGAAGTAATACAAAATAGTCAGTTATCACCAATGCAGGTTATCGGAGAAAAAATGAATTTAATGATTGGTGCATTTTTGATTGTGATCATTCATACGCTCCTCAATGTTGGGTTATTGGTCTTGATGTTTAATATTTTAAAATCAGCTAATCTCATTCTTTCATTTATTTATCTTTTGTCAGGTGCATTTGCAACACTGATGCTGGCGTTTGGGGCTTTATTTCTTTTATTACCGATTCCAGTAGGGGAAGCTATAATACAATCGAATTATTTGGATACAGCCTCATTTTCACTCCTAATCAATTTGTCTTCACGAGCAAACTTTTATTTATATCAATTCGGGATGATTCTTTGGGCATGTGGCGGATTGATTTTATGTTACCTGTTGAAAAAAGAACGATTGGTTCCTATTTTATTTCCAATCGTGGGATATTTCGGCTACTTGATTTTTATCATAGGATGTTTTTTAGAACTATGCGGAATGACTTTTGGTATTATTTTCTCTGTACCGGGTGGCTTATTTGAAATCTTATTAAGTATTTGGTTAATTATATATGGATGTAAAAATGTTAATGAATATCGGTATAGTCAAAATTTAAAAATATAATGGCTGTGAAAATAGCTGACAATTTTATGGCTATATAAAAAATCATTTTGTTTCACTTCGTATAAATATTCTTCAGATGAATACTGTTACAATTAAATTATTGACACCATTTATTTTATTCCAAGTTATCGCTTGTTCTACAAATAACAGTGAAAGTAAAGTTTTAGAGAAAGATAACCCTATCATACAAGATCTTTATCTCAAAGACATTGAAATACGAGAGCTTGATGCAAGAACCGATACTGTGAATTTGGAGGAGTATGATAAGGTGCATAGGGAGAAAATATTCCAACTCCTTGCTGAAAATAAGGTTATAACTAGCAAAGATAAGATCCGTGCAGCTTGGATTTTACAGCATACTGCTGCCAAAATTTGTGAAGGCGAAGTAACTAGTATGAGTCCTGAAAACTTTCTTTTGGCATATAAGCTTTCATCAATAGCACTTTCGGAACTTGAAGCGAGAGGTGATACCTCAACAATACGAAAAGAAAATATACCAAGGGTTGTAGCATTAAATTATGATCGCTATCTGCTATTTACCAAAGGGTACCAAAAGTTTGGAACTCAATTCGTGTTTGATGACAAGTCGGGAGAAATGCTATTGGCTCCTATCGATACTTCTTTGTCAAATGATGTTGAAAGAGAGAAATATTACGTAGAGCCATTGAAGGTGCTAATGAAAAAATATAAGATGAAATCAATGCAGGCAAAGTGAAAGCAATGACGCCAAATAAAATCCACTTCATCTCTGGATCATTTATAGCCGTTTTTTCTATACTGCATTTATTCAATCATTTTTGTAGTCTTTTTGGTGCCGATAAGCATATTGAAATAATGAGTTTTCTGCGGCTTTTGTATCGAAATATTGTAGTAGAGTCCTTATTAGTATTGGCTATTTTATTACAAATACTTTCCGGACTGAAACTTCTAAAGCTTTTTAGGAAAACAGGTGTGAGCTCATTACATAAACTTCATGTGTGGTCAGGATTATATCTGTCTTTTTTTCTAATCATTCATGTGAGTGCGGTTTTAGTAGGTAGATTAATTTTACAGCTCGATACGAACTTTTATTTTGCCGCAGCTGGACTCACTACATTTCCTTTCAATCTATTTTTTGTACCTTATTATGCACTTGCCATTTTTGCTTTTTTTGCGCACTTTGCACGTATTCATGCTCAAAAAATGAAAAATAGAATACTAATCTTATCTCCCAAGGCTCAAGCAAAAACAATACTTTTAATAGGGGGGGGGCAGTGCAACTTTAATTCTTTGGGGGCTTACCAATCATTTTCAAGGGATAACTGTCCCTAAAGAATATTTGATTCTAATTGGCAAATGAAAGTAATAAACATACATAAAAGGAGCATTAACCAACCTAAGAGGGAACTAGAGAAATTATTCGCAACATTAGCAACTGATAATGATAGGGTATTAGCGAATAATAAATGGCCTCCTATGAAGCTAAGTAAAGGGTTACAGGTTGGTTCAAGGGGAGGACATGGTCCTATACAATACATTGTATCAGATTATCAGGAAGGAAATTCAATTACTTTTCAATTTGAAATGAAAGGCTTCAATGGTTTTCATAGGCTTGAACTGCTAGAACTAGGATGTGACAAGACGGAAATCTCACATATCATCGATATGACGACCTCTGGTTTGGCAACAGTAAGATGGGTTTTGGCGATCCGATGGTTACATGATGCTTTTGTAGAAGATTCTTTTGATAAAGTTGAAAATGAATTTTTGCAATATCCAAAAGTAAGTCGATGGAATTGGTGGGTTATCATCTTGAGAAAAGTGAGTAGACCAAGAAGATATAAAAAATAGACTAAGTAATCATCATGCATCTAACTAAGTGGTGTCAATCGGTAAAGCTTAATCTCTTTCTGATTCTGCTTAAAGATTCAGGCTTTACGCCAATATAGCTGGCAATTTGATATTGTGGAACTCTTTGTAATAGATCAGGTCTATCCCTGAAAAGGGTCAAATATCTCTGTTCAGGAGTTTCGGTCAAATAAGAGTTAAGCAGCTTTTGTTTTTCTGCAAATACTGTCTCCATTACTAGTCTTGAAATTGTTTCTAATCTTGGAAATTGTTGAAATAACTCTTGGGCCTTTCTTTCATTTCCCACAACCACAAATGATGTTTCTTCACAAATCAAATTATTTTCTGAAACAGGGTTCTCTTCAAAACCCGTGAAATGAATGATCCATTGATCTTCGGTATAAAAATCCATCGTTATTTCATCTCCATTTTTAACCTTGTACTGTCGGATCAAACCAGATAGAATAAAGTAGGAGTCTATGTTTCGTTGCCCTGCCTTTACCAAATAATTACCTTTCTTTATTTCTTTGATATCCATACTGGCAGTGAGGGCTTTTTTTTCCTCGTCTGACAACTCAGTGAATTTTGAAAAGTACTTGATTAGTTTAGTTTGCATCTCTGGATGGATTATGATTTAGATTGCTTTTAAAGACTTATAATGGGTTGCTAAGGTACTTTCCTTTTTATTGAACTGAACTCTATTTCTTACCAAAAGTCAATGGATAAAGGGTTAACATACCGCTAATTTTGTACCAATAGCGCTTGTCGTCAATAACAGTCAAAGCCATCTTTTACTGTGGAGATGAAAGAAATCAATCAAGACCAGGTCATATATGGAACATAAAAAGGGAGTCGTTGTAGCAATTACATCAATCGTCAACAAAGATAAGTACAGTGGATCTCAACAAAAGATTGCCCGATTTATTGGTACTTCAATTTTGTTAGTCGGTGTTCTTTCTGCAATTGTTTTTCCTCTTTTGGGATCATTGGTGGCTAGTATTGGTTTAATTGGTATTTCTTTTCTGGACATCGCTATTTCTTTAGGGATCTTTAAGTACTACAAAAGCCTAAAGCCTAAGCTTGCAAAGGCAACAGCTTTGTTCAGATTACTTCACACAATTTTGTTAGGTATTGCTATTATTTATCATGTTGAAGGTGATATTTCCACGTTTAATAAGATATTGGGAATTGGTTTAATTGGTTTTGGTATTCATTTGATTCTATTAAGTTGCCTCTTTGATCAAGCGCATGAAAAAAAATGGATACATTATTCGCTAAAAGGGCTGCTTATCATTGCTGGTATTGGATATATTATCCTCCATTCAGGAGCTTTATTACTAGACAATACTGATGAATTTGCTTCGCTGGTAGAAAAGATATTTATTGTCCCTATGATTTTTGGGGAGATTTTCTATGCTTTTTGGATGATATTAAAGGAAGGCCGGAATTACGTATAAAGTAATTTCATCTTTTAACTGTAGCAATTCGTTTCTTGATTCGACTTAAAGACTCCGGTGTCATTCCTAAGAAACTTGCAATAATATGCTGTGGAACTCTTTGTATAAGGTCTGGTCTTTCTTCTAATAAATTCGTATAGCGTTGCTCCGGAGAATATGTAATTAACATTGAAATATTCTTCTGAGCTGTAGACAGATCTGCTTCAATCATTTTCCTTGTTATATCAACCAACATCGGGAATTGCGAAAACAATTTTGCATCAGATTCAGGGTTGCCGATCAAGATAATTGAATCTTCAATACAAACTAAGCTGTTCTCAGATTTGGTTTTTATGTCTTTATTGACAAAGTAATTAACAGACTGGTTTTCCGTGTAAATGGCAATCGTTTTCTCAATGCCATCTTGAATAATATATTGTCGTAGACAGCCCTTTAATACAAAGTAGCAGGAAGTGCAATATTCACCCTCTTTAACAATACTGCTATTTTTCTTAAAGGCAGCAACTTTCATCAAATCCGCCATTTCATTCACCTGAGCTTGGGTAAGTTCGCTGAAGTTTGATAAAAATTGGATGAGAATCTCTTTCATTTTACTGGTTTGTAAATCTTTTTTGACAAATACTACAAACCATTAAGAGATGGTGAGTATCTTTTATAGCAAATTTTGATTTATTGTTAGAATATTTCTCTCAACACTACAATTTCCAAGGAGTTGAATGTTTGTCAGAAAGATGCAACTCCTTGGAAGGATTTTGTATTGTAGGGCAAAGATATTTTTTAAATTAGATATCGAATAAGTAGATTTCTAAATAGGTGTATTAATATTTAATAAAAGCAGCTTAAAAATTCCTACAAAGTTCAATTAAAAAACTTGTGTTTAGTATTGTATGATACGATTATGTAGTAGTTGATTAAAAAAACATTGAGACGTAGAGCCAGTAAATTTCAAGATTAACTATCGGCTATCCTTGATCAGTTATCATAAAATAAGTATATTAGATATTCCTTCAAATCAAATGCATGAGAAAGACCTTAGTACTTCTTGTAATTGTTGTTTTTGCACTCTTATCACTAAAAAAAGATGAGCCGATTGTAGAGTTTGCAGACCAGTTATACATCAATGGGCATATCTGGACAGCTGATCCGTCCAATCCTTTCGTAGAAGCATTAGCCGTGAAAGGCGATAAAATACTTGAAGTAGGAACCATCAATGCTATCAATACTCTTAAAGGACATCAAACTAAGGTGATTGATCTGAAAGGAAAATTACTGATGCCCGGCTTTAATGACGGACATGTACATTTTCTTTCAGGCTCTTTAGGGTTAACTGTCGTGGATCTTGTAGAAGCTAAAACAATGAAAGAAGCTTTGCAGATGATCGCTGATTACGCAAAAAAACATCCCGAATTAACTTGGATCACCGGAGGTGGTTGGCAATACAGTTTATTTCCTGATGGCTTACCCACCAAAGAAATGCTGGATGCTATTGTGCCGGATAGACCCGTATATCTAAAAGCATATGACGGTCATAGTGGTTGGGCCAATCGTAAAGCATTATCAATTGCCGGCATTACAAAACAGACAATATTCAATGGATTCGGGGAATTGGTTAAGGATAAAAATGGAGAACCAACAGGAGCTTTTAAAGAAAGTGCAACCGGATTGATAACGCGCTTTATACCGGGGCCGGATAAATCTGCAAAATTCAATGCATTGCTTACCGGATTAAAATATGCAGCCGCTCTGGGAATCACAAGTATTCAAAATGCAAGTGGTTCAAAAGAAGAGTATGAGTTGTATGATTCTTTGTTAAACACCGGTCAGTTGACTTTGCGAGCCTCTATTGCATTTAGCGCCGGAAGAAGCCCTAATGAAAAAGATATATTGCTATGGAAAGCTATTCGCGCAAAAAACAAACAACCGGAATGGTTGAAAACAGATGCTGTAAAATTTTTATTGGATGGAGTCATTGAATCACATACAGCTGTAATGATCGATCCTTATGCAGATCTTTTAAAGGTCGATAGTATCTACAGAGGAAACTATGCCATACCATTGGATCAATATGAACGATGGGTAAAACGATTGGATAAAGAAGGGTTTCAAATCTATACACATGCTATTGGTGACGCAGCGGTAAGATCCGTATTAAATACTTATGAAAAAGCTTTGACAGAAAACGGACCACAAAACAAGAGACATCGTATTGAACATATCGAAATGACCACTGGTGTTGACATTGAAAGATTTAATAAGTTAGGAGTACTGCCATCTATGCAACCGATTCATGCAGATCCCGGCACTATTGATGTATGGAGTAAAGCTGTTGGCGACAAAAGATTGCCTTTGGCTTTTCCATGGGCTTCCTTGTTGCAGCAAAAAAACAAATTAGTATTTGGTAGCGATTGGCCAGCTTGTATCAGTTTAGATCCCATTCGAGGTATTCATAATGCTGTAAACAGAATGACAACAGATGGAAAACCTGCAGGTGGATGGATACCAGCTCAACGAATCAGTTTACAAGAAGCGCTCTATGCATATACTGCTGGGGCAGCATATGGCTCTTTTGATGAACAAAAAAAAGGGCAACTCAAAAAAGGATTTTTCGCAGATTTTATTGTGCTCTCAGAAGACCTCTTTACGATCAAACCACAAGAAATACATAGAACCAAAGTGCAGTTAACAGTTGTGGGGGGTAAGCAAGTGTATTCCAGTTTACGTTTTTAACATAGCTTATCAAATAAAAGAACAGCAGCCTATCAGTATCGAGACCGATATTGATAGGCTGCTGTTCTTTTATTGGTTGCTATCGATCAAAATCAGTTGTCTGGTCAAACATTTAAGCTATTGGTAGAATACTTGAATTTTTGTTATTCTCCAATGATATGTTTGATAAAGATTCACTCCTGAAAGTGACAAGTTCTTGATCTAAAGCTTTATTTAAACATATTCTTACTGAATCTCAAAACAGTGTGTTGAAAGATTTGGTAAGCAACCTTACAATTTTCTCATGTGTTTTCTAGTAAAATGCATACCGACCTGGATTTCTATCCGGGTTTTTTTTGCTCATATGTAATTATTAGGTTATTCTACAGATGATAAAAATTCTTTAGAAATTGTTTTCAGTACAGACATTTATGTATTTAGTTGCTTTTTACAATTCTTCGCAAGAGACGAAGTTTATTTTGCCTCTGAAATGCTAATCATATGAAATTATTTTTTGCCTCATTATGTGGATCTGTTGTTTTGCTATTTTCAATAACAGCAAGAGCCCAAGTTAAGCTATCTCTTAATGAACCGCCATTAACTCCGTCTTTATTTCAACCAGGATTGATCTCAACCGGCCTTTCAGAAAGAGATTTCGCTTTGTCACCCGATGAATCAGAGTTGTTTTATACCATTCAACCTCCTTTACCGGGTTATTTTCAAACCATCGTTTACATGAAAAAAGATGCCAAGGGAAATTGGAGCAAACCTGAACTTGCTGCTTTTGCGGGAACATTCTCAGATCTTGAGCCAGCGTTTTCTGCAGATGGTAAACGCTTGTATTTCTCCTCTAATAGGCCTACTGTCGGCGATAAACCCAAAGACTTTGATATTTGGTATGTAGAGAAACAAAACGGAAAATGGTCTACTACAGCGGTGAATCTAGGTGCACCTGTCAATACTCCGGGTAATGAATTTTACCCATCTATCACTAAGTCAGGGAATCTTTATTACACTGCAACTTATAAAAACGGCGTAGGCAGAGAAGATATATTTATGTCTGCTTGGAAAGATGGCAAGTACAGTGATCCTGTAGCACTTGATACGGCTGTGAATTCTAGAGTAGATGAATTCAATGCTTTTGTATCTCCTGATGAAGATTTTATCCTATTTACTTCTTACGGTAGAAAAGATGATATGGGCAGAAGTGATCTTTATATCAGCCTAAAAGATAAATCCGGTAAATGGATACCTGCAAAAAATCTTTCCCTATTGAATTCAAATAGAATTGATTATTGTCCATTTGTGAGTTTTGATAAGAAGAAACTTTTCTTTACTAGTGAGCGCAATGTGTTGAAGCAATCTTATGAAAAGAAAATAGGAATAGATGAACTAAAGAAAACATTGAGTTCGCCACAAAATGGAAGTGGGGATATTTATTGGATCAGTTTTGAGAAGGTATTAGAAAGCCTCAAGTAAGATAGAGTCACTTTAACTAAAGGTCTGGTATATAGTTATGCTGTATACCAGACCTTTTTATTTAATTATTACCCATCAATTGTAGTTTTCAATGCATGAATGCTATTGTCATCAAAAATCATTCATTTAACTACGCTAATCACTTTTCATAGACGATAAGATGTTACTGGTTGAAAAAATCATTTTTTGAGCAAGAGAAATAGAAAATTTACCGTCTTATAGAATTGTTAAATCAAGTAGGTGGCGATGTTTTTTGCTGAAAGTTTTTTATGAGTATCAAATAGTGTCAACTATTGTACTAATACACATTAAAGATAGAAGTTAGAAACTTCCCATTTGCTTCAATTCAATGAGCCTTCCATAAACCATTATTAAAACAATCAAACATGAAAAAAAAGACGATTGTGTTTTTGAGCTTTTTGCTATTCCTTACAACAACACTTCTTGCCCAGTCTGGCACTGTTACAGGAAAAGTAGTTGATGATAAAGGTACTCCGATCGCAGGAGCATCTATTCAAGAAAAAGGTGCGAAAGGCGGAGTTATCTCAGCAAATGACGGTACTTTTTCTATTAAGGCAAGCACTAAGTCTGTACTGATAGTTAGTGCTATTGGTCATGAAACCAAACAAATCTCAGTAAAGTCTACTAATAATCTTTTAGTAGAATTGATTCCGGATGTCAAAATGTTAAGTGAAGTCGTAGTAACAGGTACAGGTGTTGCTATTTCTAAGAAAAAAACAGCTATTGCTGTTGAAGCCATTAGTGCTGATAAGTTGCCAGCAGCTCCAACATCTGATATCGGTAATGCACTCGTGGGCAAAATTGCTGGTGCGCAAATCTCTTCTACAAATGGTAGTCCAGGTTCAAGACCTAATATCTTATTACGAGGTATTAATTCTATCAATGGTACTACTTACCCCATGATTCTTCTAGATGGGGTACAGGTAGCTGCAACAGGAATAGAAAATCTAGATTTGAATGGTGTTGAAAGAGTGGAAGTTGTTCAAGGACCTGCGGCAAGTTCTTTATATGGTGCTCAAGGTGCCAATGGAGTAATTCAATTGTTTTCAAAGAAAGGAAAGCAAGGAAGATTGAATATTGATGTCTCTTCAAATATAATTAGTAGTTCAATGCTCAATATTGGCAAGATGAATAAATCTAAGTTTCATTCATTTGCTGTGAATACTGCGGGTGAAGTGGTAAATGGGGCAAATACCCCATTGGCTTTTGATCCTGCAACTGGTTCTTATTTGACAAATCCTGTTTTTAACTTGATCAGTCCAACTAGTAAAACAAACCAGCCATACAATAAGAACCTTTTATGGTACGATCATTATAAAATGTTTTTCCAAACAGCTAATTCATATAACAACTCGATCAATATCAATGGATCTCGCGATAAGTTCGACTTTAGTTTTATTCTTTCCGATACTCGTCAAGAGACTGTATTTAAGAATAATGGAGATTATAGTAGAACAAATTTGAGTGCGAATATCGGTGTAGAACTTGCAAAGGGACTCAAATTTAGATCCATTACTCAGCTTGCTACAACCACAAGTACACAACTGGATGTAACAGGTGATGATATGTTCTTCGCAATCAATAACTCTAGGCCATTTGCCAATTATGAGCAGAAAGATGCAAAAGGGTATCATTCTCCATACTTCGGTGACGCAGTAGGTGTTAATGGGTATAACTTTAATTATGTTCTTGAAAATGCGAAAGCAAAAGATCAAACTGTTGATATTGTACAAAGCCTTAATTTAAATTATCGATTAAATAAGTTTATCGAGTTTGATGCAAAATATGGTGTTAACAGAAGCAATTTTGATAGCCGCTATGAAATTGCGGAACAAAGCCATAGTGTTGGTGCTGATTTCTGGCAATACTGGGTAGAAGATTATTCACCAAGAGCTTCATTTGGCGCTCCTACTGCTTCTGCAGAGACTGGCGAGATCAATGAAAGGAAATTTGTAAATACCTTTAAAAATTTTACAGCAAATACTACCATTAAGCTGGATTTTGCAGAAGATTTTAAATTAAAGATCCCCCTTAAATCTACCACATTAGTAGGATGGGATTATCGCAAGCGTAATACTACTGATTTTTGGAGCTATGGTACAGATGCGCCCTTTTTTGTGCCATATAGAGCTGCAAATATGGCCAACTTTAAGATTGAAAGGGATAGGACAGAAACATTCGCTACTTACGGATATTTGATCAATCAACATTTTGATTGGGGTGAAGTAGCAGGTGTTAGTGCAGGATTCAGAAGCGATTATTCTTCAGCATTTGGTCAAGGTTCTAAGCCTTTTACATTTCCACGTGGAGATCTCTATTTCAGGATTTCAAGCTTAGGCTTTTGGCAGAAAGGTAATATCAGTAATACTATTAGCGAATGGAAAATTCGCAGTGCTTACGGTGAGGCTGGTATACAGCCTGGAGCATATGACCGTTTCCGGATAATGGATGCAGTAACAGTTGGTAACCAAACTGCTTTTGCGACTCCGCTAGTAGATGCAAATCCTTTATTGCAAGTAGAAGTAGCTAAAGAATTTGAGGTTGGAACAGATGTAAGCTTTAAAATGGGTCAAGGTAAGTGGTTAAGTACCGGAAACCTTGCTTTCACTTATTGGGTAAGAACTTCTGATAATGTGATTGATCGCTTAGACGTAGCGCCATCCATTGGTGTTGGTCGTGACTTAACCAATGCATTGACATTAAAATCAAATGGAATTCAAGCTTCTTGGAACATGAATGTTTTTCGTAACAAAGACTGGAGCTGGGATTTTACTGCGAATTTTAGCAAGCAGAGATCTGTTGTTGATAAAGTGCTGAAAAAGACAGAAATCATTAAAACATCGGCTGCGGGAAGCACACAATATGTTGTGAGGGAAGGCGAGCAAATTGGACAAATTTACGGTTACTTATTTCTTAATAGTGTAACAGCTAAAGATCCCAATGGTAATTTTTATATTGATCCTGCTTCACAAAAGGATTATGAAGTTGCAAGTAACGGGTATGTTGTTAACAAAACAACAAAACAACCTTTTGCTACTGCGCAAAAGTATGGATTAGGAGACCCTAACCCCGATTTCAATATGGCTTTTATCAATGAGGTTTCTTATAAAGGGTATATCACTTTTGGAATGCAGTGGGATTGGATCAGTGGAAGTATGTTATACAATCAAACAAAACAATGGATGTATCGTGATGGTATTCATCAGGATTATGCAAAACCAATCACAATTGGTGGTGAGACAGAGGCATGGTCTGCATTTTATCGCGGTGCTTATGCCGTTCAACAAGCCAACGGTACAAAGAGCTACTTTATGGAAGATGCTTCTTTTGTTCGCTTGAGAAATATTTCTCTCGGTATCGATTTGGCAAGATTTATAAAAGTTAAAGGACTTTCTCGTATGCAACTAGTACTTTCTGGTAGAAACCTTGTCACATTTACAAAATACACCGGAATGGATCCTGAAATCAGTTCAGGTGCTAATAACTCGGCTTGGGATCGAGCAGTGGATCATAACACCATTCCTAATATAAAGAGTTATCAATTAGGTCTTAACATTAGTTTCTAATTCAAAACTTTAACTAAAATGAATATATTTAAATATCTACGAGGGTTCACACTTGCAACTGTTGTATTGGTTGCAGGATGTAAAAAAGATTTGGCTGTCAATAACCCCAATAATCCCAATCCGGATGCTATTGCAACTGAACAAGGTATCACGGCGTTTGCTAGTGGTGGAGTTTATATTACCGGTATGCGTGACTTGAAATACCAAGATGACGTATTTGGACGCTTCTTTAGTGGTGCTATGGGATTTCATGAGATGATGGGTGATGTAGTTGGTGCAGATGCTGCCAATGCATTTTTAAATCAATTGGGATGTCCTAACAGTGTCACACATGATAATGGAACAACGGTGCTAAATCCAAATTCACCGAATACGCAATATGCACTTATTCGTCAAGCCAATGTCAATGCTGCTGCAGGGAATAATTTCTTATACTATGAATGGGCATACATGTACAGCTTGATAGGAACATGTAATCTTTTATTGGCAAATGTTGATAAAGTAGAATTTCAAGGTGATGCTGCATCTAAAAAAGCTGCCATTAAAGCTTGGGCATATTGGTGGAAAGGATATGCATACAGTCGCGTAGGGTCCATATATTATGCAGGTATTATTAATGACGCAACTTTCATTACTACACGTACCAACGGCCTATATGTTACTAAGGAAAAGATCATTGAAGAAGCGAATTCCAATTTAGATAAAGCAGTAGTTGCAGCAAACAGTGCACCAAATGCAGCAGAATTTACTGCAATGTTGGGTAGAATCATTCCTTCTTTTTTTCAAGTAGGGAAAGGAGGTCCTACAACTGCTGCAATGCTGGCTCGAAATGTAAACTCATTGAAAGCGCGTAATTTGTTGGTTAACAAAACAACTGCTTCAATGACGACAGCAGATTGGAATGCAGTACTTACTTTGGCAAATGCTGGGATTACTTCTTCTGATAATATTTTCACAGCAAGAACCGATGAAAGAGGCGATTTATTTGTTTCAGGTCAACTAGTTATGGGAAGAACACAATCTCGTTTAGCTGGTGGTGCTACATATAAGATATCAGAACGTTGGGCGCAAGAATTTAAGACCGGCGATAGAAGAAAGGATCAAAATTTAAGACAAACAACGCCTTATCTAGGACAAGCAGACCGTGGTAACGCTCACTTTACACGTTGGGCTCTGATTGCTGGAGGAACAGGTTTGTCTGGAGTGGCTGTTTATGCAAGAATTACTCCAGGTGAATATGAAATGCATATTGCTGTAGACTATGAAGAAAATGAATTAATGAAAGCCGAAGCATTGATTAATACTAATCAAATAGAACAGGGGTTGGCTATTATCGACAATATCCGAAATCTTCAAGGAGCAGGGTTGCCAGCAGTTACAGGAACTGGGTTAACGTTGGCACAAGCTCGCGAAGAGTTAAGAAGAGAAAGACGTATCGTTTGTGCCTTCAGAGGGTTGTCATTTTACGATGCCCGCCGTTGGGGTGTGATCACTCCAAGAGCGCAGGGCGGAGGACGTACAGGTGCGGTAACATTGACTAATACAGGTGTAGTTAGTACCAATGCGATTATTGATTATGGGTTTCTTGATTATTGGGATGTACCTGATAATGAACTAACCTATAATCCACCAACAACAGGTAGTGCTCCTACAAAAAATCCTAAGTAATTATACTTATACTTCTAAGTATGTCTGCCCCAATAGCAATATTGGGGCAGTTTTTTATACGTCAGATGAGTTGCTTATTTACTATTGTTATTTCTTTTTTGGGACTTTAAAAATAATTGACGATATGTCGTTTTTCAAGCAATAATAAAAGGACCAACAGAAATGTTGGTCCTTTTGTTTTAAATACACATCTGCCGCCCTCAAGTACCCACCACCAACATTTTCCATATTATTAGCGAATAAGGGAATAGATTATTTTTCAAGTTGACGTTTGTTTGCATTTCATACTTAGTAATATGCTTTATATGGCACTTGTGTAACAGAGAACATAAAGCTGCGTAATATAGTAGCTAATGAATGCTTTTACTATGTTACGTATAGCCCTAATCTGCACTTGGTTATTTGTTTGTTCCATAACCCTTTATGCACAGGATTGCTTTACAGATATGGCTGGGGTGTCAAATGAAAAGAAAGCACCCCATAACTTACCGTATGTTTCCTTATCCCAATTCAACTATTCGGATGCCACATCTATCGATCTCAAGTTGCTTGCTGAAAAGCTTACGGCGAATGCTTCAAGCACGTTTGAGAAAGTGAGCCATATCATCTGGTGGACCAATAAAAATCTCAATTGGAACTTTACAGACTATAAATCAAGAACTGCCAAAGAAATACTCTTTCAAAAAGGGGGGAACTGCGCCGAGCAGGCTTCAGTTGTAAGATCATTGTTGACTGAAATAGGTATTCAAACCAGAAAAGCTGTCGAGATCAATATCCAGCCGGCAAAAGAACAACGTCAAAAAGATGCAGAAAAAAGAGTACAAGAAATCGGTAACAGAGCTTCTGTTTTTGGATTAGCTCATAATGATCATGTATGGATCGAATTTTTTGACGAAGAGCAACAAATCTGGATTCCTGCTGATCCAACACTTGGGCTGGTAGGATTAGAATATTGGCTGAAAGCCCGAATTGGTTTTCAGAAACGGATTGTTCATGACATCCTACCATCAGCAGACATGCTGGTTCCCATCGCTGTATTGATCATGGATACGAACCGTAAGATCATTGATGACAGATCCGGTTACTATCTTATTGATTCTTTTGATAAAATTTATGATGGAAAACTTTCAGCACTTCCCTCATGGAGCAAGTGGAAAGAAGCTATTCAATTTATTCAAGAAAAAGCCATGAAGGCTTTTCAAGGGGAAGTGAATCTTCATTCATATGCATCACAGATCAAAGAAGTAGGAGAAATCTATCAATCGTTAAGGAAGGAGTATTGCGCATCTATTCAGCAATGAGATGACTGGTACAGATTTTTTAAATAGAAAAATGATTTAAGCAACAATACATATCATGGAACACGAATTAAAGAAACATATCCACAACATTGTAAAAGAAACATTGAATCGTAAACGCCCCTTATGGAAAAGAGTAGGCGAGATATTGATTGAAATACTCATCATTGTTTTTGCCGTCTCCTTTGCCGTATACATGGAAAAAGAAAGGGAACATACTCATGATAAAAAAGAGGTCAAAGAGTTTTTATTAGGACTGAAAGCAGATCTCGAAAATGATCGTAAAGAAATGAAGGAGGATATCTGGGGTTATGAATTGAGTGCTAAATGGTTAAATTATTTTATCCGTGAAAAGACAATTGATAAAGACTCATTAAAGACCTATTCATGGGTACTCATTAGTAAAACACATTTAATAGCCAATAAGGGTAGATATGAAGGATTTAAAGCGAGCGGCAAAATGAATACGATTGAAAATCATGAACTCAGAAATCGTATTCTGGATTTTTATGAGGAACGTATTGTTGGTCTAACAAATACCACCCAAGATTATATGGATTTCAAAGATCAAATGCTACAAATATTTTATAGAGAAAGAAAAGGAAGAGGTACTGATCGAGATAACCTAATGGAGATTTTGAAACAAGACGAACTGAATAATTATTTTCGTAATCTTTCTAATGTCAAAGAAATTACAGGTAAATATAATTTGGCCATGAATGATGCCCAAGCTATCGTCCAATTGATTGATCAAATGTATCCAATTGGAAAATAATATAATCTCTATGAAACGTAATACCATCAAAATAATTACCCTGATCGTTATTCTAATGATTGTTTTTTCCTTTCGTTTATGTGCTCAGGGAAAAGTGGAATATTTTTTGATAAAGCTTGAATGTCACTTAATTCAAATACCTGAGAGTGGTATTTTTTTCAGAGGGAAATAAAATCATTAAGTCAAAAATTTAAACAATAAAATGAAAGATATAACCAGTGGAACATTACTTGCTCTTTTATTGCATGTTTCGGTAAGTCTTTGTGCTCAACAAAATTTAAAAGTAAGTGATACTTTTTTTACATGGCGAATGTCTCACAGCAGTATAAAAAATGTTGAAAAGTTAAATGCTGATACCATCAGAATTAGGTCCTTGGCCTACACTTCTTCCTTCATTATTTATGGAGAAACTGATTCGGTGGTAATATCTCATGATCGTTCAAGAAAAATGGAAGATCAGTTTACTTATATCACACTGCAGACTCCTGCGAAGCGTGTAGTCATACGTGCCATGTATCCCGCTATGAATCATGAGTTTTCAGATAAGTATGTCAAAAAACAAATGGGTAAGTCCACTTTTGAAACTCCGGAAGTGTACGAACTTGCCAATATTGTATTAGCACTTGCTTGTGAACCTCTAAATAAACGGGGTTATATTTTATCTAATACCGCTTATTATAAAGAGGTGATGAGCTATTTCTCTGCATATAAAAATCATCCCGTTATTTCATCTTTGGGATTAAAAGATGACAATGAACTAGCAGAGAAATATTTTTCTTTCAGAGAGAATAGCTATTCTTTTATGATAGATAAGAGGGGTAGAATTGTTAGAAACGGGCAGTACCATAAAGTATTTTATACGAAATTCAGTAGCATTTTTGAAGATAATATATCCTTGTTGAATGACTTTATTCTACAATCTAATTTTAGATCTTTCTACCGTAGTCAAAAAAAATACTACAGCCAACTTTTAAAACAAACAGAGGCATACATGCCCATGTTTAAAATGTGGAAATGGATGGAGAATGAATTTCCACAAAGGTCACAGTCTTATAAAACCATTATTTCTCCATTGATTGATGGTAACCATAGTACACAAAATTATACTTGGCTAGGAGACCCTAATAAGCCTTTCAGGGAGTCTTTGATGTTCGTATGTGGTTCAGGTCAATATGAAGGGAAATCAGAATATACGGATAAACAGATTGAAGGCTTTTTATCAGGAGTAGTATTTACAGAAATAGATCATAATTACGTGAATCCAACATCAGATAAACACATTGATAGGATCAATAAAATATTTGCTAAACGCGCATTATGGGCGGAAGCTGGAAAGCCGGGTGATCTTTACAAGAATGCGTATGCTGTATTTAATGAATACATGACTCATGCTTTATTCTTTGTCTATCTTTTAGATACTGGTTTTACCGGAGCAGATTATGAATTGGTACGAAGTAGAAGAACAGCCATGAATGAAGATAGAAGAGGGTTCCGATTATTTACAAAGTTTACGGATCATTTGATTGAGTTGTACAAAACAAGACCAGCCGGTAAAACAATTGCAGAATTATATCCTGAGATACTTGATTGGTGCGAGAAGCAAATAAAATAACTCAACAATTATGAAACTGAAGGGGTCAATACTTAGTATTTCTGCCATTATTATAGCAGGGATGTTTATTGCAGCAACCAATAAAGAGAAAACCAATACGCTTGATGCTCAGTCTAAACTTGAAGAAGCGCTTTTCTCTTTTGCTAAAACCTATGGCTACATCCGATACTTTTACCCTGGTGATGAGGTAGCAGACTTCGAATGGGATCGATTTGCTTGGTATGGCTCGGATATTATTATGCGTACAAGTAATCTTAGTATTGATAATCAGATTCGTTCTCTTTTTTCTCCCATAGTAGCTTCTTTACAAATAGAAAGCGAATCAAAAAAAATTAGAAATATTTATCAGCATCAGCCAATCGACAAAAAGAATGCTGTTTATTGGCAACATCTCGGAGATGGGAAAGAAAGAGTTGGGTATCCATACATGAGTATGCGGGTCAATAAGCCTGTGCGGAAATTACCGGAAAGTCCTAATGACTTTGGTTCTATCAGGAAAATTATTGACGCGAAAAAATACCAAAGAAAAAAAGTACGATTAACAGGTAGGGTTAAAGTAGATGCATTATATATAGGAAGACCTTCTTTAATTATTTCTGTAAAAGAATTTGGAAAAGACCGTCAAACTTTTTCTACTGATGGGCAATCTGTAATATCAGGAAAGTGGGTGACACATGAAGTAATGACACAATTACCAGATAGTATTGAACAGATAGCACTCATTTGCCAATCTGTTACTCAAACTGGAGGTCTTTCTTTTGATCATCTTTTATTAGAAACCGAAAACAATGGTAAATGGCAGCAAGCTGAATTTGTTGATTTTGAAACAGTGACAACTGAAGAATTGGCCAATGAATGGCGTCCTTTTGGTCCCAATCAAGATATTACTTTACAAAAGCATGAAACTAATAATTCAGTTGTGTCTTTTTCGAGAACTTTAGGGACACTTACTTCTCTTCCTCCTTTATTCGATGACTACCCTGAGCAAGCGTCTTTTCTTGTTAAATCAATAGGTTCTGGGTTGCATATTGGATTTCCAACTGTGATGCAACAAAGTAATAATCGTACAAAACCGAGTGCAGATACAAATCGACTCAATGCATTGAGAAAGTCTTTGTCTGAAATTAGAGACGATGATTTAGGAGTTTCAAACTTATCAACAAGAATCGCCAATATTATTATTCTGTGGAACAGACTACAGCATTTTCATCCGGATAACCCTTTCTCTACTGCAGATTGGGAAAGTGAGCTTAAAAAGGCAATCAAAAAATCTTTTATAGATAAAACATTAGATGATCATCGTTCTACACTCACAAAAATGACAAGAGGATTGAGAGATAGTCATATGACGTTTTACATTGCTGCCTTACAAAGAACCCCATTTTATTTTCCTTTTAAATGGGAATGGATGGAAAACAAGTTGGTAGTAACAAAAGTAATATCACCGGAAACAAATTTGAAAGTTGGTAATATTATTAAAAAAGTAAATGGTGTTCCCGCTAATCAATATTGGGCTGAAATAAAAAGTAATGTGATAGGTGCAACAGAAGCGCGACAAAATTTTAAAGCGATTGAGGAATCATTGTCTGGCGAAAAAGATTCCAAAATTCAATTGCAAACACTATCTGCCAATGGAAAGGAAAGTACAATTCATGTAACAAGAACAATATCAGAATTTGTCTTTAATAAGAATACTGAGCAGATAAACAATCTTGAAAAGTATCAACAAATAAAGCCGGGTTATTTCTATGTTAGTTTATTTCAGATTACTTGGGATGACCTGAAAACACACTTAGAGGAATTATCTAAAGCTAAAGGGATTATTTTTGATCTTCGGGGTTATCCTAGTTGGAAAACCATTGAAATCGTCTCTCACTTTAGCAAAGATTCAATCAAAGGATTGACCTATCTCACACCAAAAGTCATGGGTCCTGATAGAGGCAAGCATGTATTTGTGTCTAATGATGTCAAACTATACGAACCCAAAACTCCTTTGATTAGTGCTAAAAAAGTTTTCCTGACAAACGGTAAGGCCATTAGTTATGCCGAAGATTTTATGCAGTTAATTGAATGCTATCAACTTGCTACAATTGTAGGTGACTATACAGCAGGTACAACAGGTAATATTAATATGACTTATTTATTCAGCGGTTTGTTTACCCCGTGGACAGGTATGCGTGTTTTAAAACAAGATGGCACTATGTTTAACGGGAGAGGAGTGAAGCCAGATGTTGTTGTAAAACCCACCATTAAAAACATACGAGAAGGCAAAGATGATTGCATAGAGTATGTCATGAAAAATATATTTAATTAATGCAAAGCCAGCAGCGCGTCTTTACAAAAGAGCATCTTTTCTTCTCAAAAAAGAATTGAAACAACAAGTCAAGGCAGGTAATGGTCATATGAACATTGCTCCATCCTTGTCTAATATGATAGATGATGCAAGATTTCGTTTCAAAACCATAAGTTTCGGAGCAGGCCTCTTCTTCGGCATTTTGAAGTAGGATTAACTTATATTCTGACAAAGAATAAAAATGTACATCGTTCTGCCTGGATTGGCTTTGGCTGATTACTGATCTTTGTGATGGTTGCTATTTTTTTTATTTTCCAAGTATAGCAAGAATCTGTCTAGTGAGTATAGACGCATTCGATAAATAGTGTTCTTCGTTATTGCCCCGTTAGACAATCATTCTTGTCTTTCATAGTTATTTAACCTGTATTAACATAACGCTCTATAGATTTGAAATCATTCAACTCATTTCAAATCAAGATATGACTCATTTTAAAATTGCAACACTGTTTATTTGCTCTCTTTTTATATTGCAAACATGTTCTGGGCAATCAAATTCCTCAGGTATCATCATTTATAAGTCAATGCTTACTGCAAGTATCCAAGCAGGAGGTGGTAGTGCCACACAACAAGTAAATTTAAGAATGGAGTTGGCAGTATCAGGCACAAATTATAAAATCACAGCAACAGCGCTTCCCTCACCCTCTTCGAATATTCAGTTCGGCGATATGAAACTTTATAAATATTATGATGCAGCAACAAATGCTACCTATTCTATAACACCCTTTCGCAATGAACAATATGCTGTTTCTAATCCAATCACTGTTACCGATGTTAAGGAAACAGGAAAAACAAAAGAGGTGTTAGGTTATTTATCAAATGAATTTACCTGTACATATAATGGAGCTCCGGCGAAAGGATGGTATACCAAACAATTACCTGCAATTATTTCAGCAGAAGGTAATCTAGGATTACCTGGAATGGTAATGGTACTTGAGTCGGAGCGTATAAAAATGGAAGCAGAAAAAATTGATTGGAATGTGCCCGTGAAAGAAGCTGATACAAAATTGCCTGTGGGACTAAAAAAAATGACTAGACAGGAATTTGAAGCCATGCGTAAAAACTAATGAACCATGAAACATCTTCTTATTTTATTATTGGTTTTAGCAGTGTCTATTGGTGCACAAGCACAGAAGAAGAAAATTACAGTTCAAGGAAAAGTTTCTTTGAGTGATCAGAAAAATTTTGGTAGAGATGGACAAGTATTGGTGTTGAAAGGGCCTATTTGGGCAGATACGGTTCTTTTCAGTAAAGTAAATACAGATGGTAGTTTTAAGTTAACGGTACCAGATTCTACGATTACTTATCTTTTTTATTTTTTGTATCCTGACTATAGAATTGAATTGATTCAGGTATTTCCTGAACTTGGCGACTATCATTTTGACATTCAAATGATGCCTCGTTCTGCCAATCAGCAATATTACAATGGTGAGAATATACAATGGAAAAGTAAACAAGACTTTGCACAGTCTGCAGCTCATAGGGCAACTCAAAATGTCTCCAATTTTGAACTTAGAATGGTAAATACTTTAATGAGTATATCAGGTTCTGAAGAAAGTCGGAAAGCTTTTGCAGGCATAGATATTCAATCTGAGCTCGATCAAATTGAAACACGTATTCATCAAACAAATGATTCACTGCTGAAACAAATTTACCTGGTTGAGTATCTATGTCTGGATGCTGCACAGCAAAAAGTCAGAAGAAAGAAAGCACCCAATAGCACTAGTGCCAGTAAGCCTATTTTTATTGGAGATGGGAAAAAGGAAATATTAGATATGGTTTTTCAATGGGTGAAACCTGGAACTGCTTTATGGAATATTGAATCAAATGGCAATGGAGTAATATGGTTATTCAACAAGACTGATCTAACGGATGTAAAGCTTGCGTATGCTGAGCAAATTATTAAAGAACAGCAAGGTAAACATTTGGCCGCTTCTGTTTTACTAGGATTGGCTTTGAATTATAATAAAGTCAATGAACCCGGTGAGTTTGCAAAAGTATATTATCAATTGATCAGTGAGTATCCCGGATATGGCCAGACCAATAAAGCCAAACAGGAGTTCAAGTTATTGGCCAATATGCAAGTAGGAAATCAAGTGCCTGTATTTTCAATTTCGTCTTATGATCCAAATATAGCGACGATATCTTCAGAAAGCATGAAGGGTAAAGTATACCTGATTGATTTTTGGGCGCCTTGGTGTAAAGGATGTATCATGGCTATCCCAGGTTTAGAGAAAGCTTATAAAAAATACCAGAAGAAGGGATTGGAGATCGTAAGTGTTCTAATGAATGGTAATGCTGACTGGCTGAGGCAATTCAGAGAAGCTCGTTATAAAATGCCGTGGATACATGGGTATGATCCACAGGATTTTAAAAGTGATATCGCATTGAAATTCGAGATCTCATCTATTCCAAGATCGATGTTGATTGGAGCTGATGGAAAAATACTGGCAGTAGATCCGGATAAAGAGCAACTGGATAAAATATTGGGAGAAATTCTTTAATTGTAAAATCTATTTATGAAACTACGTTATATCTTATTCTTATTGATCAGTATCTGGAGTTGTTCTAAAGAAGAAGTATCAGGAGAACCTCGTGATGGAATCCGCATTCTTTTTGTAGGAAATAGTCTTACTTATACCAATGATATTCCGGCTTTGGTAAAAGAATTAGGTAAACTAGATGCCGTTTCTATTGATTATAAAACCATCGCAGGTGGCGATTATGGTTTAGACGATCATCTCACTGACGGAAATGTGCAAAAGGAAATCAAAAAAGGTAAGTATGACTTTGTGGTGGTACAACAAGGGCCCTCTGCACTTCCTGAATCTCAGGCGAACTTAATGGCTGGTGTTCAGAAATACAAAGCATTATGTGATGAAGCCAAAACAAAATTAGCTGTGTACATGGTATGGCCATCTAAAGGCAGGTTATTTGATTTAGACAATGTTATTTTTTCTTACAGTAATGCAGGTAAAAAAAATAATAGCATCATCTGTGCAGCCGGATTAGCATGGAAAAAAACATGGGCAACCGATCCTTCTATTTCGCTTTATGGACCGGATGGTTTTCACCCGGATCTGTCCGGTAGCCTGCTTTCGGCAATGGTTATTTATGGAACGCTTATAGGTAAACATGAGTTTGGACAACTGCAATCAGGAAATACTTCTTGGTCAAAATATATCAATACGAAAACATTGGATGTATTGAAGAATACAGCTAAAGAAGCGATTGAGACGAAGTTTTAGTGGGAGTGATAGGACGCAGATTTTTATGATAGATTATGATTAATAATGTACTGTATCATAAATCATCATAAAAATCTACGTCCCATAAAAAATCACCTTATAGAAATTTATCACCCTTAATACAATCAAATATGAAGCATCTGTTGTATCTACTTGTAATGGCGACTTCATTTATTCCACAAAAAAGTGAAGCGCAAACAGCTTGTAATTGCTTTCTTCTGACCGAGCAAAAAGGAAAACTGGCAGTAGAGAAAGTTACGATTGACAATAATCGTGTAGAAGTCTTGAATGATCCGTCTATCATCGCTCCTGTCTTTAGTATGGGTGAAGGGATGAATGGTGATATGGTAAAGAAAGAGCGGCGAGGGGGTATGATCATTGCACAGTGTAAAGACAATCAACTGAAATTAAAATTCAAAACGACCGGAGGCGAAGAGAAGCCTTTGCCAGATATGGATATTCAGAAGCTGAAACAAATGAATATTCGAATCAATGTAGTGGCAGGAGATGGGACAAAGAAAGCTTTCTTGATCGAAAAGTATGATCAGGTAAAAGAAGCAGAAGGTCCGGTAATGGATATGTTTGGTGGAAAAATACCCATACAAGCAGGCGACTTCATTTTAACTACAGAAACGCGAAAAACAAATGCTCCGGTAGCCCTGCTGAAAGGCAGGGTTCCTTTTGAGTTTAAAAATGGATGGGTAATGGTACCGGTACAATTGAATAATGGGAAGCAATTAGAATTTGTTTTAGATCTGGCAGCTACATCAACAGTCATTGACCAATCGATCTTACCTGCAAATACACCCATTCGTAAAATGGAAATGGTGGCTTATTCAGATAAAGGGGCTGTTAAGTCTGATGCTAGTATGCAAGGTGCTACCGGACAAGTGCAAGAAGATTTTTTATTGGGTAAAGCAGCATTGCAAAGTCTGCATATGAAAGATATTCAATTGAATAATGTGGATGTAAGTGTTTTAAAGTCATTTCCAGAAAAACTGAAAAAGGCAGGTGTAGCAGGAATTATTGGTACAGATATTCTTAAAAAAGCAGGTATTTGTACAATTGTGTTTGATTCAGAAAATGCAGGAACTGTTCTATTTGCTGATGAAGCTTTAGCTGCAAGTAATACTACTATTCAAATACCTTTTACTGTAGCAGGTGGTTTATTATTTGCTGATGGAAAAGTGCAGGGTAAACCTTTGAAATTTGTAATGGATACCGGGGCCAGAGAAAGTATTTTGAGTAAATCATTTGTTGATGCTAATACGATATCTTATAAAACCATTTCGACTAACAAAGTTATTGCTGGTATCGACGGTAAACCACAGAAAGCTAGTATCGTCACATTTAATGAAGTAGAGGTAGGTAGCTATGCTATAAAAAATGCAAAGATGATATTGGGAGATGTCGCTGCATTGGGGTCTTTCGGATTATCTGCTAACAGCGCTATTTTGGGCATGGATTTTTTTCGGATATTCAAAATCATACAAATTGATTTTGTCAAACAGCAGTTGCAATTGCTGAATTAATTACTTGTATATTTTTTCTCTAACTCAGTAAATAACTGCATCGATTTTTCTCCGAAGTAGAATTTACCTTTTAATTTTTTTGCAGTTTTATTATATAGTCTTAGAAAATCAAATGGGTTGTTCAATACATTAAGAAGCGCTTTTTTACCATTGATTTGAAGAATAGTCTTGGCCATATAATAACCATGTGGATGGGCTCCCAAGGGCATTAGATCTCGAATTAGTGAAGCATTTTTTTTCATTAAGGAACGTGTATCTGCAATAGCCATCAATAAAATATCAACCTGTTCGAGGTTTTTTGATGGGTTATTGTAATGCTTAGAATACAAATCATATAAAAAAGTGTTGCTCTTTTCCGGGTGTGCTAAAAATCTTTCCATGTTGATTAAATCAGCGATTCCTTCTAGTTGTAGTTGAAAAATAGTGTTCAGTAATGGATAAGCTTCATGTTGCTCAGTAAGGTTCATTTTTTTTCCTATAGGTATAGGTGTAAAAATGATGGATCTCATGTCCCAATACTTCTAAAAGACTAGCGCGATCTTCCGATAATAAATCTATTACTATTGCCGAATCATTCGCATTAGATTGTGGGTGAAATAATCCGAATCCAATGGTGGGTCTGATGTCTTTTGATGATAAAGACTTTGGAAGGAATACGCTGGCTTTTTCTTTTGCTTCCTCAAACAAGTCTCTTTTAGAAAGTTCATTCACCCAGGATATAATACTATTTTTTTCAGTTCTTGCTTTTAATAAATGATTCAATACTTCTTTGCTCCATTTCCCCTCTTGGATGAGGCTATCACGACTCTTTTGTTTAGATGGCATGAAGGCAGTCATGATCATTCTTTTCATGTAGCGTTCTTGTCTCCACTTCGTATAAAAAGAATAGAAGGGTGCATCAAAAAGTTGTTTCCATGCCAAACTATCGGGTAATTGATCTTTTGATAGTTGTTCTTCCAATACCCAAAAAAGATTGATACCTGTAAAATCAACTTTTACCTTTTGTGCAAATAAAGGATATGAAAATAACAGTTGACCCATGAATAGGACAATACAAATCCAATTTGCTTTTTTAGCAAGTATAGTATTCATCAAACAATTATTGAGACCCGTGAGAATTTATCGATTATTGTGTGCCTCCATTAAAGTCTGTATCAATTCTTTATAGCCTCTTCCAATTGGGATATTTCTGCCTTGTATTTCAACATCAGCAGCGCTATATGCATCGATCTTGCTTTTTGGAACAATGAAAGATCTGTGAATACGAATGAATCCACTTTTACCTAATTCATTTTCCAGATGCGACAATTGGGTTTTGGTAACGATGGTCTTACCGTTGATGGTGTAGATCTTTACATACTCCTTCAATCCCTCGATATAGAGGATATCATCCAGTAATACACGGATGCGCTTCTTGTTAACATTAAAGAAAACCGAAGGTTTCTCGTTTGGGAAAGCAGGTTGTGTGCCTGATGCAGCCACATTCTGATGGGGTAATTTGTTCACTGCCATCAGGAAACGATTAAACTCGATAGGCTTTAAGAGATAATCCAGAACACCCAATTCAAAACCTTGCAAAGCATATTCGTTATAAGCAGAAGTAATGATGATCTGTGGCGGATTCTTGATCATTTTAATAAATTCCATACCCTTGATCTTAGGCATATGAATATCAAGGAACATCAGATCCACTTTCTCTTTCTGGAGAATCTCCATGGCATAGAGCGCATCTGAACATACGGCTATGTTTTTCAGAAAGGGTACTTGTGAAATGTAATCACTCAGGATCTCAGCTGCAATCGGTTCATCTTCTACGATGATGGTGTTATAAAGTTGCATTGTTTGAAAGGTTTATGGTGAGGGTTACTTTAAAGGTTTCAGGGGTCATATTGATTTTTAGATCATGCTCCGGATATAATAATTCAAGTTGACGTTTGACATTTTTTAATCCAATTCTTTCAGGTGCTCTTCCTTCATGTTCAGACTTAGAATTTTCGATTGAAAAATGCAGGTGTCCTTTTTTCAGAATCGTATGTATCTTGATGTAAGAATGAAAGCGTGTTTCACTGAGTCCGTGTTTAAATGCATTCTCTACAAAAGGAATCAGGATGAGTGGTGTGATCTGTTGTTCTAGATAATCAATGTCTTCATGATATTCTATATCCAATCGAGAGCCATAACGTAATTGTTCCAATTCAATATAATCTTTCACTACTTTCAATTCATCGTCAATATTGATGGATGCCTGAGCGGTTTCATACAACATAAAGCGAAGTAGTTTGGATAATTTCATCACTACTTCAGCAGTATCATCCGACTTTTTTCGGGCAAGTCCATAAATATTATTCAAAGTGTTGAATAAGAAGTGTGGATTGATCTGCGATTTTAGAAACTGTAGTTCTGTAAGTAGTTTTTTTCTGGCTGTTTCTTCTTCTCTTTTTCTGATTTTTAAATTAATGCGCACTAGTTTGATGGCTAGAGCAGTACCGCATACGAATACTAATACAAAAGCATTGTATAAAATGGAAGAGAGGCCAATGTCAAAAAGTGACTCTCCCGGAAAACCATAGATATAAGGTATTACATAGAGATCATTCAAAACCGTAAACAAACAGGTTCCAAGTAATAGTAATGTGAAGGAAGAGAAGAATGTTTTAACGATCCCCCAATTCTTGGTATTAAACTTATTTACGATGGTGAACAATGAGTATACCAATGGCACTTTAATAGTTAGAAAGAGTAGCTGTGCTTTGATAGATGTACTGAAAACATCGACAAATGAAATTGGGTCTTCGCCTTGCGGGAAAGAAGCAATATTCAGGTAGGTCTTGTAAGACAAATAAGCCAGCCAGAATAAAATATGGTGAATGATTCTTTCCTTCACTGAGCTAATATTAAGTGCCAGGGTAATGGCTTTTTTTTAAAATTGGGGTAAATCAGTGACTATTTCTTACTAAATATACCGAAATTCAATAAGTCCGTTTAAACGACAATTTGTTACTGCTAAATGTATTTAAAACAGCAATGATGTCATTTTGTATGATTTTTGTTGCATTTGGTAGAAATAGAAGAGTGGCTAAGTAATTCAGACTTACTTTCAGAACATACATTTAGTGTATTCATTTGGTGATGACATCTTTTTCTATCAAAACAGGTCAATTGCCATTTGAAAATGAAAAATGATCAAATCTAATCAACCCCTATTCAACAACTTATTATGAAGCATCAACGGAGTTCCCTTTTGATTCTCTTATTCACTATTTCAAGCATGTTTCAACTAATCATGCCTCTATCAGTGACAGCTCAACTATATCCGAAAGCCTGGCCTGAGAAGAAATTTATGGACAGCTCGGTTCAAGTATTAATTGACATTTTATCGATACCCAATGATGCAGCTTTTCCTGCCGATATCGATCGAAATATTCAATGGATGAATCAAGAATTGTCTAAACGTGGATTTAAAGTCACGATGTTGCCTTCCAAAGCCAGACCCTTTGTATTTGCTGAATACAAAGTAGACCCGAAGCTACCCACTGTTTTGTATTACATGCATTTTGATGGACAACCCGTTGCAGCCAGTGCTTGGAAGCAGCCCAATGCCTATGTGCCGGTATTCAAAAAGAAATCTGATACTGGTTGGGTAATCATTCCTCGTCCCAAACCCGGTCAGTTATTTGACCCGGAATGGAGGATTTTTGCACGTTCTTCTTCGGATGATAAAGGACCCATCGCTATGTTTCTGGCAGCCATTGATATGCTACGTATGCAAGGCAAACAACCTGCCTACAATGTGAAATTGATATTGGATAGTGAAGAAGAAAAAGGCTCGCCCAATTTACCCGCTATGGTGAAACAACATGCAGGGCTACTTAAGTCTGATCGCTTTGTTATTCTGGACGGTCCTAGGCATAATTCAAATCAACCTACTTTGTTATTTGGTTGCAGGGGTGTTGCAGATATTGAATTAGAGGTATTTGGCCCGCGTTTTGATCAGCATAGCGGACATTATGGGAATTATGCGCCGAACCCGGCATTTGAGCTTTCCAAATTATTGGTGTCCATGAAAGATGAGAAAGGGCAAGTATTAATCCCAGGATTTTATAAGGGGATTACCATTAGCGATGAGGTACGAAAAGATCTGCTGGCGGTACCTGATAAAAAAGACGTCATCAATAAACAAATTGGCATTGCAAAAGAAGTAAACCCTGATTTGACTTATCAGGAATCATTGCAGTATCCGTCTTTGAATATTTTGAATATAACATCAGGAGAGCCTGAGATCGGTACCAGGAATATTGTTCCCTCTTTTGCAAAAGCAAATGTTGATATCAGATTGGTACCTGAAAGTGATCCGGTTCATATAGAGTCTATTGTTCGTAAATTTATTCGTGATAAAGGTTATCATATCATTGAAAACAGAAAACCAACGGAAGAAGAGCGAATGAAATATCCAAGGATCATTTCCTTCTATTTCCGATTATCCTCCTTGGCCTTTGTTACAGAGCCCAACACGCCTACAGGTTTATGGACATCAGGTATTATCGAAAAATTATTTGGTGTGAAGCCCGTGAAGATCAGAATGTCAGGCGGAACAGTGCCTATTGCACCTTTCATTAGAGAGTTGGCAATTCCTGCTGTATTAGTACCAACTGTGAATCCGGATAATAGTCAGCATGCAGCTAATGAGAATCTGAGACTCGCTAACTATTTTGAAGGAGTACAATTAACTTATGAAATCTTAAAAACAGGATTCTAACAGTCTGCGAATCTGCGGCTTTAATTTTTAGCCGCAGATTCACAGATTACTTTTTAGCAAGTCTTTCTTCTACAATTTGTAATGCAGCATCAACAGTACTGATCTTTTTAGTAGCGGCTATTTTGTAAATGGATTCAATGGTATCCCCAATCTTCGCAATTTCAGTTGCTGCTTTTTCTCGACTCCATTGTAATGCTTCAATTCCGGTGATGGCCATTGCGCCGCCGATATTTACTGCGAAATCGGGTGCATATAAAATATTGTTGGTTTGTAGCTGTTGAATTACATCAGGATGTTCGAGTTGATTATTAGCAGCCCCTACTACTGCTTTACAACGTAATTGTTGAATGGTACTTTCACGAAGGATACCGCCTTGAGCACATGGACAAAAAATAATTCCTTCTTGTTGATAAATGTTATCAGGAGACACAAAAACAGCACCATTCTTGATTAAGCCCTCATTTGGCGGATGAATATCTGTAAATATCACTTTAGCTTTTTCATGCAATAACAATTTAATCAGTGAACTTCCAACACTTCCTGCACCTTGCACTACAATGGTTTTATTATTCAAGTCATCTGTGCCTTCTAATTGCCTAATGGTAGCTTTGATAGCACTCAATACACCCAATGCAGTAGCGTCACCTGAGTTATTGGCTTGTCCGGATGCATTCGTTCGACAAAACACATAATCGGAGGCATATTGCCCAATGGTATTTAGGTCATCAGGAGTTATGCCCATATCAGGACCAGTATAAAATAATCCTTTCAAGCGACTGAGTAATTGTCCGTATCGTTTTAATAAACCTCTTTTTTCTTCTTGGTTAATAGATGTATGAATCGCTATCACTGCTTTACCGCCACCTCTTGGAAAATTGGCGAGGGCAAATTTGTGCGTCATACTTTTAGATAACTGAAGACAATCAGTAATAGCAGCTATTTCATTCGGATAGTTTTGCATACGCGTTCCACCAGTTGCTGCCCCTAAAGTAGAGGAGTGAATGCCGATGCATATGAGGCTGCCGGTTGGTTGATCAACAGTAGTAATCAATTGTTCCCCATTCCATCTTGTTAACAGTTGTTGCAAATCATTCATAAGGTTGTGACTTAATAAATATGTTTAATAACAATGCTTTGAATAGATTGCAAATCTGTTATTAATTTTTGGTTTAGCGATGATTATAATAAACTAACAGGAGCAATTTGATATATTTTCAGATTAATGCGGTACAGTAATTTTTCACTTTATACATCGTTAATTGCATTCTGAATCGCAATAATTGTATTTAGTGGAAATTTCATTTTTGATTTAAGCAAACGTTATAATTTCAGATTGTTCTTATGATTTACAGTATTTGCTATTACAATCTTCCGCTATCGTTTTATTACTTGTAAAATGTCGGAATGATTGCCTCAGTCATGATACTAATCAATATCCGCATTAAGAACGTACCCGATATGCCAATGCTGTTGAAAATGCAAAGTGTTACATTCTAGTAGTACTGTTTTGGCGTCTCTATGAAAACCAATAACCATTTTATTATTGATGCATGTTGCATGAGAAAGTTAGCGATCAAATGATCGATCAGATTGATCATTTATATACGCAAAGATTTGGTTAAATGAATGGATTTATGAAGATGTTGGTTTGAACCATTAATCTGTTGGATATGCTAAATGGTGTTTACATACGAAGATTCATATTATTATTAGGCATCTTGTTTTATGTAACAGGATCTGTACAACTGTTTGCACAAGTTAAAATTGGAACAAATCCAACCGTTATAGCAAAATCTTCTATCCTTGAATTGGAAAGCACTTCACAAGGATTATTATTACCTCGACTTACAGACACCGCCGCTATCAATGCATTGAATCCACCTGATGGTACTTTGATTTATCTCGCCGGTGCTAATTCAGGATTATATATTCGTAAAGGAGGTTTTTGGTCGAATGTATCAAGTGGTGCAGCAAAACTGGGTATGAATTTTCAGACGAATCCAGATGGAACACTTACGATCATTTATTCTGATGGTAGTACATATGTTACCAATAAACTTGTAGGGGAGAAGGGTGAGAAAGGGGAGAAAGGCGACAAAGGTGATATCGGCATACAAGGAGATAAAGGAGAAAAAGGGGATGCAGGAGCAAATGGAAAAGGTATTCAGGATATTAGATTGAACCCCGACTCTACGCTTACATTTATTTATTCAGATGCTACTGAGCAAACAATCCCACAAAGAATTATTGCAAAAGATGGATTGAATGGTACTGGAATAGATTGGAAGGGGAAATTAGATGCTCCTCCTGCTGAACCAAAAACCAACTGGGCATATTATGACTCTCTTCAAAAAAAATCTTTCATCTTCGATGGCGCAGATTGGCAAATACTTTCGCAGGATGGTACTTCCTCTAAAGATAGTTCGTTAGCTGCTTTTAATGGCAACAGACCCATCACAGGTTCAGTATTTAATGGGGAAAATCCTGGTACCAATGATCTGGTGAAATGGATTGAATATTTATTTTATCCTTCCCAAGGACCCACATCTTCGCTTTCTATTACGTATGGCTCAGAAACAAAAAATACGATTACATTAGAGAAGATGGCAGATGGTGCTGACTTGTCTGCTACTTTGAATTGGGAGGCCGGTAGACAAGCAGCTACAAAATTATTAAGCAGTATCACAGTAGCAGCAGATACCACTGCTTTTGCTCAGCCAAACGAAGGGGCTTCTGTTTCAGGCAATGCAAATGTCACTGTTCCCAGAAATGAAAATATTTCCTTCTCTGTCAGGGTTGTTACAGAAGACAATAAACTTTCAGCCAGCTCTGTGAATTTTCGATTCATGTGGAAACGTTATTACGGTTTTATTGCAACATCACTAGCGAATGATGTGATACTAACTCCAACCAATGGACAAATACTTTCTTTATCTAGTGAGTTCGCTTCTTCAAGAGGATTTACCAAAACAGTGAGTCCGGGTTCACCCAAAAGATTGGTGATTGCATATCCTCTTTCAATGGACAGTAATGATATGGAAATAAAGATATCTGGGTTTGATCAAAAAGGTGCTTTTGATCGACAAGTCATATCCGTAACCAATCAAAGTGGTGCTACTACAGATTATGTAGTGTACACTGCTAAAAACAATACGAGTAACAGTATCACATTTACTGTTTTATAATAATAACATGAAGCTGATTCGATATATCATATTATTCTTAAGTGTTTTACTGCTTCAACAATCAGTAAATGCGCAGGTAAAGTTGATGTCAAGTATCACCACCAATTCACCTGATGATACTTACCCAACCCATATGGATAGTTTGGGTAAAGGAGGCTTTATGGCAGTACCTACGAAAGCAATTCGAGATAAACTGAGTACACAAAGAAGAAAAGTAGGTATGATGGTGTATGTGAGTGAAACAGACAGTGTATACCAGCTCAAAGGTGATACTACGAATGCTCATTGGGTGTCCTTTAAATTAGCTAGCGCTATGGGATGGCAAGGGACACAAACAAGTCATCCTGGAAATCCGCAACTCAATTGGGCATATTATAATTCAACAGATAAGAAAAGCTATATCTATGATGGAAACAACTGGCAAATGTTTGCTCAAGATGGCGCAGGGAGTTCTACCACATTTAATGGTAGTAGACCTATAACACTGGGGTTAAGTCCGTTTAAAAATCAGAATCCTAACACCAATGATTTAGCTGCATGGATTGAAAAAGTATTTTATCCTTCAGAAAGCCCTGAGGCAGAGATTACAGGGATGTCTTTTGTAAATCCGGGTACCGGTAGCACGGTTAATGTAAGCTCCTCTGTTACCATTGAAAATATGGCAGCGGGTCCAGATATTCCTGTTACATTAAATTGGAAAGCCACTAGACTTGCATCAACAGCAACACTTGATAGAATTACTGTGGGAGGTTTAGACCAAACTTTTGCTCAACCTGATCCAAATACTTTTGTCAATGGGTCTGCAGTGATTAATATCTCACGAAATATCAATAGAACATTTCGAAATGATGTAGTGACAACTGATGGTAAAGATGCGAGTGCCTCTATTTCAATCAGCTTTGGATGGCAACGTTATTTTGGGTTTATGACCGCGCCGGGTGGTGTTGCAGAAGAATCAGCATTTGAACCCTCTATGAGTGATATACGTGCATTATCTAACAAGAGTTTTGCCACTTCAAAAGTTATTGGTTCTACAACTGTTACATCAAGCGGCAATCAAAGATTGGTGATTGCATTTCCTCTTGCTTATGATCCCGGACCTGGGTTGTTAAAAATTTGGATTGGAGGATTTGAAAGTTCAGGCGCTTTTGTGAGGTATACGATTTCCAACTTTGAAAATGCGAGTGGTGGAACAAGAGATTATGTTGTGTATGTACACAAATTTAATTTATCGGACCAGGTAACACTAAATGTTGATTAAACAGTAGCAGATGATACAAAAATATTTACTCATATTACTGTTTGGTTGTCTTTGGACCAGTGTATCAAGTGCACAGGGCATAAAATTAACTGCACCTATCAATCCCAATTCTGCAAACGATACTTATCCAACACATATTGATATTTATGGGAAAGGCGGTTTTATGTCTGTAACAGATATCACTGCACGAGATAACATTACTTCTCTCAGAAGAAAAATTGGGATGTTAGTCTATGTAACAGCTACTGATGTTTTATATCAATTAAAAGGTGGAATTGAAAATACAAACTGGGTGACTGTTCCTCTTGGAAGTGGAGGAAACAATTTTACCTGGATTGGAAGCAGATCTAATGATCCACTTACGCCAACAACCAATACAGTGTATTATAATACAGCTACGAATAAAACATATGTCTACACTGGTTCTGTTTGGGAAGTATTAGCACAAGGTTTTGCCATTAATTGGAAGCCGAATGCAGGATCAGCTCCTGATCCTGCAGTGATCAATGATGCCTATTATAATACAGCGCTCAGAAAGACATATATCTATGATGGTGCCAACTGGCAGGTATTATCTCAGGATGGAGCTGATGGAGCAACAGGACCTCAAGGACCACAAGGTATTCAAGGAGTACAAGGTCCGGCGGGAACAAATGGTACCAATGGAATAAGTATTGTTTGGCGCGATGAGACGACTGAGCCACTGAATCCTGAAACTAATTGGGCATATTACAATGTAGCAAATAAGAAAAGTTATATCTATACTGGCTCTGCATGGAAGGTATTATCGCAAGATGGTACAGGAATCATTTGGCGTGATGAAACAACACAACCCGACGAACCTGAATTGAATTGGGCTTATTATAATGCGAATGATAAGAAAAGCTATATCTATACTGGGAGTGCGTGGAAAATATTATCTCAGGATGGAGCAACCGGACCACAAGGGCCGGCGGGTGCACAGGGACCTCAAGGACCACAAGGTGTACAGGGACCTGCAGGGAATGATGGTGCACAAGGCCCACAAGGTCCGGCAGGAACAAATGGTATCAATGGAATAAGTATTGTTTGGCGCGATGAGACAACTGAGCCACAGAATCCTGAAACCAATTGGGCATATTATAATGTAGCAAACAAGAAAAGTTATATCTACACTGGTTCTGCATGGAAGGTATTATCGCAAGATGGTACAGGAATCATTTGGCGTGATGAAACAACGGAACCCGAAGAACCTGAATTGAATTGGGCCTATTATAATGTGAATGATAAAAAAAGCTATATCTACAATGGAAGTACCTGGAAAATATTGGCTAAAGATGGTGTAGATGGGAGTGGGTCTATGAGTGCCTTTAACGGATCACGTGCCATCACAAGGACAGGTCTTTCGGTTACTGATTATAATCCAGAAACAAATGATATAGCAGAGTGGATACAGAAAGTATTTTATCCAACTCAAGCCCCTACTGTAACACTTTCTGCTTCGCTAGTTCATCCGAAAACAGGAAGTACCATCAATTCATCAGGTCAGCCAACCAATGGATTAATTGAAATTGATCGAGTAGCAGAAGCCGGAGGAAATATTGATGTCAACCTTTCATGGGGAGCTACCCGATTGGCATCAACCGCCGAGCTGTTTAGCATTACTGTTGCAGGTCTACCGCAAGGCTTTACACAGCCTGCCGCTGGTGCTACAGTCACAGGAAACACAACAGTCAGTATTGCACGCAATAACAATATTACATTATCTAATCAAGCTATAACAACTGATAGTAAAGCATCACCCAATGCGAATGTTACCATTCGTTTTTCTGATAAAATTTATTACGGTTTTATGAATGCACATAGCGGTATTGAAAGTGGAGATGGAAATTTCGTTCCTACGGATGCAGAAATACGTGCATTGTCAAATCAATCCTATGCTACATCGAGAATTTTGAATACGAGTACTAATTTACCAACTCCGGTTGGTGCGCAAAGATTGATTATTGCTTTTCCAGCTTCATTTGATAATAATACAAAAATTTATTTGGGTGGTTTTGAGAGTACAGATGCTTTTGTAAAGCACCCAAAAAGTTTTACCAATGCAAGTGACGGAGTGCTCAATTATGTTGTTTTTGTGCATATAAATAATACTGCATTGCCTTATACTTCTATTAAAATTGAATAAGCGAAACAATGAAACACAAATATCTACTCATATTCATTATTGGCTTGTTCTGGTTGAATACTTCAGAAGGACAGGGAGGTGTAAAAATATCCGCACCCATTAAACCCAACGCGCCGTCAGATGAATATCCTACCCATATTGACAGTTTGGGGATGGGTGGATTTATGGCAGTTACCAATATTACATCACGCAACAATATCACTGCACAACGCAGAAAAAGAGGAATGCTGGTGTATGTAACAGATGATGATGTCTTGTATCAATTAAAAGGTGGTACTGATAATACGAAATGGGTAGCGGTTCCATTAGGTGGTGGCGGTAGTGGTAGTTTTGTTTGGGGAGGTAGCAGAGAGAATGATCCTTCTTCTCCTGCAAACAATACGGTGTACTATAATACGGCTACCAAAAAAACCTATATCTGGGATGGCGATACGTGGGAAATTTTAGCACAAGGTTCCATCATGAGTTGGAAACCGAATGCTAGCAGTCACCCTGAGCCCGCAGTAGTGAATGACGCTTATTATAATACGACACAGAGAAAGAGTTTTATCTATGATGGTATAGCTTGGCAAATGATAGCACAGGATGGAAGTGACGGAGCACAAGGCCCTGCAGGCCTGCAAGGACCGGCCGGACCACAAGGAATTCAAGGACCTACAGGAAATGCCGGCCCGCAAGGTCCACAAGGTGAAAACAGTATTGTTTGGAAAGGACATTTAGATGCGCCGCCAGCAAACCCTTTGCAGAATTGGGCTTACTTCAATCGTATTGAGAAATGTACTTTTATCTGGAATGTAAATACTAGTCTGTGGGATACACTTGCACCGGGTGGAATAGGTTTTAGTTACAATTATGTTGGTATTACACCAACTCTTCCTTTGGATCTTCCGGAAAATCCTACTGTTAATCAGCTGTTTCGTGATACATACGATGGCTTGATCTATATATATACGGGAGAAGAATGGAAATTATTCTTAAAAGATGGAGCAAAAGGGGATCAGGGCGAACCTGGTCCAGAAGGTCCACCTGGACAAGTAACCAGTGGTGTTATGATTTGGTTAGGAATGCATGGAGCTCATCCGAATGGAGGAGATGGAGGTGTTGCCATTAACTCAGCCTATTACAACACACAACTCAGAAAAAGTTTGATATGGGATGGTGTGGAATGGCAAACATTGGCACAAGATGGTCATATCTTAGATTGGTTGGGAGAATTTGATCAACCTCCTACGATTACCAAAATTTATGAAGCATATAGAAATACGACTGAAGGGAAAAGTTATTTCTCCGTGTTTAATAGCAATAGTCTTCAGTATGAATGGAAATTATTTGCACAAGATGGTATCAATGGTGTAAGTATTGTATGGCAACCAAATGGGTCAGCCCCACCCGAAGATCCGCAATTAAACTGGGCATATTACAATACGCAGGATAAGAAAAGTTATATCTGGGATGGTGATACTTGGCAAATTTTAGCACAAGATGGAGTTGGTTTCATCTGGAAACCAAGCGGAACCGCTCCACCTGAGGGTACACCCGAATTGAATTGGGTCTATAGAAATACCAACGATAAAAAAACCTATATCTGGTCTGGTAGTGCCTGGGAAATTCTAGTACAAGATGGTGCAGATGGAACAGGTGGTAGTTCTACATTCAATGGTAATAGACCTATTACGGCTTCGGTATTTAATGGAACAAATCCGGGTACCAATGATATTGCGCAGTGGTTGGAAAGACTTTTTTACCCAACACATGCGCCAGGTGGATCACTCACAATGACCTATGATGGAACAACATCAAGCAATTTTACTTTAGAAAGAATGGCTGCTGGAGCTTCGTTGAACGCTACATTGAACTGGGGTATTCGCAGAGGCCCTACTACTGCTGAAATTACGAATGTTGTGGTGGGAACGTTCCCACAAACTTCTTTTACACAACCTACTCAAGGTGATCCTTTCGGTCCTTGGGTGAATGGTACACAAGCTGTTAGTTTTCCAAGAAATACGACGACTACTTTTACAAATATTGTAACAACAGCAGACGGTAAAACAGTATCTCCGACTCCGAGTGTAACCATTAATTTTTCTCTTAGAAGGTATGTTGGATTTATGACCGAGCCGAATGGTACTCCTTTGCTCGGAGATTTTATTCCTACCAGAGATGATATATTGGGCTTGTCACAAAAAGTATTTGGTTCATCCAGAAGCTTTTCTAATTATTCTTTTTCACCATCAGGACCACAAAGAGTGGTGATTGCTTATCCTGAAGCTTGGGATCAAGGACAGCCGGATGTTCAAATTACTGCACTAGGGTCTTTGTTGAATAGTGATGGTTATTATAGACATGTTGTTTCATTTCAAAATGCAAGTGGTCATACAGAAAACTACGTTGTATATCTGCTCAAGCAGAATTATAACGGAAATATGACCTTATCAATACAATAGTGTATCGTATGAAGAAAATATTATTATTTATTGGATGTATCTTCCTTACTACTCTTGTTGTGCAAGCACAAGTAAGGGTTGCCGCTCCTATCAATCCGAGCTCACCGGCAGATGTTTATGCGACACATATAGATACTTTAGGACAAGGTGGTTTTATGGTCGTTGCGAATAAGGCCATTAGAAATAGTATTCCACCCTTGAGACGTAAACTAGGAATGTTAGTGTATGTGAGAGAAACAGATAGCATTTATCAATTGAAATCAAGTAGCACCGACAATATTCTCAACGATGCTGATTGGAATAAATATAAATTAAGTGAAACAGGTAATAGCGGATTTGAATGGAGGGTCGTATTTACAGATTCAGTAGTTATTACAAATGGGAGTGTGCCTGTTTTATCAAATGGGGATCCGGTTATAGTAGATAGTAAAATTAAACTTCCCTTCTCACTACCCGGTACTTGGGATCCTAACCGATTTGATTTACCAAATACAGCTCCTCCATATCGAAGATTCATGCTTGGTGTTAGCGATTCAGGTACACTCGCACTGACCGAACCGATTTCTGAAATAGTTAAAATGTATCGACAAGTTAATTTCAATAAAAAAATTATTGAAGCAAGGGGCTATTTAGATACTATAATAGGGTTAAGCCTTGAGTGGACTTACCAATCAGTTGTGCCAGATGAACTTAAGGCATTAGAGTCTGAAGTAGAAATGATTGTAGGTCCAACTGTACAGATTCCCCAATATTATACAATCTTCGATCCTGGTAATCCAACTCATGTTAGTAGCGAATTAGCATCATTTCCCAACTTTATTCAAGTTTTTTCTGTTCGTAGTTTGAAACTGGGAGTGCCTAAAACCGCTAATAATTTCTACTTCTATGTGCATCTCAGATTGTATAATAACTCAGATAATAATTATGAATTTACTTCATTTGAAAGGCTTGAAATAAATGCTTTAGGTTGGCTTAGACGTTTTCATTTCTTAAAATAAGTTTACTGATGCGCCTAAATTTTTTTGTCATACTATTTATCATTTCAAGTGTATTTGTAAAAGCAAATGCGCAGCAATCTTTTTTCATTAGTAATGGTAATGAAGTGTTTATTGCAGCTCAACAGCCAATAGGTATATATGGCAGTATCATAAATAGTGGAACAATAGTAACACAATCCAAATCTTATCTCTACTTCATGGGTGAAAAATGGATCAATCAACCCGGATCTAAAATGTTAGATGAGACAGGGAAATCCAATTCTGTAAACGGTGCCAGTATTGAATTCACAAACACTAATCTTTTCAATAATACATTTCGTAAACAAAGTATCCAAAGCAATTATAGTGTTGCTTCAATGTATGGTGCATCCTTCGCCAATCTCATCATCAATAATCCGGATGGGGTTCAGTTGGAATCTGATATTAATATCACCAACACTCTTTCTTTTCAGTCCGGTCATTTGTATCTCTTAGGTAAAAATGCTGTATTGGGAAATGATACAGAGTCAGGTAAAATCGATGGCTATCACCATAAAAGCTACTTTGTTACCGGAGATAAGTTTACAGGTAGCCATGTATTGATTCGTAATATGAAGAAAGACCAAGAGTATGCGTTTCCAATGGGTGAGCGAGATGATCCAAACTACTACCATCCATTTAAAATCATTTCAAAAAATGGTATGGAAGACATAAGGGCTTGCGTTTTTATGGGTACTTATACAGATGGTGTCTCAGGAAAAGAACTACGAGATTCTACAATAAATACTACATGGCATTTTGAGAAGATAAGAAGTACCTCCAATCAATTCAGTGTTTCCTTACAACATAATTTACCGAATGAAGGCCAAATGTTTGCTGCTAAAAAAGAATACTCCTATGTAGGCTTGTTTCATAATGGTAATTGGAAACCGATTGCTTTATCAACACCTGCAAGTATGCCAGGTACGATTACAACAAGTAATCCAATACCACTTGGCGCTATCAATAATGCCACTTTCGAAATCAACGGAACAACTAGCTTTTATTTGTCTAAATTTTTAGGAACTGCAACTGGTGTGGCAACTCAGATTTTAAAGCCAGGAAATGTTTTTACACCCAATGGCGATGGGCATAATGATTTTTTTGATATTAAAAATATTGAACAGTTCCCAGACAATGAAGTGGTGGTTTATAATCGATGGGGGAATGAAGTATACAAAACAAAAAATTATTCTCGGAGTAATCGATTCTCAGGGGGAGGTTTGCCGGATGGCACTTATTTCTACATACTGAAGATCAATCATATTGGCGGACAAAATGCAGGCATTGAAATCGTTAAAGGATTCATTACTATTATAAGATAACATGCGCAAATGCTTTCTATCCATATTAGTGATGTTGGTAGTGCAGAATCTTTTTGCACAACAAGAAGTATTGTATACCCAATACATGTTCAATGCTCTTGCTTTGAATCCGGGTTATGCAGGTAATAAAGAATTCAATATGAATTTGACTTACCGTCATCAGTGGACTCAGTTAGAGGGTTCTCCTAAAACAATGTTATTGACATTAGAGAAAGGGATACATAAAAAGAATCTTGGTGTAGGATTTCATATTACCAGAGATGAGATAGGATTGCAGAAGCACATCAGCCCATTTCTTTCTGTTGCTTATCGTATCAATGTTTCAGAACGAACAGTATTATCCTCCGGTATCGGTATCGGCTTCTCTCAGTACCAGTTAGATGGCTCTCAGTTTGTTTCTTCTTCAAGTGGAGACCCGATACTACAGGCAAAACTCACCAGCACCTTATTGATGGATGGAAAATTTGGTTTCTATCTCAGTAATGATGATTTCTATTTTGGATTATCAGCTGCCAATCTTTTTAATAACAATGTAAATTATACAGGTGATAAGAGAAATATCATCGTTCCACAGAAAAGACATTTTTTTATGATGGCAGGGGTGGTGTTGCCTGTTAGTGATAAGATCAAAATATATCCTTCGTTTCTTGTTAGAGAAAATTTCAATCAGCCTACGAATGCTGATTTGAATGCTTTTATACTGATTGATGAAAAAATTTGGGTGGGTGGATCGTATCGGACTAGTTTCAAACTCACCGGAAAAGATTCAATACAAAATGATCTCACACAAAGAGCTGCTGCAGCGGCTAGTATTCAGGTGTATCCTATGAAAGGAATGCGTTTGGGATATTCCTATGATTTTAGTATTGGTGGATTGAATAGTTATTTTGGAGGAACCCATGAGATTTCTGTTGGATATGCATTAATACCCTTGCTCACTTCTTTAAGGATCACAAGTCCACGTTATTTTTAAAATCCGATGATCAACCATGAATAAATGTTGCTTGCTACTCATCCTCCTGTTACTATCGACCATGCTACGGGCGCAGTCTGTAGTGCAGGAGGCAACATTTCATTTACAATCTGCCGAGTATAGTCTGTCTTTGGAGAAAAGTATGCAGGCTTATGAGAAGGAGTTTACTCCTCAAAAATTCAGTATTATGCGCATCATGGCGCTATCATATGAGAAGATGGGTATGATGAAAGAGGCGTTACATTGGTATGAACAATTGATCCATCCCAAAAATTCGAATCTGGATGATCGTTATCATTATGCAGTTTGTTTGAAAAACAATGGACAATACCTGAAAGCTATTGAATATTTTACCAACTATCGGTTACAACAAGGGTTATTGCCAACAACTTCATTGGTAGCATCCTGTAAACAAGCGTTGACCCAAAGTTTTGATAGTACCATCTGGATGGTACGCAACATGGAAGAGGTGAATACAGATGCTTCTGAATTCGGTTGGATACGTTCTGATAGTGGTTTTTTGCTTACGTCAGACAGACGTGTAGATACAACAGATAAAGTCAATTACAAGTGGACAGGACTGCCTTATCAGAAAATATTTTACGTGCAAGCTTCACAAAAAGTCGACTCAGTAATTGTAGATGCGCTACCTGCTTTTATTAATCGTAGTTATACACATGCAGGAGCTCTTACGCTTTCTCCCAGTGGAGATACACTGATTTTTTCTTCCAGTGATTCAGTGAATCAGCAACCACAAAAAGTCAATAGAAAAAAGGATCAGATCATTGATGTACGAAATGGGCTATTGATTTCGGTAAGGGTAAAAGGAAAATGGCAGAAGCCCGTTCCTTTTTTATACAATGATAAAACGAAGTATCAAGTGATGCATCCTGCGATTGACAGAACAGGGCAGTTCTTGGTGTTTGCAAGTGATCAACCCGGTGGTTATGGTGGAATGGATCTTTATTACAGTGTGAAAGAAAGAGACAGCTTTTGGTCGCCTCCTTGTAATTTGGGTGCGGTGGTGAATAGTTCTGCTGATGAAGTGTTCCCGGTTTTTGATGAAGCAGGTAAGCTTCGCTTCTCAAGTAATCGTATTACTGGCAGAGGTATGTTGGATATCTATGAACTCTCTGCAACTTTAAAAAAAGATACTGCAACCGGTATATTGATTCATTTACCATATCCCTTCAATTCATCGGCAGATGATTTTTATTTAATTGATGGTGAGAAAGGAAAAAAATATTTTAGTTCCAATCGTCCGGGAGGGAAAGGGTTGGATGATATCTATGAAGTAGAACAAAAGAATAAGCCGGTCGTGAAATTATATTTTAGTTATGGAGATACTACAGAGATTGAAAGAAAAAGCATACAGTCATTTGTGGGTATGAAAGATTTACGTACACGTAGAGAATGGCTGCAGATTTTATCACCGGATGGTTCTTTTATATTGCCAATTGCCGATAGTATGGAGCAACGAATCGAGTATTATTCGGCCAATGGGAAAAAATATGTGGTGGATGATACTATTCGTTATCATCCTGCCTATCCAACTTATGGTATCATCAAAAAATATCCAGCACCTCAAGTTCCAGAGTCTGAAGAAAAAGAGTCTGTGATACCTAGAGTTATCCTTAATAATGCAGGTACAAGTACGAGTAAAAAGAAAAAGATGCCTTAAGTTTTTTCTAATTGGATCTTTTAAAGAGCAGTAAGCATCATTATTGATTCAAAACACAAAATATTCTACCAATAGCATAAATGAGTGTACTGAATTACGTCAATATGTTCCATAAAACTTATAACACTGTTCAAAGCACTGATTATTTAAAAAGTATTTAAAAAAACACATGAATTAATTGAGTATAAATCAGTGTATGATCTACTAGTAAATAAGAATGAACTACTCTTTTTTTTGATATTTTTTTCAATGTTGTTAATTCTTTGTAACCCTTTTCTGGTGTGTATTTGATGAAAATCATGAACTGCTTTTGAAGTAACGAAATCAATCTCTTTAAACGATATTTTCGTGGTACAATTCATGTATCAGTATCCCTTGTAATCCTACGCAAATTTTACCGGAACATCATGTAGAAAAGGAATCATATTCCATACATGGTAGTTTGATTTTTCCTGTGAAAACCATCCAATATTCCAGTTCGAGGACCACAAATCCAATATCCTTTTTTTTCAAATGGAAAAGTAGTTGAAGTGTATTCATGGGTAATTGCATTCAAATAGCGAAACGTATAGTAGTAGTGCTGATATTCAGTTGTTCGGCGTTGGTGAGTTTTGGGGAGGGGAGTATTAGTTTATATCCACATAAAGAATCAGGAGATCCTTTATTTCCTGTAGTAGGTAATAGGGCGTGGTTGATTAGCACTACAGAATATGTTTCTTCCAATCAACAGGTTTCCTTATTCTGGCCTAACCCTGGACGTCACTATGTTTACGCATTACCGGGTGAAGTGATTCACGTTGGCTCTTCTGCTCAAGGTTTAGGAGCTGGAACCATTAATATTTGGTCACCAACAGGCGAATTTCAAACAACAGGTTCAAGCACTACAATTGGAGTGCTGAATTCTCGAGTGAAAGAAAGAGTAGGGCCATCTTTAACTAGCGGTGATGGTGGGTATACTTCTTATAATTTTGTAGTACCTGCAGGCCAAGGAGGGCTTTGGCGTGTTGAATTTAGAGCGCCTGTAAATACTGGAGGACAAACTAATGCAGGTTTAGTTACCGCAGGAACTAACTGGACTGCAGCAACATCTTCATTGATACAATCAGATAGTCGATATATTCTTGCTTGGGATGTAACAGTAGTAAGTTCAGGTATAAAGCAAACAGGGCGTGTTTTTCAAACTGCATTCACTGGAGACTTAGGGAGTCAGGATGTGAGACTTTGTACTATTACTCAATTTCATGTTCTTTCAAAAGACGGGTATCAATATTTAGTAGAGCCTACAACTGGTTTTCAGCCATGGCTTTTTGCTTTTTTTGCCAACAACAAAGGATTAAGACATAATACAGGAGCTAATGTTGGGAAATCCGCATATGTAAGTGCCGATAATACGAAAGTTGAAAATGCAACAGGTGGTGTAAATGCAGATTATGATTATCACATTCCCACCAATGAGGATGATGCTTCCAATGTTACGCACAAAATCTTTTACCATACACCTAGTAGTATTCTACCGGCAACAGCCCCCTATTATTTAGATGGAGCAAAAACTACATGGTTGAGGGTTGCTGAACCTGTACAGCCTACACTTACGAATCTTTCCTTGGTAGGAGTAGAAGGAACATCCAGTTTTGGAACAGGTGCTTTGTCGGGCGGTTATGTAAAGTTTGATGCCAATATAGCAGGGGCCTATCGTATCATGATTGATGCGAACAATGATGGAGACTACACAGATGCGGAGGATGTTATTTTACGTGGTGATGCAACATCAGGTTCAAATTCTGTTCGTTGGGATGGGAAAAATGGGACCGGCACACTAATCAATAGTGGAACAAATATTCAAGTCAATGCAGTTTCAATAGCCGGGGAGGTGCATTTTCCGTTGGCGGATGCTGAAAAAAATATTGATGGAATAAGAATCACAAGATTAGCAACCAGTTCTGTAGCTAGCAGTACGACAGTGTATTGGGATGATCGACTACTAAGTGATGATTCCGGAGTCCCAAATCCTAAAACAAATACGGATGTTACAGGAGGGCAAAACAGTACTACAAATGGACATAAATGGGGATTAGGTCTTTTTAGTGGAGGAAGTCCTTATGGAGACCAAAAAGTAATGGATACTTGGACCAATGTTTTAAGCTCGCCACAGAATCTTAGTTTAACAATTACAACAAGAGAAGCCAATTTAGAAATCGTTAGTCTTACCGGTAACCTAACCAATATATGTGTGGGAACCGAAGTTACCTACACTTTTGTTGCCAAAAACAATGGTCCGAATAATTCAGGCGATGCAACGGTGAGTTTTGTATTTCCTTCAGCGTTAACCAATCTTTCTTTGGTCTCTGCTACTGTAACCACTGGTACTGCTACCGGTGTGGGAGGAACATTCAGTGGTACGACTTTTACAGATGTACTGAATATGGACAATGGTGCGATTGTAACTTATGTGGTGAAAGGAACGATTGGTTCTTATCCATCAGGGGGTAATTTGAATACTTCAGCAAGAATATTAAGAGCAGCTGATGTAACAGATCCCGATGCAACCAATGATGATACATCTCCACCTACTGATCCCGTTACAGAATGTAATGGAAGTCCGTCAGGAGCAGGTTGTAATAATATCAAAGATCTTACCACCACTGTACAAGAAACACCCTCCACTGCGAATGCAGGAAGTAATCAATCCAAATGTAATGATGGAAACTTCACAATGGCGGCAACAACGCCGGCAGTGGGTTCTGGAACTTGGAGTGTTGTAAGTGGAACAGCAACCATTACCAGTACAACGCTCACCAATACCACTGTTACCGGCGTGCCAGTAGGAACTACTGCAACATTAAGATGGACAGTAAGTAATGGAACTTGTACTTCTACTACAGCAGATGTTACGTTAACGAACAATGCAAGTCCATCAACAGCGAATGCGGGAAGTAATCAATCAAAATGTAATGATGGAAGTTTCACATTAGCCGCTACGACACCAACAGTAGGAACGGGAACTTGGAGTGTAGTGAGTGGAACAGCAACCATTACGAACGCGACACTCACAAATACAACTATCACGGGGGTACCTGTAGGAACGACAGCGACTTTACGTTGGACAGTGAGTAATGGAACCTGTACAGCAACTACAGCAGATATTACTTTGACGAATAACAATGGTCCGTCAGGCGCTACATTAACAACAGCCGCTACATTAACGAATTGTAATAATGGAACTTTTAATATTGGAGCAGTCACACCTACATTAGGAACAGGCCAATGGAGTTTGATCAGTGGGACAGCGACTATTACCAATGTGAATGTAACAAATACAACTGCAACGGGAATACCTACGGGAACATCGGCAGTGCTTCGTTGGACAGTAAGTAGTGCAGGATGTACTTCTAATATTACAGATGTGACATTGATGAACAATGCAAGTCCATCAGCAGCGAATGCAGGAAGCAATCAAACAAAGTGTAATGATGGTAGTTTCACATTAGCTGCAACAACGCCAACCGTTGGAACGGGAACCTGGAGTGTGGTGAGTGGAACTGCAACGATCACCAATGCGAATCTGACCAATACAACTGTTACGGGCGTACCAGTAGGAACAACTGTTACTTTACGATGGACAGTCAGCAATGGAACCTGTACTGCTACTACAGCAGATATCACTTTAACAAATAATGCGCTACCCTCCACAGCGAATGCGGGAAGCAATCAATCAAAATGTAATGATGGAAGTTTTACATTGGCAGCTACAACACCAACAATTGGAACCGGAACTTGGAGTGTAGTGAGCGGAACTGCTACGATTACCAATGCGAATCTGACCAATACTACTGTTACGGGGGTACCAGTAGGAACAACTGCTACTTTACGATGGACAGTCAGCAATGGAACATGTACTTCTACCACAGCCGATATTACTTTAACAAATAATGCATTACCCTCAACAGCGAATGCGGGAAGTAATCAATCAAAATGTAATGATGGAAGTTTTACATTGGCGGCAACAACCCCAGCCATTGGAACAGGTACATGGAGTGTAATAAGTGGAACAGCAACGATCACCAATGCGAATCTGACAAATACGGGAGTAACAGGAGTATCCGTTGGAACAACTGCTACATTACGATGGACAGTCAGCAATGGAACATGTACTGAAACAACAGCGGATATCACTTTAACGAATAATGCGCTACCCTCCACAGCAAATGCAGGAAGTAATCAATCAAAATGTAATGATGGAAGTTTCACATTGGCAGCTACAACACCAATAGTAGGAACGGGAACTTGGAGTGTAGTGAGCGGAACAGCAACGATCACCAATGCGAATCTGACAAATACGGGAGTAACAGGAGTACCCGTTGGAACAACTGTTACTTTACGCTGGACAGTGAGTAATGGAAACTGTACAGCCACTTCAGCGGATATCACTTTAACGAATAGTGCATTACCATCTACAGCGAATGCAGGAAGTAATCAAACGAAGTGTAATGATGGTAGTTTCACACTAGCAGCAACTACTCCGGCTGTTGGAACAGGAACCTGGAGTGTAGTGAGTGGAACTGCAACGATTACGAATACAAATCTTACCAATACAACGGTTACAGGTGTGCCTGTCGGAACGACTGTAACATTACGATGGACAGTGAGCAATGGGACATGTACTGCTACTACAGCGGATATCACTTTAACGAATAGTGAATTGCCCTCCACTGCGAATGCAGGAAGTAATCAATCAAAATGTAATGATGGAAGCTTCACTATGGCAGCATTAACGCCGGCAGTAGGTTCAGGAACCTGGAGTGTAGTGAGTGGAACAGCAACGATTACCAATACAATGCTCACGAATACTACTGTTACGGGAGTGCCAGTAGGAACGACGGCTACTCTACGTTGGACAGTGAGTAATGGAACCTGTACCTCTACCACAGCAGATGTTACTTTAACGAATAGTGCATTACCATCGACAGCGAATGCAGGAAGCAATCAAACGAAGTGTAATGATGGTAGTTTCACATTAGCAGCAACTACTCCAACTGTTGGAACAGGAACCTGGAGTGTGGTGAGTGGAACTGCAACGATCACCAATGCGAATCTGACCAATACTACTGTTACAGGCGTACCTGTAGGAACAACTGTTACTTTACGATGGACAGTGAGCAATGGAACCTGTACTGCTACTACAGCGGATATCACTTTAACGAATAACAATGGTCCATCAGCAGCTGCACTCACAACAGCCGCCACATTAACGAATTGTAATAATGGAACTTTTAATATTGGAGCAGTTACACCTACATTAGGAACAGGTCAATGGAGTTTAATTAGTGGCACTGCAACAATTACGAATGCGAATGCGACAAGTACGACCGCAACAGGAATACCTGTAGGAACTTCAGCTGTACTACGTTGGACAGTAAGTAGCGCCGGCTGTACTTCCAATATTACGGACGTGACATTAACCAATAATGCGAGTCCTTCGGCTGCAAACGCAGGAAGCAATCAAACGAAATGTAATGATGGGAGTTTTACACTAGCAGCTACAACGCCAACAGTAGGCACAGGTGCGTGGAGTGTAGTGAGTGGAACGGCCACGATTACCAACACAACCCTTACCAATACAACGGTTACAGGTGTGCCTGTCGGAACGACTGTAACATTACGGTGGACAGTCAGCAATGGAACCTGTACTGCTACTACAGCAGATATCATTTTAACGAATAGTGAATTGCCCTCCACTGCGAATGCAGGAAGTAATCAATCAAAATGTAATGATGGAAGCTTTACATTGGCAGCAACAACTCCAGCTGTTGGAACAGGTACGTGGAGTGTAGTGAGCGGAACAGCAACGATCACCAATGCGAATCTGACAAATACGGGAGTAACAGGAGTACCCGTTGGAACAACTGCTACTTTACGATGGACAGTCAGCAATGGAACCTGTACCTCTACCACAGCAGATGTTACTTTAACGAATAGTGCATTACCATCGACAGCGAATGCAGGAAGTAATCAAACGAAGTGTAATGACGGAAGTTTCACATTAGCAGCAACTACTCCGGCTGTTGGAACAGGAACCTGGAGTGTGGTGAGTGGAACTGCAACGATTACGAATACAAATCTTACCAATACCACTGTTACGGGAGTACCTGTAGGAACGACAACTACTTTACGTTGGACGGTAAGTAATGGAACATGTACAGCAACCACGGCGGATATCACTTTGACGAATAACAATGGTCCATCAGCAGCTACATTAACAACAGCGGCTACCATAACGAATTGTGATAATGGAACTTTTAATATTGGAGCAGTCACACCTACATTAGGAACAGGCCAATGGAGTTTGATCAGTGGGACAGCGACTATTACCAATGCGAATGCGACAAGTACAACTGCAACAGGAATACCTGCAGGGACATCGGCAGTACTTCGTTGGACAGTAAGTAGTGCAGGATGTACTTCTAATATTACAGATTTGACATTGGTGAACAATGCAAGTCCATCAGTAGCGAATGCAGGAAGCAATCAAACAAAGTGTAATGACGGAAGTTTCACATTAGCAGCAACTACTCCGGCTGTTGGAACAGGAACCTGGAGTGTAGTGAGTGGAACTGCAACGATTACGAATACAAATCTTACCAATACCACTGTTACGGGAGTACCAGTAGGAACGACAGCGACTTTACGTTGGACAGTGAGCAATGGAACCTGTACCTCTACCACAGCAGATGTTACTTTAACGAACAATGCATTACCATCGACTGCGAATGCGGGAAGTAATCAATCAAAATGTAATGATGGAAGCTTCACGATGGCAGCATTAACGCCGGCTGTTGGAACAGGAACCTGGAGTGTATTGAGTGGAACTGCAACGATTACGAATACAAATCTTACCAATACCACTGTTACGGGAGTACCAGTAGGAACGACGGCTACTCTACGTTGGACAGTGAGCAATGGAACCTGTACCTCTACCACAGCAGATGTTACTTTAACGAATAGTGCATTACCATCGACAGCGAATGCAGGAAGCAATCAAACAAAGTGTAATGACGGAAGTTTCACATTAGCTGCAACAACGCCAACCGTTGGAACGGGAACCTGGAGTGTATTGAGTGGAACTGCAACGATTACGAATGCGAATCTTACCAATACCACTGTTACGGGGGTACCTGTAGGAACGACAGCTACTTTACGTTGGACAGTGAGTAATGGAACCTGTACAGCAACCACGGCGGATATCACTTTGACAAATAATACTGGTCTATCAGCAGCTACCTTAACAACAGCGGCTACCTTAACGAATTGCGACAATACTAGTTTCAATATTGGAGCAGTAACGCCAACAGTAGGAACAGGTCAATGGAGTTTAATTAGTGGCACCGCAACAATTACGAATGCGAATGCAACCAGTACGACCGCAACAGGAATACCTGCGGGAACATCGGCAGTACTTCGTTGGACAGTAAGTAATGCTGGATGTACTTCCAATATTACAGATGTGACATTGGTGAACAATGCAAGTCCATCAGCGGCGAATGCAGGAAGTAATCAAACAAAATGTAATGATGGCAGCTTCACCATGGCGGCAACTACTCCGGCTGTTGGAACAGGAACCTGGAGTGTAGTGAGCGGAACTGCAACGATCACCAATGCAAATCTGACCAATACTACTGTTACGGGAGTGCCTGTAGGGACAACTGCTACTTTACGTTGGACAGTCAGCAATGGAACTTGTACTGCTACTACAGCGGATATCACTTTAACGAATAACAATGGTCCATCAGCAGCTACATTAACAACAGCGGCTACCTTAACGAATTGTGATAATACAAGTTTCAATATTGGAGCAGTAACACCAACAGTAGGAACAGGTCAATGGAGTCTGATCAGTGGAACCGCTACTATTACCAATGTAAACGTGACAAGTACGACGGTAACAGGTATAGCTGTAGGAACATCTGCAGTAATACGTTGGACAGTAAGCAGTGCAGGATGTAGTTCTACAACAGTAAATGTTACCCTAACCAATAATGCATTACCATCGACAGCGAATGCAGGAAGCAATCAAACGAAATGTAATGATGGAAGTTTCACATTAGCAGCAACTACTCCGGCTGTTGGAACAGGAACTTGGAGCGTAGTTAGTGGGACAGCAACGATCACCAATGCAAATCTGACCAATACTACTGTTACGGGCGTACCAGCAGGAACTACTGCCACATTACGATGGACAGTAAGTAATGGAACTTGTACTTCGACCACAGCAGATATTACCTTAACGAATAACAATGGTCCATCAGCGGCTACGCTTACAACAGCGGCTACATTAACGAATTGTGACAATACTAGTTTCAATATTGGGGCGGTAACACCAACTGTAGGAACAGGTCAATGGAGTTTAATTAGTGGCACTGCAACAATTACGAATGCGAATGCGACAAGTACAACTGCAACGGGAATACCTGCGGGAACATCGGCAGTGCTTCGTTGGACAGTAAGTAATGCTGGATGTACTTCCAATATTACAGATGTGACATTGGTGAACAATGCAAGTCCATCAGCTGCGAATGCAGGAAGTAACCAAACAAAATGTAATGATGGCAGCTTCACTATGGCAGCAACTACTCCGGCAGTTGGAACGGGAACCTGGAGTGTAGTAAGTGGAACTGCAACGATTACGAATGCGAATCTTACCAATACTACTGTTACGGGGGTTCCTGTAGGGACAACTGTTACCTTACGTTGGACAGTCAGCAATGGCACATGTACATCTACGACTGCAAATATCACATTGACCAATCAACAAACACCATCAGCAGCGAATGCGGGAAGTAATCAATCAAAATGTATTGATGGAAGTTTTACACTTGCAGCAACAACCCCAACAGTTGGAACCGGGACTTGGAGTGTCGTAAGTGGAACCGCTACTATTACTACAGCATCACTTACCAATACCACCGTTACGGGAGTACCGGTAGGAACCACAGCTACTTTGCGCTGGACAGTGAGCAATGGAACCTGTACCTCTACCACAGCAGATATCACTTTAACGAATAGTGCATTGCCATCGACTGCGAATGCAGGAAGTAATCAAACAAAATGTAATGATGGTAGCTTCACCATGGCAGCAACTACTCCGGCTGTAGGAACGGGAACCTGGAGTGTGGTAAGTGGAACTGCTACAATTACAAATGTGAATCTCACCAATACAACTGTAACCGGAGTTCCAGTAGGAACCACAGCTACTTTGCGCTGGACAGTGAGCAATGGAACCTGTACAGCAACCACCGCGAATGTCACTTTAACGAATAATGCACTACCATCAACAGCGAATGCAGGAAGCAATCAATCAAAATGTAATGATGGAAATTTCACATTAGCAGCAACTACTCCGGCTGTAGGAACGGGAACCTGGAGTGTAGTGAGCGGAACCGCTACTATTACTACAGCATCACTTACCAATACCACCGTTACGGGAGTACCGGTAGGAACCACAGCTACTTTACGCTGGACAGTGAGCAATGGAACCTGTACCTCTACCACAGCAGATATCACTTTAACGAATAGTGCATTGCCATCGACTGCGAATGCAGGAAGTAATCAAACAAAATGTAATGATGGTAGCTTCACCATGGCAGCAACTACTCCAGCTGTAGGAACGGGAACCTGGAGTGTGGTAAGTGGAACTGCTACAATTACAAATGTGAATCTCACCAATACAACTGTAACCGGAGTACCGGCTGGAACAACTGTTACCTTACGCTGGACAGTGAGCAATGGAACCTGTACCTCTACCACTGCAAATATCACATTGACCAATCAACAAGCACCATCTACAGCAAATGCAGGAAGCAATCAATCAAAATGTAATGATGGGAGTTTTACACTTGCAGCTGCAACCCCAGCGGTTGGTACCGGCACTTGGAGTGTTGTGAGTGGAACAGCCACAATTTCTAATGCGAACCTAACGAACACAACTGTTACAGGTGTAGCTGTTGGGTCAGTGGTAACATTACGCTGGACAGTAAGCAATGGAACCTGTTCATCTTCAACGGCAGATATTACACTGACAAACAATGCAACACCTTCCACTGCAAATGCTGGAGCTAATATCGTACAGTGTAATAACTCCAATTTTACATTGGCAGCCACAACACCAACCATTGGTTCCGGGGTATGGAGTGTAGTGAGCGGATCAGCAACCATTACCAATGCTTCATTAACCAATACAACTGTTACAAGTATTCAGCCAGGAACAACTGTTACCCTACGTTGGACAGTAAGCAATGGAACTTGTACTGCTACAACATCAGATATTGATCTTACCAATAACCCTGCTCCATCCACGGCGAATGCAGGTACTAATCAAACAAATTGTAACAACGACACATTTACACTATCAGCTGTAACACCAAGTGTTGGCAATGGTGTTTGGTCTTTGATCAGTGGAACCGCTACGATTAATAATATCAATCTTACAAACACAACGGTGACTGGCATAATTGCAGGATATAATGCTACTCTTCGATGGACAGTATCTGCTTCAGGTTGTACATCCAATTCTGCTGATATTGTTCTTTCTAATCAAAATCCTCCATCCACCGCAGTTGCTGGAAGCAATCAAATAAAATGTAATGACGGCGTATTTACAATGGCAGCAACAACACCCATCATCGGAACTGGTGTATGGTCTATCGTCAGTGGGTCTGCAACCATCATGAGTACTACCCTTACCAATACTACTATATCCGGTATCCCACTTGGTAGTAGTACTACGCTTAGATGGACCGTTACACATTTAAGTTGTCCGGCTTCAACAGCAGATGTAGTATTGACCAACACAGTATCAGTGAATGCAGGGTCAGACATTACAATCAGCTGTTCTACAACTGCCAAGTTATCAGCAGCGGTAAGTGGACAAACCTGGACAGCAGCCTCCGGTAATCCTTCTTCAGCTTCCATCAATAATAATGGAGAGATAACTGGAATGGTTAAAAAAGGGAATTACTTTTTCACCCTTTCAAACAGCAATTGTTCTGCAACAGTTAAAGTAACCAAAGCCAATTGTCCACCCGTTGCTTTGAATGATACACAAACTGTTCGAAATGATCAGGTATTGAGAGGAACATTATCACCCAAAGCATCTGATACAGATGGTGATGTGTTGACTTTTTCAGTGTTAATACCTCCAACACGCGGAACCATTACTTTCAATAAAGATGGTTCTTATGTGTATACACCACCCGCGGGTTATGTTGGTACAGACTCCATCACCTATCGTGTATGCGATGTAGATGGATTATGTGCTGATGCAAAATTATATATTCAAGTCACAGGTCCTCCATTACCACCTATAGCTGTAAATGATTCGGCCAGCACGATTAAAAATCAACCTGTCCGTGGTAATGTATTAGGGAATGATCGTAATGCAGGTACAAATAATAATACCGGTTTAATCCTAAATCTTAATCCGGTTTTAGGTCCCTCAAATGGTTCAGTTGTTCTCAACTCAGATGGATCTTATACTTATACACCTGCAAATAACTTCGTTGGATTGGATTCATTCCGCTATGTGATCTGCAATGCTGCATCATTATGTGATACAGCTACGGTATATATCACGGTTAGTGAACCGCCTCAATTCCAACCAAAATTGAGCATTGAAAAACGAGTGAATCCTTCTAGACTTAAATATGGTACAGGAGAAATAGTTACTTATACGTTGGTTGCAAAAAACACAGGAAACATTATCGTGAATGATATATCGGTACAAGATATTCTTCCTCCTGCAACAAAAATTAAAAATGTAAGGATGGTACAAGGAACACCTAACGCAGGGTTGGCTTCCTATGAACCCTTCACGAATGTTATATTCTGGACTATTCCTTTCTTACACATCGGAGACTCTGCTATCTTAAAATACACAATGGTTCTTTCCGATTCAGGCACACTTGTAAATACAGCTACTATATCTTCTCTGATGATCAATGGAACAGCTGATACAGCTACTATTTCTATTGATGTGGTAAATCAGGCAGATATTAAAATCACTAAACTCTTAAGAGCTCCTGCAGTCATCAGTGTAAATGATGAGATCGGTTTTACCATGATCGCTGAGAATTTTGGTCCTGCAGTAGGAACAGAGGTAGTGATACAAGATAGTTTATACGCCAACTTAAGTGATCCAAGGGTAATGACAGTTAATATTGGAAAAGTCTCGTTTGATCCTTTGACCAGAAAAATTACCTGGCGGATAGACACATTGTTGGTTGGACAAAAAGATAGCCTAGTGATTCGTGTAAAAATTATTTCAGGCGGTGAAATCAGAAATGGGGCAACAGTAAAAGCAAAACAGACAGATCCTGTGTCTGGTAATAATGGTGCGGTAGTAACAAATATAACCGGTGGACAAGTATTGGTTGAAGGAAGGCCATTTTTTATCCCTTCCGTTTTTACGCCTAATGGAGATGGAAAGAATGACAAGTTCACTATCCTAGGAATCAATCAATTCCCTGGTTCTGAATTGATCATTTACAATCGTTGGGGAAATGTGGTGTATCAATCAAAAGATTATAAGAATGATTGGGATGGACGAGGGCTGAATGAGGGAACCTATTACTATACACTCAATCTAAAAACAACAACCGGTTCACAAAGAATGGCCGGTTGGGTAGAAATTTTAAGATGATTTATTCATGCTAATGGCTGATATAAAAGTGATGAAAAGGTGGTTGCTGATAGTTTGTTGGTTGATCGTATGCATGACACAAAAAAGCATGGCACAACAGCAGATTCAGTTTAGTCAGTATGTATTCAATCCACTGACAGTGAATCCTGCATATGCCGGTTATAGAGGTGATGTATACTTGAGCGCCGTATTCAGACGCCAATGGGTAAATATTCCGGGTGCACCTGAAAGTGGAGCTTTATCGGTAGATGGTTTGCGATTAAAAAACAATGAGTCTGTTGGTTGGGGCTTTCAGGCAATAACAGATAAACTTGGTCCCCAAAATGCTACCAGCTTGTATGGAAATTATGCATATCGAATACAACTGGATCATGAAGATACCAGACGCTTTTGTCTCGGTATCGGTTTTGGCGCTACGCAATACCGTATTGATGGTAATGCTTTAAAATTTGTAGACGATAATGATCAAGCTATACCCATACAAAGTCATACACGAATTGTTCCGGATGCAAGTTTTGGAATGTTCTATTATACGCCTACTTCTTATGTAGGTATTTCTGTGATGGATCTTTTTAGCAGATACAATGTTGATTTTGGGTATAGTTTTAATAACAACCGATATGCTACCATGACAAGATCCAAACACGTATACTTCAATGCAGGTACATTACTTAAGGTATCAGATCAGTTAAAGATCAAACCCTCTATCATGTGGAAGGAAGATTTTAAAGGTCCCAGTAATTTTGATTTCACCGTATTTGGTTTATTGGCAGAAACACTTTGGGTTGGGGCATCTTATAGAACAGGGATCTCATTGTGGAATAAAGAACATCTTGCCCGTGATCTAGATAAAAACAATGCCTATAGTCTTATTACAGAAATATTTCTGACAGATAAACTTCGGGTAGGTTATTCTTATGATCATATGTTGAATGGTTTGAATCATTATCAAAATGGTTCTCATGAATTAAGTATTGGCATCCGATTTACAAAACCACAAGGAAGGACCATCAGTCCAAGATATTTTTAATACATCTAGCTATGAAGCATTGTGGATTCATATTTCTATTTTTTATCACCGCTGTTTTATATGGACAAGAACAACCGGAATTGGATAAGATAGCAGATAAGCACTTTGTAAAGTATGAATATGCTTTGGCTGCCCCTTTATATGAGCGATTACTAGAGAAGAAAAAGATAAAAAAAGAATGGTTGTATAAAGCTGCATTTTGTTATGAATCTATGTTGCAATACGAAAGATCTGTATACTGGTACAAACAACTACTTCAAAAAGACAGTAATGTAATAGCAGAACTGATACTTCATGCGGCAGACCTTATGAAAACGTTGCAACAAATTGATACTGCTGTTTATTGGTATGAACGATACAAACTAAGGAGTGGAGATTCAATAAAAGCAGCACAACGAATCAAAGGTGCTTTGCTTAGTGGTGAATGGATCAGTCATCCTACAAATCATTTGATCAAAAATAAAATTGAGCTAAATACGCATTTGTCTGACTGGGGAACAGCGCTTTATAAAGATGAAATCATCTATGTTTCAGAACAAAAAAGAAAGATCAACGGTGCTTATGCCGATAACAATAAAACCTATAACTGGAATGATAATCCTTTCTTAAGCTTACAAGTTACCAATCAGGTGAAACAAGGAGCATTGATAGAAGATATTATCCGAAAAATAAATGATCATGATTATCATGTTGGTCCTATCGTATTTACTAAAAATCTTGATACCGTTTATTATACCAGAACCTATCGTAAAGCCAATAGCAATTTTCAAAAGCCATTCAAAAGATTCCGGGTAGGAACAAGACACCTAGAGATTATGTATATTTTAAAAACCGGAATCAATAGTTGGAGTAAACCACAGGCACTTATTGCAGGCAAAGGAACACAATTCAGTATTGGTCATGCTGCTTTATCCCCAGATGGCAGTGTTATTTATTTTGCATCTGATATGCCGGGCGGATATGGTAAAACGGATATTTGGTATTGTGAAAAAGCTGCAGATGGTAGATGGGCTGCGCCTAAAAATTGCGGCCCCATTATCAATACCTCTGATGAAGAAGCTTTCCCTGTTATTGATCCTTTCACGGGAACTATGTACTTGTCTAGCACAGGTCATATAGGTATGGGTGGGTTTGATATTTTTAGTTCTCAAGGTGCGCGTAATGAATGGTCGACACCTATCAATCTTTTATATCCGGTCAATAGCACTTATGATGACTTTTACTTCACAGTAAAAAACTTGATGGAAATGTATTTGTCATCGAATAGACCTGGAGGAAAAGGGTCAGATGATATATATGCAGTAAGCATACCCGTAATCAAGAAAGATACGATTCGACCACAACCAAAGCCAACACAATTGGTGATAAGAACGAGAGTGCTGAATAAAAAAACAAATCATCCAATAGACTCATCAAAAGTGCAGTTGACAGATATGTTATCCGATCAACAACACATACGTTATACCAATGATAGCGGCTATAGCTATCATACAGTTCCATGTAATAGTCATTACACAGTTAAAGGGTCGAAGCAAGGGTATAAGCCGGATAGCACGGGGTTGATTTTCCCTGATTGTCTGAAATCAGATACCTTGGATATACTGCTTTATCTTGATCCACCAACAGTGTCTAAAGTAAGCCCACCTGTAAAGCGTACATCACGATTCAAAATTGGAGATACTTTCGTATTAAATGATCTATACTATGACCTGGATAAATACAATATCAGACCTGATGCAGCTAAAGTATTGGATAGTTTGATTGATATATTGAATCAATATCCCGAGATCGATATAGAGTTGTCATCGCATACAGATAGCCGAGGAAGCGACTTGTACAATGAAAAGCTTTCCCAAAACAGAGCTACCTCAGCCGTGAATTACTTGATCAAGAATGGCATTAGCAGTAAAAGATTGAAGGCAAGAGGGTATGGTGAAAAGAGATTACGAAACCAATGTTCTAATGGGGTTAAATGTTCTGAACCAATGCATCAATTGAATCGTAGAACAGAAGTGAGAGTGACGAATGTGCGGCCGTTGGAATAAAAATGCTTATTTCATTTGCATTCTCTAAGTGTCCGTAGTAACTTAAGGGGCTATTAACTAATTGCGTATCAGAAAACAAACCATATGAAAAACAAAAGTTCAGGTATCATGAAGACGCTTTCTTCGTGTATACTATTATTAATGAGTGGTACACTTATTGCACAAGGCACCATGTTACTTCGACAGCCCAATGCTAGTAAAGACCACATCGTCTTTGTACACGCTGATGACATTTGGGTCACCAATATCAATGGGGGTGATGCAAGAAGATTAACATCAGCTATCGGAACAGAAGTGAATCCAAAGATCAGCCCCGATGGTAAGTGGGTTGCATTCACAGGTCAGTACGATGGAAATTTTGATGTATTCATTGTTTCTATAGAGGGAGGTGAGCCCAAAAGACTTACCTGGCATCCGGGCGATGACATCGTTCACGGGTGGATGCCTGATGGTAGTGCGGTGTATTTTACTTCTGGAAGAGAAGGTTATCCGACAGTGAATACGAAATTCTTTACTGTAAGTACAAAAGGGGGTACACCTACTGCAATGGTTCTGCCATTCGGTGTTTCAGGTACTTTATCTCCTGATGGTCAAACCATGGCATTTCTCCCTTATCGTCTATGGGATCCTGAATGGAGAAACTATCGCGGTGGTCAAGCACAACCGATTTGGTTGTTCAATATGAAGACCTATGAAACGGTTAAGACAAAGCAAGGAGATAGAGAAAGACATAGTAGTCCAGCCTGGAACAATGGTATTTTATATTTCTTGTCTGAACAAGATTACATCAATAATGTATGGTCTTATGATCCAAAAACAAAAGCACAGAAGCAGATCACATTCCATAAAGACTTTGATATCAAAAATGTCACAGCCTCCAACAATAAACTCATCTATGAGCAAGGTGGTTATTTGCATAGCTATGACATAGCTACACAGAAAACCCAAAAATTAGAGATTCATGTAAAAGGTGATCTGAATTGGGGTCGTCCAAGATGGAATAACCTTACTAGTGGAAATCTCATCAACGCCAATCTTTCTCCAACTGGTAAAAGAGCTTTATTTGAAAGCAGAGGAGAAATATTTACGGTTCCAAAAGAAAATGGTGATTGGAGAAATATTACTAATTCAACAGGTGCGGCAGATAGATCTCCAAGTTGGTCGCCTGACGGACAAAAGATTGCGTGGTTTTCGGATGCCAGTGGGGAATATCAGTTGATGATAAAAGATCAGTTTGGATTGCAGGAAGCACAAGCATTTCCAATTCCTAATAAGAAGTTTTACTTCACTCCGGCATGGTCACCTGATAGTAAATACATCGCATTTACAGATACGGATTATAATATCTGGTACATGGATGTAAAAACTGGAGCGATCAAAAAAGTAGATACGGATCGATATGCGCATCCTAATAGAACCATGAAGCCTGTATGGTCACCAGATAGTAAATGGATCGCCTATGTGCAGTTACAGAATAACCAGTTCAAAGCTGTGAAAGTGTACAATCTGGAAACAGGTGTCAGCAGACAGTTGACCGATGGCTTATCAGATGCGATCGATCCGCAATGGGATGAGAGTGGTAAGTATTTGTATTTCTTAGCCAGTACAGATTTTGGATTGGCAACCGGTTGGTTGGATATGAGTAACTACAATTATCCGGTAACACGTGCGCTATACATAGCAGTACTTAGTAAAGATGCACCTTCTCCTTTGGAACCAAAAAGTGATGATGAACCTGTAAAGAATTCGGCCGATACCGGTTCAAAACAAGCAAAGCCAGTTGCTACATCGGGTGTTCAGGTTAAAATTGATTTTGAAGGATTGGATCAACGCATCATTGCAGCAAATATTCCAATGAGAGATTATACAGGCTTAATACCTGGACCTGATGGGACTATATTTTATATGGAGGCGGTTGCCAATCAGCCCGGTGTTGTTTTGAATAGATATAGCACGAAGGATCAAAAATCAATTGAATTTGCAAGAGCAGTGAATGCTGCAGTAACCAGCGCTGATCGCAAAAGCTTATTGTACCGTTCCGGTCCTGGTTGGTACATCGTAGGAACAGCAGCTGCACCACGCCCTGGGGAAGGTAGATTGGCAACAGATGGAATGAAAGTATATGTTGATCCTAATAAAGAAGCAGAACAAATCTATAAAGAGGGATGGCGTTTGCAAAGAGATTTTCTTTACGTCGATAATGTGCATGGAGCTCCTTGGGATAAAATATATGAATGGTACAAGCCTTGGGTAAAACATGTCAAACACAGATCAGATCTGAATTATATCATTGATATTATCAGTGGTGAAGTTGCGGTTGGGCACTCTTATGTAAATGGGGGAGATTTTCCTGATGTACCTGCAGTTCCTGGAGGGTTGTTAGGAGCGGACTATGAAATTGACAATGGCTATTTCAAGATAAAGAAAATTTATACTGGAGAAAATTGGAATCCGGAACTAAGATCGCCTTTAAGTGGTCCTGGTATGAATGTAAAAGTGGGCGATTATTTATTGGAAGTGAATGGCCGAAAATTAGATGCTTCCATGAATTTGTATAGTTTGTTTGAAGGCACTGCTAACAGACAAATAAAAATTCGAGTTAATAATAAGCCAAACTTAGAAGGATCACAATTACTTACAGTAGTACCAATAGCCAATGAAGCAGCACTTCGCTCCAGAGATTGGGTAGAAGGTAATAGAAGAAAAGTAGACGCTTTGTCTAGTGGTAAGTTGGCCTATGTGTATGTACCCAATACTGGGGATCCGGGATATACTTCCTTCAATCGTTATTATTTTTCACAACAGGATAAGCAAGGTGCTATCATTGATGAAAGAAACAATGGCGGAGGTTCTGCAGCTGATTACATGATAGATGTAATGAGTCGAAAATTGCAAGGCTATTTCAATAATAGAGTAGAAGGTCATCGAGTATCCACTACACCGATGGCTGGTATCTGGGGACCAAAAGTGATGGTGATTAATGAAAATGCAGGATCGGGTGGAGACCTATTGCCCTTTATGTTTAGAAAAATGAAATTGGGACCATTGGTAGGAACAAGAACTTGGGGTGGACTCGTAGGTACGTGGGATACTCCTCCATTTATTGATGGAGGAAGAATGGTTGCACCAAGAGGTGGTTTCTTTGATACAGATGGTAAGTGGGCAGTAGAAGCTGAAGGAGTAGCTCCGGATATTGAAGTATTCCATGATCCTAAAGCGATCATTGAAGGACGTGATCCGCAATTAGAGAGAGCAGTTCAAGAAGCTTTACGTTTAATGCCAACACAAGGAATTGAATTAAAGAAAGAACCTGCTCCGCCAATTAGATCTTTCCGTCCGAAGAACTAATACCTATTCAGATTTTACATCTTAGCATAATCGCCCGATCAAATGATTGGGCGATTTTTTTAAACAATGGTACCATCTTTATATGTGTTGATATCGGTTGTTGATCTAATAATCGTTGCGTTAGTAGTTGGTATGAATAATTTTGCTGCATAGCTGCTTTGGTGATTATTGCCAAGCTATAAATAAAATGGAAGTAATGTTGATTTGATTCGATAGGGCTTAATCTTAAATAGTTCCGGGGGGTGTTATTTAAGGAAAATCATTATAGCCATCTATATGCACTGAAAAACATATTGGTCGAATTAAATCAATACACTTCCTAAACATTACTTACTTCATTTTTAAATTTTCGTCATGCAATCGGAACAGACTCTTACCAAGCGTCAGCTGCAAACCATCAACAGACATGCTACTGAATTATTGCAGTCCTTCGATCTATTGATGAAAGAGCATGGGTTAGGGGATTTTGTAATTACTAGTATTCATATTACTTCCAGAGAAAACCCTACCGGATCTCAGATTGTACCTTTTTGTAGCATCGGTGAAGAGCCGGCTGCTGTTTGTGACCAGTGGGGTACCTGTTCCGTGACATGTATTAAGCCTTAATTGGTATTTCATAGGCCATCACTTAACTTTTTTTATTATTTATCTCTTACATTGCGGTTGCCAAAACAACTGCCATGCTTAGAAGAAAATTTATTGCGCAGACAGGACTTTCTGCTGCTGCTATGACTGTACTTCCTTCCATCACTACACATGCTGAAACCAAAGCAGAAAAAGTTCGTCTTGCTATTATTGGTACAGGGCTTCGGGGACAGAATCATTTAGACCTGATTTTGCGCAGAACAGATACAGAATTGGTAGCTATCTGTGATATCAATGCAAAAATGCTAGAATCAGCAAAAGCCATGATCACGAAGAGTGGTAAAACAATGCCTAAAATATTTACAGGTGATAACTATGCATGGTTGAAAATGATTGAAGCCCATCAGCTGGATGGCATCATTATCGCTACACCCTGGGAATGGCATAAAGAAATGATCATTAAATCTATTCAGGCTGGAATTAAATACATAGGCTGTGAAGTAATGATAGGTATTAGTCTGGAAGATCATTGGGAAGTAGTCCGTGCTGCTGAAGCAGGTAAAGCTCATGTAATGATGTTGGAAAATGTTTGCTATCGAAGAGATGTGATGGCTGTTCTAAATATGGTGAGACAAAATCTCTTTGGAGAATTGATCCATTTGCAAGGAGGATACCAGCATGATCTTCGTGAAGTGAAATTCAATGATGGGGTTCATCCGTATGGACATGGGGTAGAGTTTGGTGAGAAAGGTTTTTCAGAAGCAGCATGGAGAACGGCTCACTCTGTAAATCGGAACGGAGATCTGTATCCAACCCATGGTATCGGACCTATTGCTCATTATATCAATATCAATAGAGGTAATCGTTTTCTATCCCTATCATCCTTTGCATCCAAGGCAAGAGGATTACACAATCACGTCGTTAAGAATGGAGGAGAAAATCATCCCAATGCCAAAGTAAAATTTAAATTAGGGGATGTGGTAACCACCAATATTTTGTGTGCCAATGGTGAAACTATCTTGTTACAACATGATACCAATCTTCCAAGACCCTATTCACTCGGCTTCAGAGTGCAAGGTACCGAAGGACTTTGGATGGATGTCAATAAGGGTATTTATCTGGAAGGCAAATCAGCTAAATCACACCAGTGGGACAATAGCAAGGATTGGTTAGATAAATACGATCATCCTTTATGGAAAAGATGGAGCAAGGAAACCGATGGAGCCGGTCATGGGGGCATGGATTTTTTTGTAATTCATTCATTTGTAGAATCCATTAAACGTAAACAACCTACCCCGATGGATGTATATGATGCAGCAAGTTGGAGTGCCATAACACCCCTAAGTGAACAATCGATAGATCTGGGTAACCAGACCATTCCATTCCCTGATTTTACAGGAGGACAATGGATGTATCGAAAACCTGTTTTTGCGCTCAATGACGAACTTTAATGATGAGTATGATCAATCCTCCTGTTTCGGTATTGGAATTTTATGGGTTACATACAAAAGTAACCGCGATTGATACCATTGGGGATGGATTAATTAATCATACATGGAAGTTAAGTGGACAGGAGGAAGCATGGATATTACAACGGATCAATACAACCGTTTTTCAATCACCTTTATTCATCCAACGGAATATTGAGCGGTTGGGTGCATATGTACAAGCCGTCAATCCTGAATACTTGTTTACAACCCCACTGACGACGTCGGGAGGTCAAACGATGGTACAATATGAGTATGATTTTTATCGCTTGTTTAGATACATACCAGATACCCGAACCATTGGTGTTGTAGGAAATGCTCAACAAGCAGAAGCAGCAGCATTTCAATTTGGATATTTCACAAGACAATTTGCAGATTTTGACTGCACACAGTTACATGTCACTATTGAACATTTTCATGATCTGGCATTGCGGTATGAACAATTTTTACAATCGCTTAATTCAGGATTGGTAGATCGTATCGCAAAGACGCAAGATTTGATTAGATTTTTGCAGCTAAACAAGTCTATTGTTGATATTTTCAAAGAAATGATCAAGGATCCTATGTTTAAAATGAGGGTCACACATCATGACACCAAGATCAGCAATGTATTGTTTAATCAACAGGATCAAGGAGTATGTGTCATTGATCTTGATACGGTGATGCCCGGTTATTTTTTCAGTGATCTTGGAGATATGTTTAGAACGTATTTATCGCCTGTGGGAGAAGATGAACAGGAACAGCGTTTAATAAATGTTCGAAAAGATATCTATCAATCCATTGTTAAAGGCTATGCCAAAGGAATGGGAGATATACTTTCTGAAAAAGAAAAAGCATCATTTTATCATGCGGGATCCATAATGATTTATATGCAGGCACTTCGATTTATGACTGATTACTTGAATGGAGATATCTATTATCAAATTCAATATCCAGAGCACAATCTTGTTAGAGCGAGAAACCAAATCACCTTATTGAAGCGATATTTAGAGCAAAAAGAAGAGTTGCAAAATTTCCAAAGCCTATAATTACAAAGGAATACAAACGGCAGCCTTTATCATTCCTACTTCTGGCGTATCGACTAAAAGTCTTGCTTTTTGTCCATAAGTACTATAGATACGTTTTCTGATCTCGCCAAGATGCTCATTTTCCTGTTCTAAGTAATTGGATAGGTTGCCTGAACTAATGACACCAAAACAATGAAGATCGCCTTTATACTCAGAGTAAATTTGAATACTGCCCTGTTTTGTTTCTTCGATAAAACCATGTCGAATAGCTTTTTCAACCAGATTCTGAATCACCATAGCGGGAACCGGTTGATCTAAGGTATCTTCTTCAATCTCATACTCTACATATAATTGATCAGCAAAACGAATTTGCTCTAAAGCGATATAATCTTTGATGATCGATAATTCCTTCTCAAATAAAGTTCTTTCTGCCTTATCTACCTGAATACTATTCCGAAGAATATTACTTAGCATAGTAATCGCTTTACGTGCCCTGACAGGATCATCTATCACTAGTGATCGGATACTATTCAAACTATTGAATAAAAACTCAGGATTGATATGAGATTTTAAAGTGGTGATCTCTAATTCACTCAACAGATTTTCTAACTTGGCTTGTTCAATATTTTGTTCACGGGTCTTTTGTACATAATGATATGTGAAATACAAAAGATTCCATATCAAAACGAAATGGAAATACGAAAATGCAAACCGAATAGCAATATTCAAAAATGAAAAGCCTGATAAATTGAATGATTGGATACTCATCCATGACTCTGTTGCAACAATACAAACCCCTATAAAAAAAGAGAAGACTAGTGATAAAATGGTCAGCGAGAAAATTTGCTTCTTGAGACTTAGCTTCAGAATTTTCAGTTTCTGAATGACCATGCGCATGATATGGGTGAGCCAAAACCCGATGAAAACATGGGTGAGTAACTGTTCAAAAAAATAGGGTTGTGGAGCTGCGCGGATAGATAAATAAAAGAAAATATAGATCAAACAATAAAGCGACCAGCCCGCAGTTTGAAAGATCCAATAAGTTCTTTGATGCTTATTCATACGCGACTAAGATATTAAATATGTGCAAACCTCTTCTGTGAATGTATATTTTCGGTTGATCACCGTTTTAATAGGGTAAAATGGCTATTCACAGATTATTCTGTGCATCTTCGGTTTTAATCTATAAATTTCAGTCTTATAAATACCTGTTATGATCAGACATTTTTTTATCGGATTTACGGCCATTTTGTTCATCAACACTGCAGCCACTGCACAAGCGAAACCGGAATGGAATACCATTTTTAAAGCCATTAATGATGAGGTGCAGCAAAACTCAAAAGCTTATAGCACTTTAAAAGAAGCTACTGAAACCATCGGGCATCGCCTTACAGGTTCAAAGAACGGCGAAAAAGCAGAAGCCTATGCTTATGCTTTGCTGAAGTCTTATGGTTTTAAAGATGTGAAATACCAACCTTTTGAAGTAGAAAGTTGGAGTAGAGGAACTTTGGCGGTTCAAGTGGGTGCAGATAAGTCAGCACTCAAAGAAGTCAAATCTGTTTCGTTGGCTCATTCACCTGTTGCGGCAGATGTTACACTCGAAGTAGCAGATATGGGAAATGGACTGGAAGAGGATTATTTGGCGAGTCCGGGTAAAGTAACCGGTAAGATCGCTCTGGTTTATTTAGGGGTATTACCCGGATCAAAACCAGGAACAAGAAGTCTGCATCGTTCAGAGAAAACAGCCTTGGCTACAAAATACGGTGCGAAAGGGATCATCATTATTAATACAGCTGATGGCGGAATTCTTTTAACAGGTACAGCATCTGTTACCGGTAAACTAATTCCTATTCCGGCAGTTTGTATTGGAAAGGAAGATGGGATGGCTTTCAAAGCTGAAGTAGCAAAAGCAACACAATATGCCCATATCAAGATGACCAATTTCTCAGGTATGATCAAAGCTAGAAATGTGATTGCTACCATCAAAGGAAAAACGCTCCCCAATGAGAAGATCGTTGTTGGTGGCCATCTCGATAGTTGGGATCTCGCAACGGGCGCCATTGACAATGGTATTGGATCATTCTCTGTGTTGGATATGGCACGCACATTCAAAGTATTGAAGCTGCAGCCACAACGAACCATTGAATTTGTTATGTTTATGGGAGAAGAAGAAGGATTATTGGGATCAAAAGCCTATGTAGAACAAGCGATCAAAAATAAAACGATCGATCAGCTGCGTTATATGCTCAACTATGATATGACCAATGATCCTAAAGGCTATTCAACTACCGCTGAGGAAAGTAAAGAACTCTTTCAGGCCATTGGCGCTATTGCAAAAAATCTTGATACCAGCTTTACCAATAGCTTCAGAAGTGGTGCCGGATTGCATAGCGATCATCAGCCATTTATGTTGCATGGTGTTCCAACAGGTGGAGCAGCGGGTGGAAGATTGCCTAATAATGCAGGACCTTGTTATCATGCAGATTGTGATGATTTTAAATTGGTGGATCCACAAGGAATGAAGAACACAGTTAGATTCAATGCCATGTTATTATATGGCATTGCTGATACAGACATCATTAAGGCCAAACATTTCACTGATGCCGAAACCAGAGAATTCTTATTAAAGAATAATCTGAAAGAACCTCTTAAAATAGCAGGAGAGTGGCGTTGGGAAGACTAGGATAATTTAAAATACGAAACATGAAATAAGAAATGAGAAAGTAATGATATTTTTCAAATTTCTTATTCCATGTTTCTTATTCCTTATTTATCACTCTCTCCAGCATTTCGGCTTTTCCATCAATCTTTGTCGCATCGTATTGTAGTCCTAATATTTCTGCGATCATTGGGTATACATGGATATTTTCGAATCCTTGAATATGTAGACCTTTTTTAAATGAGGGGCCCCATGCTTGGAAGCTTGCACGCATGTCAGGGTGGTGTGGGTCAAAACCATGTTTGCCCGGTCCTGTAGGACGTCCACCTCTGTTGAAGACTTTGGGTAACCTAGCTAAAAGAACAATATCTCCAATTCTATTATAACGATCATCATTCGTACTGTAATGCAGGTTAGCAGGCATAGATGATTTTAAGTATACATCATAATCTACAGCGTTTTTCTTCAGCATCTCATAAAATGAGTTAATTACACTTTTATCCTTTGCATATAGTTGTAATACGGCACTTCCGGAATTAATGGTAAACAATGCAGTATCAATAGCTGGATACGGAATGGTGTTTTCTTGATCTACTTTTGCCATACCATGATCAGCTACAAAAACAAAATTTACGGGTAAGCCTGATGTTGCAGCAACTGCTTGTAGTTTACCAATGCTTTCATCTACGAATTGTACAGCTTCACCAGTTTCTTTGCTATCAGGGCCAAAGCTGTGTGCTGCGTGATCTACTTCAGGAAAGTAAAAGCTAATAAAATGTGGCCTCTTTTCTTTCGGTAAGGCCAACCACTGTTTTACTGTTTCAATTCTTTGATCAATACCAATCTTTTCATTGTAGTAGTAATGATAAGTGGGAGGCAATTGCTGTATAGGTGCTTCAGATGCAACCCAGTAAAAACTCGCAGCAATCATCTGTTGTTGTTCAGCTAAAACCCATAATGGAGTTCCCCCATACCAATAAGGATCTGCCACCATTTTTTTATCCTGCATACCATAAGTTTGTTGGCGGGCACGATCATAAAAACTATTATCCACTAAACCATGATGTGATGGATACAAACCCGTTACAATCGTATAATGATTGGGAAAGGTCAGTGATGGGAATGATGGTTGCATATAATCTGCAACAACACCTTGTTTTCCTAATGAGAGTAAATTTTTAGCATTGTATTTTTTAGCAAAGTCACTTCTGAACCCATCCGCTGAAATCAAGATTACATAAGGTTTATCTTGTTGATGCGCAGCATTTTGGCGCCCTGGCATAATCTGCTGTGTTGTATCTTGAGCAGAGAGCGTTTGTAAGCATATCAGAAATAATCCAATCAATGATTTTTTCATCATGGCATATGGTTTTAGTACAAAACTATTGAAGACGATTTGTTAATATAGAGGCTTTATATGACTTTACTGTCAATTCTTGATCCACTTTTTTTGTATCCCATAAGAGATCCAGATCGTTAAAATGGCCGCAATGATTCCACCTGAGACATCTATCGGAAAATGCTGTGCCAGATAAATGCGCGAATATCCTGCCAATGACGCATACAGCAAACCAATCGGTAAAATCCATTTTTTGTTAATGAGGATCGTTGCCAATAAGAAAATGGTGAATGCTGTGGTGGTATGACCGGAAGGAAAACTATTCAAACTATGTAGCTCAACTCCTTGTACGCTATGAAATAAAGAATGATCTGTAATGGCCAAAGCTGGTCGAGGACTCCCTTTAAAAAATATATTTTTACTCAGTTGTGCAAAGAGGGTAGAAAAAATAATAGAACTCAATGCCAATAAGATCTGCTTTCTTTTAAATAGTAATACCAATAACGTTACTAAAACCCAAACAGCACCATCGGCCGTATGGGTCCAATAGGTGAAAAAAGTATCAGCGGATTTGCCAAGATCGTGATTCAGCAATAAAAAAGCGTTTTCCTTTCCAAGCCCATATGAAAGCGCAAATAGCACAATCCCTAAAACAAGTGAAATCAGGATGGCTATTTTTGTGATTGGCTTCATATGCCAAAGCTATGAAAAGGAAAACGCTTTTAGATCATTTCTGATCAGACGATTCCTGCTAATTCCAGACTTTTCTTTTTTAATTTGATGATATCAAGATTGTCTATGATTGGATCAGTAGACAGGATCAGCGAGGTGTTATTTTCCTTCCACCATATGCCGTCAATCAGCTTGCTGACATGTAATACCCCTACCAGATATTTTCTTTCAGCATCTGCATGCCATTCTTCGATCCACTCGAAATCTTCTTTTGGAATGTATTTCCAGTCATCAAAACTCACATACACTTTTAGGTAATAATCGTTTGTTAGTTCATGTGGCTGATGATGGTAGAGTTTTTTGTATTCGTATTTATAGTTATACCTGAGCGCTGATATATCACTCAAAACTGCAGACGCGGTTGGGAAGCTACCTGCACCTTTACCATAAAAAAATTGCTTATCTGCAAATCCACTCTCAATCACCACACCGTTGTACTCATTTTTTACAAATGATAATGGCTCATCATGCTTCACAAACTGGGGTAATACAAACGCAGCCACCGAACCATTCTTCAATTTCTTTGCTTGCGCAATCAGCTTAATATCATAATGTTTCTCTTTGGCAACCAGTGCATCACTTAGTTGAATATTCTGAATGCCACTAAATAGAACCTCCTCCGGACTGGTAATAATACCATAGGCGTGATTCAATAAGATTACCCATTTATTCAAAGCATCGTAACCTTCTACATCCAGTTTAGGGTTGCTTTCCGCAAACCCAAGTTGTTGTGCGAGTAGTAATGCCGATTGAAAATCAAGCTTATCTTCAAACATTTTGGTGAGGATAAAATTAGTTGAACCATTCACAATTGCTTTAATGGAGTGTAGCAGATCATTGTCATAGTATTCTTCCAAATTTCTGATTACCGGAATCGAAGCACATGCCGATGATTCATACAAGAATGGTTGTCCAGTAGCTTCCTGTAGTTGTAATAATGCAGGAAGATTTTCGGCGATCATTTTTTTACTGGCACTTACAACCGCTTTTCCATTATTTAATGCAGTTGAAACGATTTCAAATGCCGCTTTGGCATCATCAATCACCTCCACGATCACATTGATATCAGGGTCATTCAAAAGTTCATTACGTTCTGTGGTAAAGAGAGAAGTAGGAGCATCTCTCTTCTTTTGAGGGTTACGAATACATACTTTTTTAATGGATGCTTTCAGTGACGGGGTTTGTTGTAAAACCTTATAGAGTCCTTCGCCTACTACGCCAAATCCGAATAGTCCGATCGTTAATTGTTTGTGAGCTTCCATAGTTAATTATGCTGTTAATGTTGATGAGAATTTTTTATTCAATGATGTCAGCTTCTGAAAAGTTTGATCAAGATCCAAAATCAAGTCTTCTGTTTCTTCCAAACCGATCGATAATCTGATAAGACTATCTGATACTCCCGCTGCCTTTCTTTTCGCTGCAGGAATAGATTTGTGGGTCATGTTGGCAGGATGGGAGATCAAACTTTTGATGCCACCCAAACTTTCAGCTAGTTTGAATAATTGGGTATTTGTCACAAAATCAATGGCAGCTTGTTCTGTATCTTCTTTTAGTGAAAATGAAACAATACCACCAAAACCTGTAGCTTGTTTTTTTGCGATCTCATGATTGGGATGTGAACTTAATCCTGGATAGTACACTTTATCTACATCAGGATGTTGTTCCAGAAACTTTGCTACTTCCAATGCTGAAGCGCAATGTTGTCGTATACGTAAGTGCAATGTCTCAATGCCTCTGATCACTAACCAACTATCAAAAGGACCTAAGACTGCACCACAAGCATTTTGAAGATATTTTAATCGGTCACCTACAATTTTATCTTTTGCTACTACGATACCAGCGATCAAGTCACTATGTCCGCCAAGGTATTTAGTGGCACTGTGTATTACAATATCAGCTCCCAATGAAAGAGGTTGTTGTAAGGCGGGTGAAGCAAAAGTATTATCCACGCAAAGTAAACAGGCATTGGCTTTTGCTACTTGAGCAATCGCGGCTATATCAGAGATCTTTAGTGTTGGATTGGTAGGAGTTTCGAGCCATATGAGTTTTGTTTGAGGTGTGATAGCATCTACCACTTTTGCGATATCTGAAGTATCAACATAATGCACTTTGATTCCGAACTGTTCATATACATTATTGAACAAACGGAAAGCTCCCCCATAGATATCATCCACAGCCACAATTTCGTCTCCTGTTTTCAATAACTTAATAACTGTGTCAATAGCAGCTAGACCACTTGCAAAAGCTAATCCGGTTTGACCATTTTCCAGTTTTGCGATCAAGGATTCTAGTGTAGCACGAGTTGGATTTCCGCTTCTCGCATAATCGTATCCTTTGTTAATGCCGGGCGCATCTTGTACAAAAGTAGAAGTCTGATAAATCGGTACAGAAATAGCGCCGGTCAGTGGGTCAACAGGAATGCTGTGAATCAGTTGTGTTGCGTTGCTCATGTTAAACAGTTTTGTTCCTTCCTTTTGAAAGGGTGATTGATGTTGTTGATTTTTCTTTGTGCAACTGATCGAGAAGGAGTGGACTTAACAGAGGAGCATAAAAAAAGCTCATCTGTTAAGTCAGATGAGCTTGAAATATGTAGAACGGCGAACCGATTCAAATCAAACTATACTCTGACTTATCTTCTTCCGTAATTAACGGAATCGGATTTGGCACCTTCATATCATCGAGTGTTGATATGGGTTGCCAAGGCTTCATCGGGCCAATTCCCTCTGCCTTTCTTGATAAGTTGTTGTCTAAAGAACTGATGCAAATGTATAAGCAGCTAAGTCAAATTACCAAATTCTGTTTCAGAAAAATTTATTAATTCGCTGTAATCCTTTGCTATAAAGGGTTTCAATTTTCAATTTTTTTCCTAACAGCTGTTCGGTTTCAACTTTATGGCTGATCAGATGTTCTTATCTTTACACATTACCATGGCAAAAAAGATCAGTAAGGAAGCAGCAAATCATCCTATTCAACATCAGGAAGAAACCATCTCCGTTTTTGGAGCACGTGAGCATAATTTGAAGAATATTGATATCACTATTCCTAAAAACAAATTGGTTGTTTTTACAGGAGTAAGTGGTAGCGGTAAGTCATCTCTGGCATTTGATACTATTTATAATGAGGGCCAACGCAGATACATGGAAAGTTTTAGTGCCTATGCACGTCAGTTCATGGGAGATATGGAGAGGCCGGATGTAGACAAGATCACTGGCTTATCACCGGTAATATCCATCGAACAAAAAACAACCAATAAAAACCCTAGATCAACTGTAGGAACAGTCACTGAAGTATATGACTTTTTGCGACTATTATTTGCCAGAATAGGGGAGGCATATAGTTACAACACCGGTAAGAAAATGGTCAAATTCAGCGAGGAAGAAATCGTTGAAAATATTTTTCAGAAATACAAGCAAAAAAAGATCACATTACTTGCACCATTGATTCGTGGAAGAAAAGGACATTACCGCGAATTATTTGAAGATATCCGTAAAAAAGGATTTCTAAAAGTGCGTGTTGACGGTGAGATATTGGACCTTACTCCAAAACTTCAAGTTGATCGTTATAAAATACACGATATCGAAGTGGTCATTGATCGTTTGCAAGTTACACCTGATATGAAAGTGAGATTAAGTCAGAGTGTACAGCAAACTTTGAAAATGGGTAAAGACCTGATGTTCTTGCTCGTGAATGATACACAAAAAACGATCCAGTACTCTAAACAATTGATGTGTGAAGACACAGGAATTAGTTATGAAGAGCCTTCACCCAACGCTTTTTCTTTTAACTCGCCATACGGAGCATGTCCAGTGTGTAAAGGATTAGGGAATGTATATTCCGTAAGTATGGAAGCTGTTTTACCAGATCGATCATTGTCTGTGAAAGAGGGAGGTATTGCTCCTTTGGGAGAACAACGTGATGCCTATATGTTTCGAAATGTAGAAACATTGGCAAAAAAGCATAAAATTAGTTTAGATAAGCCCATTAAAGATCTGCCTGAGAAATCTCTTAATATCTTATTATACGGAAATCCTGATGGTATTGTCGAAGAGATCATTGATATGGATGAGGTGTCTTCTGGAATGCCTTATGATGGTGTGTTCGAAGGTATTATACCCATGCTGAAAAGATGGTTCACGGGTACTAGTAGCAGTGAAACACTTCGAGAGTGGGTAGAACAATTCATGGAATTAAAAACCTGTACAGAATGTAATGGAGCAAGATTGAAGAAAGAGAGTCTTTGGTTCAAAGTAGATGAGAAGAACATCGCTGAACTAAGCCATCTCAATCTGGATAAACTTTACCGCTGGTTTACAGATATTGAAAAGCGACTGGATACAAAACAAAATGTCATTGCAAAAGATATTCTGAAAGAGATCAGAGAGCGACTTCAGTTTTTACTAGATGTTGGATTAACTTATTTATCATTAAATCGTCCATCCAGAAGCCTTAGTGGTGGAGAGTCTCAACGTATTCGTCTGGCTACTCAGATCGGCTCTCAGTTACAGGGCATTACCTACATATTAGATGAACCTTCGATTGGATTACATCAAAGAGATAATCATCAACTGATCAAAGCACTTCAAAATTTACGTGATATCGGAAATACAGTGTTAGTGGTTGAGCATGATAAAGATATCATGTTAGCTGCAGATCATCTGGTAGATATTGGTCCACGGGCAGGTAGTTTCGGTGGACAAATCGTAGCGGCAGGTACTCCTTCTGAAGTATTAAATAGTTCTTCTGAAACTGCTTTGTACTTAAATGGTAAAAAGAGTATTGAAATACCAGCGGAAAGAAGAGTTGGCAACGGAAAAATATTAGAACTAAAAGGAGCTGCCGGCAACAACCTCAAACAAGTGAATGTAAAATTTCCTTTGGGTAAGCTGATCGTAGTAAGTGGAGTTAGCGGAAGTGGTAAATCTACTCTTATCAACGAAACTTTATACCCTTTACTATCAAAGCATTGCTACAATAGTAGGGTGACTCCCATGGAGTTCAAAAGTATCAAAGGATTGGAGCATATTGATAAGGTCATTGAAATAGATCAATCGCCTATTGGAAGAACGCCGAGAAGTAATCCTGCCACTTATTGTGGATTCTTTACGGAGATCAGAACATTATTCGCTTCTGTTCCGGAAGCCAAGATCAGGGGTTATAATGCGGGTCGTTTTTCTTTCAATGTCAAAGGTGGTCGTTGTGATATGTGCGAAGGGGGTGGTATGCGTGTTATTGAAATGAATTTTTTACCGGATGTTTATGTGCATTGTGAAAAATGTAATGGGAAAAGATACAATAGAGAAACATTAGAGATAAGATACAAAGGGAAATCGATCAGTGATGTATTAAATATGACTGTTGATGAAGCCTGCGATTTCTTTCAACCTGTTCACTATTTATACAGGAAAATAAAAGTATTGCAGGATGTAGGATTAGGTTATATCACACTCGGACAGTCAGCGGTTACTTTGAGCGGCGGAGAAGCGCAGCGAGTAAAACTAGCTACCGAGCTGGGTAAAAAAGATACCGGTAAAACATTTTATATCTTGGATGAGCCTACTACTGGTCTTCATTTTCAAGACATCAGACATTTATTGGATGTATTAAACAAACTAGTAGATAGGGGTAATACTGTTCTAGTGATTGAACACAATCTTGACGTAATCAAAGTCGCGGATCATATCATTGATCTTGGTCCTGAGGGAGGAGATGGTGGAGGATTAATTCTATTTGAAGGTACTCCTGAGGAAATGGTCACAAACAAACAAAGTCATACGGCAAGGTTTGTAAAAGAGGAATTGAGTGTTAAGCTACAAGCTTCAAGTAGTAAGCTACAAGTGAGAAAATAAGCTTACTTCTTGCATATTGATTGCTTGTTTTTTCCTTGTCTCTTGTTACTTGAGTCTTGGACCTTCCCTTATCATTTCAATATGCGGAATATTGTCTTCCAGATACATTTCACTTACCTGAACAAAGCCCAGCGACTCATAAAATTTTTGTAAGTATAACTGAGCTCCAATTCTGATCGGTTGATCTCCAAAAAGTTCATTGCAGGTTTTAATGGCTGTTTCCATCAATTCTTTTCCTGCACCTGTACCTCTATAAGCCGGAGAGCTAACTACTCTTCCAATAGATACTTCAGTGAAAGCCAATCCCGCTGGTAATAATCTGCTGTAAGCAACTAGCTTATTGCCATCCCAACCCATTAGATGCCAGCAGGAAAGATCTTTTCCGTCAGCATCCAGGTAAACGCAATTTTGTTCTACCACAAAAACCTCACTTCTCAAATGCATGATCGCATATAATTCATGGGGTGTAAGTTCATTAAAAGCTTTGAAATACCAGTTATAGCGACTCATGTATGTGATTTAATGGTGATGGAGGGCAAAAATAGTGGTAGTCCCACATTTATTTCACAACTTTGACGCGTATCAGGAAAATTATCCTGTTTTTCTACATGAATATGAAAAAACGAATAGCCATTATTGGTGCCGGACCTGCAGGACTTACTGCAGCTTATTTACTGGCAAAAGACGGACAGCAAGTGACCGTATTTGAAAAAGACCCACAATATGTGGGTGGAATTTCCAGAACAGAGTCTTATAAAGGGTATCATTTTGATATTGGAGGACATCGTTTCTTCTCTAAGTCAAAAGAGGTAGAAGATTTTTGGACAGAAATTTTAGGAGATGAAATGTTGGAAAGACCTAGAAGTTCTAGAATTTATTATAACCATAAATTTTTCTCTTACCCATTGGTAGCTTTTGAAGCACTCAATAAACTAGGTATCATTGAAAGTGGATTATGTGTACTGAGTTACCTAAAAGCAAAGGCATTTCCAATCAAAAATCCAACCAACTTTGAAGATTGGGTAACGAATCAGTTTGGTAAAAGACTATTCAATATCTTCTTTAAAACATATACTGAAAAAGTTTGGGGAATTCCTTGCAAGGAGATCAGTGCTGATTGGGCTGCTCAGCGTATCAAAGGACTTTCATTGAGCAGTGCTATTTGGAATGCACTGTTCAAGCCATCCAAAAAAGCCGGTGATAAAGATAAAGTGATCAAAACACTGATTGATTCATTCCGTTATCCTAAGCAAGGACCGGGAATGATGTGGGAAGTGTGTGCAGAGAAGGCCAAAGCCAATGGAATGATATTGGAAATGAATTGCGGTGTTCAGAAGATAGAATATGTACAACAAAAATGGACAGTGCATACTTCTTCTAAAGGATCAATAGGAGATTTTGATTTTATACTCTCTTCCGCACCTATGCGAGAACTTATTGCCAGTGTACAACCGGCTTTTCCAAAACCGGTATTGGAAGCAGGGGCTGCGTTGTCGTATCGTGATTTTCTGACTGTGGTATTGATCTGTAAAGATGAAGACGCTTTTAGTGACAACTGGATCTATATACATGACCCTAGTGTGAAAGTAGGTCGTGTGCAAAACTTCAAATCATGGAGCCCATTCATGGTTCCTGATCCTTCGATGTCTTGTTATGGGTTGGAATATTTCTGTTTTGAAGGAGATGGACTTTGGACCAGTAGTGATGAGGATTTAATCAACTTGGGTAAGAAAGAGATTGAAAAAATTGGTCTTACGAAAGGAACTTCTGTTGTAGATGGCTATGTTGTTCGCCAGCCAAAGGCTTATCCTGTGTACGATCAAGATTATAAAGAGAGAGTGGCATTGGTTCGTGAAGGTATCAAAGCATATCCAGGGTTGTATTTAGTAGGTAGAAACGGAATGCACAAATACAATAACCAAGATCATAGTATGATGACGGCTATGCTTGCTGCAAAAAATATTATTGCAGGTAATGAATTATATGATGTCTGGGATGTGAATGAAGATGCTGAATATCATGAAGGTGGAAATCGTGGAGCAGAAGATAATGTAGCTGGTAGGATGATTCCATCTAAGGTTACATCATAATTGAAATTTTAAGCCGCAGATTCGCAGATTATTCAATGAATCTGCGAATCTGCGGCTTATTTTTTATGGTATTCTAAGGTTATCTTCCCGGGATTGGTACAACCGGTAAACTTTCATTTCCTGATTCATTCACAGATTGTACTGCAAAGAAATAATTGTCTTTTGAGTAGGGGAGTTGATAACTGGTATCAGTAGTAAATATTTTTTTCTGCCAAATCGCACTTGTCGTTTCACGCATCAGAATATAGTAGCCTTTTACTTTGCCAGTCCTTGGTGCTGCCCAAGTCAATAAGCTATAGTTGGTCAAGCGCCTGGTTTCGATCTTTACATCCTCAGGTATAGCAGGTGCTTTAGCGAGATTTGCTAGATTACTTAAGTTCATGGCGGTATTCTTGCGCAGGTATTCAAAATCCATGAACTCAGGCAAGTCACCATATTGAATACCATTTTCAAGACGAACATTCTGATGCTGGTGATAATAATTTTCATTCATTTCAGTAAAACGAACCGCTGCATATCCTTGCTCTACAAAGGAAGTATGATCACCACCACGAAGGAATCGATCGTTCCGGTAGATCATCACTACTTCTAAATTATCTACATAACGTTCACCCACTTCTTTAACATAACGAGCCAATTGTCTCGCCTTGCCATCATTCTCTAATCCAAGTTGACGAATATTTCTGGCGGCTTTTTCTGTTTCATAAGCAGGTAATCCTTCGCTGAAAACACGGATACGAGTATTATCGATGATATTGGTTTCGCTGGTGTTATTGCTACCCATGATATCATTGTTCAATACAGCTTCAATATTCCATCCTTGATTTTTTGCTTTTGTTGCCATGAACTTGGCACCTAATAGACCTTGCTCTTCACCGTTTACAGTCACAAATATGATAGTAGCAGGGAAACTTTTTTGTGTCATAATGCGAGCGCATTCAATAACAGCAGCGCAACCACTTGCATCATCATTGGCACCTGGGGCATCGCCAATACTGTCTCTTACATTTGTGCGCATATTATCTAAATGACCACTGATCACAAAGATTCTTTTATCTGCAGTATCTGTGCCCTTTAAGATGCCCATCACATTTCCTAATACCACCGGACGTTCTACCCGGCTTCCTGCAACGGGTTGAAGTGTAGTAGTATCAATGAATGCAGAGAATCTGCCATTGGATTTTTTAGCAAACTCATTGAATTTGTGTAAGACCCAGTTGCGAGCTGCTCCGATTCCACGGTTAGGATCGGATTGTGTGCTCAAAGTATTTCTGGTACCATAACTCACCATTTTATAGATGTATGATTTGAGTGAATCAGCATTCACTTCTTTCACCATTTTTTCAATTTCAGCATCTCTCTGGATCAATTTTTGGGCGGAAGAGTAAAGTCCACAACATATTAGGACTACAGCAATCAATAATCGGTTTGTGATTTTCATAATATTAGCATTGGGTCTTAAAGCTACACATAACAGCATTTTCCAGAGAGAGTTCTGTTGATAAGTCGGTAAAATCCAATCGGTGAGGGGTGAAATGCTTAATAATTGTATTTATCCTTCCAACGGTCTTTCAAAAACTTCCTTAGTTCCTGCTCACGGGCATTATTGCCCGGTTCATAGAATTTAGTTCCTGCAATTTTTTCAGGGAGATACTCCTGTGGAATAAAGTTTCCCTCGCCCATATGTGAGTATTGATAACCTTTACCATAATCCATGTTTTTCATCATTTGCGTGGGTGCATTTCTGATATGCATAGGAACAGGCAGATCGCCATATTTATTCACGGCTGATAAAGCTTCATTGATAGCCACATAGGACGCATTACTTTTTGCAGAAGAAGCGAGATAAGTAGCACATTGCGATAGGATAATTCTACTTTCAGGATAACCGATCTTATTGACTGCATCAAAAGTAGTATTGGCTAAAAGCAGTGCATTCGGATTGGCATTGCCAATATCTTCACTTGCAAAGATCACCATTCTACGTGCAATGAATTTCACATCTTCACCACCTTCAATCATTCTGGCTAACCAATATACAGCTCCATTGGGATCGCTTCCACGCATGCTTTTAATAAAAGCAGAAATGATATCATAATGTTGCTCACCCTGCTTGTCGTATAGTGCTACTTTCTTTTGTGCTATTTGCATCACCAATGCATCCGTAATGACAATATCTTTTTGTTGATGCTTACCGGCTTCAGTGATGATCACTAACTCAAATAGATTCAATAATTTTCTGGCATCTCCACCTGATATGTTGATCAAGGCAGCAGTTTCTTTAATTGTAACAGAAAAACGATGAAGTAGTTCGTCTTTTTGTAGTGTATGTTGTAATAAGCGAATCAGGTCCTCATCTTGAAGTGATTTCAATACATATACCTGGCATCTGCTCAATAAGGCACTGTTCACTTCAAAAGAAGGATTTTCAGTTGTAGCACCAATTAAAGTGATGATACCCTTTTCAACGGCACCTAACAATGCATCTTGCTGTCCTTTATTAAAACGATGAATCTCATCAATGAATAAAACAGCACCGGGTTTATGTTTTGCTTCTTCGATGACTTCTCTGACATCTTTTACACCACTACTGATCGCACTTAGTTGAAAGTATGGAGCTTGTAAGCTATGGGCAATGATATTTGCTATTGTAGTTTTTCCAACCCCTGGTGGCCCCCATAAAAGCATCGAAGGAATACGCTTGTTTTCTATGGCTGTTCTTAAAATACTTCCTTTGCCTGTCAGATGTTCTTGTCCGACAAGGTCATCCAATGATGTGGGACGCATTCTTTCTGCTAATGGTGTACTGCTATTCACTCTTGTAAATTACAGAAAAGAAAAGATGTTTTACAGCTGTTGATCCCTGATTACTAGGATAGGGTAGATTGCCCGAAAAGATGTCCGAATTTTTTGAGCATTTTGAAGCCTAAGATCACATGCACAAGAATCAAAATACTTACGACTAGCATAAATCCGGCAACGCCACGTAAAATGGAGACAAAAAATCCTGAATTAATTCCTTCAGGAAGATTAGGCTGTGATTCCATGGCTCTTTCAACAAAATCTTGCAATGCAACAGGCCCTAACGTAAAAATACCAACAGCATTTAAGAAGAACAGCGCTCCCATGCCTAAACAAACAAATGCATTCACACGGATCCAATCACGAAGCGATGTTTTGCATGGAATATTTCTTTCAATACCATTGGATAAGAACTTAAGACTAGAGAAAGTATAAATGACCAAACTTGCAAACATGAATAACATAAACCACATCGGTGGATTACCTAAGGCAGGTATTAAAATCAGAAAACCCATCAATCCAAAGAAACAGGCCACTGGAATAAGGATGTAAGTCAGTATTCGATAAATGGTTAGTTGTTTCATAGTGTTGGATTGACTGACTATTTTGATTGATTGTAAGCCGCAGATTCGCAGATTTGTTACTTATAATCTGCGAATCTGCGGCTAAAAAAACTTACTAATTTTTAAGGTCTAGTTTAATTTGTAGTTCATCAAACTGATGGGCATCAATGGTACTCGGTGCATCAAGCATGACATCTCTGCCACTGTTATTTTTAGGGAAAGCAATGAAGTCGCGAATACTTTCGCTTCCACCGAGAATAGCGCAAAGTCTGTCGAAACCAAATGCAATACCTCCATGTGGCGGTGCACCATATTCGAAAGCGCCTAACAGGAATCCAAACTTATGTTGCGCTTCTTCTTCGCTCATCCCCAACGCTGCAAACATTTTTTCCTGTAATTCACGCTGATAAATACGAATAGATCCACCTCCGATCTCATTTCCATTCAATACCATATCATAAGCGTTTGCTTTGATATTAGAATAAGGATGTTCCAGATATTTATCAGCATTCTCTATTGCCGGATTATTATTGATCATCACACTGATCTGATCCGGTTTGGGAGATGTAAAAGGATGATGTCTGGCTACCCATCTGTTTCCTTCTTCATCATATTCAAATAATGGGAAGTCGAGCACCCATAACAATCTAAACTCATCTTCTTTTCTGAGACCTAAACGTTTACCCATCTCTAAGCGAAGTTCACTGATGGCTTTGCGTGTTCTTTCTTCTCTACCAGCTAATAGCAATACCAAATCTCCGCCTTTAGCACCTGCGGCATCAGCAATTGCTTTTAGTTTGTCTTCAGTATAAAATTTATCTACACTGCTTTTATAAGTACCATCTGCATTACACTTGATGTATACCAATCCTTGCATACCTATTTGTGGACGCTTCACCCACTCTGTGAGTTCATCAGTTTGTTTGCGGGTATATTCGCTACAACCAGGAGCAGCGATTGCTAATACTGTTTCAGCATTATCAAATACGCCAAAACCTGCTCCATTGATCAGTTCACCACTTGCCATGATTTTACCACCTTTCAGAAAAGCAGATTTCAGGTTAGCGATCTGCATCCCAAAACGAATATCAGGTTTATCATTTCCATAGGTCCACATAGCGTCTTCCCAGGTCATGCGTTCAACCTTATCAGTGTAGTCAATGTTCTTTACTTCTTTGAAAATGCTCTTGATCATGCCTTCGAACATGGTGAGTATATCTTCCTGTTCAACAAAAGACATTTCACAGTCGATCTGCGTGAATTCGGGTTGGCGATCAGCACGCAGGTCTTCATCTCTAAAGCATTTTACGATTTGATAGTAGCGGTCATACCCACTCACCATCAATAACTGTTTGAATGTTTGAGGTGATTGTGGTAATGCATAGAATTGTCCCGGATTCATTCTGGATGGTACCACAAAATCACGAGCTCCTTCCGGTGTCGATTTGATGAGGAAAGGAGTTTCAATATCCATGAAATTGTTTTCATGCAGGTAATTACGGGCAGCACGATTCACTGAATAACGAAGTTCTAAATTTTTCTTTACCGCATTTCTACGCAGATCAAGGAAACGATATTTCATTCGTAGATCATCACCGCCATCTGTATCATCTTGAATTGTGAAAGGTGGGACAGCAGCTTTATTCAAAATTTTAAAACTACTAATATGGATTTCAATATCACCGGTAGGAATATTAGGATTTTTATTACTTCTTTCAGCAACTGTACCAGTAGCTTGAATTACAAACTCTCTTCCAAGTGGTTGTGAATCTAATTCACTATTGAGTTCTTCTCCAAAGAGTAACTGGGTAATGCCATAACGATCACGTAGATCCACAAAAGTGATAGCACCGAATTTACGAACGGTTTGAACCCAGCCAGCGAGGGTCACTTGTTTTCCGGTATCACCGGTTCTTAACTCTCCACAAGTATGTGTACGGAACATAGAGATTTATTTAGTAAGTCCATAGACCATAGTCAATCGACTATGATCACGCAAGGCCGCAAATATACTTCAAAACCCCCATGCCTTCAATGGATTTAGCGATGGAAAACCTGTGATTTTGCATCATCTTTGCAGCATGCAGTCAAGCAGAACGCGTAAGGTGAACAGAATCTCTGTCGCCGTTTTCTTTTTTATGGCTGGAATTTGTTTCGCCAGTTGGGCGAGCAGGATTCCTGATATCAAATTACAATTAGGACTCAGTGATGCAGGATTGGGTGCCGTTTTATTGGCACTTCCCTGTGGATTAATGCTTAGTCTACCTGTTTCCGGCTGGGCGGTTACACGTTTCAGTAGTAAAACCATGGTAACCATTGCTGCAGTAGGCTATCCGCTCACATTGATCTTGATTGGTATGGTTACTGCTACCTGGCAGCTGGCCTCTGTATTATTTGTATTCGGAATTTTCGGTAACCTCTATAATATCTCAGCAAATACGCAAGCAGTAGGTGTTGAATCTTTATACCAAAGGTCTATCATGGCTACTTTTCATGGTATTTGGAGTCTGGCCGGATTTGCAGGTGCAGCGGTTGGCACATTCATGATCGCACAACAAATTGCACCCTTTCATCATTTTATCATCGTTTGTATTTGTTGTCTGATCGTAGTATTATTGGCACAAGGAAAAATATTACCTGCAGATGCAAAGTCAGCGGATAAGACACCGCTTTTTGCGAAACCGGATAATGCGATTTTAAAATTAGGCCTTATTGCATTTGGATGTTTGGTTTGCGAAGGAACCATGTTTGACTGGAGTGGCGTTTATTTCCAAAAAGTGGTCAACGCACCACAGGAGTTGGTGACATTGGGTTATTCGGTATTCATGGGTACCATGGCTACCGGTAGATTTGTAGGTGATCGATTGGTAACGCGTTTTGGGATACAGCGGATGTTGCAAATCAGTGGTATTGTCATTTGTTCAGGACTTTCAGTGGCAGTTTTATTCCCTACACTAATACCTGCTACGATAGGATTTTTCTTGGTTGGATTTGGCGTTTCTTCTGTTGTTCCTTTGGTATACAGTGCTACGGGAAAATCAAAGACGATGTCTCCGGGAGTTGCATTAGCAGCTGTATCCACGATCGGGTTTCTTGGCTTTTTGATTGGTCCGCCTTTGATTGGTTTCATAGCAGAACTAGCAGGCTTACGTTGGTCATTTACCATTATTGCGATGATTGGTTTATCAACTACGGTAATGGCCACTTTCATGAAATGGGATCGTTAAATAAAATGTAAAAGCCTTTCTTTTTTCTTTAAGATCGTTTTCTGGTAAAAGAATTGAATGTTGTTCAATGAACCATTTTTCTTAACCCTGAAAATGATAGTATATGAAGCGACTTTTACTTTTTTCTACTCTGATCATTTTATTTTCCTCTTGTTCTAAAGTGGTTATTGTACCTGAACAAAGATCTATCGAAGGTTCCTGGGTATTATCAGAAGCATCACGTAGTAGTGGATTTGGCTGGCAATATTTTCGGTCAGGTCTGGAAGATGGAGTGTTTGATTTTTACCGAAATGGAGATGCTGAGTATGATGATGGGTATAGTCTGATGCGAGGAACCTGGCGTATCAGAACGGTTGGTGCTGGCTACTATGACCAATTTGGGAACTATTACGATCGATTACATGATAGTTGGGAAGTGAATGTATATGATGCATTTAACCGCAGTTCTATTGATATGTATTTTGATGAGATCGTGGTATACAATAATCGCATCGTAGCTACACATTATGATGGCTACTATATTCAACGATATATTTTCCGAAGAATATAATCTGTGAATCTGTGGCTAAATATTGCCACAGATTTACAGATTTAAGGTGGAATGGTTTTCATATTGCCGATTTGTTTACTTACGAATTGTTTTCATGTTGTTTGCAATAACTCCGCTTTTAATAGAAGCTTGTTGTCGTTTTTGATGTTTAGGGTTGCCAAGGCAAAGTAACAATAATGCACTGCCGGCAATTACCACTACTAATGGTTTCATTTTTTATAAGCATAGAATGGTTAGGAAAAGGTATACGTCGACCCTTACCGTCACTGACGGCACCATTGAGAACTTGAAATGAAGGGTATATCAGCACAGCTGCAGCTATGCATCTTTGTTCCTGCACTCAGGTTTTTGTCCGGAAATGGTGAACGGGAAGATTTAGTTCAGATGAACTTCTGGTGGCTTCACGCGCTGGCGGAAACGGGCAAACAGAAATTCGGTGTGGTGGTTCATATTACATGGGAGCGAGGCTCCATTTACTTTGAAGGCATAAAGGTATATGGGGGGTAAACATCCTTGTATAAAAACAGGGATAAACGGGACTTGCGCTTTCACGAGCGGTAAAGTACCTGTGATGAACGGTAAAATGAGTGCGTTGACGGCAAAATAAGTGCATGAGCGGCAACAAATCACATAAAGGGAGAAGGATTGAATAATAAAGAGTTACGTAATATTTTATTTAGGGGGTTGGGGGTACTTCCTCTGTTCCGTCCATTCTTTTGCCGTTGTCCCAATTATCAATCATTATCTTATAAAGTATATCACCGTTCTTTAAAAACGCACGAGCCGACTCCCTTAAATCCCAATCGTCTTTTAATTGATTGTCGTGACCTTCGGGGTAGTAATCCCGTAGCAATTCAGAATGAGAAATGCTTGCATAGCCTAAATGAACCGCCATTGCAGACAACAGAGTTGTCCTTTCAATCTCCCAATTCCTTTCAGCATTTGCTTGATGTTTGTTTTGGAGGGATGCAAAATAAACACGCCATGCCGCAATTACTGGGGGGACATCTTCAAACACCACCTCGATCTGATTTAAGCCTCTTACAAAATCATGATGTACAGGCTGCCCTCTTAATGAGAATAGCAACAGGAAAAGACTACGTTTAGTGTTATCCTTTTGTTGAGCAATATTTAATCGTCTACCAACTTCAACAGCATTTATCGGAGAATATCTTATTACATAAACGTTTATACATAAAATAGCTAAAGTAGCAACCCAATAAATTATCTCTAAAGTATCCTTACTCATAAAATTTGCTTTGAAACAAAATACAAAAACTAATTTATATGTTTAAAAATCTTCATGAATTAATACTTTCCCTACCTACTGAAAAACAGTGCAGGGATTATTTGATTGAGCAGCGTTGGGGTGGTTGCCCTGTATGTCCTTACTGTGGGTATAGCGGGAAAACTTATGTAATTGAAGGGGGTAAAAGGTTTAAATGTGGAGCAAGTCAGGACGTTTGCGGTAAGAAGTACAGTGTAACTGTGGGTACTATATTTGAGAGTTCACGCATACCATTAACTAAATGGCTAAATGCTGTTTATGTTGTTACGGCTCATAAGAAAGGGATTAGTTCGCACCAGTTAGGGAGAGATTTAGGAGTAACACAACGTACTGCATGGTTTATGACACATAGGATTAGAGAAATGATGAAGAATGTGAGTAATGAAATGTTACAAGGTGCTCTGGAAGTTGATGAAACATACATGAGCCGTAAATACAAGTCCGATTATAAAGGATTAAGCCCCGAAGAAATAGACTATGCACAGAAAAGCCCATATAAAAATAAAGGAGCAGTAGTAGGTATAAAAGAACGTGATGGAGATATAAGGGTATTTGCTTTTGATGATCGTAAAGCAGCCCCAATAAAACAAGCTATTTATAATAACGTAATGGAAGGGAGCAGGATAATGACAGATGAAGCATTTATATACCGTACAGGATTAGAACAGTACCAACACGCAGCCGTATTTCATGCTAAAAAAGAATGGGTTAGAAATGATGTACACACTAACGGAGTTGAGAACTTTTGGGGAGTAATGAAAAGAGCCATTCACGGTACATGGCATCAAATTAGCTTTAAGCACCTACAAGCATATTGCAATGAATGTTCTTACCGATATAATACCCGTAAAATGAAAGATGCAGACCGTTTTAATTTGTCATTGCAGAACATGGAAAGACGCTTAACATGGGTTAAACTAACTAAGAAAAGCTAAGTTTCACTAACTTAGTACCATGCCCAACAAAACTAATAAGCCCATCAATGGCAAGCCCCCTGCCATGACTAAAAAAGCCCTCAAAGAGGAAAAGCCACTAAAGGTTAACATGACAGCAGATGAACTGCTTAAACTGGCTTTAAATACACCTATTAAAAAGAAAAAGTAATGGCTGAATATTCAGAAATTAGTCGAGTGGCTGATAGAATATTGGAATTATTCAATACTGACAATAGGAATAGATACACGTTAAATGAAATTAATCAAACATTTGGTCGTGAAGAAAGTGGTGATGATATTAGAGCAGCTTTCTTAGCCTTGATAAACGATAAATATTTAGACTACGATCCTGACAATCAAAGAGAGTGGGCAGTCCTTACTATAAAGGGGGAGCAGTTTTATTCAGAAGGAGGATATGAGAGTTATTATGAAAGACTTGATAATATACAGATAAAACAAGATAAATTAGAAACAGCTACTTTGAATATGGCAGATGCGATACAAAAAACAAGTATTGCAATAGAAAAGAATTTTAAAACAAATGGGAATTTATATTGGCTCACGTTGTTAGTAGGCGCAATAAGTACAGCCGCAACCGTTAGAACCTGCCAGAATAATTATCAAGAAACCATATTACAGAGGTCAATAATAGAGAAAGACTCACTGATACAACTACAACAGCACAGCATACTACAAATAAACGATGCTCGTCAAAAGGACTCAATCCTAATAGATTCTTTGCTGAATTTAAAAAACGAGAAACCAAAACAGTAGGAGTACGCTATTTAACGTCTAACTAAGACATTCACACCCTATCTACTCCCTTTAGGTGATTCGATACCGCATGAGCGGCTTCCGGACTTGATGAATGGTATTTGATGATGGGCAGGTAAAATCCAGAGCTACTGGTATTAATCATTCAGTCCAAGGAATCGATCTTTCTGCCGGTATACTTATTTTAATAGGCCTCTTTATGTCTAGGTTTCCAGATCAGGTAATAGAACGCAAGAATAAGAATACCAGTAACAAATGGTATGAGTGCAAGATCTTTGAATGTGTAGTGATCAAAAAGAATTTTCTCATCAATGCCCACAAACTCAGTGATCATCCAATAAGAGTTGGCACTGATCCAAACAGCGATGGCAAGATTGTGACATAATTCAGAAACAATATGTCGTGTTCTCCAGCTAATGATCAAAGCAATGATGAGGGTAGGAAAAATCATGGTAATACCAAGGATGGAAAAGCCTAAACACCATGCTACATCCTTGAATAACCAGAAAACGATGTGTAAGTTTTCCATTTTGCGGTAACGCAGTGGAATGGTATAATCTTGTTTGCTCACAGCAGGTTCAGCCATTGATTTCCGTATTAATTGATAATAATGGCTGCAATATTAATTTTTTGTCACCAATCATCGGCTTAAAATGCGGGTAAATCTTGTTACGTCAGCTGCCGGGGTAATATCACTACCATTGACTAAAAATTGGGACAACTCATAAGCGAAATAAGGAGCTAATGAACACCCTTTTGTTCCCATACCATTGAAAACTCCCACAGATCGGTGTATCGGATGTAATCCCACAAAAGGCCTTCGTTCCATGTTGGCCGGACGTTCAGATGCTATATGATCTAAAAACTTAAAAGGTAGTTTTAGCCAGTGTTTTAGCTGCTCTTCAGTCTTCATCTTAAATGCTTCGGATGGATTCAGATCTGTAAAATCCCATTCGTAGGTGGAGCCTATCCACCATAATCCATCCTGCCAAGGAACTAAGTTGATCCCTTGCTTATAAATATTAGTAGCTGGTAACCCATCTATTGCTGCAATAATAGCTTGACCTTTATTGGGTGCATAAGGTAATAGATGTAAGTAAGGATTATTAAAACCCGAAGCCCCTTCACAACATATGATCGCATTGGCTTTGATGTGTTGATATTGTACCTCTGATTCTTTTACAATACAATCTTTCCAGTCAAACCTTTGCTCCAAAAGTATATTTCTTTGTTGTAGCTTCTTTCTCCACTCGCCCAATAAGCGATTAAGATCAATTAGCCAGCAAGGGTTGATTTCTCCAACACCAAAATCAAACTTAAAATAGCTTCTTAGATTTTCTATTTGATCTGGTATACGCAGGTATTCTTTTTCTTCCGGTAATCTTTCTTTGAAAGCCAACATCATTTGTGGTGTTGGATGAAAGTCGAGGATATTGGTTTGACGGATCAAAGATGTATTCAAGTCCTTTTCAAACTCACGATACACTTCCACTGCAAAAGGCATGATTTTTTCAATTTCCCAGGTTCTTACAATCCTTCTGCCTGTCACGGGATTGATAACTCCACTGGCCACTTTTGAAGCGGTGAATGGATGAGCCTCATCAAGCACAACAACAGTCTTACCCAATTTTAATAATCGATGACTAAGCATCGTGCCACAAATACCTTGTCCAACAATGATGTAATCAACAACCATACAAGTTTGATAAAATGTGCAGCAAAGTTCATTAAATACAGTCATTCTTTTGCATAGAATGTTTTTTATCATGGCTATCAACCGCCGATACAAAAAAATATGAATCAAGCATCACTTTTAATTCGATGAGTGTCATCATTCAAAACTGATACTATGAGTAAAGCGTGGTTGGGTTTATTATTGGTATTAATCTGTTCTCAGATGGCAACTGCACAATCAAAAAAATGGAAGCTGACTCTATTCCCTGAGGCCGGATTGGTAAGTTTTGATGGTAAAAGTGGAAGTGGTTGGGGACTTTATGCAAAAGCATCTTTGATTACTAGCTCAACTGGTGCTCTCACACTTACAACAGGTATAGGTAGAGCTCGTTTAAAAAAGCTGATTGGATCTTCCGAAGACTACTCGATTCGTTCTATTCCGGTACTGATTGGTTATGAACATAACATCGGAAAATTTAGTGTAGAGCCTCAATTAGGGTTGGGGGAGTTGGGAGGTAAATATACTTTGTCGGGTGTTGTTGCTCGTCCATCAGTAGCCTCCTTGTTTTCAGCAGTAGGGGTAAGGTATCGATTGAAACATATTTCTCTTGGACTCAGGGCTCAATACCAAAAATCTATTGAGGGTAAGGATGTAGGAGTATGGTATCGTTCAAGATTGGGCTTCTATACTTTTCAGGTAGGTATTCCTTTGGTGAAGTAATTTTTGATTTTTTGATCTTTGATTTCTTGATTTATTTTTCTTCAAAAAATCAAAGATCAAAAAATCAAACTTATTCCTCTACTCTCAATATCATTCCTCCTGAATTTGCTGTAAACTCTGGGGCATACATGCATTGAATACTAGCATTACCTGTTGAGAAAACGCCAGTATGTGTAATGTGAACCGGATAATCAAATACATAGGTTCCTTTATTGAGTTGACCAATAAAGAAGTTGGTACTGGCATCTTTAGTGCTTTCGTAATATCCAAGTCGGTCCTGCCATTTGAATCCACTCAACACATTGACCGGTTCCATAGTAGCAGATCTAGTATCTTTTAGATGGATGTATTCCATAGCACGATCACTCTTGATGATTATTCTTACCATCACTTTGTCTCCCGGCTTCACGACTGCATTCTCTTTTAATGCTTCCAATACTTTACCGGAATTGCTATTTTTTTCGATGAATAACTCCTTAGTAATAGATAAAGGTGTTGCAGATGGAGTGATCTTATCCATGTCTTCAAAATATTGCCAATGTATAGCGCCCCAAGAAAGAGATTCTGTAGGTGCATTTCCTTTTGTTTGTACACTGACTTGAATATTTCCCATCTCAGGTTTTATCAATCTTCCTTCCACGCGTTGCTGAAAATAACCAGTACCGGCCTCTTTTGTATTGCTTTGATTATTGTAAACTGTATTACCCAATCGGATGGTGATATTTTTATCCGTATGTAAAAGATCTGTTCCGGTCATGATCAATGCATATGCAGCATCTGCTGTTGCGATTGTAGTATTCCAATGATTGGTTTGTTTATTCAGTAAGAGCCAGTTTCTTGCATGATCAACACTTTTTTGTCCCCCTACAAAATTTTGATCTTTTAAAATCTCTTGTAAGAACTGTATCACTGTACTTTGATGTTCTATTTGAGAAGTAAACCATGAATACCCTAAACGATCTTTCCAGTAGATAGTTGCTTTAGATGTATCCTCTACTGCATTTTCGAGAATGGGATTGAGGATGTTGACATTGACAAACCTCTTTTCATTGTTTCTGAAATAGATCAATCCTAATAAAGCCTTGTTATAAATACTTTGTTTTTGAATATTAGTCTTACCAAGTCCATAGTAATAACTATAAGCATCCGAAGCACCTGTTTGCTGAATATCTCTAAAGAAACTTCTCATATATAAATATTGAAGTTCAAAACCCGATAGTATCGGCTTTATAGAATCGAGTTTAGCTGCTTTTAATGCACGATAATCTTTTGTGATGGTGGCATCAAGGAATTTGATAGCGTTGTCAATAACAGGCTTCAATCTAATGGCAATATCCGGCGTTATAGCTCCTAGTCTCTTGAGTTTACCAATACCTGTCATGATATAATTGGTCATGTATCGATCTGAATATCCACCTTTGAACCAACTGAAACTACCATCAGGTAATTGCATTTCTTGGAGTTTGTTGATCAGTTGTTCTGTTTGTTGGTTCAAACGAAAGACATCAAATAATAATGCCAGATTTTTATTTTTCTGTTCCTGTGATTCTGCTTCAAAAACCCAAGGTGTTTCTTCCAGCATCACTTGTTTTAAAGATTCATTCAATTGAAGTTTACTTTTAAGCGAAGTAGTATCTCTTTGCCAAACTTCAAATACTTTTTTAATCTTAGGATCTTTGTTGATGATATAATGTGCCAATGCATTTGCATAAAAACGATTGAACGTTTGCTCGGCACATTCATATGGATATTCCATCAGATAAGGAAGTGAACGTATAGCCTCCCAAATAGGGTTGGCGGTATAACTGATGGTTAATGCTTCATGGGTCAGACTTGGACTATTGGCATTGATCAGTTTATCAAAACGGAATGTTTGTGTAGTATCTTTTATAATCATGATCGGTAAACTCTCAGTCACCAATTGTCTGTTGGTGAGTACCGGAAGTATATTTTCTTCACCATCACTATAATTGCCGGCATTGGCTACCAATCGCCACGTAAGTGCGCGATTGAAACTGAATGGTATTTGAATTGGGAATTTTACGATGGAACTTTGTTTAGCAGGTACAGTAAAATATTGTACTGGAAAAACATTCTGGAACCATCCATCAACCGAAGAACCTGCATTTGCGTCTATCAGCTCCAGCATGATTTGACCGGAAAGCTCTTGATCACTTAGATTGGAAACTTTAGCACTGAATTCCATTTTATCACCTTCACGCATGAACCTTGGAGCATTGGCTTGAACCATTAAGGTTTTTTGTGTAATGATGTCAGCTTGTGCACTGCCAAAAGCAAGGTCTTTATTATGTGCTATTGTCATCCATTTCCACTGGGTAACAGCTTCGGGCATGGTGAAACTAAAACTGTAATTACCAATACTGTCTGCATATAACTGCGGATAAAAAAATGCTGTTTCATTGAAATTTTTGCGTATCACTACCGGTGTTTGTGCATTCTTTGTAGTAATGATCACAGCACCTTTTTCGGCTTTTTGTCCGTATCGTTTTACAGCTTCAACAGGGTCTAGATTTTCTAAAGAAATAATATCAGCCGGATTGATACTTGAAATATCAGCAACAATGACGCCATCTACTAATAACAGTGAACCCGGATAAATATTCGATATACTTGCTCCCCTGATTTTTATTGCTTCGGTTTCCACAGATATACCTGCCACATTTCCAGACATTACATCTGCTGGTGACGCTATAGATTTTTTTCTCATACTGACAGACTCCTCCGACGCAGGACTCATGGCTTTATTTTGAACCATTAAATTTCTTCGATCATTTTGATAAGAATGGATCGATGTGTACTCCAATTTTTCTGCTATTAATTTTCTTGCTTGTGGAGAAAGAGTGCCAAAGGGATATTGAGACCAGTATTTTAAATTTTGAACTATTAGCTCATCGGCGTGCATCGCTAATTTGTCAAGTTCAATTTCTTGATGTTCTATATAAGGAATGGTAGTATATTTTTCTATTGATTGTTGGATCCCGAAATTATTTCCGGCATTAAAAGTATTATTCCATCTATTGTTCAGCCATAATGAAGGTGTCCTCCATTGGTGTGGTTTGAATTGATCTAATGAGGCATCATACATCCCTGTGAGTACTTCAGCGTCTGTACTATCACCTTTTATCCCTTTAACTTTGATGGTCCACTTTTCTTTATTGCCGGGCTCTGTTTTATTACGATAAGAGTTGTATTCAATATCTAATTGTTTATTGCTCCAAGGTACATTTACACCGTATGTTTGTGTATACATTCTATTGTGTATCACATATGCTTCCGTGATCATCATGCCACCTCTGTCTGCCTCGGTTGGAATAAAACTGATATTTGTCAACCCCTTTTTTCGGTATTGATAGTTGAGGGTTGGTTTTTTATTTGAACGTTCTGTTTTCTTGATCACAAATATGTCATTGGCAGATACACCATGAATAAATAAAGCCGTATCTCCCGGTTCAACAGTTTCTTTTTTTGTGAATGTGAAACTGTATTCCGGTGAGGGCAACTGACGTGTTGCATTATTGAATACTTTGAGATAAGTCACAGCTTTTACTATCAACCCATTTTTGTCCTTGGAGCTTGCTTCTATTTCATAATGTCCGGGTGGTAATGGGTTTGTCAAGATCAGTTTATCTGTATTCTTTGTATCAATATTTGTTTGTTGGAATAGGGTGCCTCTTGACCAGGTAGAAGGATTGGATTCATTTTCATATTCATCATTCGGGAATAAGGATAGAAAGTCTTTTTGCGTGAGCACAAACTGGTCTGGTCTTTCCCAAAATCTTTTTTTAATCAGTCTATTAGGATGTTGAAGCGAAGTAATCTTTATGTCTACGATCGCTGGTTCTTTTTCATTACTGATATTGGTGGCAGAGACAACAATATCTTTTAACTGATTGGCATCAGCCCATTCGGGGACATTCAAAGAGAGAAAGAGGGATGTCGTTCCTGCAGTAATATTGGTTTGTGCTGTTCTGGTTTCGCCATTCGCATCTGTTACTGTGGCATTGATGGAGAAGTCAAATAGTTGGGTTGCTTCCTTATCAATAATAATATCATCGGCATTTGCTTTGAATTTGATCTGAAAATTTCCTGCTGCATCTGTCGTAATAATTCCTTGACTGATCTCTCTTCTATCATAAGCTGGTGTTGGTCTTTGCCAATAATTGTAATAACGAAATCTTACATCTCTCGTTACTGAATAAACAACTTTAGCGCCGTCGATATTATTTCCTGCAAATGCTTTGGCACTACCGGTAATAGTGATGCTATCATTGAGCTGGTAAGCTTGTTTGGGTTTTTCGAGCGTAACTGAAAAGGTAGGTCGTTTGTATTCTTCTACTGAAAAATAAGTAGAAGAATTACCATATTCTCGGCTTGTATAAATTAAATAATTGCCAGTGAGTCCTTGCGTAGGCAAAATAAAACTACCACTAAAAGATCCAAATCTATTTAACTGATAGCGGGCGGAATCAATCTTCTTTTTATTAGCATTTTGTAGGTACACCCAAATAGAATCCTTTGTATTAATAATCTTGCTCAGCTTCGTAGCATGATCATTCATAGTGCCAATACCTTTAAAAAAAAGAGTTTGTCCGGGTCGATAAATAGATCTGTCAGTAAAGAATACAATTCTTTTTGATTTGTTTTCGTATGCTGCTATTTCGTCCTCATCTGTAAGGCTATTGGTAATAGGTTCGAAGTAGTTGTCATATTCTGCTCTACTAAAGGAAAGTCGATCATTTTTAGTTTCGAATATGTACTTGTACGCTCCATGACCTTTCTTCTCAAAAAAACTCAGGTACCCGTTTTTATCTGTTTTCCTTTTAGCCAATAATTCCAATTGATATTTTTTGAGTGTTCTGTTATAAACATTCTCAAGTATTGATACAGAAACATTGGCTAAGGGTTTACCGGTTTCTCGATGTACAACAAAGATGTCATTCTTATTTTTAATATAACTGATATTTGAAACGATGAATCTTTGATGACTCAATTTTGTAACACTATCATTTTTAAATAAAGGATTATTCGAACACAATAGTTCATATTCGCCTGATGGCAACTCAGGTAATGCTATTTCGACTGCGTGGTATTGATGATCTGATGTTCCTGGTAGGATTTGAGTACTTGTTTTGAAAGGGGTGATCTTCACGATATTCTCCCAAAATTCATTCTTCCATGACTCAGCTTCCTGATCACTGTTTCTTGTTTTAAGGATGCGAATGTATAATGTGTCGACGTTTTTGTAAGAGATGAGCGCTCGAAATTTTTTATTGATCAGATTGACATGTTCTGTTTTAACTGACCAAGCAGGAATATTGATTTCCCAAAGTAATTGTCGCATCTTTTGAACGGCTGGTAAAGTCTCATCAAATTTTGGTAATGCTTCTGTTATGATTTCTTTTGCTTGGGTAAATGCAAATCTGTTTGTAGTATCTAAAAATGGCTGATAATTTTCTCCTTTTCTTTTAACTGCATAAGCTAAAGCATACCAATAAGCTGCAGTAGCAGCATCATTTGGATATGTTGAAGTTATTGTTTTCAATGAGCTTTCATAATGCCGATCTTTGTCAGGAAACCTTGCTTGTTCGTAAACCCATTCAATTCTCTCTAGATTCATCTTCAGAAGCCAATCAGGATTACTATCCGTTTTGTGTTTTCTTAATAACTGTTGGTATAACTGCAGCGTAATTAAATGATGCGCATCTTCATTCGGAGCAGTAAATTTTGTTTGCAGAAACTCGTTTAGTCCGCTTAAAGCAGCCGTTTGTTGAATCGAAAAAAAATCACTCGCTCTACTGACGAAATAGTCTTCAGATTGATAAAACTCGATGGCTTCTACCAAACATAAGTCGGCAAGATCCAATTGTGTAAAAGGGTGATTACCTTTAATAAGAATTGCGTCAAACTGATGTACAGAAATCTTCTCTAGCTCAGGGATATTTTGCAATATCCATTTGAACTGACGATCGATATTCTTTCTAAAGTCATCAATGGTCCATGTATTGATATCCGGATTTGAATTGTTCAATACGGGCTTTCTGGTATAAATCGTCCACCTGTTATCCTGAAGATATTTTTGTAATTGTTTACTTAATAATAGTCGATATAAACTTTGTATAACTGGGTCATTGTTATTTTCAATTTCCTTTTGAATATCACCAACAATTTCTACCGGTCCCTTTTCAGTGACAATACTTTCAAGCGAATATCGATAGATGAGGCATTTGATCTTTTGTGCGGGCAGATTTTTAGCAACTGCTTTATTGTACAGTTGATTCACTTGGGCCAAAGCTGTTTTTGTTAATCCATTATGTAAGATCAGTGTATCTATTTGAAGCCATTCTTTTGAAAAACTGGTATCTTTTTGTTGCGCAAAAGAATTAATAGTGACGAAGAATAGAAGTGCAAAAGTGAATATCCTTAAAATCATGCATCAAAATTTGATAGAAAAGTACGTTCAATTTGATAGGGATGCAAACATCACGCAATATTCACAGGAATGAGTGTGGATTAACAAAAGTTTAGGGCAAAAAAGAAGCTTGCAGCGATCGCTACAAGCTTACCCCCAATTTGTAGTTGTTATTGATCCTTGCGGATTGATTTTCCAACACGTGCAAATTCAATTTTTTTTTTGAAAACTCAATACCAGTATTTGGGTATTTTGATAGGGTAACAATTTTGTAATAATCGCTTTATGGCATAATTGATTATAAAAGAAAAGCACCCGATTTCTCAGGTGCTTTTCTATCAAAGATGTAAATGGATGATTATTTTTTTAACGCTGCAGCCATTGTTTTTCCGATATCAGCTGGACTAGCTACTACATCAATACCACACTCCGCCATGATTTTCATCTTAGCTGCTGCGGTATCATCAGCTCCACCAATGATAGCACCTGCGTGACCCATACGACGACCCGGAGGCGCTGTTTGTCCGGCAATGAAACCAACAACAGGTTTTGTTTTATTTTGTTTAATCCAACGAGCAGCTTCCGCTTCCATACTACCACCGATTTCACCAATCATGATGATACCATCGGTTTCAGGATCATTCATCAATAATTCAACTGCGTCTTTTGTAGGCGTACCAATAATAGGATCACCACCAATTCCGATAGCAGTGCTGATACCTAAACCCGCTTTTACTACTTGATCAGCAGCTTCGTAAGTCAGCGTACCACTTTTAGATACGATACCGATGCGACCTGGTTTGAAGATAAAGCCGGGCATAATACCCACTTTTGCTTCACCTGCTGTGATTACACCCGGACAGTTAGGTCCGATCAAACGGGTGTTCTTGCCCAAGAGGTAGTTTTTCACTTTTACCATATCCTGAACAGGAATGCCCTCTGTAATACAAACGATGAGACCAATACCTGCATCAGTAGCTTCCATGATCGCATCAGCTGCAAATGCAGGTGGTACGAAAATGATACTAACATCAGCACCGGCTATTTTAACCGCATCAGCTACAGTATTAAATACTGGACGATCCAAATGGGTTGAACCACCTTTGCCCGGTGTAACGCCACCTACTACATTGGTGCCATATTCAATCATCTGGGTTGCATGGAATGTGCCTTCTGTTCCGGTAAAGCCCTGAACAATGATCTTTGAGTTTTTATTCACTAATACTGCCATGGTAATGGTTTCTTGTATTTGAAATTTGCGGCAAAAATAAGTGAAAAAGGAGTGCCGCCATCATGGATTCAAAGAATGTTCTTTGATTGCATTATCGGCTGGCAGGAAAAAAAGAAGAATATTCAAAATTTACACTCGCCCAATAGCTTTGCCAATCTGCTACCGTATCCGTATTGTTTCGCTCCATAAAAACAGTACTCACCATGAATTTCCCACTATGTCGTTTTGCAGAAATGAACCCGCGTGCATTGGTTTTGTAGCTTTCCATAGTCAATTTACCCGATTCATTGCGAAACCATGTTTTAACAAAATGGTTGGCCAAGGGTTTTCCTTTGAACAAAATTCTGAATCGAACCGATGGCAGATCTTGTGTAGGACGTAACCCCGGCGGCGTATATGGATTTTCTATCGGAACGATATCCAAAGGAAGACCTGTGGGTGCTGTACAAGCATTTGTTCTTTCATTACCTACTTGTATGATGGTTTTTACCGAACGTTGGTAATACTCTTTGCCATTTTTTAAAGATTCGCCGTTTTTTGAGCGATATGATATGGCCTCTAACAACCCATCTTCCTCTAAATAGGCTTTGAATTTATCAGGGTCTAGGTCGATAAAAGAATTGGTACTATTGAAAAGGACCATATGGGTGCCTTCCTGTTGTAAGGGTAACTTGAGAGAGTCGCCTTTTGTTGAAGAGAGCCTGTTGGCGAGGTCCATTGATGTGCCATTGGGTAAAACATGGGTCAACATCTTGATTTTATCTTTGTTACCATTCCAATTTTCACCTGTAAAGTTTTCACCCACTCGAAAGCTGATATCCGCTATTTCTCGAATATTATAGAAATACTTACCCGGTTGTAGCCAAAATTCATGTCCCGATAAGGCCATCACTAAAAAGAGTAAGCAGGATGATAAGAGTATTTTTTTCATAGATATATATCAGATTTGAGCTAGATTGACGCCATTCAAAGCTATGAACAATACTGAACGAGTGAAGGACGGATTGGGCTGATACAGAAAAAAAGATCTGACATCTGAGATCCGACATCATAAATCCCCTCAAACCCCTACTTTTGCGCCAGAAATAAACCTTTTTATGGCAACTACATCAGACATCAGCCGTGGCATGATCTTAAAGCTAGACGGCAGCTTATATTCAGTAGTAGAATTTGGTGAGAATAAAACCGCACGAGCAGCAGCAAAAGTTTGGGCTAAGCTCAAGGGTGTGGATAACAAGCGTTCTATCGAAAAAACATGGAACAGTGGAGAAACCATTTTCCCGGTACGTGTTGAGAAAAAAGCATTCCAGTTCTTATATAAGGATGAGAGTGGCTTCAATCTGATGAATAATGAAACGTTCGAGCAAATTGCGCTAGCTGAAGAAATGATCGATGCGCCTCAGTTCCTGAAAGATGGTTCAGAGGTTTTTGTTTATATCAATACCGAAACAGATCAACCAATTGGTGCTGAATTACCCGAAAAGATCGTTTTAAAGATCACTTATTGTGAACCTGGATTAAGAGGTGATACAGCAACACGTGCACTGAAAGCCGCAACTGTTGAAACAGGGGCTACCGTAATGGTGCCTTTGTTTGTGGAAGATGGTGAATTGATCCGTGTGAACACCAAGACCGGTGATTATGTGGAACGCGTGAAAGAATAATATAATTCGTTGATGATAGGAAAGGCACTTTTGGGTGCCTTTTTTAGTTAACAGATGATAGTTGATAGAGGATAGTTGACAATTCACAGAAAGAAGAATATTGTATTCCTGTCAACTGTCAACTACCAACTGTCAACTAAAAAAAAGAATATCTTAGAATTCAAAGAAATCCCCCGTTTTTATCAAAAAAAGGCTATTTTGCCCCCCGATTTGACCCAAACTAACCGATTTTACCCCAAAAATTGCCATTATGGATTTAAAGCAAATTCACGAGTTGATCAAGATCATCAATAAGAGTAACATTGGTGAAATCAGTATAGAAGACAAAGATGGTAAGGTAACCATCAAGCAGAAAGAAGAGCCTGCCGTTACGGTGGCTGCCCCTGCTCCACAGGTTTTCCATACTTCTCCTGCTCCTGTAGCTGCGCCTGCTCCTGCGCCAGCAGCATCAGCACCTGCGGCACCAACTGCAGCTGCTCCTGCACCTAAAGCAGATAATCTTATTACGATAAAGAGCCCTATGATTGGTACTTTTTATCGCAGACCTTCTCCTGATAAACCTATGTTGGCGGATGTAGGTACTGAGATAGCACCGGGAAAAGTGGTGTGTATCATTGAAGCGATGAAACTGTTCAATGAGATTGAAAGTGAGATCAGCGGAACCATCGTTAAAGTATTGGTGGATGACGCAAGTCCGGTTGAGTACGATCAGCCTTTGTTCTTGGTAGAACCTAAGTAATTTGAAAATACGGCAATTCTTTTCGCATTTAGCGGGATGAATATGAACAGAACTTAAAAGGGCTGTTCAGGATGACAATTTTCAAATTTTCAAATCTTCAAATTAACTACATGTTCAAGAAAATATTGATTGCCAACAGGGGAGAGATTGCACTGCGTGTAATTCGTACCTGTCGTGAGATGGGGATCAAAACAGTAGCCGTTTATTCGACAGCAGATAAAGATAGTTTGCATGTGAAATTTGCGGATGAAGCTGTTTGTATTGGAAAGCCCCATGGAGTTGATTCTTATTTGAATATCCCTCATATCATGGCTGCGGCTGAAATTACCAATGCCGATGCGATACACCCGGGTTATGGGTTTTTGGCGGAAAATGCCCGCTTTTCTCAGATCTGTGCCGATCATGGAATCAAATTCATTGGTCCTACACCGGAGATGATCAATAAAATGGGTGATAAGATCACGGCAAAAGAAACCATGATCAAAGCTGGTGTTCCGGTAGTGCCGGGTGGAGAAGGATTATTGGAGAGTGTGGAAGAAGCAAAAAAACTTGCAAAAGAAATCGGCTACCCTGTTATCCTCAAAGCAACTGCCGGTGGTGGTGGTAAGGGTATGCGTGTTGTGAATGAAGAAAGTGAGCTCGAAAAAGCATATACCAATGCAAGAACAGAAGCCGCTGCTGCATTCAAAAACGATGGTGTTTACATGGAGAAATTTGTGGAAGAACCTCGTCACATTGAGATTCAGGTAGCGGGAGACCAATATGGTACTGTTTGTCATATGAGTGAGCGTGATTGTTCTATTCAACGCCGTCACCAAAAACTGGTAGAGGAGTCTCCTTCTCCATTTATGACTCCGGAGCTTCGTAAGAAAATGGGTGAAGCGGCTTGTAAAGCTGCAGCAGCCATCAATTATGAAAGTGTTGGAACCATTGAGTTCCTGGTCGATAAACATCGCAATTTCTACTTCATGGAAATGAATACTCGTATTCAGGTAGAACATTGTGTTACCGAAGAAGTGATCAATTTTGACCTGATCAAGGAACAGATCAAAATCGCCATGGGAGAGAAGATCAGTGGAAGAAATTATGAACCACAAATGCATGCGATCGAATGTCGTATCAATGCAGAAGATCCATACAATGATTTCAGACCTTCTCCCGGTAAGATTACGGTGTTACATACGCCCGGCGGACATGGGGTTCGTGTTGACAGCCATGTGTATGCAGGTTATGTAATTCCTCCTTATTATGATTCCATGATCGGTAAACTGATCACCATCGCACAAACTCGTGAAGAAGCGATTGATACCATGTATCGCGCTCTCAGCGAATATGTGATCGAAGGAGTGAAAACAACCATTCCATTCCATTTACAATTGATGCAAAATGAAGATTTCAGGAAGGGTAATTTCACTACGAAATTCCTTGAAGGCTTCAAAATGAAATAATGATCGATCTTGATCAAATGTTAAAGCCCTGACAATTTTGTCGGGGCTTTATTATTTTAGGTGTTAGGCATATGCATTTTAAGTGATACTGAGTCTATCATTATATCACCTTTAATCACCTATATGAAACATTATCTCATAGGCTGGCTGATACTTTGCATTAGTTGTTCCTCCTCTTCGACAAAAAAGCATCAATCAACAATCAATGTTGTAAGTGAAAATTATGCTTGGCATAAACTGCTTGATAGTGCTGCTTGGAGGAAGAACTATAATTTTCAAATGTTTAGTCTGAATGATACTTTATGGACTTTTCATCCAGATGCCAATTGGTATTCTGTTGATGACGGACAACATTGGACGAAATCTTCCTTACCTAATGTGATCAACAATCATGCTTTTTTGGATTATGTTTTATTCAATGGACATATGTGTGGACTTGGATATTTTGAAGGTAATATAGAACGATTTTCATTTAAACCTACTATCTATCGAACCACTGATATGCGTACATGGGAAACGCTTGCAGAACGGTCTAATTTACCCAACCGATTTTTTTATCATCCCTTTGTTTTCCAGAATAAATTATGGATTATCGGTGGAGAAGATCAACAACAACAATACGCAGATATTTGGAATAGCGAGGATGGCGTTCATTGGATCAAACAAAAGGATAAGCTTGAGTTTGGAAAAAGAAGCGGTAGTTTGATTGTTCAATTGAATGGAAAATTGTTTTTACTTAACAATGATGTGTGGAGCTCTTCAGATGGAATCAACTGGACAAAAGAAACGGATGAAATTGTAAAGGGCGAACAAATTTTTGGATATGCAGCGGTTGTTTATGAAAATAAAATTTGGTTATTGGGTTGTAACAGGAATGGACAGTTTTCAAGTCAGGTATTGGTAAGTAGTGATGGAAAGATTTGGGAGGGAATGGATGCGCCTTGGTCTCCAAGAGGGTGGTATTGCAGCAGCGGTACATCACAATAAAATATTTATGACAGGGGGTAAGTATGGCGGTACACCTGATCATACAGAATTTATTTATAGTAATGATCTTTGGACTTTTGGTAAAAAAGGGAAAGAGTAATAATTCTATATATTCGAAGAAAAAATATGAGAAGTTTTTATTTCTCCTTCTTTATTGTTTTGTTATTGTGTAGTGGGTGCTTGAATAAGCGTACGATAAAGCCTCACGAAGGCTATATCCAAGTTAAAGGAGGGCGTATTTGGTATCGCGTTTTCGGCGAAGGAAATGGAACGCCTGTTATGATGTTACATGGCGGACCGGGTAGTACGAGTAGATCTTTTTATCAATTCGAAGAAATCGGCAGCGATCGTCCTATTATAATTTTTGATCAATTAGGTAGTGGAAGATCTGACTATCACGAAGACACTACATTATTGACTGTAGATAATTTCGTGGAACAGGTTGAAGCTGTGCGAAAAGAATTAAAATTGGAGAAGTTCTTTTTGCATGGGCATTCCTGGGGAACGGCATTGGCGCTGGAGTATTATCTTAAATATCCACAAGCTGTAAGAGCGATTTCATTCAATAGCCCCTATTTCAGCACAAAAATTTGGAAGGCAGATGCTGATACTTTGATTGCATCTTTACCAGACTCCATTCAGCAATACATCAAAAAAGGCGAGGAAACACAAGTGTTTGATTCCCCTGAATACCAACGCGCAAATACTTTCTTCGCGAAAAATTTTGGACTGAGAACAGAACGTAAAAAAAGTGAACTAGATACCGCCGAAGCGAAGAGTAATAAATTTATTTATCGCTATATGTGGGGACCTACTGAATTTACAGCAACAGGAACTTTATTGAATTATGATCGTATTGCAAGTTTACGTACTATAAAAGTACCAGTGCTTTTCATTACAGGAGAATTTGATGAAGCAAGACCACAAACCGTTCAAAGGTTCCAACAAATGGTGCGAGGTGCAAAGTTTGCTGTAATACCTAATGCAGGTCATTCAACCATGCATGATAATAAAGAAGAGAACATTAAAGTACTGAAAGCATTTCTTGCTGAAGTAGAATAAAATTAGCCACAGATTCACAGATTAATTTGAGTAGTAATCTGTGAATCTGTGGCTAAAATCAAAAAGATATCAATTATCTCCCACCACCTCTGCCGCCACCGGGACGAGCAGTGAATAATTCCATTACTTTCTTAATCTGCTCTTCAGGAATACCGGCTTTTGCCATTCTTTTGGCTCTCGCTTCACTCCACTCTTTCATTTTTGCTTGTCTTTCTTCAGGACTCATGTCTCTAAGATTGGCACCGGCCATAATAGAGCGATCCATCATAATGGCAATAACCGAGTCTGTATGAACAGGTGAAAGTCCAACCGGCTGAAGTCTTTCTTTCATCATTGCAATACGTTCTTCAGGTGTCATCTGTTGTCCACCACCACCTTGTGCCATTGCAGCAGTGCTGATTAAAACAACGGCTAATAATCCAATTACTTTTTTCATGTTTATGAGTTTAGTTTTTTATAGGACATTAAGTTATTGTATAGGTTTATTCAGTAGAAGAGATTTTCGGTGAATGGTGAATAGTGGGTGGTGAATGGGTGAGTTCATAGCTTATAGGTCACAGCATATTGGTAATAGTAGAAAAATACTATTGGCTATAAACCATATGCCATGAACTATGACCTATAAGCTATAAGCAAAAAAAGCCCCGCACCGAGAACGGCACAGGGCTATGATTGCTCAAGTCAAAAAGAACGATTATCTTAAAAACAACATCTCACGATATTTTGGCAGTGTCCATTTTTCATCGTCTACCAAATGTTCAAGTTTATCTACATGGTAACGGATCTCATCGAAATAGGTTGATTTAATGGACTCATAGGCAATGGCTTTTTCACGAGAGTGTTCAATATTGTTGGCCACTTTACGTGCTTCTACCATAGCATTTACTTTGTCATGGATCACCTGAATGTGTTCACTCACTTCTTTCAGAATAGTCAACTGGCTTTTGTAAGCAGCTTCTCCTAATCCGGCAGACTTCAGGCCATTGATATTTGTCAATAACTCATTCTGATAAGTAATTGCAGCAGGAATGATATGATTGATCGCCAGATCACCCATCACTCTGGCTTCGATCTGAACTTTCTTGATGTATTTTTCCAATTCAATTTCATGACGCGCTTCTAATTCTACATGGGTATAAACGCCATTTGATTCAAACAGCTTTTTAGCTTTATCTGTCACGAAAGCATCCAATGCGACTGGAGTCGTCTTAAGATTCGGTAAGCCTCTACGTTCTGCTTCTTTGTGCCATTCTTCACTGTAACCATCGCCTTCAAACAAAACATTTTTGCTTTCTACTATATAACGCTGGATCACTTGCATGATAGCGATCTCTTTTTTATCACCTTTTTCGATCAATGCATCTACATCTGATTTGAATTTCTTCAAAGTATCAGCCATGATCGTATTCAGCACCGTCATCGAAATAGCACAGTTGGCAGAAGAACCTACCGCACGGAATTCAAACTTATTACCGGTGAATGCAAATGGAGAAGTTCTGTTACGATCTGTGTTATCCAGCAATAATTCAGGAATGCTACGATGCAGATCTAATTTCAGGATCGCTTCATCTTGCTCATCAAACTTGGTGCTAACGCGGGTTTCAATATCCGATAAAACTTTAGCAAGGTATTGTCCAACGAAAACAGAGATGATAGCTGGAGGTGCTTCATTGGCTCCTAAGCGGTGATCGTTTGGTGCTGAAGCGATAGCGGCACGCATGATATCTGCATAATCATGAACGGCTTTGATCGTGTTCACGAAGAAAGTCAGGAACATGAGGTTGGTCTTAGGCGTTTTACCGGGTGCTAATAAGTTAACACCGGTATCAGTAGCCATGCTCCAGTTGTTGTGCTTACCACTACCATTGATGCCAGCAAATGGTTTTTCATGTAACAACACTACCAGCTTATGACGCTTGGCAACACGTGTCATCACGTCCATCAATAAAGTGTTGTGGTCAACGGCAATATTTACTTCTTCGAAAATCGGCGCACACTCAAACTGAGCAGGTGCTACTTCATTATGACGAGTACGTAATGGAATACCAAGTTTGTATGATTCTTGCTCAAAGTCGCGCATGAAAGCATACACACGCTCAGGGATGGAACCAAAATAATGGTCCTCTAATTGTTGTCCTTTTGCAGGAGCAGCTCCAAATACTGTACGTCCGCACTGGATCAAATCCGGACGGGCAGTAGCCAGTGCTTCATCGATCACAAAATATTCTTGTTCCCAACCAAGGGTAGGGGTTACTTTGGTAACGTTTTTATCAAAATAGTGACAAACTTCAATGGCAGATTTGTTCAAGGCCTCAATGGCTTTCAGCAAAGGAGCTTTGTAGTCAAGTGATTCTCCGGTATACGCTACAAATATGGTAGGGATACATAAAGTTTTGCCTTGACCAATTTCAATGATGAATGCAGGTGAAGAAGGATCCCAGGCAGTGTAACCACGAGCTTCAAAAGTCGCACGCAAACCACCGCTAGGAAATGAAGAGGCATCGGGCTCTTGTTGAATCAATGCAGCTCCGTCAAACTCTTCAATGGCAGTACCATCCCCTTTCAAAGTAAAGAAAGAGTCATGTTTTTCAGCAGTTGTACCGGTCAATGGCTGGAACCAGTGGGTATAGTGTGTAACGCCTTTGCTTTCAGCCCAGGCACGAATACCATTCGCGATCTGGTTAGCAACGTTACGGTCAATTTTTTTACCTCCACGGATGCTGGTGATCAGGCTTTTATAAGCTTCATCACTTAGGTATTCGCGGGCAGTTTTGAGGGTAAATACATTGGTTCCGAAGATACCTGTGATCTTGGCACTGGCAGGAACTGCGGTTTCAGTGTTGTTGATGTTACTGATTGCGTCGAAGCGTAAAGACATAGGGTTGTTTTTTTTGACACCGTAAAATTAGGCGTAAAAAATCTGAAAATGTCATTTTTTATGTCGATGGATGCTAAAAAAAGCATTATTTGTGGAAAAAATAAAACATGTAATTTATTTTAATTTGATTGAATTTTTAGTACAAATCGATATAAGCCATTGATTGTTAATATTTTGATTAACATCATGAATATTTTTTACGGTTTGTAATCTTTTCGGCAGTTTCGCAACCTATATAAAAATTGAAAAAATGAAAAAACTTGCACTGATTTGTCTGGTGGCTTTTGCAACCTCTGCCTTTACCATCATAGCTGATGATTGGAAAAAAGTTACTGTAACTGATAAGGTAACCGTAGAAATGCCTGCTGAACCTGTTGAAGTGAATACCAATGGCGCTCCTCAGAAAGTTAAAAAGTGTACCGCTATTGATTCTACCGAAATGGCGACCATTTTACTTGATTTTACATCATTTGGTATGACCGAGGAACAGATCGATGGTATGAAAGAAACAGAAGAGTTTAAAGAACAACTAAAAATGGGTATGACTCAGAGTGGTGGGGAAATATTAAGTGAATCAGAAGGAAAGTATAAAGACAAATATTTTTACTATCAATTCGATCTTAAGAGCGTAAAAGATGGTAAAACATCTGTTTCAACGAACAGAATGATCTTCTATAAAACCTATGCAATCACTTTAGCCTATAAGGCCGGGAAAAATGGAGAGAACAAAGAACTGCGTGATCAATACTTCAATTCTTTGGCAATCGCTGAATAAAATGATTGGATCAAATTAAAAAAGCCATCTGCCTCAGGCAGATGGCTTTTTTTGTAACAATTTTTTAAATGCTCCGTTCCACTGTAAAAACACCTGATTATGAAAAAAATATGGGTATTGGCATTACTGCTGATCAGTATGGGCGCTTCATCTCAATGGAATTGGAAACGAATCGATGGTAATGGCGTCCTTAAAAAGGAAACCAGAAAAGTTAGTCCATTTACAGGAATCAGTTCATCGGGTTCATGGGATGTGATGGTAGCTTACGGTAACAGTAACGACATAGAAATAGAAGGTGATGAGAATTTGTTGGAACATATCGAGACTGTGGTAGAGAATGGTAAATTATATATCCGTGCAAAAAAGTATGGTAATATCCGTTCGAAAAATAAGATCACCGTTTATGTGACCGCCACCAAACTTCAGCATCTTTCCCTTTCAGGAAGTGGTGATATTATTGGCAGAGGTGAATTTATGAATGATGGTACTACCAATGTTATGGTATCAGGTTCGGGAAATATTCGATTTGACTTCGACCGATTCAATGAAATCGATGCATCAGTATCAGGAAGTGGTGGTATCAAAATGAAAGGTACTGCCAAAGAAATTGAAGCCCGTATCAGTGGAAGCGGAAACATCGACTGTAAAGAGGTCATTGCTGATGATGCTAGCGCCCGTATCAGTGGTAGTGGTAATATTAAAATACATGCAACAACTTCAATCGATGTGAATATCTCCGGCAGCGGAAATGTACATTACTCCGGTAATGCTAAAACCGTCCGCACTCACAAAAACGGCAGCGGTAGAATTGTGAAGGGAAGCTAGGTGAAAAGTGAGTAGTGAAAAGTGAAAGGTGAAAAGGGGGACCATCAACGTCAAATTTGTCCTACTATATGCTATGGACTATGGACCATTGGCTATGATCCATAAACCAACCAAACTTTCACCTTTCACTTTTCACCTTTGACTTTCTTACTTACCTTCGCAGCATCATGGAAATTACCGTTCAAACCGCCGAGAAACTGCGTCTTACAGCAGAAGAATTCGAACTTATCAAACAGAAATTAGGCAGAACTCCCAACTTCACTGAATTATGTGCATTCAGTGGCATGTGGAGTGAACATTGTAGTTATAAAAACTCTATCAAGTGGCTCAAAACATTGCCTCGTGATGGAGGTAGAATGCTTGTAGCTGCCGGAGAAGAAAATGCCGGTTTGATGGACATGGGTAATGGATTTGGTGTAGTATTTAAAATTGAAAGTCACAATCACCCTAGTGCTATCGAACCCTTCCAAGGTGCGGCAACAGGGGTGGGTGGAATTCAGAGAGATATTTTTACAATGGGTGCCAGACCTATTGCTTCTCTGAACAGTCTACGCTTTGGTAATTTAAAAGATAAAAAAACGCAACGTTTATTAAGTGGTGTAGTGCATGGTATCGGACACTATGGCAACTGTTTTGGTGTGCCGACAGTAGGCGGTGAAGTATATTTTGAAGACTGTTATCATACCAACCCATTGGTCAATGCCATGAGTGTAGGTATCATGAAAGTAGGCGATATGATCAGTGCTACCGCTGCTGGTATTGGGAACCCTGTTTTCTTTGTGGGTAGCGCTACCGGTAAAGATGGAATTGGAGGAGCTTCGTTTGCATCCGCTGATATCACTGCAGAAAGTGCGGAAGAATTACCTGCTGTTCAAGTAGGAGATCCATTCCAGGAAAAGAAATTATTGGAAGCATGTCTCGAACTCATTAACACCGGCGCAGTAGTTGGTATGCAAGACATGGGTGCGGCTGGTATTATTTGCTCTACTGCTGAAATGAGTGCGAAAGGCGGAGTGGGTATGCGAATTGATCTTGAGAAAGTACCAACTCGTCAACAAAACATGAAAGCATGGGAGCTGCTATTGAGTGAAAGTCAGGAGCGTATGCTGATTGTGGTGGAAAAAGGGAAAGAAGAAGCTGTATTGAAAGTATTTGAAAAATGGGATCTCTCTGCAAGTAATATTGGAGAAGTGACCGGAGATGGCTTACTCAAATTCTATATGCATGGAGAACTAGAGGCAGAAATTCCTGCGCACGAATTGGTTCTTGGTGGAGGCGCGCCTCAATATACTCGTGAATACCGAGAGCCTAAATACTTTGAGAAGATCAATGCATTTGATATCAATACCATTTCAGATGTTACTGATCTGAAAGCTACTGCAGAACAACTCGTGCAGATCCCTAATATCGCTTCTAAGCGTTGGGTGTATACGCAATATGATAGCATGGTAGGTGCAGCCAATACTTCTACCAATGCGCCAAGTGATGCAACCATTGTTCTTGCTAAAGGAACAGGAAAAGGATTGGCAGTGACGGTTGATTGTAATAGTCGCTATGTTTTTGCTGATCCATACAAAGGAGGAATGATCGCTGTTGCGGAAGCTGCCAGAAACATTGTGTGTAGTGGTGGTGAACCAATAGGTGTCACCAACTGCTTGAATTTTGGTAACCCATATGATCCGGAAGTATACTATCAATTTGTGAAGGCTGTTACCGGAATGGGTGATGCTTGTAGGAAATTCAATACCCCGGTTACAGGAGGTAACGTTAGTTTCTACAACCAAAATCCGGATGGTCCTGTATATCCTACACCAACCATTGGTATGGTAGGTATTGTAGACGATGTGAATGCAAAGATGACACTCGATTTCAAAAAGGAAGGAGATGTTATCGTACTCATTGGCACACCACAAAATGATATAGCTTCTTCAGAATACTTACATAAGCTCAAGAAAGTAGAATTTTCTCCAGCACCTCATTTTGATCTCGATGAAGAGTTTACAATTCAACAATTCATCGCATCCTTGATCAAAGAAAAGAGCATTAATAGTGCTCATGATATCAGTGAAGGGGGATTAGCTATTACATTATTGGAAAGCGGTTTCAATCGTAATCTTGGTTTTACAGTACAAGCGAATACTACTATACGTAAAGATGCATTCTGGTTTGGTGAAGCACAAAGTCGTGTTGTAGTAAGCTGTTCTCCAGATCAGCTGAACGCATTAGAAATAGCAGCAAAGAAGACCGGTATTTCAATGACTGTTTTAGGCAAAGTTACTTCTGGAAATATTGAGGTCAATGGTGAATCTTGGGGTAGTATTGAAGCTTGGAAAAGTTTGTATGATACTGCGATCGAAAAAATGATCCACTAAAGAATGGCAGAAAGTCCATCTTATATCATTGTTACAGGTGCAGCAGGCTTTATCGGTGCTCGCATGGTCAAATACTTGAATGAACTGGGGCATCGAGACTTGATATTGGTAGATGATTTTGGAATTGAAGCCAAAAGAAAGAACTGGGAACAAACAGCCTATGCTCATATTGTTGAGCGATACAATCTCATGGATTGGCTCCAGCTTCATGAACCCAAGATCGAATCTGTCATTCACTTAGGTGCGAGAACCGATACAACAGAATTCGATTATAGTATTCATGAAACACTCAATGTTGAATACTCAAAATCTGTTTGGGAATATTGTACGCTTCATCAAATTCCACTGATATATGCATCATCAGCAGCTACTTACGGTGGCGGGGAATTAGGATATGACGATGATCATGACGTAGTATCAAAGTTGCAACCATTAAATCCGTATGGTATTAGTAAGAATGAGTTTGATAAATGGGCTTTGATGCAAGAGTCACATCCTCCGTTTTGGGCCGGACTTAAATTCTTCAATGTATACGGTCCGGATGAATATCATAAAGGGCGAATGGCGAGTGTTATCTGGCACGCATATAATCAGATCAAAAAAGAGGGAGAAGTAAAACTCTTTAGAAGTCATCGACCTGATTCCAAGGATGGCGAACAACTCCGCGATTTTATATATGTGAAAGATGTGGTGAAAGTGATCGAGTGGATGAGAGCGATCATGGTCCATGGTCAATGGTCCATAGACAAAAACGGATTATACAATCTGGGGACTGGCAAAGCCAGAACATTTATAGACCTGGTTAAAGCAACATTCGCAGGATTAGATCAGGAGCCAGTGATTCGTTTCATTGATATGCCTGAAGATATTCGCGACAAATACCAATACTTCACAGAGGCCAATATGCAAAAACTACGCAAGGTCGGTTATGCCGAAAAATTCTATTCTCTGGAGGAAGGGGTGGATGATTATGTGAGAAACTACCTTAGAAGCATGTAGCAAATGGATTATAGCGAATAGGTCATAGCAAATAGTAAGAGAAATGTACTACTATATGCTATGACCTATTGGCTATAAACTATTCGCTATCTACAATTCCCTTGCAGCTTGTAGCCTGAAGCTTGCGGCTCACTTCACACAATTACATTCTCTCTTTCAAAAATGCCACTGCCTTAGCATGTGCATCTGCAGCAGCTTCTTTGTTATAAACCGGGTTACTTGGGTTGGCAAAACCATGTCCCGCATCATATTTATTTGCAATGAGTTTTTTTCCTGCTGCTTGCATATCAGCTTCAAATTTATTCACAACCTCAGGTGATGGGCTACGATCTTTATTTCCAAAGAAACCGATCACATCGCAATTCAGTGTTTTTAATTTCTCAATATTGTTTTCCGGTCTGCCATAATACATTACACATCCTGCTGCCTGTTTGCCTGCCAGTAATGTACTTTGTAAACTCCACATACCACCAAAGCACCATCCCACGGTATAGATCTTTGCATCTGTTCCTGCATAAGCAATAGCACCTTTGATGATGCTTTCCAATCTTTCTGTCTTAGCAGACTGAATCAATTTCATCGCACTGTCAGCAGTAGAAGCAATTTTGCCATCATAGAGATCCAATGCAATTACATTTACATCTCCCAGATCATTGTAAAAGGTCTCACTTTCTTTTTTGATGTAGTCATTCAATCCCCACCATTCTTGAATCACAAATAACCATTTATTACTCTTTTTCTTGCTGCGGATCTCATATCCCATCGCATTACTGCCATCTGCCGCTTTAAAAGTAACAGGTTTGCCAAGTGGATCAGCTACTGTATAAGGAATTGGGTTATCATGCATCATGGCAAAAGAAGCAGTAGAAGCTTCTGCCTTGAACTGATCCATAATCTCTGTCGTAAAACAGCTTACATAACATTCAGGGGTTAATGGCTGAGGGGTGGGTGTTTTGTAACTGTAACTAAGAAAAGCTGCAGTACAAAATGCGGCCAATGTCAGAGCAATAAATTTTTTCATGGCAAATTTTTTTGGATAAAGATGTTCACGTCAAGTTAACACATTCTCTAGTGAGAGGTTCAAAATAACAGGGCTGTTTTTTTTATCCGTCATTTTACTGTACGTTTGTACGACCTCTGAATTTTATTACACCGTTCATTTACAAGGTCAAATCGTTTTTTCCGTTATCTGCTTGTATTTCAATACAATAGGTATCGGTTTTTTATTGTTTTATGAACCTGAATCAGTGCTCTTGACAGATTTACAGAAACGATTGTGCTTAGGGTAGTTCTTTATGCAATAAAAAAGTTGAACGGCAAGGCTTGAAACGAATAAACAATACGATAAACATGGCCAAGTACATTTTTGTTACCGGAGGTGTAACAAGTAGTTTAGGAAAAGGAATCATTGCGGCTTCTCTTGCCAAATTATTACAGGCAAGAGGATTAACGGCTACTATCCAAAAATTTGACCCTTATATCAACGTTGATCCGGGTACACTCAATCCTTACGAACATGGGGAGTGTTATGTTACCGAGGATGGTGCCGAAACTGACCTGGATTTGGGGCACTACGAACGTTTCCTCAACATTTACACTTCTCAGGCCAATAATGTCACTACAGGTCGTATCTATCAAACTGTTATTAATAAGGAACGTGCAGGTGAATTCTTAGGTAAGACAGTGCAAGTTGTACCACATATTACTGATGAGATCAAAAGAAGAATGTTATTGTTAGGTGAAGACAATAAATATGATATCATCATCACTGAAATTGGGGGTACTGTGGGTGATATTGAAAGTCTTCCATTTATTGAAGCAGTTCGCCAACTTCAGTGGGAATTGCCGGAAGAAGATGTCATGGTTGTTCACCTTACACTGATCCCTTATCTGCGTGCTGCCAAGGAATTAAAAACAAAACCAACCCAGCACAGTGTGAAGATGTTAAGTGAAACAGGGGTGCATCCTGATATCATCGTTTGTCGTACTGAAGAGCCATTGAACAATGATATCAAACGTAAGATCGCTCTTTTCTGTAACGTAAAACCTGAAGCTGTCATCGAAGCAATGGATGCTTCTACGATCTATGAAGTGCCTTTATTGATGTTACGTGAGAAACTGGATCTTATCTGTTTGAAAAAATTGAATATCACACAATACAGTGAACCTAACCTTGATAAATGGAAAGGATTTCTTGATAAACTAAAATATCCAAAAAGCAAAGTAACCGTAGGATTGATTGGTAAGTATATCGAATTGCAAGATGCTTATAAATCTATTTTGGAAAGTTTTGTACATGCAGGAGCTATCAATGAAGTAAAGGTGCAAGTAGTAAATGTGCATAGTGAATATATCACACAAGAAAATGTAGCAGAAAAATTAGAAGGATTGGATGGCTTACTAGTAGCACCCGGTTTCGGACATCGCGGTATTGAAGGAAAAATCATTGCTGTACAATATGCCAGAGAAAAAGGATTGCCATTCTTTGGTATCTGTTTGGGTATGCAGATGGCTGTGATTGAATTCGCCAGAAATATCCTCGGATTGAAGAATGCACATTCCATGGAAATGGATGCCTCTACTGATCATGCGGTGATCAATATGATGGAAGAGCAGAAAAAGATCAAAATGATGGGTGGCACCATGCGTTTAGGGGCATATCCGTGCGAGATTAAAGAAGGTAGTCTTGCCCATCGGATCTATGGACAAACAAGCATATCAGAAAGACACCGTCACCGTTATGAATTCAACAATGAATACTTTGAACAGTTCGAAGAAAAGGGAATGATCGCCAGTGGACGTAACCCTGAGACAGGTCTTGTAGAAATTATGGAGATACCATCACATCCGTTCTTTATTGGTGTTCAATACCATCCGGAACTTAAAAGTACGGTTGAAAACCCTGCTCCTCTGTTTGTACACTTTATTGGTGCATCAAAAAAATATAATGAGATGCGAAGCCAGAGTAAAACACCAAGTCTGCAGGGCGAAAAGTAATATTTATGATGTAAATGTCAATCAAACATCTATTTCAGGCCCGGTTTTACCGGGCCTTTTTGTAGTCATCAAGTGAATGTCTTATTTTCAATCCCTACAAAATTGTTGCTATGAAAATCAAAATGACAGTTCTTCTTGGACTCATGTTTTTTTTCTGTACTGTAATGGTTCAGTCACAGCCACCCAGTGGTATTCATTGGTCTAAAGACGGTAATGGATATTTCTCCGTTGAAGATGGATCCATCGTATTAACAACATTGCCTTCGTTTTCCAAAAAAGTCATTATTAATAAAACACAATTAATACCGGCAGGATCGTCTACTTCTTTGTCAGTTCGTAACTTTTTCTTTTCACCGGATAATAACCTGGTGATGATCTATACAAACACTAAAAGAGTTTGGAGATATGATACCAAAGGGGATTATTGGCTCCTCGATATATCAACCGGAAAACTTCGTCAGATCGGTAAAGGCAAGCCTTCTTCTTCACTTATGTTCGCCAAGTTTTCTCCTGATGGGAAAAAGGTTGCGTATGTAAGTGAGTATAATATTTATGTGGAAGATGTAAAAACTGGGGTCATTAATACACTGACCAAAAATGGAAATCGAAAGTTGATCAATGGAACATTTGATTGGGTATATGAAGAGGAATTTAGCTGCAGAGATGGTTTCCGTTGGAGCCCGGATAGTAAACACATTGCATTTTGGCAAATTGATGCATCTGCAACAAAAGACTACTTGATGATCAATACAACCGATTCGATCTATTCCTACATCATTCCTGTTGAATATCCCTCCGCAGGTGAACATCCATCTCCTTATAAGATTGGAGTGATCAATGTTGAGAACAAACAGAATAAATGGATGTCAATACCTACAGATCCGATATACCGATCTTATGTACCTCGTATGGAATGGGCTGGGGATAAACAACTGATCATTCAGCACATGAATCGTAAGCAAAATGAATCAACATTGATGTTGTGTGATATTACTTCCGGTAAGTCATCTTCTATTTATCAGGAAAAAGAAAAAGCTTGGATCAGTGCTATAGGTGAATGGGACAATGATTATGATTATGGAGGATGGGATTGGTTGAACAATGGTAAAGAGTTTCTTTGGGCTTCCGAAAAAGATGGATGGCGACATTTATATCGAATCTCCATAGATGGCAAGAAAGAAATGCTGATTACAAAGGGGAATTATGATGTGATCGATCTTCATGCGATTGATGAAGCCACAGGGTATGTTTATTTTGCAGCATCACCCGATAATGCTACGCAGAAATATTTGTACAGAACTAAATTGGACGGATCAGGAGAGGCAGAAAGACTAACGCCACTGAATCAGCCGGGAACGCACAATTACATTGTTTCTCCAACAGGAGCTTTTGCGCAACATAGCTTCTCCAATCATTACACACCCAATACCAGAGAATGGGTATCACTAAATGGACATCAGCCGATTGACGGTAAAAAAGTTGATGACGCGCTCGCTAAATCCAATAAAGCGAATACTAATATTGAATTCTTTAAGGTGAAAACAGTAGATGGAGTTGAAATGGATGGCTGGATGGTTAAGCCTAAAAATTTTGATCCTTCAAAAAAATATCCGGTCGTATTTTTTGTTTACACAGAACCGGCAGGCGCTAATGTGAAAGATCAGTATGGTGCAGGAAATAATCGGTTATATGTAGGTAATATGGCTGATGACGGGTACATCTATATCACAGTTGATAATAGAGGTACACCTGTTCCTAAAGGGAAGGAATGGCGCAAAAGTATTTATAGAAAAGTAGGGCTCATCAATATCAGAGATCAAGCCATGGCTGCAAAGGAAATTTTTAAATGGGGATACATTGATACCAGTCGTGTTGCTGTATGGGGGTGGAGTGGAGGAGGGTCCGCTACCCTTAATTTAATGTTCCAATATCCTGATATTTATAAAACGGGGATATCAGTAGCAGCAGTAGCCAATCAACTGACTTACGATAATATCTATCAAGAAAGATACATGGGCTTACCTCAGGAAAATAGAGAAGATTTTATTGCAGGATCTCCCATTACTTATGCGAAGAATCTGAAAGGGAATCTTTTATATATCCATGGAACCGGAGATGATAATGTGCATTATAACAATGCAGAAATGCTGGTAAATGAGTTGATCGCTCAGGGAAAGCAATTTCAATTCATGGCGTATCCTAACCGATCACATGGTATCTCAGAAGGTAAGGGAACAACACAACATTTATCACGTCTTTATACCAACTTCTTGAAACAATATTGTCCGCCAGGTGGACGATAGTGACAACATTGAATAATGAATATCCAATATTAAACTTAGATATTGGATATTCATTGTTCTACATCTTGCTGTTTTCTCATTCTTCTTGCTTCATCATCATATCTCTCTTTAGATCCGTCCATGTATCGTTTAACGACTGGTCCTTTTCTTGTTTCCAAACAGTGATTTGCTCTTTCATTTTTTCTTTTCTTTCTGTTGCGGATGCTTCAAAAAATTGCTGAATAAATTGACCATCTTGTTCAAAAGCTATTTGGTTGAATTGTTCTTTTATGGCCAGTTCTCTTTTGTGATTGTTTTGGGTAAGTGTGATTTCAAGTTCCTCACGTAATCTAACTTTCTCATCATAGCTGCCATTGGGTAATAATATTTTCGCGATCACTGGCATGAGTTCAATTAACATTAGAATGGCTACCAGTAAATAGTATCGAATGGCAACAGCGGTATTGTTACTTACCAGATTATTCAGTGCCTCAATTCTTGTAATAAAACCATTGTTCAATAAGGCTTCAAAATTAGCTTGCTCTTTTTTGATATTGCTCTCTATTAAGAAAAGAGCGCTGTCTATAGAAGCCAATTGTGGCTTTAGTTGGTTTTCAAGATTGCGATAGTCGGCATCCAATTGCAGGTACTCTCTTTGCTTAGCTTGTGCAATATCTTTTAAACCTATTTTACCACTTCCCCCGGTACCATCAGTCTCGGAGATGAATCGATCTCTTGCTGCACTTACTTCTTGATAACGGGAAGAAAGTCTTGTTACTATCTGATTTTTTTGATCGAGTAATTCTTTTTTTGCCGCCGCATATACCGTATCCTGACTCGACCTTTTTTCACTTTTTCTCTTTTCATTATCAATAGACACCTGCACTTTGATTTCTTTATCGAATAGGTATAAAAGCGCGGGCTGTGCCATAAATAATCCTATCGTTAATGCCAGCGCAATACGAAACAGGACTGGAATAAATTTCTTCTTATTGCTTCTTGAAATACCCTTGATCAATGCTCGGTCAATGGTAAGAATGATGCCTCCCATAAAAATCCCAAGTGGTACCGCAGATATCCAAGATGTTGTTACTGTTGAGAAGAAATAGGTCCAGGCCAATGTGGCAAACAACCAGGTGCCTAACACGGTCATTCCCACAATAGCGTACCTGTTTCTATCAATCACACAGGTTTTGATCAAATCTTCTTCAGCTGTGGACAACCACCACAAAAATCGATGCCATTTGGTAATAGGCATATTATTTCCATCTTCGGAAATGATTACATTTTCAGACATACAAAGGTTTTAAGCAGTAAAATGGGTAGAAGTTGGGAATCTGCCTTTGGTTGAAGTGCGAGATCATAAAGAAACGACCATTTTGCCTGATTTGTACATTTCTAACCCATTTTGGGCTGATTTTAACGGAATGAAACTTAGGGTTCTAATCTTCCCCGCAAATATTACCTTTGCCCCTCAATTCGAAAACAGTATGAAGACGGACAAGAATACGGTCATTGGCTTTGTTTTATTGGGAATTTTATTTTTCCTGTACTTCTGGTACAGTAATAAACAGCAAACTGCCTTGGTTGAGATGAAGAAAAGGCAGGAAGATTCAATAGCAAGGGTCAATGCAGCAAAGTTGCCGGTTGTAGATAGTGCAACCATGCAATTGGATTCACTCAAAAGAGATTCTTTGAGTAAAGTGATCATGGCAGGCGACTTTACAGCTGCTGCTATTGGTACTGAATCTTTGATGACGATCGAAAATAATCTGATGAAGATCACTTTCACTAACAAAGGTGCACAAGTGAAATCCATCGAGTTAAAGAAGTACAGTAAAGCAGATAGTACACCTGTTGTCCTTTCTGATAAAAATAAATTGGGTTATACCATCAATACAGGCGCTAATCAGTCTGCGAATACCACTGACTTGTTTTTTGCCGCTGCAGAACCTGTAAAAAGAGCAGATGGAAGTCAGGTACTCAATTTTACCTTGTCTGCAGCCAATGGGCAACAGATCAATCATCAGTACATAGTTTATCCTGATGCTTACATGATCGATTGGAATGTTTCATTAACAGGTGCTGATAAATTATTGAGTCAAGGCGCCTTGAATATGAAATGGAATCTGGAAACCACACAGCTCGAACGCTCAGCTGAATATGAACGACAGATGTCTAATATCTGTTTCTCTGAAGAAAGTGAATTTGATTATATCTCGGTCAATACAGAAAAGCAATTTGAAAAACCGGTTCAGTGGGTGAGTGTGGTACAACAGTTTTTCAATCACACATTGATTGCTAAGAATAACTTTAATTCAGGTGATGTAAAATGGCAGCGTAAAACAGATTCTACCAACGGATTGGCAAGTACGGAAACCAATCTACAAATAAAATTACCGGTAACCGCAGCGGTGGCAGTGCCATTCCAGTTGTATTATGGTCCGAGTGATTATGCGATACTGAAGAAACAAGCTCCTGAAATGGATCGTATTGTGAACCTGGGTCGCGATATGTATTCTTTTGTTCGTCCGATCAATAAGTATATCATCATGCCGGTATTTGATTTCTTTGCCGGTTTTGTAAGTAACTATGGTTGGGTAGTATTGTTGCTGACACTGTTTATTCGTCTGGTAACTTCACCATTGACCTATAGTAGTTATCTCAGCGGTGCAAAAATGAAAGCACTCAGACCAGAGTTAGATACGATGCGTGAAAAATTCGGAGATGATAAGCAAGGGTTTGCCATGGAGCAAATGAAATTATTTCGTGAAGCAGGTGTGAATCCATTGGGTGGGTGTATACCGGCTTTATTGCAGATTCCGATCTTCTTTGCGTTGTATAGTTTCTTTAATGCGAATATTGAATTGCGTGGACAATCATTCTTGTGGAGTGATGATCTTTCATCCTATGATGTGATCGCCAGATTGCCATTTTCAATTCCTTTAGGCTTTGGTGATCATATCAGTTTGTTCACCATTACTGCTGTTATTACCAGTTTCCTGATCTCTATTTATAATATGAGCATGACGCCAACACAGGATAATCCGATGTTGAAGTACATGCCTTATATTTTCCCTTTCATTCTCTTATTCATTTTCAACAGACTGCCTTCAGCATTGACATGGTATTATACAGTTTCTAACCTTGTAACACTTGGATTACAGTTTGTGATACAGAATTATATCATTAATCATGATCTTATTCTTGCCAAGATCGAAGAAAAGCGCAAAGCACCAAAGAAAAAAAGCAAATGGCAGGAGCGTTATGAACAAATGATGGAAAGTCAAAAGAAATTGCAGGAATTGAAAGAAAAAAATCAGAAAAAAAATAAGTAATAATATTTATTGATTTTCAATGATTTATAAACTTTAAGAAAGCCCTACACTTGTTGTGGGGCTTTTTCGTTAATCTTGGCATGAAATTGTATCATTAGATATTAAATCGCTCACATGAAAAAGTTAATTGGGGTATTTGTATTGCTGATGTCATTGATCAATGTTTCTGCTCAACAGCGTGTAGTGGCAGAATGTACCATCACTTATGGTATCAATATTGATGATACACAAGCAAGCAATGATGCGATTGCTTCTTTGAAATCCAGTAGTAAAACCGTTTATATCAAAGGAATGAATAGCAGGACAGACCTTGCAAGTCCAACTTTCATGCAGTCAATGATCTATCAGAAAAATAATGGTACTGCTGTGATCTTACGTGAGTTTGGAGCCAATAAATTCATAACAAAACTCGATTCTGAAAAGTGGAAAGAGGAGAACAAAAAGTTTGACGGCATGCGTATAGAAGCTACCACTGAAACAAAAACGATCATTGGTTATGAGTGTAAGAAAGTAAACCTGATAATGGCTAACGGTAGTACCTTCTCTGTTTATTATACACCTGCGATAGCACCTTCTGTGAAAGAATTTGAATATCAGTTTAAGGATATTCCGGGTCTAGTGTTGGAGTCAGAAAGTGTTGATGCTGATGGGAATAAGATTCGCTATACAGCGAAACAAATCAATTTCAATCCTGTACCTCCTTCAAAGTTTGATATACCAACAAGTGGTTATCGAATACTTTAACCGTAAATAATAAGAAATTTTACCGTTGGGCTGGAGCCGGAGTTTTAAACTTAGGAACCTTCACTTTAAATTTATAGGGATATACAAAAGAAGTATTCCCATTGTCATAACGCAGCATCGAAGAGATTTCAACACCATCATTCTTTAAAGTGGAAGTAGTAATAGACGGTGCATTCTTCAATTGCAATGAATACTTGAGTGAAGAATAAGAAGCAGCTTTGGCAGACAAATGGTGCATGTTTTTCAACGTATACTTGCTGTCTTTTGCTTTCTTTTCAGTAATGCCAGTCAAAGTAAACGCAGCAAAAGCCATTTGCACACCTATGATCAATAGGGAAGCAAATGCAATTTTTTTGATATGTTTACGGACTAACATTTAGGCAAAGGTACTGTTTTGTTAAATTAAAACATAATTATCATACTATTATGTTAACGTTTCTGGATAAAAAAAGTTACGGTAAACTTGGAAAAAAGGTTTTTTAGGTCTATTTTAGGTAAACCCATTGAAGATGAGAGAAAATCCGTACCGCGAAGACAGAGAAGCCCTCAAAGAACTCCTCCAACAGTACCAGAATCTCAAACAAGGTCGTCATCACAGTTTTATTGAAGAAGATGCTTTCGAACGTATTATTGATTATTACGATGAGAAAGACGATATCAATGAAGCACTTGAGGCAGCTGATATTGGTTTAGAGCAGTATCCTTATTCTTCTCAATTAATGATCAAAAAGGCTGATTTGTTACTGGCATCCCGAAAGTATAGGGAGGCATTGGACGTTCTGGAAAATGCGGAATTGTATGACAGCAGTGACATCAACCTGTATATCCTAAAGACTGACGCTTATTTGGCCTTGGACCAACAACCCAAAGCTGTGGAATTGTTGGAAGCGGCATTAGGTATGTTTGAAGGGGAAGAGCGACTGGATCTATTGTTTGAATTGGCGGATGTATACGATGATTATGAGGAATTTGACAAAGTATTTGATTGTTTGAAGCTGATATTAGAAGAAGACCCTTCCAACGAAGAGGCTTTGTATAAAATCTGTTTCTGGACCGATTTTACAGGTAGGAACGAAGAAAGTATTCGTTTGCATCAACAAATCATTGAAGAGCAGCCATTTAGCGAATTAGCTTGGTTCAATCTGGCGGCAGCCTATCAGGGGCTCAAACTTTATGAAAAAGCAATTGATGCTTATCAGTATGCAGTAGCAATTGATGAAAAATTCGATTATGCTTATCGCAATATGGGCGATGCATACCTGCGCTTGCGTAAATACAAAGAAGCCATTGATGTATTGGAAAAAGTACTGGAGTTAACCCGTCCGGAAGATGTTATATATGAAGCGATCGGCCATTGTTATCACAGAATGGGCAATTATGCACAAGCTAGGTTTCATTATAAGAAAGCAGTTCATTTGAATCCAGATGACAGTAAGCTACATTATAAGATTGCAGTTACCTATATGCTCGAAGAACAGTGGCAAAGTGCGGTAAAGCAACTAGAACTTGCCATGCGCATTCATCGTTCTATGCCTGAATACAACTTGGCTATGGGAGAATGCAAGATGAACCTCAACCAGTTTAAAGATGCTATCCAGTACTTTGGAACGGTTGTGCGCCAAAAGACCAAAAATGTGGCCGGATGGGAAGCATTGATTCGTTGCCTCATCAAAGCCGGTTTTCATGAAGAAGCAATTGAACAATGTATTGCAGCTGCAAAAGCAACAGATGATAAACCCATTTTCCTGTTTTATCATAGCGCCATGCTGTTTATTCTTGGCAAATCAAAAGAAGGATTGCTCAAATTGGAAGCAGCGATGGAAAAAGCACCACGTTCGCTGAAGAAATTCATTGAACTTAATCCTTCCATTTTACAAAATAATCAAGTTGTAGATTTAGTGGCCCGATATAAAAAAGGGAAAAAAATATAGATCTGCTGCTCCTTCTAATTCTTTACACATGCTTAAATGAGCTGTTTAGCTTATTTTTGCGTGCGAAAAAACAACCTTCATGAATTTTAATCTTTCTCAGATACCTGTTAGAACACAGCAACCCAGAATATCAGGCTTAACCATGGTTATGGATAAAGGACTCAGCATAAATGAGGTTCATAACTTTATGAGTGTTGGTGGGCCGCATGTAGACATTGTGAAACTTGGATTTGGGACATCCTTTGTTACTCCGAATCTTCGTGAGAAAATAGAAGTATATCATTCTTATAACGTTCCTATCTATTTCGGCGGAACCCTTTTTGAAGCTTTCCTCATCAGAAATCAGTTTGATGATTATATCAGTGTTTGTAAAGACTATGGTATCAAATACATGGAAGTGAGTGATGGCTCTATCAGCATCCCTCACGCAGAAAAATGCGGATACATCGAAAAATTAACACAGCATGGAACTGTATTAAGCGAGGTGGGAAGTAAAGATGCCGCTCATATTATTCCTCCTTACAAATGGATAGAACTCATGCGTGCTGAATTGGAAGCAGGATCTTCTTACGTTATTGCTGAAGCAAGAGAAGCCGGTAATGTAGGTATCTACAGAGGCAGTGGCGAAGTAAGAGAAGGACTGGTTCAGGAGATATTAACACAGATACCGGAAGAGAAAATCATTTGGGAAGCACCGCAAAAAGCACAGCAATTGTACTTTCTCGAATTGATTGGTTGTAATGTTAATCTTGGAAACATTGCTCCCCATGAAATTTTGGCATTAGAAGCTATGCGTATCGGCTTACGTGGAGATACTTTTGAATTGTATCTTAACAAGCTTTGATCCATGGAACGTTATGGTCTTATTGGTTATCCGCTGACTCATTCATTTTCTCAAAAATATTTCTCAGGAAAATTTTTGGATGAGCAGCTGGGCGATCATGTATATGATAACTTTCCGATCAAGGATATTTCGGAGTTGAAGCATATTATCAGTTCTCATCCTGATCTCTGTGGATTGAATGTTACCATTCCATACAAAAAAGAAGTACTGTTTTTTTTAGATGAACAATCTCCTGCCGTTCAGGCAATCGGTGCTTGTAATTGTATCAAAATATCCAATGGAAAACTATCAGGATACAATACCGATGTCATTGGGTTTGAAAAATCTTTACGACCATTTCTGAAGCCGGAGCATACATCGGCACTTATTTTAGGAACTGGTGGGGCAGCAGCAGCAGTGTCTTATGTGTTGGCCCAATTGAAGATTTCTTATCTGTCTGTATCAAGACAAAAAAGTGAGAATACTATTACCTACCAAGACATTGATGAGAACATCATGAATACACATACCCTCATTGTTAACACAACGCCATTGGGTATGTATCCTGCAGTAGATGAATATCCTCCATTGCCTTACGAATGCATGACATCAAAACATCATTGTTATGATTTGATCTACAATCCTGCAGCAACCCCATTTCTAAAAAAAGCGGAGGCTCACCATGCAACGATACAGAATGGGGCGGAAATGCTCATTCTTCAAGCTGAAGAAAGCTGGCGTATCTGGAATGAATAATATTATTCAGTAACAGTCAATATTGTTTTTAGCCTGATATCTCTGGAAGATGCTCCAATCATGATCCTAAAATCACCCGGTTCAACAACTTTTTGGAGAGAAAGATTTGTCAGCGCCAATAACTGCGGAGTGATCAAGAAACGAATCTGTTTGGTTTCTCCTGCTTTCAATTGAATTTTTTCAAAACCTTTCAGTTCCATTACGGGTCTTACAACACTTGATAAAAGATCTCTGATGTAAAGCTGAACGACCTCTTGTCCATCCCTTGTCCCACTATTGGTTATTGAGCAGGAAAGCCAAACACTATCGGATTTTTTTATACTTTGTCTTTCCAGTCTAAGATCATGATAAGTGAATTGAGTATAGCTCAATCCATATCCAAAAGGGAAAAGTGGTAAACCTGATAAATTCACATAATCATCTCCTCTTCCAGTGGGGGCATGATTATACACCAATGGTAACTGTGCTTCCGAGATGGGAAATGTGATCGGTAATTTTCCTGATGGATTATAATGACCAAAAAGAATGTCAGCTATTGCATGTCCACCCTGCTCTCCAGGATACCAGGTTTGTAAAACAGCATCTGCTTTATCGAGCCAGTTGTTCATCGTAATGGCACTACCTCCTGTTAATAATACCACTGTTTTCTTTCCTGTTGCAGTGATCCGTTGTATCAACTCTTCCTGATATCCCGGTAATTGTAAGGAAGCTCTATCGCGAAACTCTCCTTCTTCAATACCTGCAGCGATCATTACAATATCTGCTTGCTTGGCTAATTGTACAGCTTTTTCTATATCTTCTTGATATTGATCTTTGACCCCTTGGTTCCATATCAGCCGAATATGAGCATTTCCATTAGGTTCTTTAAATTCAATGGTCACTGCATAAGAGCTGTCTTTACTTAGGAGAATGGTTGCCAGTCTTGTATGATAACTTTGTTTTTCCCATTCATCAATTATCAATCGTTGATTCAGGTATAAACGAAACCCATCATTACCTTCTAATCCAATCTGATATCTTCCTGTTATAGGTGCTTTGATAAAGCCTTTCCATCGTACACTGTAAAAGTCGTTGGGTAAAACCGTATCAGGACCGTATAGTGTCCAATGAAAATCAATATGCTTATCTGTTCTTTTCAAAACAGGCTGACCATGTAGATCTACATTGTCAAAGTACTCAGCAATTAAACCACTTCTTATTTGTTTGTCATTGTCTTCATGAGTAAGTATACTGTCAGGAATGGTAACGGTACTTACAGGCATTCTCTGAGCTCCCAAAGTATATTGAATATTGACATTGGGCAGTAATGCCTTAAGCGCATTTAACAATGAAACTTTCTCTGTTCCATTGCCACTATATCCACCCAATCTCGCTTCAGTAGCATCTTGACCGATCAATGCAATGGTTTTGATTTTGTTTTTGTTGAGTGGGAGTATTTGGTTTTTGTTTTTGAGTAAAACAATGGACTCTAGAGCAGCTTGTTTGGATAATTCCCGATGTTGTTGTTTAAAACTGCTGTCTCCCGCTTTGGATTCATCGGTATAAGGTTGGTCGAATAATCCAAGTTCAAATTTTGCACTTAAGACCCTGCTTACCGCATCATCAATTCTCGACTGAGCAATTCGCTGATCAAGAAATGGAGGGATGAACAATTGATGATGTTCGTGTTGTGTTTGGAAAATGACATCTAGTCCATTAGTGATGGCAGACCTACCTGCATCAGCATAATCTTTTGCGGTGTAATGCAATACATTAGCGCCACCCACTGCACTGGCATCTGATATTACAAAACCTTTGAAGCCCCATTTATTTTTAAGTGTTTCCGTTAGTAAAAAATGGTGAGCTGTTGCCGGACTTCCATCCACTGAATTATAAGATGTCATGATAGATCTTGCACCCGCTTTATGAATGGCATCCATGAAGGGAGGGAAGTGTATATCCATTAATGCCCTTTCATTCAAATAAATGGGATAGCTATCACGTCCACCATCCCCAACATTCGCGATAAAATGTTTAGGTGTTGTGATAATATTTTTCTTTTCAAAAGCTTTTATAAAAGCTACACCCATTGAAGAAGTAAGAAATGGATCTTCCCCATATGTTTCTTCCGTTCGTCCCCAACGAACATCTGTAGCAATATTAATGACAGGTGATAGTACTTGTCTGATTCCTCTTATTGATGCTTCTTTTGCAATAGCATCGGCTACTCTTTCCATTAATTTTGTATTCCATGTAGCTGCTAAACCAATACTTTGTGGGAAAACGGTAGCGCCTTCTCTTACCAATCCATGTAACGCTTCATCAAAAGGAATGATAGGAATGCCTAGACGTGTATTTTCAACAAAATATTTTTGTATTCGGTTGATCTTGGCAGCCAGGCTCAATGCATTTTCTTTTGTGTTGTACTGCAGCAATTGTTCTGCTGCATTTTTTTCATCTGCAACACCTGCGCTCACTTGAAATCCAAACAGTCCATCATGATATTTTCCTTCTTCTCCTTTTTTGATCTCACCCGGTATCATGAAGAGTTGAAAAAATTTCTCTTTGATGGTCATTCTCGACAACAGGTCGTTCACACGTTCCTTGATTGGTAGCTGTTTATTTTTATAAGGAGGAATGGATTGGGCGGATAAAGGAGTGGGTGCTATGGATTGTAATACCCAGCAAATAATCAGTAAAAAAAATAATGAAAGAGAAGAAGTTCGCATGACTTGTTTGATTTAGTTAGCAAGCAATTTCTTCAAAGCTTCTTCCGGAACATTGGTTTTCTTCCTGGCTGAATAGTCATAACAGATCATTCCTGTCTTTGCTTTACCTGCTAAAACGAAATCTTCTGTTTGAATGATCTCGATTTTATAGAAAAGATCAAACCCTAACTTGTCAAAGTCGGCTGCACAAACAGAGATTCTAACAATATCACCATGGTTAAGCTCCTTTTTGTATTCTACTGCAACATCTGCCATGATAAGCCCAACACCTCCGAATGATAATTCCTTGTAACCATACTTCATCAAAAACTGTTGTCTGGCTTCGTGTATTAACGAAAGGAATACATCATTACCCACATGTCCGCCATAATTCAGATCTGTAATTCGAATAGGAAGATCTATATGAAAAGGAAAATGATCCGGTAAGTTTATTTTGATACGATTCATAATGAAGGCTGTTGTTGTAAAAAATCAATTAATTGTGCGACTGCTTTTTTTCTGTGGCTGAATTGATTCTTTTCTTCCATACTCATTTCAGCGAAACTTTTGTTACTACCTGTTGGAATAAAGATTGGATCATATCCAAAACCACTGTCACCGGTTTGCGACGATGCTATCGATCCCTCGCAGATACCTTCAAATTGATATTCCTTTCCTTCCCAGATTAGTGATACCACTGTTCTGAAACGAGCTTGTCTTTGTGTGTTATTGCCTAGTTTATTTAAAAGTTTATCAATATTGGCCTGAAAACTTTTTTCTTCTCCGGCATACCTAGCACTTTTAACTCCAGGTTCGCCATTAAGCGCAAATACCTCTAATCCGGTGTCTTCGCTGAAAACGTTTTTGCCGGTAAGGCGATGAATGACACCGGATTTTTCAGTAGCATTGGCTTCTAGGGTATCGTGGGGCTCAGGAATGTCAATTTCAATACCGGCATCTTTCAATGTAACGACATGAATATTTTTTCCAACGATCGTATTGATCTCATCTACCTTATGTTGATTGTTTGTAGCAAAAACAAGTGTATGCATATCAAGATAAATTGAACATGTTTTTTAAACTTAACCAGAGCTTACTTTTTTCGAGTTTTGCCTCTCTCGTTTCACCCATCATTGTTGAAAGTGATGGAGCAAACATAATCGAAGACTGGTCATATGCCTGAACTTGATAAAACGGAAGTTTAAACGGCATTTCGATTTGAGTGGCGTCGATATCAAAAATGATCATGTATTTTGGTGAAAGCCATTCTTTGATAGCCGTATAGGAGAGTGCATGATTGGCAAGGTTCACAATTGCTACATCACCCAGATTGAGTTTGCAGGCTGCAAGTATGGCTGATAGAAACTGTAAGGAGTGATCATTCACAAAAACAGCTTCTTGGTCAGATAATAAAATGGTGATTTTTTTCTGGTTGTTTCCGAGAAATTCAGGTTCTTTCACATTGGATTCAACCTTTTTTTTGGGATCTTTAATATCGACAGATGGTTCATTAATAATGACTAAATGATTCTTATACAGGTCGGGTAGCACAAAATCTGGGAGTGTTGTGGAATGGTGGTTAGTCATTATGTAAATATTAACAGTTGTTAGTTTTCTTTTTTTTCGTTTCTTTGCGCCAAATATAGAATTATGACAGCAGCACTAGACATAAACATCACGAAAGTTGAGACAAGTAAGTTACTGGATATGACGCTGGAAAATATTCCTTTTGGAAAATATTTTACAGATCATATGCTAGAGGCAGACTACGAGAATGGGGAGTGGAAAAATGTAGAGATCAAGCCTTATCAACCTTTGTTGTTGGAACCATCTGTAGCTGCACTTCATTATGGTCAGGCCATTTTTGAAGGTATTAAAGCCTATAAGGACAAAGACGGAAATGTTGCTATTTTCCGTCCACAGGATAATTTTAAACGTTTCAATATATCAGCGGAACGCATGCAAATGCCCGTTGTTCCGGAAGAAATTTTCATGGAAGGAATGCGTATGTTGATTGATCTAGATAGGAACTGGGTACCTTCAATGAAAGATCATTCTTTGTATATCAGACCCTTCATGTTCTCATCTGATCCTGTAATTGGTGTAAAACCTTCTGAGTCTTACAAATTCATGATCATTTTGAGTCCTACCGGTCCTTACTACACTGCACCCATGAAAATTTATGTGGAAGAAAAGTACACAAGAGCAGCTCCGGGTGGAGTAGGATTTTCAAAAAATGCAGGTAACTATGGTGCTAGTATGTTAGCCACTGCATTGGCCAAGAAGGCAGGTTACGACCAAGTGCTTTGGACAGATGCTTTTGAACACAGATATCTGCAGGAAGTAGGTACGATGAACGTATTTTTCATCATTGGAAATACTGCGATCACTCCTTCTCTGGAAGAAGGTACTATTTTGGCGGGTGTAACTAGGGATAGTGCTATGGCTGTATTGAGAGATATGGGCTTTGAAGTAGTAGAGAAAAAAATCAGTATTGAAGATCTGATCGATGCACATCGTGCAGGTATTCTCTATGAAGTATTTGGTACAGGAACAGCGGCCACCATTTCTTTGATCAAAGAATTACGTTACAAAGATTATGTGATGCACTTTGATACTGATCAGTGGAAAGCAGCTCCTGAACTGAAACATCGACTTAATGATATCCGCGAAGGTAGAGCGGCAGATACACATGGCTGGATGTTCCGCGTTTAATACATCAATTTTTTATATAAAGGGGCTTTCCACAGCCCCTTTTTTTATGCTTATAACTTAATGAAAGTGCTAGCCGAAAACTTGTTACTACTGTGTATTTCAAGAATGTAGAGACCATTCAATAAACCATGTAATGATACCTGAAAGTTTCCTTCTTGCTGTTGCCCTAATACTTGTTTTCTGAGTATTTGTCCGTCTAAATTTTTAATTAATATAAAACTATGTCCCGGTTTATAAGCCTTGAAATAAAGCGTTAAATGATGTTGCGCAGGAACAGGTGATATCTTCATGATAATTGGTTCTTCTTGTGGAACCGGTGGGATGGGAGCCCTTAGTATAAAACGTCTTTCTCCTGTACTTGCAGTATCTGATGTTACCTGAAAATGGTACATGCTATCCTGTTTTATTTTTATCACATTACCCGTGAAAAGATCATGTAACTCAATTTGAATATTTCTCGGAAGCCATACCCTACTAAATTGAATCCCATAAGAACCGATAGCCTTTGTTCTTATACATAGAGGAATATATGTCTGAGTATTCATCACTCTAGCATCAATTGCCAGAGCTACATGATCATAACTCAGACTATACAGATTATAGTCTCGGTTAAACATTTTTTCAGCATCATCTTCATCATACCGAATACTTGCACTGTCAATATGAATCAATAAAAATTTATCCAATAGTTGTTGTTCTTTATAAAGGGCTAATGCTATTTGATGTCGATTTTCGATGATGTCAATTAGACTATCTGCTAATGGTTCCATGATTTTAGCTTGTTCCGAAAATCTTAAAGAGGCATCTGAGCTTTTTTTACTCTTTATGATAAACCCTTGCATTGGTTCTATGATATGGTTGCCTTCAAAGGTTTTAGCAACATAGCCTCCGGTGATAGATATACTACTATCCCATACCCAAAAGTGATGCCCAATATCAGGGCTTCGACTAATGTTTTTAGATAATATCCTTGCCATATAAGGATTGCCTGTTGAATGATATTGCGTGTCTGTTGTGTTCTCAAATAAAATTTCTTCATCACCAATTACAGGATAACCAAACAAACGAATATGTTCTGTTTTTTTATTGTCAAAAAGAGTAGACGAGCCTATACTAGATGATCTGTTCCATACACTGAAAAGTTGACTAGAATCTTTGTCAAGTGCTTGCCAGTTAAAGGTTTTGTTGAAATGGGATGGAGTTCTCAATGTCAATAGGTCGAACTCCTTTTGAAGTGGGTTGATGGTTGTAAATGCTGCGTAAGCGTTGCTTGGGAAATAAGTACTTTTAGAATTACGAAATGCCGCAATATTTTCTTTGAATGGGTTTGCGATTAAGTTATTGTTTAGCCTAAACAGTTTGGTTAGTCGACCTACCAATTGAGTTCCTGCAGCACTTGGTGCGATCACAGCTAAAGAATCTAATACCAAAAAATTGCGAGTGAATAATTTCCCATCTATCAACTGTAGTGATTGTTTGAGATACAATGAATCCGATAAGAATAATTCAGTGCCTTTTAAAGCCAAATGATCCAGTTGATTTTTCTCAAACACCTGTGCAGGCAGCCATTGCTGATTTTTTCCAACTGCGAACAATGTCCCATTCACCGACCGAATCGATTGGTATCCTGTGATTCCATTTTCATATGTCAGTACGCCTGAAAGTAATAATCGTGTTTGGTCTAAAAGTTGTAGTGACTTGCAAAAGGCACTATCGCTAATTTGTACCCATTGCCCATTCGTTTGAATGATTACGTCTGTTTGCAGATCAGGAACCAGACCACTACACCAATTGCTCGGGGTATGCCAGCTGTTATTTTGTTTTCCAAGCCATAATCCCTTTGTTTTTACATCAATCAATACAGATTCGGAGGTATCAATGCAGCCACCTGAATGAACAATTCTTCTGAACCAAGAAGGTTGTTGTAAATGCCCAGGTTGAAAAAAGGGTTGGTTGTTGGCTGGCAGTAATTGGAATATTTTTTTTGAGTTTTCTGTTGATACTTGCCACTGATAGGTAAACATTCCGTTTCCTCCGAAAGGAATCTCTCCATTTATCCTTTCAGGCATTGTGCCACTGCAAATAATCTGGTTTCTATAAATATTATTTTGACTGATTCCAGGAAAGATCTGAAATTTCAGATGCTTTAGTAAGGTATTAATTCCGTCAGAAACCTGTATCACACATTCATCTGTTTGTTCTTGATCAATAGTGTGGGTATAAAAAATATTTCTTGGTTCTAATGCTGATGTTTGTTTGCTGCTAAATGGAAGACCTGTAATATATCCATGCTTTGGATGCACAAGGATGATCCATTCTATACCACCTGTTTTTTCCTCATCTTCTATTTGTAAAAATTTGTCTATGAGGAGACTTCCTTTTTTGCAAACAGATATATATGTTGATGCAGTATCGATCCATTTTGGAGGAACGCCATCAATGTCAATACTGCTAAGAGCCCCAATATTTTTTAGCAAAGGAATAACGGGGTTGTTGTTATCATCCGTGATTGCTTTTGCATTGAACAATTGATTTGATAATCCAATTCCATTTTTGTCTAACATACCTTTTTGAACAGGGGTCATAAATGTTAATTTATTACCCGGAGCCCCACTGCTATAAGGAATTGTATGAACAGTATTGCCAATTACAACTTCTAGGAAAGGGAGTACTTGATTTTGAATATATACAGTTTCAGAAAAGAAGACATCAAACGATAAGGTGTCGTTTAATCCATATAGTTTACCATTTGGAGTAGTGACTCCTGTTATTTCAGGGAGAGTTGCATCAACCAATATATCTGGGAAGATTCCCGTACCTGGAATATTGTTTACTAAAAGATTTCCGGAAGCATCTTTTAGAATACTGTTGTTTAGGGTAATGCTATTAGCGATCCTTATTCCATCAGCATCGAATTCATCTGCTTGAATGATGTATGAAAATTGTAAAATAGTATCTGTTATTGATGTGAGTAAAGGATTGCGGATTCTTGTGCCGATAGTGACGGAGAGTAGCGGCTTGCCAAACGTTGTATCACATTCAATGGGTTCACTACTGATAAGATTGAAATATAATGTATCGGATGATTTATATTTTTTTCGTTCAGCACTATAAAAGGATTTGATCGTTGGCCTTGTATGATCTATAGCATCTTTGTCTTGTGAGATCTTATAAGAAGTATTATTGTTTTTATTATTAGCACTATCTTTTACTACAATATGAATGATGTGTGGTTCATTGTTTTTTACTTCTATTCCTCCTGTATTGATGATGGAGATAGCTGAATACAAACTGTCGTTTAGCTTATGAAACTGCATAATAGGGTAACCTGAAATATTTCCTTCTACAAAAAGGAATGATGTGGTATCCGGTTTCGTAAATATGCTTAGTGTAATGGTATCTTTTACTTTGTATGATCGATTGGGTATGCTGATACTGAGGATCTCTGGAGGGGTTTTGTCAAATATTATTTTGCTGCCCTCATAAAATGCCTGGAAGATGTGTGGATATTGTTTTATATGACGATGAAGGATAGGTTGAATGATGGCGTCTTTGGTACCTGATAGAATTTTCACTAAATAGGTTGTATCATTTGTTCGTTCAGATGAAATGATTTTAGCATCGTTAGTAGGTATGCTATTGATGGTATAATGTGAATCAATGATCGAGTCAACAGGTTTGTGAAGAATTAATTGATAACGTAAAGTATCTTGATTGCTATAAGCACTGATAGTGCGGAATGATTTTATTGAAGCTTGCGATTGAAAACGAAAAGGCTTCCCATATCCAGTACCTTTTTCATTGGTTGCATAGGATCTAATGAATATCGTTGAGTTGATTGGAAAATCTTTTAATGAAGCCTTAATGATTGAATCTTTTATTGAAACGGATAGTGGATTGTTGTCAATAAAAGGTGTGTCATTTACTTGCCAACAAAAACCTGTTTTTATAATGGGGGCTCCGTTATCTGATATCAATCTTCCTTCAATGTTAAATATACCAAAACCTTCACGTGTTACAGTATCAGTACGAATCTCCGGCTCAGTGATAATGGTGCTAAATGAAGTGGTATCACTAATTGTAGTCCCTAAGGAGTTGATGGCGATGGCTTTAATAAAATATTTTTTACCTGGCTGAAGTGCATTCAGCAACAGAGTAGCATTTATATTTCCTGATCCGGCTATAATAGTAGTAGGTACTGAATGAGTAATCGTAATTGGGTTGTGTAACTGTGCAGTTGTATCATACTCGAATTTCAACTGAGTGTTAGATAATTTATCATTAACAGTGGATTTAATCCTGGCTATTCTTGTTCCAATACTATCAATGGTTGGTTTGCTAATGATGGGTGCAGACATTTCAGCGATTGCAGAAAAAATAAAATCATCAATGGCCATGGCATCATCGCTACCGATCTCATCCTGATCATCCCATCTCAGGATCAGTTTTTCTCCCGGCTTCCAAACGATATCGGTTAAAGTAATTTGAATGGTGTATTGGTTAGCGAGAAGATGCCCATTCAATGTTGCACTACCGGTAGAAGCATGAATGGAGATGAGATCAGCTCTGCTGTCGCTAATCATTTGATTAGTGTCGATGCTGTTCAATTGTCTGGTTTGGTAAGAAAATCGCCAGTTATTTATATTTCCTGAGCCACCTTTGCGCCATTGAGTAGCCAGCAAGCGAATATTTATTTTGTTCAGAAGAGACCCTGTAAGATTTTCAATAACAACGCCCAAAGCATAATTTCCTGTGCCCGATGCAAGTGTTCCCAAGGCTCTATTTGAATTGCCGGAAAGCCCAAAACTGTATATTCCACTACTTGTTCCGGATCCGGTACCGGTAAGGATACTAGTATTTGATTGATTGCCTGATAGTTGTAATACTTGCCAACCTGCCAGAGAGGACAAAGACAAAGGAGATTGATCAAATGGGTGAGGACCTTTGGTGGCTAGTGTAAATGCTCCAGAAACTGGTAATTGATCAAAATTTTGAGTGTAAGTAGCTCCGGCGGTATGATATGGGACTGCTGAAAATTGAGTAAATCCTTTTGATTGACAGCAGAAAAGAATAAAAAAAAGCCAATATCTATTCATGACATGACCGAATTAGGTCATAAACCTAAAATCTTGATCAGAGGATCATATTGAAGGGGTTTGATTCAAGTAATGATTCAAAAAAAGAACCAGTATTTTTACTTAATTCATAGAAAAAATAGAATCGGAAGGCTTTTAAGGTCTTTTTTTACTGTGAAACTGAGCGCAAAATCGATGCTTATCCACAGTTCAAATCAAAACTTTTGAAAAGTTTTTGATTTTTCAGTTGCAGCCATTACCTTTGCCGTCCGAAATTTTAAACGGTAAATAATGCCTACAATACAGCAATTAGTTAGAAAAGGTCGCGAAATTATCAGGGCCAAAAGTAAGTCAAGGGCTTTGGATGCTTGTCCGCAGCGTCGTGGTGTATGTACTCGTGTATACACAACTACTCCAAAGAAGCCTAACTCAGCTCTGCGTAAAGTTGCGAAAGTGCGTTTGACCAATAAAGTTGAAGTTATCGCTTACATTCCTGGAGAGGGTCACAATCTTCAAGAGCACTCGATCGTATTGATCCGTGGTGGTCGTGTGAAGGATTTGCCGGGTGTACGTTATCATATTGTTCGTGGTAGCTTAGATACTGCGGGTGTTAAGGATCGTAAAAAGAGCCGTTCTAAATACGGAACTAAGAAAGAAAAGGCAAAAAAATAACCTAATAATCTGTTAATCAGCTAATTACTATACGTCATGCGTAAAGCACAAGCCAAAAAATTACCACTTGCACCAGACGGTCGTTTCAATGACAAACTGGTAACCCGTTTCATCAATAACCTTATGTGGGATGGTAAGAAAAGTACTGCTATCAATATTTTTTATGATGCGGTTGATAAGGTTACTAAAATGACCGGTGAAGATGGTTATGAAACCTGGAAAAAAGCAATTGCCAACGTAACTCCTTCTGTAGAAGTTAGAAGTCGTCGTATCGGTGGTGCAACTTTCCAGATTCCATCTGAAGTACGTGCCGATCGTAAGATTTCATTGAGCATGAAATGGTTGATTCGTTACAGCCGCGAGCGTAATGGTCGTACCATGGCTGACAAGCTGGCCAATGAGATAGTAGCTGCAAGTAAAGGTGAGGGTGCTGCTTTCAAGAAAAAAGAAGATACCCACAGAATGGCTGAAGCAAATAAAGCCTTCTCTCACTTTAAAGTATAAATTATACATTTCTTTATATAAAGCTCCCTACGGGAGCTTTTTTTATGGATTATAATTCCATTAAAACCTGTTAGTAGTGCTTTTACTACACGTTTCTCGTAATATATTTGCAATACAATATCCAATCCTACAAAGCACCAAAGCTTTTAATCCGCGCCTTGACACCGAATGAGTAACCCCTCATTTGAACCTACTCCAATCCAGTCCTTGAAAAGCTGTGATTGTATGCATGCGAGAAATTGAAAGTCAATTCTTCGCACTCAAAAAATCCTATTCTCATGAAGACAGCGTTGATAAGACGCCGCCAATAAACGGCTAGTATCATGTCTGTTTTGATCCAATCCTTTGAAACCCAACCCATCCAATCCATCCACGGCTTTTTGATCTGTACGGTATACTAGGTTATTCCAATAACCAACCGCACAGAAGACAAACAAGACGTTATCCTCTGCAAGGCCCATTCAATTGGACAAACCAATTTGAATGCAACCCAAACTAATCCCAAGGAAATCAACAAAAGATGAAACCATTTCAAAAAATGAAGGCATTTATTTTGACCACCCTATTGGTGTCAGGTGCTTTGTTTTTTACAGGATGTGGTAAGGAAACCGTTATTCCAAAATCAGAACAAGAGATTCTTTTTGACAATCTAACAAGCGAGTTAGGGAATAAAAAATGGTTTTTAAAAGAGATTTATGTGAATGGCGCCTTACAACCACTGACAGATGCACAAAAGCGTTATTACAAAACCTACACAAGAACGCAAAAACCTTTCACCGCAACATTTCTAGATGATGATGGAAATAGAGGTGAAGCTTATTTGCTGAGTGTAATTCAGCTAAAAGAAGTCATTAACAATGGTCCGTTAGGGGCTTCTACTCGCGAATATGTGGTAAGGGAATTAACTGCTAAGACCTTAGATATTTTAATCACCAACCCTCCGGGAATGCCAGCGCAGATCGTGAGAGAAGTTTATTATGCCAATTAAAAGATTCACATATTTTATTCTGTTTCTAATGCTTAGCTGCGTTGCAGTCAAGGCTCAGGTTTCTGTGATGGGAACCAGCTTTGTAGGCGGGAACGGAGGAATTGTGACTACCCCAACAGTATCGGTGTCGGGGTCAGGAAAATGCCTGGTAGTGGGCGGTAGTGCTTCGGCTTTGAATATTGCTAATAACGGAACGGGTTTATTTGGTTCAGCTTGCTCAGAAAAGCCACCTGTTGCAGATACTACAACATTTTCTTTATCGTTAAATGTGTATCCAAATCCAACTCGTGGTTCTACCATGTTGAAAGCTACAGGAGATTTTGATGAGAAGCTTTCTTGTTTGGTAAAAGTTATTGCAATGGATGGTAAGATCCTATTTGGTCAAATGGTTCCAATGAAGGAAGTGAAAAAAGGCTATATGATCAATGGGAATGCATGGGCAGCCGGAAATTATACGGTAATGGTGGAATTGATGAATAAACGCTATAGTTTAAGGTTAATTAAATTGTAGTTATTCGATTAAGGGCTGATTATGTGGTATTTTTGTAAGTAGAAATATTCGTAACTTACTAAGTACCAATAAATATAGAAGATACTGACATATCCTATGAAAAACCAATTTTTAAATGTCATGTCCTCTGAACAACTATTGAAAGCCGTATCCTATGGAAAACCTTTAAGTCTAAAACTTATTGGTAACCGTATTTAAAAAAACGTGTATGAAAAGTACCATCTTAAAGCTGAGTATTTTCCTGTTGTTACTAACAGAGAGTTTGTCTGCGCAGCCTCCTGGTGCATTTTATCTTCAAGGGGTTGCGAAAGATAACCAGGGTAATCCTGCACGTAATCGTACCATACACTACCAAATATCCATTTATCAAGGAAGGCCAATTGGTGGAACACTTGTTTATCAGGAATCTCATCGTGTACAATCAAACAATGACGGAGTATACGAAGTGGTAGTTGGTAGAGGTGTAAAAAATACCAACCCGCCATTGAAAGACTCATTATCGGCTATTGATTGGGGTAATGGGCCTTATTTTATGAATCAGAGGATCGCAGTAGCACCTTCTATTCCTGCGCCTTGGTGGATACCGGCAAATAATTATGTAGACCTAGGTACACAACAGATATTAAGTGCAGTTTATGCGATCTATGCGGGTAATGCAAGTGTGCAAAATGTTACCACGAATATTCCTGCTGGGCCTCCTAATACTTTTTTAACGACAGATAGCTTGGGTAATGTTAACTGGACAACACCGCAGGCAGCACAAGTCAGTGTAACGCAGGTAACGAATATCAATTTATCACTTAGTATTACTACTGGACAAAATGCAAGGATACCTGCAAACACAACAACAATTGTTACGATACCAGTCCCTGGTGTGAAACCTGGTGATCCTGTTTTTGTTTCACCACAAAATGATTATAGGGATTGGGCAGTGTATGCAGCATGGTGTAGTACGGATGGGGTAGTGTCGGTAAGGTTTGCCAACTTTACTGCTTTGCCGGTTGATGTATTGGGAAGTCAATATAAAGTGGTCATAATTAAATAAATCAGAACTAGTAAGTGATATTTAGAGTTAATGCATACGAGAAAATTGTAAGATCTGTTAAATACATAGCGATATGTTTATTGCTTGTGTTCACACTCTTATCTTCAGCTAAAGCCCAGCGTTTTGGGGATAATTTAGGTGATCATAGAGCCACAGATACTTTGCGCATGAACAATTTTAGAATTGTGAATGCGCAAGGCATCGCTATAGGTACTGCTAGGATCTTGAATAATAATATTGCATTACAAATAGACGGACTTGATAAGGCGCTCTTGTTGCCAAGAGTTTCTGATACACTAGCCATACCTGATGCAAACGCAGTGAATGGTATGTTAGTATATAGTTTAGCTGATGATAAATTCTATGTACGTCAAGCAGGTTTTTGGAGAACCTTTGGAAGTGTGGGTAACGGGGTCGCTTCATTGAATGGACAAGTTGGTGCAGTCAATATGAATGGGGATGATGTAACGATTACAGTTACAAATTCTAGTGGTAATGATTGGGTGATTTCGGCGAAGAACACCATGGCAATATGGAATGCCAACCGATTGATGGGTCGTCAACTTTCAGGTACGGTACCTACTAATGGGCAAGTTTATGTTTGGAATTCTACTACCAGTGTTTGGGAACCTAAAGCAATAGGAACTCTAGCTGCACCAACTGTAAATGGACAAAGGACAGATTCCTTAGTAACTACGCTTAACGGAACACTAAGAAAGATAGCATCTTCCGATATTCTTTTTGTAGCTGATACTGCCGCAATGTTGAATGGATATGTGCGCGAAAGAAGATTTTTAGATTCACTGGCTGCGATCAGAGCAAGCATTTCAAATCCCACGGAATTTGCAAACATTAAAGTTACTGGAACGATTACCGGTGGCACATTCAGTGGCACATTGAATACAACGGCTCAGAACTCGATCACGAATCTTGCGAACATTGCAACGATCACAGCGACAAATGCAAACATTACGAATGCAAGTATCACGAACCTGAGTGGATTGAATAACCTGACAGCGACAGGAACAATACAAGCAGGAACCTTGAGTGCAACGAATGCAACGCTTACGAATATCACGGGATTAACAAACTTAACAGCGAGTGGTACGGTTCAAGCAGGAACAGTGAGTGGAACGACCGGTAAGTTTGATAACTTAAGTGTGAGCGGAACGAT
>CALRLC020000004.1:0-266866 GCA_943368425.1 Brevundimonas vancanneytii
CACATCTCTTGGCTCAAAATTCAGATTTCGTCCGTGTTTGTATCGAAGATTGGTTGTGGTTTGTTTATCGCCGATCACTTTATGAGGTGTTTTTACCCTTACACTTCCATGATCGGTTGCCAACACAATTTTGATTTGCTTATCTGCAATTTTTTTCAATGCCTGATGCAAAGGACTATGCTCAAACCAACTTTTTGTCAAACTTCTATAACTCGTTTCATCGCTCGCCAATTCTTTTAATACTTCCATTTCTGTTCTTGCATGACTAAGCATATCCACAAAATTGTAAACGATCACATTTAAATCGTTCTGCAAAAGATTATGAATATTATTCACAAGCTGTTGCCCATCATTATGATTCAGTATTTTATGATAACTGATTTTAAGATCATCTTTTTTCAATCGCTTCAATTGTGCTCTAAAGAATGTTTCTTCTTCATTGTTCTTTCCTCCCTCCTCTTCATCATTTTTCCATAACTGTGGAAACTGTTTTTCAATATCAACAGGCATTAGTCCGGCGAAAATGGCATTGCGACAATACTGGGTTGCTGTGGGCAGAATTGAATAAAAGGTTTCTTCTTCCAATATTCTGAAACTCTCTGCGAATATGGGCTGTATGGCTTTCCATTGATCGAATCGGAGGTTATCAATGAGTATGAAAAAAAGAGGAGTGCCTTTTTCTACATGCGGTAACACTTTGAACTTGAACAATTGATGACTCATGATGGGAGATGCTGCTGAAGAAGGCGACACCCATGAAGCATAGTGTTTACTGATGAACTTAAAGAACTCTGTATTCGCCTCCTGCTTTTGCGTATGAAACACTTCCCTCATTTCCGGACTATCGCTCTTTTCCATTTCCAGCTCCCAGTACACCAACTTCTTATAGATCTCCATCCATTGATTATAATCCGGGTTATCATTCAATGCCATGAATAATTCGCGAAATTGCTGTTGATAAGCAGTAGTAGTAGTTTCAGCCACCAATCTCTTGTTGTCAATGATCTTCTTCAAACTCAACAACACCTGATTGGGGTTCACCGGTTTGATCAAATAATCACTGATCTGGCGACCGATCGCTTCATTCATCAAATTCTCCGTTTCATTTTTGGTGATCAGTACAACCGGAATACTGCTATTCACTTCTTTGATGCGTACCAAAGTTTCCAATCCGGTGATACCAGGCATGGTTTCATCCATCAGCACCACATCAACAGGTTCATTTTTCACAAACTCAATTGCATCAAATCCATTGGTAAGTGTAGTTACCGCATACCCTTTCTGTTCCAGAAATAGTTTTTGTGATTGGAGACTTTCAATCTCATCATCGACCCATAAAATGTTGGCTAAAGGCATATTCAATGTTGACTGATTACACAAAATGCACCATAATGGTGTCATTTACCGGTTAAAATAAAGAAATAAATACGGTTTGTGTAATAGTAGAGAATAGGCCGGGTTATTTATGCGTTTATAAGGCTTAACAGCCGTAAATCTATTTCATTCCATCTTATCACACATCTCTTTGTATTTTTGCCGACTGTCTTTACGACCGATTTAACAAATTACCAACAGGTATGCCCGATCTGAAAAGAAAAATCATCAATGACCCGGTCTATGGTTTCATCACCATCAATCACCCATTGATTTTTGATATCATCGCTCACCCCTATTACCAGCGTTTACGTCGTATCAAACAAATGGCGATGGCTCAGTTGGTATATCCGGGTGCGGTACATACACGTTTACATCATTCACTAGGTGCTTATCATTTAATGGGCAATGCCGTAAATGAACTGAGAAGCAAAGGAGTAGATATTACGCATGAAGAGGAGATCGCCGTCAAAGCCGCTATTCTTTTGCACGATATCGGACATGGCCCCTTCTCACATGCATTAGAGCACGTAGTGGTAAAGGGTGTGCATCATGAACAATTGTCGCTACAGATCATGGAAAAAATGAATCGAGATCTGAACGGACAGTTATCATTAGCCATCGCCATTTTTACAGATCAATACCATAAACCTTTTCTGCATCAGTTGATCAGTGGGCAGTTGGATGTTGACAGAATGGATTATTTGAGTCGCGACAGTTTTTTTTGTGGGGTGAGTGAAGGAGTGATTGGTTATGACCGAATCCTAAAAATGTTGATGGTACATGACGGCCAATTGATGGTTGAAGAAAAGGGAATTTACAGTGTTGAGAAATTCTTAGTAGCCAGAAGACAAATGTACTGGCAAGTATACCTACATAAAACAGTTCTTGGTGCTGAGAAAATGCTGGTAAAAATACTGGAACGTGTTCGTGAAATTTACCAACCTGCTGATAGCGCTTTACAAACCCAATCTGCCATCGACTTTTTTCTTGGCGGATTTGATGGTCATATGAATGATGAAACGCTGGATCTGTTTTGTTCATTGGATGATCATGATATCATGCATGCTTTGAAAAGATGGTCTAAGCACCCCGATACTATTCTATCCTTACTCTGTACACGTTTTTTAAACAGACAATTGTACAAGTCTAGAATTCAGGCTGAAGCTTTTGATATTAATTTTGTAAAAGCAAAAGAAAAGGAAGCTTCCGAAAAGTTTGGCATTGGACTTGCATCTATACATTACCTGTGTTTTACGGGAGAAGCAACCAATACGTTGTATCAGACCGTAGATGAGAGGATCAATATTTTGTTCAAGGATGAAACGGTAAAGGATATATCACAAGTTGATAATGCCCTGATCCATCAAAACCTTTCAGCACCGGTCAAAAAAAATTACATTTGTTTATTGACATGACCATAGTCCATGGTCTAAACCTAAACTCCACCTTATGCAATTTACCGCCGCGCAGATCGCCATGTTGATCAATGGACAACTGGAAGGTGATGCTCAGGCAACTGTTTCTTCTTTTGGTAAAATTGAAGAAGCGGTTGAAGGACAGATTTCTTTTTTAGCGAATCCGAAATACGAAGATTATTTATATAGTACCAAAGCATCCATTGTTATTATCAACCAACATTTGGTATTGAAGCAGCCGTTATCAAATACTTTGATACGTGTTCCCGATGCCTATACCGCCTTTGCCACTTTGCTTACAAAGTATCAGCAAATGATGACCATGCAATTGCATGGTATACAGCAACCCAGTTATATACACGATTCAGCAAAATTGGGTGAAAATGTATTTGTAGGTGCATTTGCCTACCTCGACGAAGGTGTTGAAATCGCTTCCAACGCTAAAATATTTCCCGGAGTAGTATTAGGTAAAGATGTGAAAGTGGGGAATAATACCATCATACATGCTGGTGTTAAGATCTATCATGGCTGTGTTATTGGTAACAATGTCATCATTCATGCAGGTGCGGTTATTGGAAGTGATGGTTTTGGCTTTGCACCACAAGGCAATGGTACCTTCCAAAAAGTGCCTCAGATCGGTAATGTAGTGATTGAAGATGAAGTTGAGATAGGTGCTAATACTACCATTGATCGTGCTACAATGGGTTCTACCATTATCAGAGCAGGAGCCAAGATCGATAATCTTGTACAGATCGCTCATAATGTAGAAGTAGGTTGCAATACTGTAATCGCTGCCCAAACGGGCGTCAGCGGTAGTACCAAGATCGGTAAGTCGGTAATGATTGGTGGACAAACGGGTATTGCTGGGCATATCACAATTGCCGATGGCAGTAAGATCAATGGACAAAGTGGTATCACAAAAAGTATCAAGGAAGCGAATCGTACTTTAACAGGAACTCCGGCTGATGATTTTACCCGCTTTCTAAGGGCACAAGCGCAGCTTCGCAATCTACCTGACCTGGAAAAAAGGGTTAAAGAACTTGAAAAATTGATCTCACAATTGCTTTCTGAAAGGGTAAATGCTTCATAATCGCCTATTAAACCATCCTGAAATCTTATTTTTGCTTATATTTTAATTGGGAACAGCTTTATTAGCCATACCCTTATTGTAATAGATCAAAAGATCTGATAGGAAAAAAGCATCGCATGGACAATCTTTTCAACCCAGACAAACAACATACCCTGAACAGTGCCGTAAGTATAAGTGGTACTGGTTTACATACCGGTGTCATGGTAGACATGACGTTAAAACCCGCCAATCCCGGTTTCGGTATTCAGTTTCAACGTGTTGATCTTCCGAATCAGCCCATCATCAAAGCAGATTGCGACCTTGTAACAGATACAAGTAGAGGCACCACTTTACAAGTAGGCGATGCCAAAGTAAGTACAGTAGAGCATGTTTTGGCGGCATTGGTTGGTATGGGAGTTGATAATGCGCTGATTGAACTCAATGGTCCTGAGATCCCGATCATGGACGGAAGCTCAGCGCCTTTCATTGAGTTGATTGCATCCACAGGTGTCGTTGAACAAGAAGCTGCTAAAGCTTGGTATAGTTTGGATGAAAATATTTATCACTATGATGAAGAAAAGAGAGTTGAAATGGTGGCTTTACCTTCTCTCGATTATCAGATCACCACTTTGATCGACTTCAATAGTCCGGTATTAGGAACACAGCATGCTGGTTTAAAAACCATCAAAGATTTCAGATCAGAAATCGCACCTTGTCGTACTTTCTGCTTTTTGCATGAACTAGAAATGCTGTTAGACAATGACCTTATCAAAGGTGGTGATATCAATAATGCAATTGTTGTAGTTGACAAACCCGTAACAGATGAAGAAATGGAAAGACTTGCCAAAGTCTTTAAGCGCGATAAAATTGAAGTCAAAAGTGAAGGTTATCTAAACAATCTTGAATTACGCTTTCCGAATGAACCTGCTAGACATAAACTATTAGATGTAGTGGGAGATTTAGCTTTGATCGGATACCCTATCAAAGCTAGGATCATTGCTAATCGTCCCGGACATAGTAGCAATGTTGAATTTGCAAAAAAGATCAAACAGTATATCAAAAAGAATAAGCATGTAAAAGATGTACCTGTGTATGATCCAACCATGCCTCCGATTTTTCCGTTGGAAAAAATTGAGAAGACTTTACCACATCGTCATCCTTTCTTATTGGTAGACAAGATCATTGAATTGACGGATACTCATATTGTAGGTATTAAAAATGTTACGTTCAATGAATGGTTCTTTCCAGGTCATTTCCCGGGCAATCCGGTGATGCCGGGTGTTTTACAAATTGAGGCATTGGCCCAGACAGGTGGCATTCTTTGTATCAACTCTATGCCTGAAGGACAATACGACACCTACTTTTTAAAAATCGATAACTGTAAATTCAAACAAATGGTTCGTCCTGGTGATACCATGATTTTAAAAATGGAATTCACCGGCCCTATTCGTAGGGGCATTTGTGAGATGAGAGGTACTGTTTATGTAGGTGGAAAAGTAGCTACAGAAGCCGACCTTGTTGCACAAATTGTCAAACGATCTTAACCACTCATACCCTATTATTATCTACAACCGAATCCGCAAACAATGACGCACCCTTATACTTATATTGATCCAAATGCAAGACTTGCACCCAATGTTAAAATCGATCCATTCACAGTAATTCATGGTGATGTACAGATCGGAGAAGGTACCTGGATTGGTAGTAATGTAACCATCATGGATGGGACTCGCATCGGAAAAAATTGCCGCGTATTTCCCGGTGCAGTGTTGGGGGCTATTCCTCAGGATCTGAAGTTTGCCGGAGAAAGAACTACTGTAGAGATCGGTGACAATACCACTATCCGTGAGTTTGTAACAATCAATCGCGGTACCACAGACAGATGGAAAACAAAAGTGGGTGATAACTGCCTCATCATGGCATATAGCCACATTGCACATGATTGTTTGATCGGCAATAACTGTATCCTTAGTAATAGCGTACAATTAGCAGGTCACGTTGTAATGGGCGACTGGGCATGGATTGCAGGTGTAAGTGCAGTTCACCAGTTTGTAACCATCGGGCAACATGCCTACATTGCAGGAGGTAGTTTGGTGAGCAAGGATGTTCCTCCCTATATCAAAGCAGTAAGAAATCCTTTGAGTTACGGCGGTGTTAATAGTGTTGGATTAAAAAGAAGAGGATTTGAACTTGAAAAGATCAATCATATCCTTGATATCTACAGAATCATTTTCAATAAGGGAATGAATACATCACAAGCATTAGAGTTCATTGAAGAAGAACTTACCGCAAGTGATGAAAGAGATGAGATCGTTACTTTTATTCGCGAGAGTGGTCGCGGCATTATCAAACGTTTTGTAAAAGGTGGTGGTGACGAGGACTAATCGTACTACTTATTTGCTTTCATTTAATTTAACAGACAAGAATACATGCTGATTCAACTCTCGGATGCTGGAAAAAAATTCAACCGGGAATGGATATTTCAATCTCTCAACTACCGTTTTGATACAGGGAAAAGGTATGCATTGACCGGACCCAATGGAAGCGGGAAAAGTACATTATTACAAGTATTGGCCGGGAGCATGAATCTCAGTCAGGGTAATATTACTTGGAGCATACATGATCAACCCATAGAAACCGATCATGTATTCAAACATCTTTCTATTGCGGCTCCCTATCTTGAGCTGATTGAAGAGATGACTGCTACTGAATTTTTAGTATTTCATAATTCATTCAAGCCTTTCTTGAATAATATTTCAATTCCGGAAATCCTTCACATCATTGAATTAGAAAAAGCTGCTCACAAACAAATTCGCTATTACAGCAGTGGTATGAAGCAAAGAATAAAACTGGCTCAAGCAATTTTTAGTAATTGCCAGCTTTTGTTATTAGACGAACCCTGTACGAATTTGGATGAACATGGTTATTCTTTATATCATCACCTGATCAATCAATACACAGCAGGGAGAACCATTATTGTTAGCAGTAACGATGTAAACGAGTATAAATTTTGTAACGAGAAAATCTATGTTCCCGATCACAAATGAACTCATTTATTTCATCCACTGAAAAAAGAATGTGCTGCCTTCTCCTTTTTTGGATTCTACCCAAATCTTTCCTCCCTGCTCCTCAACTATAATTTTTAAGAGATTCAATCCTATACCTGTACTACTATCGCGTGTAGATTCATTGTCTGTAATTTCAAACAAACGGAATATACGTGAGCGATCTTCTTCTGCAATTCCCGGTCCATTATCCTTTACAAAAAACTCATAATGATTTTCTTTGTCGTGATAACCTATTTCAATTACTCCTTTAGGTTTATCATTGTACTTAATCGCATTGCTCAATAAATTCTGAAAAACCTGCTCCAACTTAACTCGTCTTGTTCTCAGTTGGGGTAAGGTTTGAAGCAAAACGATCTGAATATGCTTAGGCGGGAATAGAAGAGCCGAAAGCTCTTCTACCATTAAATGAGTATTTACATCCTCCACAGTTTGTTGAGACAAACTTGTAGTTGAGTATTCTAATAGTGCCATGATCATTTCTGATAATCGTCCTGATGCCTGATATACCATACCCACATTTTCACCGATTTCCTTATGGTTACGGATATAAGGATCATTCTTTATCAATTCCAACATCATAATGATAGAGGATAATGGAGATTTCAGATCATGAGAGACGATATATACAAATTTCTCTAGTTGTTTATTGATCCTGTCAAGTTCGGTCAGTGCTGTTTTTAGGCGAAACTGATTAAAATAGAGTTGTTCAAATACGTTCACTTTTGCTCGAACCACATTGATATCAAGTGGTTTTTGCAAGTAATCTACTGCCCCTTCAGCAAATCCTTTCAACACATATTGTTCTTCCCGACTTAAAGCTGTTACAAAAATGATGGAGATGTCTTTTGTTCGAGGATTTGATTTCAGGATTCTTGCTACTTCAAATCCATCCATTTCGGGCATCTGTACATCCAACATGATGAGTCCGATATGGTCGTGCTTCAACACCTGTTTCAGTGCTTCGTTACCTGAGCTAGCTTTCAGGAATTGTCTGCCTGGCTTTACCAATATCTCTTCTAGTGATAACAAATTCTCCGGCCTGTCATCTACAAGCAGTATGGTAAAATCGTGTTGCTGTATTGGGGGGATATTCATCTATCAGAGCAATTTAATTATAATTCTTGTAAGAATGTACCCATCTCCATCTCATTCATAACGTGTGTTTTCTTACCCAATGCTATTGCCGATGCGGGCATAGCGGGATACTGAGCTGAATTGGGATCCTGCACGATACAGTGTGCTCCAATATCAGACAAATAAGACAACCCTTCTGCCCCATCAGCATTAGCACCGCTTAATAAAATAGCTAATACCCTATTTCCATAAGCCCTACCTGCACTTTCAAAACTAACATCAATAGAAGGTCGACTATAATGAACTGGATCAGAATAATCTAAACTGAAAGTATGTTCTTCTTCAAATAATAAATGATAATTCTGTGGCGCTAAGTATACTTTTCCTTTGCTGATCATTTGCTTATCCTCCGGCTCTGTAATTTTTACAGTACCAACTTCTCTTGTTAGTAATTTATCCAATTGACTTATCACATTTCGCATCCTATGAATCACTAATACTACAGGGATAGATTTATTAGCTGCCAATGCTTTGAGCAAAGAGATACATACAGGTATACTTCCTGCCGATCCTCCGATAATAATCATATCATATTTCGGTGTTATCACAAATCAGTTTTTCTTTCGGAAAATTTTTACACCACTATCTACAACCGAATATTTTGATCTGTATTCTGAAAACAATAAACTCTCTTTCATACCTAACCCAAGAAAGCCTAATGAGGATAAACTTTCATTGAATAGTTTTAGTACTTTATTCTGTAATTGTTTATTAAAATAGATCATTACGTTTCTACACAGTATCAACTGAAACTCATTAAAAGATCGATCTGTTACTAGGTTATGCTGTAGAAATACCACCCTATCTCTCATTTCCTTATGAATAAGTACATGATCATATAAAGCTGTATAATAGTCCGAAAAATCACCTGTACAGCCAGATTGATGATAGTTAATGGTATATTCTCTCATATGAGTCATTGGCAAAACCCCTGTTCTGGCTTTCTCAAGATAAGAAGCATTGATATCGGTTGCATAGATCCTGGTTCTATGCAACAAACCCGCTTCATGCAATAAGATGCATAATGAAAATACTTCTTCACCTGTAGAGCAACCAGCATGCCAAATATTAATTTGTGGATAGGTTGCTAAAACCGGCAATACTTTTTCGCGAATGGATTTATAAAAACCCGGATCACGGAACATTTCTGTAACATTCACCGTGATCGTCTCCAAAAAAGAATGAAACACCGAAGTATCACCCGCCAATAGCTGTATTAACTTTTGACCATCATTCAAACTGTGCATATCCATAAACTTATAGATACGACGAATCAATGAAGCTTTTGAATATCCTGAAAAATCATATCCATATACATGATGCAGCAAATGAATCAATTGTTCAAAAGCTTGTGCACTAAGTTCCGGCTTGGGATTAAGTCCAATCATATTATTCATATACGCTTCAATATCATCAGGTTAACCATACACGCATGAGTGATAATAATTTTTGCATATCGACAGGCTTAGTGATGTAATCAGAAGCTCCTGCTGCAATACATTTTTCTCGGTCACCTGCCATTGCTTTAGCTGTTAGTGCAATAATTGGAAGATCCATTATTTTTAGATCCTTTCGAATCCTTTGCATTGCTTCATATCCATCCATTTCAGGCATCATAATGTCCATGAGTACGATATCTGTCTCAGGAAATTTTTTCAACTGTTCTAAAGCTTCTTTTCCATCACTGGCAGTATGGACTTGCATTTTATTTGATTCTAAAACCGCACTTAAAGCAAATACATTACGCATATCATCATCAACTACTAATACAGTCTTATTCACTAAACTCTGATCATTCATCACTGAGAAAGAATTCCCCACATCTGCTTTTTTATCTGATTGTTGCATCTTATGGAGAAATAACTCTAACTCATCGAGTAATCGATTGTTAGCATTGATAGCACTGCGAATAATAATACTGGATATTTTTCTATACTCCATTTCATCTGCCTGACTGATGTCCTCATCCAAATGAATGATAATAGGTGTTTTTTGATCCGCTACCAATCTACTTAATTCTTTTGCCTCTTGTAATTGTACAGAACCACCAATGTGAATAATGACACAATCATAGTTTAACGCATTTATTTTTTTTCCTGCATCAGAAGTATCCATTACTTGCTCAAAATGCAACCTGTAATCTTTCTCACTTGCCAATTGATATAAGTCCTGATCTTCAAAGTGTACGGCAGAAACGATCAATATCTGTTTTAGGCTTTTTCGGATATGCTCTCCCAGCATTTGGAAAGCCTTTTCGAGCGAGTTAGCATCAATAGGCTTTTTCAAATAAGCCATCACATCCTCTTGCTTAAATCTATTATCATCAATAGCGGAAATAATGTGTACGGGTGTATTTTTAATGGACTCATCTGCTCTAATCTGCTTTAAAATGGTCCATCCATCCATTACAGGTAGCTGAATATCCAGAATAATGGCATTGGGTTTGAACCTTCGGGCATAATAGAGGCCTTCATCACCTTCCAGCGCTATCACTACTTTATACCCTTTGTGACGTGCATAGTCGCGGATAATCGTAGCAAAGTTTACGTCATCCTCAATGATAAGCATCAATTTCTCTCCAGACTGTAGCTGATGTCTGTCATCTGGTACTTCATTCTGTTCACGAATATTTTCAAAGGGAAGAATGATTGTCGATTCCTTATCAGACGAAGATTGTATATCAATAAACTCCTGCTCCTGTTGAACCGGAGGTATATATTCATAAGGGATGTAGATTGTGAATTCGCTACCCTTATTGACCTCACTTTTTACTTCGATAGAACCGCCTAACAAGCGTATCAATTCCCGGCTAATGGAAAGTCCCAAACCCGTACCGCCATATTTTCTACTCGTGGAACCATCTGCTTGCTGAAAAGCTTCAAATATCAATTTTTGCTTATCCTGAGGTATCCCAACACCCGTATCAGATACACTGATCGCCATTTCAGCGGTTCTTCCAGGTACGTTCCTAAAATCTACGATGATCTTACCACCACCCGGTGTGAACTTAAATGCGTTGGAAAGCAAATTCTTAATGATTTGTAAGAGTCTTTGTTTATCAGTACGAATTTGATTGGCGATCTCTTGATGTTGCTCAATCCGAAAGTCAATATTTTTCTCTGAAGCTACCACCGAGAATAGTTGTTTGATATCAGAAGTAATGGCGTCAACAGTCACATCTTCAATCACAAGATCAATCTTACCTGATTCAATTTTTGATAGATCGAGAATATCATTGATCAGTTGTAAAAGATCGTTGCCCGATTTATAAATTATATTGGCATATTCAATCTGTTTGGTATTTAGGTTTTGGGTATTATTATCTGCAAGTAGCTTGGCCAATATCAATACACTGTTCAATGGTGTTCTCAATTCATGTGACATATTTGCCAAGAATTCAGACTTATAACGACTTGTTGTTTCAAGTTCTTTGGCTTTCAATGTTAGTGCCTGTCTTGCGTTTTCAATGGCTTCATTTCTTTCTTTTAGTTCTAGGTTGATTTGCTTCAGCTCTTCTTCTTGTGTTTTAAGTTCTTCTTCAGAAGCTTGTAGTTCCTCTGCCTGTCGACTTAATTCATCATTTGTTTGACGAAGTTCTTCTTGCTGCTCCAGAAGCGCTTCCTTCTGTTCTTGCAGTTCATCTAGTAATTGATTGATTCGATCTCTTGATTGATAGGAATTGATGGCGGCTGAAAGTATATCAGAAACACTTTTTAGTAAGGAGATTTGTAAGTCGGTGAATTGTGTAAAACAACCCAGCTCTATTAATCCTTTTAACTCTTCATTCATCCATAAAGGCACACAAACTATTTCTCCATTACCACTTACTTGTCCAAGTGAGGAATCAACTTGCCAATAATCAGGTGGGATATTTTTAATGATGGTTACTGTTTTAGATAGAGCTGCATTACCTACCACTCCTTCACCTATTACAAATGATTTTTTTGAGGATGAGCTTAAAGCAACAGAAGCAACAGTTACCAATTTCTCAGTTTTGGCATCAACAAAATAAATTACACCTGCAGGTACTTCAAGGTATTGAACCATAGCAGTAATAATACGATGTGCCAATTCACCTGAGCTATCGACAACTTGTAAGCGGTTATTGATATAACTCATTCCCTCTAAAACCCAATTTTTTTCGTGTGCGATCTTACTTGTTTTCTCCGTTTCGTCGAGCGTGGCTTGTAGTCGCAAGCCGGCTTTGTAACGACTTTTTAGTGTTTGAATAACAGCGTTGATAAGTAATAATACAACGATCATCAAAACACTAATACCTATATACAAAATCAATTTTGTTCTATCATTATAAGATAGAACAACCGCTTCTCTTTTGATAAGGATATCCTCTTCAAGAATTTTTACCTTCTCAATTTGTTGATTGATCTTTGCTAATCTGACCTCCTCAAGTAAAATGATTTTCTTAAAATTATCGGCGGGCATGTTATGGCTGATAATACCATCTGTTCTCCAATAACGCAGTAAATCTGTAATTAAGGAATCAAGCTTCATGACATTTGCTACCTGGGTCGCATTGTCTTTCACAAATTCTCGCAGTTCGATCATTCGATTGGGAATAAATGTGATCCCCTTTTCATATGCATCCATGTCTTTGGGGTCATTGGTTACCCAAAATGCCCTTCTCCCGCCTCTTATCTGCATAATAGAGAAGCGAATATCTCTCACATAAGAAATAGCTTGATGCGTATGACGAACGAGATCGGCTTCTTTTGCTTGCTTTTCAAGAGAGTTGATGGTAATAAATCCAACAAGCAGTACCAATAAAACTGCAATACCTAAACCGGAATACAGTCTGAGGGGCAGGGAACGGATCATGTGATATCGGCTTTTATATGATTTGTAAGATAGGTAAATAAATGACAATCAATAACTCATTGCAACTTATCATCAACAAAAAAGCCCCGATAATTTCGGGGCTTTGATATTCTTTTTTATTGTTCTTAGAAAGCAGGATCAGCAGGTGTATTCGGATTGCTATCACGCTCACGGAAAGGATACGGGAAGAAGTTTCTCTTTCTTTCAGCAATAGGTCTACCGAAGCGACGCATATCTTCCAGCTTCATACCAGAAAGGTATAACTCAATACAACGGTTACGATAGATTTGTGTTAATACATCAGCCGTTGTAGCTGGAGCCACTGGAGCAAGATCAGCGCCGATTCCTAAGACATCATTAACAGCCCTCTTAGTTACAACTCTGTTAAGCTCGAGCCTTGCATTCACCAAGTCAGGTGTTGCTTGACGAGCATAACACTCAGCCTTGATCAGCATGATCTCACCTGGGAAATACAATGGTATTGCTGTGGTAGGTGTATTCCAGAAACCATTCAATCTGAAACGAGGATTAATGGTAGCATTGATCACTGTATAGAATGAAATACGTTTATCAGCAAGATCCGGTGCAATTGCAACAGGCAAACCCAATGTTGAATCAACAGGCTGGTATACGTTATTGGTAGAAGTTACGAAATTGAAGATCGGATTTGGGTTGGCAGCTTCAAAATTCATCGTAGAGCGTTTGGTTAAGTCTACTGCATTGGCTGCTTGTAAAGCAGCTGCATAATTACCAGCAAACAATGAATAACGTGCTTTGAGTGCGTTCAGTGTGTTGACAATATCTACACCTACCGGAACGTCTGCAGCAAAAGAAGCAGAGATAGCATTGGCATTGATAGTTGCAAGTGCTTTATCGATAGCAGCAATAGCACGTGCAAAACCTACATTTCTGTCAGAAAATGTAGTGGTTGCTGTACCAACTGTATCAGGCACTTTCTCCCAGTAACTAGACAACGCACCTAATGAAAGTGCTTTATAGATACTTGCATAACCAATCAACCCACTAGCATAACCTTTATCCGTTAATTTCGCTGCTGCATTAATCACATTATTAGCATCAAAAATGATCTTGTTAGCAGAACTCCACACATTACCCAATAATGCATTGGTACCATCAACTGCTGCACCACCGGTACTGAATTGAAATTCAGAAACGTTACCCGGATTCATCAAAATGGTTTCATTGGTGACAAGTCCGGTTGCATCAGACATTCCATATGCGACATTGGAAGCATAGGTTCGTTGTAAACCAACCACTGTACCAGCCAAACCTTTTGCCGAACTAAAAACCTGATCCGAAGTTGCGGCATTCGGATTACTAAAGTCTTTTTTACAACCTGCTGTGGTTAGAAGCAGTGCTGCCAGACCTGTATATAATGATGTTTGAATACTCTTTTTCATACAAGTAATTTTTGAGGATTAAAATTTAGCCTGAATACCAAAACTGAAAGTTCTTGGGATTGGCACTGCACCAAAATCAATTCCGCGCAAGATGGTGCTTTGGCCACCCGCATTTACTTCAGGATCATATCCTTTGTAGTTGTCCCAACTAATTAGGTTGCGGCCACTGAAATTGATACTCAGGTCACTGAATCCTTTTACTTTTCCGAAATTATAGCTGAGTGATAATTCACGCAATTTGGTATAACTACCGTCATCGATTCTCCATTCTTCAATTGCATAAATGCCACTGATATAACCGCGTGGTAATTGTCCGCGATGCTCCTGTTCAGCTACTTTACCATTACCTACACCCTGACGAGTACGGAAATCAGCATTGAATACATCTACTCCCTGTACTGCGTCTATTTGAACACGCAAACTCAATCTCTTGTAAGTAAACTCATTCACAAGACTAGTCGTATAATCAGGATTAGGATCACCAATCACTCGGCGAAGTACGGCACCACTAGGTAAACCAGCAGTTCTTCCTGGCGTAAATACCAATGCGCTATTCTGAACACCTCTTTCTGTTTGAGGAATACCACCTGCATTTTTCACTTCACTTCCATCTGCATTACGTGCAAAGAATGTTCCGTAGAAAACACCTACCGGCTGTCCTTCAATGATAGCAACAGGTGCTCCTGCATTGGTACTTAACAATGTTAAAGCTTGTCCGATACGAACTGCCTTATTTCTGTTGCGGTTGAATATACCTGTGATGTTCCAAGTGAAATCTTTCTTAGCGATCGGATTACCAGTCAATACTACTTCAAACCCTTTGTTCTCCAATGATCCGAAATTATCCAACAAACTGCTGAAACCAGATGTTGGAGCAATAAAACGGTTAATCAGGAGGTCTGTTACTTTTTTATTGTAAATATTCACTGTCAGACCTACTCTGTTATTCAGGAAGGCAAGATCAAAACCTAATTCAGTCTCTTGTTGTCTTTCAGGCTTCACATTTTCATTTGCCAAAGTACCACTTGAGTTCAGTGCTGTTCTTCCTAAGTAAGAAGAAGAACTATACGTATTGAATCTTGAGTAAGCACCGATACCTGTAAGGTTTCCACTTTCACCATATGCTAAACGAACTTTGAACAGATCCCACCATTTTGAAATGCCAGAATTCGCCCAAAAGTCAGCACCGGAGATCACATAGCTACCGCTTGCTTTATAGTAAGTCTGATTACGTTGATTTTTTCCGAAAACAGAAGAACCATCCACACGAATTGCACCCGTTACGAAGAATTGGTTACGGTATTTGAAATTTTGCTGAACATAAGCACCTGAAATAGATAACTCACTTCTTTCATCTACAGGATCCAATCTGGTACTTGCACCATTAACGGTTTGTACAAATGGAGCCAATCCTCTTCCTTGTAACAGCGAGAAGTTATTCTTTTCATATTGTTGAGAGAAACCAACCTGAGTAACTGAGTTGATATTGTTAGTGATGTTTCTTGAATAGGTTGCATTCACATCATGGTTAATCGCGAAGAAGTTGTTATTCGCTGCACTTGAATAACCATTTTGTGTAGGATCCAATGCCGGACCACCACCAAAGAATGCAGTACTCACATTGTACGCGAATGGAGGAATATAAGTATTACCATTCTGCGCATAGTTATCAATACCCATGGTATAATCTACTGTAAGACCAGTGATCGGACGCAGTTTTAATCCCAGATTCGTAATCACACGATTGGTAGTTTGACGCTGCTTGATATCTTCAATCACAGATACCGGATTTGCACGACCCCGCTCACCTACTGCACGAATATTTCCCAAAGCATCTCTTGTCCAGATATCATGAAAATTACCAATGATGGTTACAGAGTTCATCGGAGAGAAGAAAGAGTTACCATCCGGTTTTTCATTTGCTGTACTATTGATATAGTTCAATCCCAGATTAAAACTTGCCCACTTGTTCAATACCTGATCAATGTTACTGCGGAAGCTATAACGTTGGAAATCAGTATTTCTAACAATACCTTGGTTATAGAAATAAGAACCGGAAATGTAATACTTCGTTTTATCTGTACCACCACTGATCGAGATATTGTTATCAGTACCATTGGCATTGCGGAAAATATAATCCTGATAATCATAACGGGTTACTGGAGTAGTTGTAGTAACAGCCGGAGTAAGAATATCCTGTGTCAATGCACCCGGACCATCCGTAGGACCGCCAAACTTTGTAGGTGCCTGATTCACATCTAATTTCTTACGAAGAGCACTGGTTGTAAAACTAGTAGAGAAACTTACCGAAGGTGCACCGCTTTTACCTTTCTTGGTAAAGATCTGAACTACACCCGCATTGGCACGGCTACCATAGATAGCTGCGGCAGCAGCACCATTCAGTACTTCAATTCTTTCAATATCATTTGGATTGATATCCACCAATCTACTCTGACCGATGCTTCCTACAAAGTTTCCTCCATCATAGTTGCTCGAAGTATTGGTAACACGATTAGTAGCATTGTTCACGATCACTCCATCAATAATGTATAAAGGTTCTGATGAAGAAGAAATAGAACTGATACCACGTAAACGTACTGAGATACCCCCTGCAGGATCACCGGAGTTTTGAGAGATCTGAGCACCGGCAGTCTTACCTTGTAATGCAGCCAATACGTTTCCAGTAGCTCCTTTGTTCAGGTCTTCAGCACTCACTGAACTGATATAGCTACCCAACTGACGACGAGTGGTACCCTGTGAGTTACCGGTAACAATCACTTCGTCTAGTTTAGAAACATCTTCTGCCAATTCAGCATTCAATGTGTAACTGTTGTTACCTGCTGTTACTGTGAAAGAAGCTTGTTGTGTCTTGTAGCCCGTGCCGGAAAATACCAGCGTATAACTACCGGGTTTTAAAGAAGCAGAGAAACTGAATGTTCCGGTGTTGTCTGTAGCAGCACCTACATTGTTTTCCCTGATGAATACGGAAGCAGCTTCAACAGCAGCCCCGCCTTTAGCAGTTACTTTACCGGATACGCGAACTTGCGCAATACCCGCAGCCGTTATCAAACTTGTCAACAGCAGCAAGAAAGCTGTTTTCAGTAAGACCGGCTTCATGAGCGGTTTCATTTTCATATTTCAGCGTTTATAGATAATTACAAAATAGTAATGCCTTGTTTTTTATACGGTTCAAAAATAGGATTCGATGGATCGAGTTCTGTAATAATGGTATCAATTTCATTCAATCCGCAAATGGTTAGTCGCTGATGCGTATTGAGTTTTTCTGAAATAGATAGTATCACTGTTTTTTCAGCCGCTTGTATCATAGCTTTCTTTACTTGAATTACTTCCCAATCGTTATCTGTAATACCTGTTTCATCAATTGCGTTGATTCCCATGATGCAGAGATCTGCTTTGATACCTGCAATTTTGGAAATCGCTTCTCCACCCACAGCTATCTGAGAACTTTTAGAAATTTTATCTCCCAAAAAAATCACTTCAATATTCGGATGCTGCGCATACTCATGTGCTGCAGGAATACTGCCGGTAAAAAAAGTAGCATTCAAGTCAGATGGTAATAAACGCGCCATTTCAATAACAGTTGTTCCTCCTGTTGTGAGAATAAACATGTTATTTCTGATCAATGAAACAGCTTTACTTGCAATGATTCTTTTACTGTCTGCCTTATATACATCAGATTTTAAAAAGGAACTATGAAAGGATTTAGATAAAGCACCACCATGTACTTTGATGATCTTATCCATTTCTGCCAATTCATTCAAATCACGACGAATCGTATCTTCTGATACATTGATTTCACTGCTGAGGTCAGAGGAGAGTATGCGATTATGTAAATCTATTTGGCGCAAGATATACGCCTGTCGTTCAGTTTTCAGCATAGCAGCAATAATAAGTCACCTAAAATTAATGCGGGAAACTGCGCATTTCCAAATATTTTTTGCAAGAAATTGCACAATGATGCGTTTTTAAGTCTAATTTAAAGGCATGAATCCGAATATTTCAGCATTATATACCATCGCCAACAAACCTGAAAGAGTGATTATTGGCTTAATGAGCGGCACTTCAGTGGATGGACTGGATGTGGCTTTATGCCGCATATCCGGACAAGGGACCCAAACAAACGTGCAATTACTGGCATTTGAGACAGTGGTATATCATAGAGGTTTTAAAGAACATATCAAATCGGTTTTTTCTAAACGAAATGTTGATCTCGAAAAAGTCTGCTTATTAAATGCTTGGGTAGGCTCTGAACATGCTTTGATCATTTTGAACTGCTTAAAAAAATGGAACATCGATCCCTCCTCAGTTGATTTGATCGCTAGCCATGGACAAACCATTTACCATGCTCCTAAACTGTTACATCCGGATGATGAGTTTGACAATGCCACTTTGCAAATAGGCGATGGAGATCATATTGCCGTTAAAACAGGGATCATTACACTAAGTGATTTCAGACAAAAACATGTTGCAGCTGGTGGTGAAGGAGCGCCATTAGCAGTATATGGAGACTATTTGATTTTTAGTAGTCGGAAAGAAAATCGCATTATGTTGAACATTGGAGGTATCGCCAATTTTACTTACCTGCCCTCCGGGCTCGATGTAGCTGAAGTATTTAGTACAGACGTAGGTACAGGAAATACTTTAATGGATGCATATATCCAAGCACATTTTCCCGGAAAATATTTTGATGAAAACGCTGCCGTTGCCAAACAAGGAAAAATACATGAAGCTTTATTACAGACATTAAAAGACAATGATTTTTTTACCAATGATTTTCCAAAAACCATCGGACCTGAATTATTTAATTTGGATTATCTCAATGCCGCAATGCAAAAAGCCAATTGCTCCGATCTCTCGCATGGCGATATCATGGCAACACTAAATAGATTATCCGCAGATATGATCGTTGATGCATTCCATCGTTGTATGACGAACAAAAACGATTTTGTTATTTACACTAGTGGCGGTGGTATGCACAATCCTCTACTCATGCAACACATTCGTGAACAATTACCCGGAATTGTTTTTAGAGACACACAAGAACTGGAAGTAAATCCTGATGCTAAAGAAGCAGTACTTTTTGCAATTTTAGCCAATGAAGCTGTAGCAGGCGGACAAGTTGCTTTAGGTGCTGGCAGAAATGGTATTCCCGCTGTTAGTATGGGTAAGATTAGTTTCCCCAGCTAGTCCCTCGAATGTTGATTTAATTTTTCGACAATAGAAAAAAATTGGATTGTCTTATTTACCATCCAACATTCATCATGGCATTTCATACTATTTCATGTATCATGAGTACTTCATGTTATTATTTTCACTGAAAACAAATAGTATGAAATCAATAATGATGGCATTCCTACTTTTAGCGGGAATCAGTGCAGGTGCTCAAACGAATAATACCATTGAAAAAAAGAAATTTCACTTTGGTGCTGATCAAGATACCAGTGCAGGTTATGCCCAGGCCGTGAAAGTAGATAATGTGATCTATGTATCAGGAACTGTTGCACGTGATATCACTCCTGCATCAATTAAAAGAATTTATCAGACTATAGAAAGAAGCTTAGCTGCATTTGGCGCAACTTTGCAAAATGTAGTAAAAGAAAACCTTTATACCACCGACATTGAAGCAATGAAAACGCACAATGAGGCCAGAAAAGAAATGTATAAGGGAGACTACCCTGCTGCTACTTGGGTTCAGATCAGCCGATTATATATGCCTGATGCAAAACTGGAAATAGAGGTCATTGCTCATCTTCCAAAAAAGCAATAGCATTAACGGCGACTGGCTATCAACAAGTTGAGATCTGTAAATTTCAAATCAAATTTCTGACTGATATAGAAATCAGTCAATGCACCTTTGAACATATAGATCCCTTCACGCAGATTGAAGTTATGCCAAACCATTTCTTCCAGTCCACCTTCATCACTTACTTCAAGGATCAAAGGCATCAGTACATTACTGATGGCCTGACTTGCTGTTCTAGCAAACCCACTTGGAATATTGGGTACACAATAATGAATCACATCATGTTTCACAAATGTGGGATGTTGGTGGCTGGTTAGCTCACTTGTTTCAAAACACCCTCCACGATCGATCGCAACATCAATAATGATGCTTCCGGGGCGCATGGCGGCAACCATTTCTTCTGTGACCACCACAGGCGCTCTTCCAAATTCATTACTCAAGGCACCAACTGCTACTTCACAGGTTTTTAACTGTTTGGAAAGAATACGAGGCTCTAAAACGCTGGTCCATATTCTTTGTCCAAGATTATTTTGCAGTTGCTTTAGACGATACACATTGTTATCAAAAACTTTCACAGAAGCACCTAATGCCAAAGCATTTCGTGTAGCGAATTCGCCTACAATACCAGCTCCAACGATCACAACTTTAGTAGGTGGAATACCACTGATACCCCCCAACAAGACTCCTTTACCTTTGTTAAAGCTGCTAAGGTATTGTCCAGCAATCAGCATGACCGCACTACCTGCAATCTCACTCATACTTCTCACGATCGGATAAGTACCACTGGCATCTTTAAAATTTTCAAAACTCAATGCAGTGATCTTCTTTTCCATCATCTTCTCAATGTATTCTTTTCTTAATGCCGAAAGATGAATGGGAGAAATAATGGTTTGATTCATTTGCAACAAAGGCATATCCTCTGCAACAGGGGGTGCACTTTTGACGAGTATAGGACATTTAAAAATTTCGGCACGTTCATAAACAATGGTAGCACCCATTTCAGAGTAATCACGATCAGAATAATGACTCCCTTCTCCCGCTCCATGTTCTACTACTACTTGATGTCCATTAGAGACCAAAACCCCTACAGCATCCGGTGTGAGTGCAATTCTATTTTCTTGAAAAGCTGTCTCTTTGGGAATACCAATATGCAACTTTGCACCCTGAGGTTTGATATCAAGGGTCTCTTCCAATGTTTCATAAGCAAATGAAGTGCTGATAGAAGGTTTACTGGTAGCCATGTGTGATTATAAGTTGGATGGAAAAAGGATCTTATTGTTTTGAAAAGTTCAGTTTTTAAAGTTATGACATTCCGTGCAGAATCAGACAGCAGTTGCATCTGTGTATAAACGTCTGGTCATTGGATCTAACATTTCCAAGTAAATATGAAAAGTGTCGTCCGGTAAGAGTCCGGCTGCTTTTTCAGGCCACTCGATGAAGCAATAATCAACACTATTCAAATGATCTTCTACTCCTGCCATGATCGCCTCTTCCTCATCCTTTAAACGGTACCAATCCATATGCAACAAAACACCCACCTCTTTGCTTTGGTATTGATTGATGATAGCAAATGTTGGACTACTGATCGCCTCTTTCACGCCCAAAGACTCGCAAAGTGCATGGATAAATGTTGTTTTCCCTGTACCCATCTCCGCATGAAATGCCCATACTTTGTGCTTCTTCCCCGAAGCCCATACTGCTTTAGCCACCTGCCCTATTTGTTCCAATCCAAAAATTGCATCCATGAGGCAAAGGTAAAGAGAACAGGGGTGAAAAGTGAAAGATGAAAAGTGAAAGGAAAGTTCGAAACACCTTATCGATTGACCATTTTGACCTTTCACTTTTGATTTTTCTCTTTCTTGCAACTATGATGTAATAATATTCTTCTCAAATCGAAAGAGTACGCCTTTGGTATTTGGTAAATTTGTTGTTGTAATCTTCAACCACCACAATAATGAATATGGAAAAAGTGAATTGGAAAGTGGAAGGCATGACCTGTACCAACTGCGCATTGACAGTGAATAAGTATCTCCAAGCACAAGGCATGCAAAATGTGAAAGTGAATTTTATCGGTGGAGATGTAAGCTTTGATCTTCCAGAAAACAGCTCCCCTAAAGAAATAGCCAAGGGTATCAACGGACTTGGATATACCGTAAAGAATGATGGCAGTAACGAAAATATCCAAAAACCAAAACGCTTGTTTTCGAATCACCTCCAGCGTTTCTGGTTCTGTTTCGTCTTCACCGCCCCTCTGATGTTACATATGATTCCGGGAGTACATGTGCATTTTTTAATGTACCCATATGTACAACTCGGATTAACGATTCCAGTTTTTATTGTGGGGATGGATTTTTTTGGAAGAAGTGCTATCAGAAGTTTGTTGAAGGGGATTCCGAATATGAATGTTTTGATTGCACTTGGCGCAGTCGCTGCTTTTGGTTATAGCTTTTATGGCACTCTTATTGGCAGAGCTGAGGAGTTTTTATTTTATGAAACCGCAGCCACTATCATCACGTTAGTTTTTCTCGGCAACTGGATGGAAGATCGATCTGTAGAAACAACACAAGCCGCACTCAAAAAACTCGCTGTTACACAAAAATCAATGGCGAATATGATCGCTTATGATGATCAGCATCAGGAACATATTTTTCCGGTAGAAAGTACGAGTCTGAAAGTAGGTGATCTGTTATTGATCAAGAGTGGAGAGCAAGTACCTATGGATTGCAAGATCTTATGGGGAGAAGCACAGATCAATGAAGCTATTATATCTGGTGAAAGTGTTCCGATATTCAAAAAAATGAATGACCACCTGATCGGTGGAAGTATATTGGAGAGTGGTACCATCAAAGCATATGTCACAGCAGTGGGAGAAGACACAGTGCTCTCGAATATTCTCCGATTGGTAAGAGAAGCACAATCTGAAAAGCCTCCTGTTCAACAACTGGCCGATAAGATCAGTGCCATCTTTGTTCCAACCGTTGTCAGCATCGCTATTATTACAGTACTCATCAATTATTTCGCTACTGATATTGGCTTTGGTGCTAGCTTACTCAGAGGTATTGCTGTATTGGTCATATCCTGTCCATGCGCCATGGGATTGGCTACACCCGCAGCCATTGCAGTTGGTCTTGGACGAGCAGCTCGCAATGGTATTTTATTTAAGAATGCAAAAAGCTTGGAGATCTTTAAAAGTATCAAACAAGTAGTGTTTGATAAAACAGGAACATTGACCACCGGACATTTTACGATTGTTGATGAAAAGGTAATCTCGAATAATATCACTCCTGAACAATTCAGGCAAATTACTTTTTCGCTTGAAAAATATTCGAATCACCCCATTGCGAGCGCTATCAGCAGAACATGGAAATCAAAAGAAGATATCCGATGGACAAAAATTGAAGAAGTGAAGGGATTAGGAATGCATGCAACTGATAAAGACGGAAATACGTATGTAGCAGGTTCATTTAAAGCCGCAGCAGCACTTACAAATGATCATTCCCACAATGTTTATATCATTCGGAATAATGAACTTTTAGGATGGATTGATGTAGCAGATGAAATAAGAGCAGAGGCAAAAGAAGTCATTACAGCACTCAAAAAAAGAGGTATTAAAACCATACTTCTTAGCGGAGATAGAAAAGAAAAGTGTGAACAGGTTGGAAAAGAATTAGGCATTGACCTGATCATCGGAGAACAAACACCTGAACATAAGCTTGAAAAAATTGCCCAATTCAATCAAGAAATACCCACTGCCATGGTGGGTGATGGCATTAATGACGCACCTGCTTTGGCCAAAGCAACGGTTGGTATTTCATTAAGTGATTCTACACAAGTGGCCATGCAAAGTGCACAAGTAGTATTGATGAATCATGGATTGAAAAATCTCCCATTGGCCTTGGGACTGGGTAAACATACCTACATCACCATCAAAGAAAATCTCTTCTGGGCATTTGCTTACAACATAGTGGCCATTCCTGTTGCTGCACTTGGCTATCTCAACCCTACGTTTGGCGCGCTGGTAATGGGATTAAGCGATGTTGTTTTAGCAGTGAATTCTGTTCGTTTGAATTTTAAGAAAGTAGCGTAGATAAGTATTTTAACCACAGAGTTACACTGAGTTTAACAAGGAGTTTCGCAGAGTTAAACTTATACACTCCGCGTTACTTAGTATTAAACTCAGTGTAACTCTGTGGTTTTTATGCAATGAAACATTTATTCTGTATAATTTCATTTTTAAAATACCTTCCCATCAAATTCACAACAAGTTTTCACACGCATGCAAAACGCCCTTTCCATCCTTCAACACTACTGGAAACATGATCAATTTCGGCCGATGCAGGAAGAGATCATTCAATCAGTATTAGATGGAAAAGATACACTTGCATTATTACCAACAGGAGGCGGTAAATCCATTTGCTTTCAGGTTCCGGCTTTATTGATGGATGGACTTTGTTTGGTCATTAGTCCATTGATCGCATTGATGCAAGATCAGGTAACTCACTTAACAGAAAAAGGCATTGCTGCAGCTTCACTCAATAGTGGCATGACTTATGGCGAAGTGAAACTAATATTACAAAAAGCATCTCGTGGCGATTTTAAATTTCTTTATGTATCTCCTGAACGAATTGAATCTGCTTTATTCAGGGAATATTTATCGGTTTTAGATATCAGTCTGATAGCAGTAGACGAAGCCCATTGTATTTCGCAGTGGGGTTACGATTTCAGACCTCCTTATCTACGTATCGCTACTTTGAGAGAAGAACTGGATAAAGTTAGCATCATCGCTTTGACTGCATCAGCTACTGAAAAAGTGAAAGAGGATATTATTGATAAACTGCAATTACAAAACACAGCTGTTTTTCGTCAGTCTTTTGAACGTCCTGCACTTTCATATAGTTGCTTTCAAGCGGAAAGTAAAATCAATAAGTTGATTCAGGTATTACAAGGCGTACCCGGTAGTAGTATCGTTTATACCAATAGCAGAAGACTAACAAAAGAAGTTTGTCAGTTACTTCAACTACAAGACGTCTCTGCTGATTATTATCATGCCGGATTAACACAAGAAGAAAGAGAAAGAAAACAAAAAGCCTGGATTCAAGATCAGACAAGGGTGATGGTTTGCACGAATGCTTTTGGAATGGGTATCGACAAAGCTTCTGTTCGCTCAGTGATTCATTACAATGTTCCGGATTGTTTAGAGAATTATTACCAAGAAGCCGGTCGCGCAGGACGTGATGGCAAAAAAGCTTTCGCAGTTTTATTGTATCACCCAAATGACCTGCTACAGTTACAAGAATTACCCGAAAAGAGATTCCCGCCCATTACTACGATTCAATCCATTTACCAATCGCTGGCAGATTTTTTTCAATTGCCGGTGGGTGCTGGTGAGGGTTCATATTTTGATTTTGACTTGAGGCAGTTCACTGAAAATTTCAAACTCGAAACAACTACCGTCATCAATACACTGAAAGTACTAGAACAAGAAGGCCATATCAGTTTTGCTGAAAGTATTTTTCTTCCTTCTCAGGTAATGTTTACTACCGATAAAGAAGCTCTTTATGCATTTGAGAGTGCTCAACCAAGACTAGAACATTTAATCAAAACATTATTGCGTACTTATGAAGGCATTTTTGATAATCGGGTTTCAATCTTCGAATCATCCTTAGCAAAGGTGATGAGAACAGAAGTGACGTTGATTCATCAACATTTGAAGGAATTGGCAGCCTATGGCATCATTGAATATTTACCTAAAAAAGAATCGCCACAAATTCACTACTTACTAAATCGTGCACCTGCTAAATACTTACATATTGATCATGATGCTTATCACGCAAGAAAAAAGAATTATGTAAGTCGTGTACAGGATATGATCCGTTATGTAAATGATACAAATACTTGCAGAAGCGTATTCATCGGCAATTATTTCGGTGATACACAATTATCTTCTTGTGGCATTTGTGATCACTGTCTTAATAAAAAGAAAAAAGAATTGAGCAATAGTGACTTTAGTATTATTGAAAAAAATATCAAAAGTAAACTCCTTAACACCCCTCAAAATGTTGATCAGCTTCTAGCAGAACTACCTTCCTTTTCCAAAGAAAAAATTTGGACCGTACTTGAGTTTCTCCAAACCGAAGGAGAACTGATGATCACGGAAGAGGGACAAATATCTATTTTGAAAAGCTAATCATCTTCTTCTTGTTGATCGAGATCTTCCTCCCAATCCCAATGCGCCTAATAAACTTCTTGTGATGACACTAGCGGCCGTTCTCCCTACTTGACGAACAACGGGGTTATCAAAAAAGCTTTCTTCTTTTTTAGGTCTACCGCTTTGCTTAGGTTCCTCTTCTTCTATAGCTTTTGATTTCTCTGCTGCTTCTTCCAATTTAGCTGTTAACATTTCATAGGCACTTTCACTGTCTACTTCCTTGCTGTATTTAGTTGCCAGCTTACTGGATGCTACCAACTGATTGATCTCTCCATCCGTCAATACATCCATTCTACTTCTTGGAGCACACAACATGGTGTGCACCAATGGCGTAGGAATACCTTTCTCGTTCAATAAAGTCACCAATGCTTCTCCTATACCTAATTGTGTCAGCAATTCATCAGTTTGATAAAATTCTGTTTCAGGAAAATTCTCAGCGGCTTGTTTGATTGTTTTTCGATCTGCAGCAGTAAAAGCCCGCAATGCATGTTGAATTTTTAAGCCCAACTGACTTAAAATAGCTGCAGGTATATCTTGTGGGTTCTGGGTACAAAAGAAAATACCAATTCCCTTTGAGCGAATCAACTTGATCACGGTTTCTATCTGTTGTAACAAAGCCTCTGAAGCTTCATTAAAAACCAAGTGCGCTTCATCGATGAATAAAATCAGTTTAGGTTTATCCATGTCTCCTTCTTCGGGACAACTGGCATAGAGTTCCGCCAGTAATTGCAACATAAAAGTGGAAAACAGTTTGGGTCTGTCTTGCATATCAGTCACACGCAAAACATTGATCATGCCTCTGCCATCTTCACTAATACGCATCAGGTCTTCAACTTCAAAACTTTTTTCACCAAAGAAAACATCTGCCCCTTGTTGTTGTAGCTCTATCACTTTACGAAGGATCGTACCGGTGGAAGTGGTTGATATCTTACCATATTCTTTCTCTATTTCAGCTTTACCTTCATTACCGATGTATTGCAATACTTTGATAAAATCTTTGAGATTCAATAATGGCATTTGATGATCATCGCAATACTTGAATATCACGGCTACCAATCCACCTTGTGTATCATTCAATCCTAAAATTTTACTCAGTAATACCGGACCGAATTCACTAACCGTAGCACGTAAGCGAACACCGGGTTCATTACTTAATGTCAGTAGTTCTACGGTAAAGGATGTGGGAGAAAAATCAATCCCTATTTTTTTACTACGTTCAATGAGTTTGTCGTTAGCAGTTCCTGCGGCAGCAATTCCACTCAGATCCCCTTTGATATCCATCAGTAAAACAGGCACACTGTTATCACTCAGGTATTCACTGATCATTTGAAGGGTCTTTGTTTTGCCGGTACCTGTTGCACCTGCGATAAGACCATGACGATTGAGCGTTTTCAAGGGTAATGAAACCGTTGCTCCTTCAACCACTTCACCATCGATCATTCCAACACCAATTTTTACATGTTCTCCTTTGAAAGTGTAACCTGTTGTAACTGATTGAAAAAAAGCCTGTTTGTCTGGCATAACTCCTTATTTATCACTCAATTTAAATAAATGGATCTTGCAAAGACAATAATTTTTTTTATCATATTTTATTGTTTTTCAATAAATATTCATTATTTAGCATTCAAATTGTGTTTATGCGATTTATGAATTGGATATTTATTGGCATTCGAATGATCATCCTTTGCCTGGGATTGTTTTCAGTTGCCCTTATCATTTGGCCGAATATATGGCAGCCAACATTTGAATCGATTGAAAATGGGACTATTACTTCTATGGATTATGAACCTGATGCGTATGAAAAGCAGTTGATGTCTATTGATAACAATCTACCTCATCATCGCTATCAGCGGATATCAGATAGTATCAAATACATTCAAAATCTAGAGAAATTTTCGAATCATCTTTCCTTTAGTGGTTGGGGATTCGGTTACATGGGATTCTATAAAAGGGACAGAAAAGGCATAATCATTTTTGATAGTACGTACCATCACTATACTACCCACTACATTCCTGACACCACTTATTTTATAAGTCTGACTGGATATTATTTGAAAATGAATCATAGCACTTTCAGAAAAAACGACACTACTTTTTTGAAGTATCCCCTCATTACAAAACGAGACACGATCAACCATACCATTTCGGGACGCTATAAAATAAAACCATTACTAGTGGATGTAATGGATCTTCCTGAAAATATCAATAATCCATATAAGGAAAAAAGAGAGTTATTTATCAGAGTGAGTAAAAGTCAGTATACCTGGTATTTAATTATAATGATACCAATTGCATTGCTCATACTATTACTCTTTTTATGGGGTGTGATACTTCAAATCATTCGTGTTATTGAAGATATTGCCAATCAAGAGGCATTTAGAAAAAAAACTTATCGAAGACTGTATATTATCGCAGTTAGTCTATGGAGTATTGTTTTGATTGGAATAATTGTAAAATATGTAGCGAATTTGAAATTCAACACTTACATTGACCAAGCATTTCATTTAAGTTTTGCAGATTTTTTTTCCACAAATATCATCAACATTGTTAGCGGGTTTATCACTTTTTGTCTCGCCTACGCATTCAGAAAAGGATATCAATTACAACAAGATCAAAACCTAACCATCTGATATGTTAAAGAAATACCAGCCATTAAAAGAGAAAGCCATGTATACAAGGATCAAATTAACTGCATGGATGATGATCCTGTTTTGTTCTTTGTTTATAGTCATGACACTGAGCAATGATAGCGAAATGAAAGTTCCTGTTCAGCCAACTCTAGATTCTTCTTTCTATGACAGTACTTATAAAACATATAGTAATGCTGAACTACAGATAACAGGTGATTTTATAATCAAAGAAACCAGTTTGCTACAACGATTATTAATACCTGCGCAGTTTCTCGAATTCGACATACTAAGTTGTTTATTACTGATTGTTTTATCCTTCATCGTTTTAAAACTTTTACCTCATGTACACAGCCAGGTTTTATTCAAAACAGATATTAGTCATTGGATACGATACATTGGTTGGGCGCTCATGATCTTTTGGTTATTAGATATTGCCCGAATATTTTTTTATGCCATCCCTGAGATCAAAAAACTTTCTAATAATGCATTTATGTTCAGAAGAACCGGTTATTTGGTGTTCCCTTTACAATTTTGGCTGGGCATCGGAATTCTTTGGGTCAGTAGATTGTATAAAAATGCATTCCGCTTGAAACAGGAACAAGAACTTACTATTTAATACCTAAATCATCTACCATGAAACTCTATAAAACAATTGCATGGATCGTGTTGGTAATGTCGTTGATTAATATCATTGTTGTGATAACTGGTATGGAAAGATCGCAGGATGACCGCTTTCTTGTTAAAGTAGCTCCAAAAGAAGAAAGCACTTTAAGTAAACAACCTATCAAACAGTTTGAAGGTGCAGCACTTTTCTTTAAAGGTGATCTAGAGATCAAAGATCTTCCAACATGGAAAAAAACTTTGTTATCACAGAAAACAAAAGAAGCCATCTGTATGAGCCTATTAGCAATACTTGTTCTATTGATCATTAAAACAATTGAAAAAGGGAATACCTATCATCGTAAAATAGGTAAGTATATATTTTATGGAGGTGTTGTATTCGCTTTTTCTACAATCAGTGAAATAATCCAACGCTCATTTTTGAAAGCTGAAGTATTATCCAGAACGAATGGAGATTTTTATTTACTAAGAAATGACGTTTCCATTCTACCTGATACCTACGTTGGATTGATACTGTTTATCTTTAGCGCCGTTTATACCGAAGCCTACAAATTAAAAACTGAACAAGACCTTACCATCTGATGCCTATTGTTGTAAACCTAGATATTATGCTTGCCAGACGAAAGATGAGTCTGACCGAACTCAGTGAGCGCGTAGGCATCACCATCGCTAATATGAGTATTCTAAAAAGCGGAAGAGCCAAAGCCATCCGTTTCTCCACCCTCGAAGAAATTTGTCGCATACTAGATTGCCAGCCGGGAGATATTTTGGAGTATATGGATGAGGAGAGTTATAGGAAGTTGTTTGATAGACCATAGTCCATGGACCATGGTCTATGGACTATAATTCCTCCTCCCTCTCCAACATCAAAATCGCACTCTGGGGGACGATGAAGTATTTTTCATTTTCATACATGACTTCAGTTGCGCCACTTAGCAAGAAAATAGCGAGGTCACCTTCTCTTGCCTGTAAAGGAACATATTTGACTTGTTCGTCCTCTGATTTCCACGGCTCATCATCTACAGGCATGGGAATAGCATAACCCGGACCCGTTTTGATGATATAACCTTGTTGCACCTTTTCTCTTTCCTGAACACCGGGAGGCAGGTATAAACCACTGGCTGTTTGTTCATCAGGCTTAGATGGACGAACCAATACTCGATCGCCAATCACGATCAGTTTTTTCCACTTGTTGTCAGATGTTAAAAGCATACGCAATGATTTTATCCGGTTTTTGAACCGCAAAAATAATTCAGAAATCAAAAACCTGATTGTGAACTATTTTTGCATCATGAAAAGAACAGCCTTATGTATGGTTTTGTTGATCGCGTTGGTCACTGCTGTTGCTTCATTCATGTCACCCCCTGCAATTACTACAAAAGCTGCATTGGGTAAAAAACTCTTCAACGATAAAATACTTTCCAAAGACAATACGATCAGTTGCGCCAGCTGTCATCTTCCTGAATATGGTTTTTCAGATACTTCAGCTTTTAGCAAAGGTATTGAGGGACGTGCTACTACTAGAAACACCCCTTCAGTACTTAATATGAAAAATCGGCCTTATTTTTTCTGGGATGGTAGAGCTGCCTCCTTGGAACAACAAGCATTAATGCCTATCTCGCATCCCGATGAAATGGGGTTGCCAATCAAAGAAGCTGTGGCCCGACTTAATGCCAGCAGTGAATACAGAAAACTCTTTTTGCGTGTCTTCAGAGAATTACCCAATAGCAGAAACCTGGGTGCAGCATTTGCTGCTTTTGAAAGAACCCTAGAAACCGATAGCAGTCGATTCGATGCGTATATGGATGATCTGATTGCTTTTACTGAATCAGAAGAAAGAGGAAGGAAATTATTCATCAGTGATAAAACAAAATGTTTTGATTGTCACCGTGGACCTGATTTTACGGATGATCAATTCAAGAATATCGGTTTATTTGATGGTTATGCATTGAATGATTCAGGTCGTTATCTCATTACAAGAAAAAAAGAAGATCTGGGCAAGTTCAAAACACCGGGATTAAGAAATATTGCGCTAACTGCTCCCTATATGCACAATGGCATGTTTCAAACATTGGAAGAAGTTGTTGAATATTATAATAACCCGGGAGCTTTTGTCTTGAATCCTATTAATATCGACAGCATCCTTTCTGAGCCTCTGAGTCTTAGTAAACAGGAAAAGGCAGATCTTATTGCTTTTTTGAAAACCTTAACAGATAAGCGTTTCCAAAAACAGCAATAAGTACGTCTAACAGTAAATAAGCTGCACATAATTCCTCTTTTTAACAAAAGATTGCACACAGTAGGAATCATGCACTTGTTGAATTATCTTTATTTCACACAAACTTTACAATTATGGAAGACAAGAAAAAGTACAAGATCCTTTTGTGCGAAGATGATACGAACCTTGGAATGGTATTAAAGAACTATCTAGAAATCAATGATTATGATGTTACACTGGAAAGAGATGGCCGTTTAGGTCTTGCCGCTTTTCAGCGTGAAAAATATGATATCTGCTTATTAGATGTAATGATGCCCAATATGGATGGCTTTACATTGGCTGAAGAAATCCGTGATGTGGATCCTGATATTCCTTTGTTCTTCCTGAGTGCTAAAACCATGAAAGAAGATATTATTCAGGGATATAAATTGGGTGCAGATGATTATATCACCAAGCCATTTGATAGTGAAGTATTATTACTTAAGATCAAGGCGATCCTGAAAAGAAATGAGGAAGAAAACAAAGGTAATGACAACATAGAGTTTGACTTGGGTAAATACCATTTCAATCCTAAACTTCGTGAATTGAAGAATGGAGATAGCACACAAACTTTATCTCCCAAAGAAAATGAGTTACTGAAAATGCTGGCTGAACACAAGAATGATCTTCTTCCTCGTGAACGTGCATTGAAAAAGATCTGGGGTAGTGATACTTATTTCAATGGAAGAAGTATGGATGTTTATATTGCTAAACTTCGTAAATACCTGAAAGAGGATACTGATATTGAAATCGTGAATATTCATGGAAATGGTTTCAGATTAGTTGCACCTTAATAAGCACTATTCTAGTGCGAAGCCACAATACTAAAAGAGAGTATTGTGGCTTTTTTATATCCTCCATTTCAGCCTATTCCTTTGTACCTTTAAGCCATGAAAATCACTTTCTTTTCATCTCAACCCTATGATCGTAGTTTTTTTGAAAAATTCAACGATACGGTCGGTTTTGAATTGAATTTTCTTGATGTTGCCTTGGATGAACATACCGCTGTAATGGCAAAAAATGCAATAGCTGTTTGCGTTTTCGTCAATGATAAAGTGAATGCTTCTGTTATTCAGATTTTGTCTGAACAAGGCGTTAAAGTGATTGCATTAAGATGCGCTGGTTTTAACAATGTTGATTTAAGTGCTGCACAAGAGCATGGTATCCGTGTATGTCGTGTTCCGGCCTATTCTCCAGAAGCTGTTGCTGAACATGCAGTAGCCATGATTCTAACTTTGAATCGAAAAACACACAAAGCATACAATCGAGTAAGAGAGCAAAATTTTTCTTTGAATGGCTTACTCGGTTTCAACCTGCATGGCAAGACTGTAGGCGTAGTTGGTACCGGTAATATCGGACAAGCATTTTGTAGGATCATGCTAGGATTTGGCTGCAGGGTAAAAGCTTTTGACCTTATTGCGAACAAAGAAATGGAATCCATTGGCGTCACTTATCACCCGTTGATGGAAGTGTTGAATACAGATATTGTTTCTCTTCATTGTCCGCTAAATGAGCAAACAAAACATTTAATCCAAGATGAGACCCTTGCTTTTGTGAAACCAGGTGCCATGTTGATCAATACGGGAAGAGGTGGACTGATTGATACAAAATCGATAATTAAAGCCCTAAAAAAAGGACAAATCGGAGCTTTGGGCATCGATGTGTATGAACAAGAAGAAAAACTGTTCTTTAGAGACTTGTCGGCAAATATTATTCAGGATGATGACATTCAACGGCTGATGAGTTTCCCGAATGTACTGATCACCGCTCATCAGGCCTTTTTCACCGACGAAGCACTGTCCCAAATTGCCATTACTACGTTAAATAATGTGCTCCAATTGGTAAAAAATAGTAATTTAAAGGATCAGGCTGCGTTATTGGTTTAATTTTAGTCTATAATAGTATACCAAAGAAGAGGAATTATGAACAAGTTCACTATAAGATGGGTATTGGCCATTTGTACGGTACTTTTTGTTCTGTCTTGCCAAAAAGAATTAAGTGTAGAAGGCGAAGGACTAAAAGGTGCAGCACAAGGTTCTCTAACAGATAGTTCCGGTAATTGTAAGGATGCTACCGTTCGTGGCGATTATGTTATTGATCAGCCTCTTGGCGACAGTAACTATGTAATCATCAAAGTGAATTTTACTTTACAGGGTAAATACAAGATCTATAGCGATACGGTGAATGGTATGTGGTTTATTGACTCAGGTTTTGCGTTAACAACAGGGCCTAGTACCATAAAATTGAAAGGTAATGGAAAACCTATTTTACCCAATCGCGCAGATTTTGTGTTAACCTTTAATAACAGTTTTTGTGCCTTCTCTGTCATCAGTAGTACTACAGGTGGCGGTGGTGGTAATAGCGGAACCAGCAATGATTATTTTCCTACCACTTTAAATTCAAATTGGACATACGAATACATTCCAAGATTAGGCACTCTTGATACATTCAGAGTGGTAGCAACGAACCAAACCATCTTTGCTGATAACAAAGTGTTCAGACAATACAGCACTGATCCTTTAGGTGAAGCTTATTATTTTAGTAAAGACAATGCCGGTAACTATTATGCCTATAGTACCGTTGATTTTGACTACCTCTTTGTATTCGATTCTATACCCGGCACTTTTATTTCTTACCCATTTTTAAAAGATAACGTAGCGCAAGGAACTTCATGGGAAACACCAGAGTATGGTACTGTTAAAATAGGTAATGATAGAGGTGTTGCCAAAGCAGTATTCACGATTGTTGGCAAGGGCATCACCTATGCAGTATTGGGTACCACTTATACCGACGTGATCAATGTGAAAAGAAGTATTCAATTCAAAAAGAATGGTAGCACAAGTTTTACAACCGTTCTTGAAGGCAATACTTATTATGGAAAGGGCGTGGGTATGATTGATCAAGTGATTCCTACATCATCTTCAAGCAGTCAGGCTGTAAGTTTGAAAAGAAGACAGATATTTTAAAGATATAGTTAAAGTAATGGTCATAAAAAAACCTCCTTCAACGGAGGTTTTTTTATGACCATTGTAGTTTGTTTATTTAATTAGAATATTTGCGTTTTATCATTCACCACAGAGTCTGTCTCAACAGTGGCATGTTTCTCTTCTTCTACCGTTCTAAAAAATCTTTTCTGAAAGATCAATATCGCAATAACACCCGATGAAATGGCAGCGTCTGCCAGATTGAATACCGGTCTGAAGAATTCAAAATCATCTCCACCAACAAAAGGGATCCATTCAGGATATTTTGCATTGGTAATGATCGGGAAATAAAACATGTCTACCACTTTCCCATAAAACAGTCCTGCATACCCACCTCCATTAGGAAATAGTGTAGCTACATTTTGTGTGAATGGATTGCTTTGTTCAAAAATCAATCCATAAAATAAACTGTCAATCAAATTACCCAGTGCTCCGGCATAAATCAATCCTGCACAGATCATAAATCCACGATGGTAATTCTTCCTTAGAAAATCACGTAATAGAAAAGTGCCCCAGATCACAGCTACCAAACGAAACAGGGTCAAAGCGATTTTGCCAATGCCCCCTCCGAATTTCCACCCCCAAGCCATCCCTTCATTCTCAACAAAATGTAATCTGAACCAATTACCGATCACATTATGCTCCTCTCCTGCATAATAAGTGAGTTTGATATAAAACTTCAATGCCTGATCTGCTACGATGATGGCTAATATTAAAAAAATTAAATGCTTCGCTTTCACTGATGGTAATTTTAATCTGGTGACAAAGATAGGGGTTGGGCTTTTCCCGAAAAGGTTAAAGCCCTATTCTTCTACATAAACGCGTTTAACCCGTTGGCTAACGGAGGTCATAATTTCATAGGGGATAGTTCTTATGGCTTTGGCTAAATCTTGGATGGGTAATTGTTTGCCAAAGATCTCCACTTCATCCCCTTCATTTACGCCCTGAATATCTGTGATATCAATCATGGTCATATCCATACACACATTTCCAATTACAGGCGCCAACTTCCCTTTCACCATTACTTTTCCTACACCATTTCCAAACCCCCTGTTATACCCATCAGCATATCCAATTCGAATGGTTGCAATACGGCTTTCACGCTGTACTATTCCATTTCTATTATAACCAACAGTATCACCAACAGCTACTGTACGAATTTGTGCTATGGTAGATTTTAAAGTTGCTACAGTTTGAAGCGTTAACTGATGCGTATCCGCACTGTCTACGCCATACAATCCGATTCCCAATCGAACCATATCGAATTGATAATTGGGGTGACGAAATATTCCAGCTGAATTTGCAATATGTCGAATAAATGGATAATTCAATTGATGACTAAGTGTATCACAGGCTTTCACAAATAGATCCACTTGTTGATGGGTAAAAGTATCAAGTGCTGGATTTTCACTTCCAGCCAAATGACTGAGTACAGACTTCACGATCATAGATCCTTTAGCTTTCAACATTTCCGCTATAGTCCTTGCTTCTGCACATTCAAACCCCAAACGATTCATCCCGGTATTGAATTTGATATGTATCGGATATTGTTGAATACCTTGGGTTTGTAAATAACCATGGAAAGAATGGTAGATATTAAATGAATAGATTTCCGGTTCCAGATCGTATTCTACCATAGCATCAAAGCCTGCTTCGTCTACATTCATTACCATGATGGGTAAGCTGATCCCTGCTTTTCGCAACTCAACGCCTTCGTCGGCATATGCTACTGCGAGATAATCTATTTTATGAAACTGCAATACACGTGCAACCTCGGCAGAACCACTTCCATAACTAAAGGCCTTCACCATGGCCATGAGTTTGGTAGTGGGTTGAAGAAACCGTTGATAGGCTTTCAAATTATGGATCATAGCAGTGAGGTTTACTTCCATCACTGTCTGGTGTACTTTTTGTTCTATCCACTGACTAATCCTTTCAAAAGAAAATATTCGAGCACCTTTTAGTAGAATAAATTCATCTCTGAACTGATTCAGACTGGCTTTTTCTAAAAAATCAGTTGTTGAAATATAACAGCTAATTGAAGGCTTATTCTGATGGGATTTTACAACTTCTTGCAAGGAATTCAGATTGCTAGAAATAACAGGACCAATGCCGATAAATTTTTGAATACCTCTTCGCGTCAGTTTCTCAATGATCATCTGGTATAAATGGTCATCTGGAATACCACTTTGTAACATATCAGAAAGAATTACTGTGGTTTTATTATTCCCTGCCTGCTGCATTAAAAAATCAAGTGCTAGCTCAAGCGATGCTATGTCATTGCTGTAACTATCATTTAATAAATAGCAACCATTGACTGCTTTTTTCAGCTGCATGCGCATATCAACAGTTTGCAATAACATCATTCGTTGTTTAATTACATCAGAATGATATCCCTGTGACAGCATGATTGCCCAACAAGTGATTGTATTATCAATAGAGATACGGTCTGTAAATGGTGCTGTAATTTGTACCATTTGTTCTTGATACAATGCTGTAATCAAGGTTTGCCGATCACCTATTTCTTCGTTGATGATTTTAAGATCAGCCACACCTGTTCTACTCCATGAAAAAAAGCGAACGGTAGTTTTAAATAGTTGTTTATCGGTGGTATCAGGATAACAATTTGGCGCAATACCCTCGCGACAAAATATCAACAGGTCAACGTCTTTGAATAATTTTGCTTTTTCTAATGCTTTTTCTCTTTCACTAGAAAATCCTTCGTTATGAGCTGCGCCAAGATTCGTCCAAACACCAATGGTTGGCTGAATCATTTGTTGCAGTGCATCCATCTCAGCAGGTTCTGAAATTCCGGCCTCAAAAATGGCCAATGTGTGTATCGATTGAAGTTGCCATACACTTAGCGGCACGCCAATTTGTGAGTTATAACTACGTGGGCTTCTGATGATTTGATGATCGGCTTGTAACAATTGATACAGCCACTCTTTTACAATTGTCTTGCCATTACTACCAGTAATACCAATTACAGGTATTTGAAACTGACTCCGATGAAAGGCAGCTAATTGCTGCAAAGCCTTCAAGACATCTTTTACAACGAGAAAATTTGCATCTGAATAAGTATTGGCTATATTGAAAGATGTATGCACAACAAATGATCGCAATCCACGATCATAAAGTTCTGCAATGAATGTGTGTCCATCTCTTCTCGGGCCACTGATCGCAAAAAACAAAGTACTATCCGGAAAAAGTAGCTTGCGGCTATCGGTCAGCAAATACTGTACACTCCTATCATTAGCAGGAATTTTTTCAGCCTGGATAATGGTGGCGATATGTTGTAGCGAATAGGTCAAACAAATTAATTAATGATCAGATAGAACCATCATGTACGTCTTTCGGTGTTCCTTTTTTACTGGCAAACATGGAGTAAAAGATGGAACCGGCTATACATAAAACAATCAAACCAAGTGATATAAATACTTGGGTTGATTTATCGATCCACATATTGATATAGTGCTCACCCAACATTTTGATACCGATAATGACAAGAACAATAGCAATACCTTGTTGTAAATAATCAAATTTTGAAACAGCACCTCTTAATAAGAAGAATAAAGAACGCAAACCAAGTACCGCAAAAATATTGGAGGTATAGATCACCAGTTTATCTCTTGAGATACCCATTACCGCAGGAATAGAATCCAATGCAAATACCAGATCTATAGAGGCAAGTAATACAACTACTACAAACAATGTTGTATAAAGTGGCTTTCCGTTTTCACGTACTACATATTTCCCATCACCATCATGTGGGGCCAGGGGTAAGTATGTTTTCAGAAAGCGATAAATTTTGGTATCGTGCGGTTCAAATTCTTTCTCTTCATTTGAAGTGAACATTTTGTAACCGGTATACACCAAGAATACTCCGAAAATATACAACACCCAATGAAATTTTTCTACCAATGCCACACCAATCGTAATGAACAATACCCGGAAGATGATAGCCATCAAAATTCCGATCAATAACACACGAGAATAATGTTTCTCTTTTACCTTAAAAGAATTGAAAATAAGAATGAAAACAAAAATATTATCGATACTCAAACTCCACTCCATAAGGTAAGCACTCAAATATTCCAATGCGAGTTTTTGCCCTTCTTCAATCCACATGAATACAAAAAAGCCCAATGCCAACGTTACCCAAAAAAAGGTTTGCTTGAGTGCCTGTTTAATGGTGATTTGAGCATTCTTTTTACTGAGTAGCCCAAGGTCAAAAACCAAGGCTAGTACCAATACAATTCCGAAAACCAGATAAACGATTTGGTGGGTAGTCATGCGGGTAAATTATGTCGTAAAGATAACACGCAAGGGCTTCAGAGCCTTTCTAAATGCTGTATTTCTTTTTCCTCCGCCATTGTATGATACCGCCAGCGACTGCCAATACAAACAAGGGAGTAACAATATTCAGAAATTGCCAGGTCGTTTTTTGAGAAGCGATCTTTTCTTTATCTAACAACCTTAAAACAATAGTCTTATTCCTGCTTTCAAACAAGCCATTATTACTGACTAGGTAATCAATACAATTCAAAAAGAACTCTCGATTGGCAAAACGGTACCCTTCAAAAGGTAATTCGCCCATTGGCAACGGACCAGCAGTATTACTGATGGCGTTGGTAACAATATCTGCATCGGAAACAATGATCTGTTTGCCCTCTTTAACTGCAGCTCTCTGAAAGGGTTTACCGGTGGTACGCTGAACAGAATCCATCAAATTTGCACTGGCTCTGTTGGCAAAAAGCGACTGAAATTTTCCTTCCAATAAAACAGCTACAGGAACATAACTCCTGTTGAATGAAAAAAGATCTTCTTCACTTTTCACGCTATTGATTGTTACCAGTGCGGGCGATGAAATACTACGGCTATTGGTATCTGAAGCCAATAAGATGGTTTTTTGTATACCAGGTGCTTTGACCGTATCAATACTGGATGGGAAAATGGGAAGTACCCTATCAAGATTCTTTGAAACCGGGTTATCTGTTTTTGAAGAAAGAAATGGATAATAGGGCCATGGAACTCTTTGCATATTCGGAGATCCATCAGGATTACGTCCGATCACGATAGGTATTTTAGAACAGTTCAAATCTTGTAAAAGATCTCCATTGATACGCACTCCATATTTGAATAAGAGATCATCGATATCCAATCCACGATCATAGGCAGTGTATTCAGCTTGACTCCTCATCAAACTATCCAATTCAGCATGCAGTTTATCAATGAACCAGATAATCTTGCCGCCGTTCATGACATATTGATCCAGCTTTAGTTTATCTTCTTCAGTAAAAACACTGGTCGGTTTTACAATTACCAATGCATCGATCAATGAAGGATCAGGGTAGCCTTGTTTGAGATCAAACACAGCTAAGCGATAATCATTACGGAGGCTTTCACCAAGATCATTGATCTTTAGATCAATGGGTTCTCCATTTCCGACAAGGTATGCGATGGTAGGAATGTATTCACGTGTAAGCTTATCGATGGCATTCGCAAATTTGTATTCCAATAAAGCTTCTGCTGCGTTACGGGTCGCTTCTTTGTCTTCCAAAGGTTCTACATCATTCACTACATTGTATTGTTTGAATACACGTCTACTACTTCTCAGATCAATTGCAATAGGTTTTCGGTTACCATATTTTACCAATGCAGATGGTATCACAAGTTGTGAAGTAGATTCATCTGTATTAGTAATCTCTGTTCGTTCAAACACTACCCCTAAACGAGCCAAACTATCATACAACATCGCTCTTGCAGTATCATTGCTAAGTTCCTCTCCGGGTTTTTCAAATTTTACACGAATAAGATTTCCTGAGAGTGAAGTAAAGTCTTCCAGTAATTCTTTTGTAGCTACCGACAATTTTTTATAATCAGCAGGAAGATTGCCTGTTAAGAACACATCAATTTCTATGACCGTATCAATGTTGGTAAGTAATTGCTTGGTAGCATTGGTAAGACTGTATCTTTTATCTTCAGTAAGATCAGCTCTGAAAGTGATACCTGCAGAGAGATATACTACTATAATTAATGCTGTCAGTAATACAATCCATCCATATTTATGTTGCAATAATTTATACATAGTTGAATACTATCTTTTCGACAGGTTTCTTTGGGTAATGAGTAGAAAAAAATAGATGATGCCAATAAAGTAGATCAAGTCATTGATACGAATGACACCTCTACTAATACTTCTATAATGAAAACTGATACCTAACATTTCGAGATAATAATCTAACCCTCCACTGAATACAGAGAGTTTACTAATAGCATCAAATCCATTGTACAGCAAAAAGCATACAAATGCTCCTGCAATAAATGCAACAACAGTATTAGATGTAAAGCTACTGGTACAAATACCAATTGCAGTGAATACAGCACCGAGTAATAATAACCCGATATAGCTTCCCACCGTAGCCCCCATATCAATACCTCCGGTTACACTCAATTGTTGAACAGATACTGCATAAATCAGTGTAGGTATGACTGCACAAAATGCAATAAGTATTGCACCAAAAAATTTACCCCATACCAATTGTGCGGGTGTAAGTGGTAAAGTTCTCAGCAACTCAAAACTCCCGGATTTAAATTCGTCTGCAAAACTGCGCATAGTGATCGTAGGTACCATGAGTAACAGCATCCAAGGTGCCAGATTAAAAAAACCAGATAAACTGGCATAGCCAAATTCAAGGATACTCGTCTCCGGGAAGACAAATAACATTAATCCGTTCACCAATAAGAATACGGCTAGAGCGATATATCCGGTAAGGCTGCTAAAAAATTGTTGCCATTCTTTTTTACAGATCATCCACATGGTGTCAAAACTAATTGTTCTCAGCCATACAGCTACCGATCATGTATATTTTATGTGTTCTTTATGGAATTGAAAGATCGCAGCATCCCATAAAAAAGAACCATTATGAAACTACGTATTGCATTATTGCTACTGGGTTTATTGGGAATAGGCATATTAGCCCATAGCCAGCAAGAGCCTCCAAAACCAAAGAAACCGGAAGCTCCGCCTAAAGTATTGGATGGAAGAGATGCCATACCTGTAACTGTTTGGAGTAAAAAGAAATCAAAGGTACCGCCTCCTCCACCTCCCCCACCTTCTAAGGTTAGCCCTCCTAAAATGGTAAAGCAGCCGGGTAAACCTGCACCGCCACCACCGCCGCCTAAACCGGAGAAGGTGAAAATTGAAAATGATTGAAATGGATATAACAAAAAAAGCCCGAAGGATACCTTCGGGCTCTTACAATTTTATCATGTGTTTTACACAGCAAAACTCTCCCCACATCCACAACTTCTGCTGGCATTGGGATTATTGAAATAAAATCCTTTACCATTCAATCCGTCAGAGAAGTCAAGCTCTGTGTTTACGAGGTATAAAAAGCTTTTCAGATCTGTTACTACTTTTACGCCGTTGTCTTCGAATACCTGGTCCATCGGTTTGATCTCGTTATCGAAATCAAGTTTGTAGCTTAATCCTGAACAACCTCCACCTACCACACCTACACGAAGAAAGTAAGATGTATCACCTTCCACCCCTGCTTCTTGCATCAGCTGCTGTACTTTCTTCTTTGCTTTATCGCTTACGTAGATACTGTTTTCTGTTGCTACCATTTGGATTATAGTTAATAGTCCATGGCTGATGGTTTAATACCAACCGATTAACAATTAATGAACGCCTTTTTCTTCAAATACTAATTCTTCCAAACCGTTCTTCTTACGATAATCATTGATCGCTGCTTTGATGGCATCTTCAGCCAGTACAGAGCAGTGAATTTTCACCGGAGGAAGATTCAATTCTTCTACCAGATCCATGTTATCAATGGTTACTGCCTGATCAACAGTTTTACCTTTCAGCCATTCTGTTGCAAGTGAAGAAGAAGCAATGGCAGAACCGCAACCAAAGGTTTTGAATTTAGCATCGGTGATAACGCCAGTTGCATCATCTACTTCGATTTGCAAACGCATCACGTCGCCACATTCAGGTGCACCTACCAGTCCGGTACCTACATTCTTTTTTGCTTTATCAAGTGTACCCACATTTTTGGGGTTGTTGTAATGATCGATTACTTTTTCTGAATATGCCATGGTTGAATCAATTTAAAAATTAAAATTAATGATGTGCCCACTCAATCGAGTTCAAGTCTATTCCTTCTTTGAACATTTCCCAGAGCGGACTCATTTCGCGCAATTTAATCACTGTATCACTTACTGCTTTGATGGTGTAGTCGATTTGTTCTTCAGTGGTAAATCTACCCAATCCAAAACGAAGTGAGCTGTGTGCCAAGTCATCACCCAAGCCTAATGCTTTCAGTACATAACTGGGTTCCAGTGATGCAGAAGTACAAGCAGAGCCTGATGACAAAGCAATATTTTTATTGAAGCCCATCATCAAACCTTCACCTTCCACATATTTGAAAGAGATATTGGATACGTGTGGAAGACGATGTTCACGACTACCATTCACATATGCTTCTTCCAATTGCATTAAAGCGTTCTCTAATTTATCACGCAATTTGCTCAGTCTGGCAGCATCATCAGCCATTTCCAAACGAGCCAGTTCGCAAGCTTTACCAAAACCAACGATACCAGGAACATTCAGGGTACCACTACGCATTCCTCTTTCATGTCCGCCACCGTCCATTTGAGCGGTAACTTTCACACGAGGGTTTTTTCTGCGCACATACAATGCACCTACTCCTTTCGGACCGTACATTTTATGTCCGGTGAAAGCCATGATATCAATACCATCTTTATTTACATCAACAGGGATCTTACCTACTGCCTGTGTACCATCTGTAAAGAAGAGCACACCATGCTTACGAGCAATGGCACTGATTTCTTTTACCGGCTGAATCACCCCGATCTCATTATTGGCATACATGATGGCAATGAGAATGGTAGTTGGTTTGATCGCAGCTTCCAGTTGCTTCAAGTCGATCAAACCTTCCGGATTTACTTCCAAATAGGTTACTTCTCCACCCTGACGCTCAATATGTTTACAGGTATCTAGTACCGCTTTGTGTTCAGTAGTGCAGGTGATGATATGATTGCCCTTGCTGGCATACATTTCAAAAACACCTTTGATACCCAGGTTGTCTCCTTCTGTAGCTCCGGAAGTAAAAATGATCTCTTTAGGATCAGCTCCAATCAATTTTGCCACTTGTTCGCGGGCATAATCAACGGCTTCTTCAGCCTGCCATCCAAATGAGTGGTTACGGCTGGCAGCATTGCCGAAATGATCCGTAAAATAAGGTATCATCGCTTCCAGCACACGCGGATCCATGGGTGTGGTGGCGTTGTTGTCAAGGTAAATTGGTAGTTTCAACATAATCCTCAGAAATTTGCTTGCTTATTAACACAAAAATACGTCAATAGGTTTATACTTGCGGGAGCGAAAAACCTGTCTGATCGCTTTTTTTCACAAATCGAAAGCCCTGTATTAAAATTTATAATTATGTTAAAAGTGGAGCATATCGGACTTGCCGTGAAGAGTTTTGAGCAATCCATCCCCTTGTTCGAGCAATTATTGTCCGCCCCCTGCTACAAAACTGAAGTGGTAGCTTCCGAAAAGGTGAATACCGCTTTTTTTCAGGTGGGCGAGACCAAAATAGAATTACTAGAAAGTACTGACCCCGAAGGCGTGATCGCCAAATTCATAGAAAAAAAGGGTGAAGGCATGCACCATATCGCCTTTGAAGTGACCGATATCGAGGCTGAAATGAAACGACTTTCCGATTTAGGTTTCCAACTCCTCAACCCGATTCCCAAACAAGGTGCCGATAATAAATTGGTTTGTTTCCTCCATCCCAAAGGGACAAATGGGGTGTTGATTGAGTTGTGTCAGGAAGTGAGGGAGTGAATGGTGAATTGTGAATGGTGAATAAAGGATTTCTCTTTCTTGTGGCTTGCAGCTTGAAGCCTGCAGCTCAAAGCTCACCGCTCGTAGCTCGCAGCTTACTGCAACCCCAACTTCTCCACTGCCACCTGTGCAGCCACTTGCGAAGCATCTTTTTTATTGTAGCCTTTTCCGATAGAGAGTAATTCACCATCTAACATGATGTGTATGGTGAATAGGCGGCGAGAGCCTTCCATTTTTTCATCGGCGAGATCAAAAGACAATGTCTTTCCGTTTTTACTGGCCCAACCGATGAGTTTGTTTTTCAGATTGATATCTACTGATTCCAGATCATCCACAAACATGTGTGGGATCACAATTTGTTTTAGCACCCAGTGTTGTGTTTTTTCATATCCTTTGTCAAGATACACAGCACCTACCACTGCTTCGAGTGTATTACCGAAAATCTGACTGCCTTTGAGTGAACTATCGAATTTATTGTAGAACGTGAGTTTGCGTAAACCCATCTTCAATGCAATATCATTGAGTTGCTGACGGTTCACCATTTTACTACGCATCTCTGTCAGAAAGCCTTCACCTTTGTATGGGTAACGTTTGAATAAATAATCAGCCACTACTGCGCTTAATACAGCATCACCAAGGTATTCCAATCGCTCATTGTTTTCTTCGGGAGTATCTTTTACAGAACGATGGCTGAGTGCAGTACGATAAAGAAGTAGATTACCAGGCTTTAATCCCAATACATTCTTTAACTGAGCCTCAAAAGAGGCATCGGGTGAAGAGGAGGAGAAAAGTTTTTTAAAAAACTGCACAACTTATGCTGAATATTTTTTGACAATCACACAGGCATTATGGCCACCAAAACCAAAGGTATTACTCAATGCTGCGCGAACGGTTTTCTTTTGTGCTTGATTGAACGTGAAATTCAATTTTGGATCCAACTCCGGATCATCGGTAAAGTGATTGATCGTTGGAGGGATGATATCATGGATCACACTTTGGATACAAGCAATGGCCTCAATTACTCCGGCAGCACCCAAACAATGACCTGTCATTGATTTGGTAGCACTGATGTTAAGATTATAGGCGTGTTCACCAAATACTTCAGTAATGGCTTTGGCTTCGGCACCATCACCTAATGGCGTAGAAGTACCATGAGTATTGATATAGTCGATCTCTTCAGGACGCATACCTGCATCTTTCAAAGCCGCTAACATTACATTGCGTGCGCCCAATCCTTCGGGATGTGGTGCTGTTAAATGATAAGCATCCGCAGTAGCTCCGCCACCTGCAATTTCGCAATAAATTTTAGCACCACGTCTGATCGCATGATCATAATCCTCCAGGATTAATGCGCCTGCAGCTTCACCCATAACAAAACCATCACGGTCTTTATCATAAGGGCGACTGGCTGTTTTAGGATCATCATTACGTTCGCTCATGGCTTTCATGGCATTGAAACCACCTAAGCCGGCTTCGCTGATCACAGCTTCAGCACCACCTGAAATAATGATATCCGCTTTACCTAAGCGAATAGTATCTACAGCACTGATAATAGCATTGGTACTAGATGCGCAAGCACTTACCACAGCATAATTCGGTCCACGGAATCCATGTCTCATGGAGATAAGTCCAGCAGCAATGTCCAGAATCATTTTAGGAATGAAGAAGGGGTTGAAACGGGGAGTTCCATCGCCCTTGGCGAAATTGATCACTTCTTCTTGGAAAGTAGTTAAACCACCGATACCGCTGGCGAAAATGACGCCAACACGATCGATATCTACATTGTCTTTAGAGATGCCTGCATCAGTCACCGCCATTTCACTTGCAGCCAAAGCCAACTGAGCAAAGCGGTCGGTTTTACGGGCTTCTTTCTTATCCATGAATTGGGTAGGATCGAACCCTTTGATCTCACAGGCAAAACGAGTTTTGAATTTGGAAGCGTCGAACAAAGTGATGTTATCAGCCCCAGATACACCATTGATCAGACCTGTCCAATAAGAATTGAGGTCATTTCCAAGGGGTGTAAGGGTTCCTATTCCGGTAACAACAACGCGCTTTAATTCCATGTTCAAAACCTGTTTAAGTGAGCATCCGCCTTTTGTGGCCCGAAGCCGCAGAAAGGCGGATGCATGAAATTATTCCTTCAATAAAGTATATGCTCTTACTTAGCGTGCTCTTCCAGGTAAGCAACGGCCTGACCAACAGTAGTGATGGTTTCTGCCTGCTCGTCAGGAATAGAGATATTGAATTCTTTTTCGAATTCCATAATCAACTCCACGGTATCCAGAGAGTCTGCACCGAGGTCGTTAGTGAAAGAAGCCTCATTGGTAACTTCGGCCTCGTCAACCCCTAACTTGTCAACTATGATTTTCTTTACTCTTGTTGCGATGTCTGACATTGTAAAAAGTTTTTGTTACAGCCGCAAAAATATACTTTTTGTCAAATAAGCAATCTTTTCGGGCATATTTGTTTCCACAACCAAAAACCTGTCATTTTCGCCCCTTTTTATTGCTTTTCAGATATTCTTTATATTAAAATGATTCTTATCTTGTATCCCCTTCCCCCATTATTATGGCACTAAAACTCATTGATCACGGCTCAAAAGAATACCAGCAAATGGTAGAATTACGCTATCAGATCCTGCGTAAGCCATTGGGACTTGGCTTTACCATGGAGGAACTGGAAAAGGAAAAAAATGAGATCCTCATCGGTTGTTTTGATGAAGAAAAGCTGGAGGGCTGCTGTATGCTCAAAGACGAAGGCGATAAAACCGTTCGTTTACGTCAGATGGCCGTTCTCTCCGGACTTCAGGGAAAAGGGATCGGCAGGGTATTGATGATGTTTGCCGAAAACATTGCCAGAGACCGTGGCTACAAAAGACTCACCATGCACGCTCGTGGAACAGCCGTTGGCTTTTACGAAAAATTAGGATACAATATCTGTAGCGACGAATTCTTCGAAGTAACGATTCCACACTATATCATGGAGAAAAATCTGTAGGAATAAAAAAACAGAAATGAGAAACACGAAATGAGAAAGTAGGGTTAAAGAATAAACTTTCTTATTTCTTATTCCTTATTCCTTATTTCATATTTCTTATTTCTCCGTTATCTTCCTCCTCAACATCCCTCTCAGATCATGCCGAAATTCTTCTCCCATGTTTTCTTTGGGGACAAGAAAAAAAGATTTGCTATCGAAGTAAAGATGAAAAAAATGCGGACTTTCAAAATAGCGGGAAAACTTTTTCCATTCCCAGTCTACATAGCCCCGCTCATTCTCTAAACGGATATGATCATCCGTAAAATCAATGATGAAATCATCCTTGAAAGTTTGTGCTTTTTTATAAATGTTATTGGGAAGGATATACCAGAAGGAGGCCATCAGCATGATCCAAATAAAAGAACCTAATAAAAAAGGTTCCGGTCTGATTTTTTTCAGATAGAACAGTACTGCCGCTGCAATCGCAAACACATTCACTAGTACCATCAATACCCTAATTTCAGGCTTCTGCACAAAATGATAGCGCAATGCCTGGATCACTTTCTTTTTATCGTAGGAAAAGCTGACTTGCATGGTGCAAAGATAGGGAGGGATGGCGGATGTCTGATCTCAGATGTCGGATGTAGAAAATCATATTTGTCTTACTTCAACATTCAATATTTTACATTCATCAATCATCCTTTTATTCCTCCTCTTTTTTTACTACTTTGTTATCCCACATTTTTCAATTTCCTAAAACTACTTGCATGAAATTATTGTTTGCAAAGTTGCTTTCCCTTAAGTATGGAGGGCACTTTTATCTCAGTATTGTTTTTCTTTCTGCTTCATTCATCTCTCAGGCCCAGGGTACAAGACTGCTACGTCAACCTGATATCAGTGCTACACAAGTTGCCTTCGTATATGGCGCTGACCTTTGGGTGGCAGATATGAACGGACAAAATGTTTTGCGTTTAACGAGTACCCCTGCAGTGGAAAGTGAACCACATTTTTCTCCCGACGGACAATGGATCGCTTTCACCAGTGATCGCAGCGGTAGCAATGCAGTATATGTCGTATCTGCCAAAGGTGGTGAAGCTACTCGTGTTACCTGGCATCCTGCCAACGCTATTGCGCGAGGATGGAGTACCGATGGTAAAAACATTCTTTATTCATGTGAAAGAGAAACAGCACCTACTGCTCACATGCGCTTATGGTCTGTACCCGCTACCGGTGGGCCCAGCAAATTACTCTCACGTCAATGGGGTAATGATGGATCATATAGTCCGGATGGCACTAAACTCGTAGTAGATAAAATGGATCGTTGGGATGTGGAATGGAGAGCCTATCGTGGTGGACAAAATACACCGCTGATTATTTTAGACCTAGCTACACAAAGTGAAACCTTACTTCCGAATGATCGTACGATTGATATTCAACCGTTGTGGCTGGGAGAACATATTTATTTCCTAAGCGACAGAAATGGCGGTGTTGCCAATATCTGGAGTTATCATACTACTACAAAAGCATTGACCCAAATTACCTCTTTCAAAGGTGCTGATGTTAAATGGTTATCGGGTCATGGAAAAAAATTGATCTATGAACGTGAAGGATGGCTGCACCAAGTTGATCTGAACGGCGCTAACAGCAAACAACTCAGTGTATCTGTTGTAGGTGATTTTCCATGGGCTGCCCCTCGCTGGGAAAATGTGGGCAACCGTATTGCTCGCGCTAACCTTAGTCCAACAGGTAAAAGAGCCGTGATGGAAGCGCGCGGTGAAATTTTTACTGTACCTGTTGAAAATGGAGATGTGCGTAACCTTACAAAAAGTAGTAACACTGCCGACAGAGCGCCGATATGGTCGCCTAAAGGCAATGAGATTGCATGGTTCAGTGATGCCGGTGGTAAAGGTTATGCATTGATGATCGCTCCGCAAGATGGTATGGGTAAAACACGCAGCATTGCCATCGGTGCATCTAAAATGGCATGGACACCTACCTGGAGTCCGGATGGTAAATACATTGCTTTTGTAGATGATGATTTGCGCATTCAAGTAGTTGAACTGTCAACAGGTTCCATCACCACTGCTGATGTGGGTGGTATCAATATCGAACGTGGTGGTATGGGAATTACCTGGAGTCCGGATGCACAATGGCTTGCCTATTGCAAAACCGGTACAAATATGTTACGTGGTATCAAAGCATGGAATGTAAAAACAAAAACCATTCTCAATCTTACAGATCCTTTTGCTGATGCTTTTTCTGCGGCATGGGACAGAGATAACAAACATCTCTACTTCCTTGCCAGTACCGATGTTGCACTCGCGAGTGGTTGGGCCAATACCAGTTCACAAAATGCAAGACCGGAATATGAAGCGTATGTAATCAACTTAAGAAAAGCAGATCTATCTCCTTTCAAACCCAATAGTGATGAAGAAGAAGTAAAAGCTGAAGAGAAACCTAAGACAGATAAACCGGAAGAAAAACCAAAAACGGATGCGAAGCCTAAAGAAGATAAAGATGTAGTGATTGATATTGAAAATATCGATCGCAGAACGATCCCTTTACCACTACCTAAAAGAAATTATGGCGCCATCTATGCCGGTCCAAGTGGTAGCATCTTCATCAATGAATTTGTACCGAATAAGCCTGCTGTATTACATAAGTTCACATTGGAAAGCAAAGAAGCCAAAGAGTTTACTGTGGGTGCAGGTGGTATCAGTATTTCTGCTGATGGTAAAAAAATGCTCGCCTTTCAACAAGGTAGCTGGAAAATTATTTCTACGGGCGGACCTACAGGTGCCGATGCCAAAGCTTTGAAAACAGATTTGCGCATGCAACTGAATCGTGGTGAAGAATGGCAACAGATCTTCAATGAAGCATGGCGCTATGAAAGAGATTTCTTCTACGATCCGAATATGCATGGACGTGATTGGGATGAAGTGTACAAACGCTATGTGCCACTCGTTCCTTTTGTAAAACACAGAGATGATCTGCGTTATATCCTCGATCAGGTGAATGGAGAATTGAGTGTGGGACACAGTTTTGTGGGTGGTGGTGATTATCCCGCTACAGACAATCCAAGTGTGGGATTATTAGGAGCTGATCTGGTAATCGATAAAGGACGTTGGAAAATTGCTCACATTTATACAACTGAAAGCTGGAATCCAGGACTGAGTAGTCCTTTAGACCGACCCGGTATCAAAGTAGCAGTAGGTGATTATATTGTTGGTATCAATGGAAAAGAATTAACCGCTAATGATGATCCTTATCAATTACTAGATGGTACTGCTGATATTCAAACGGTATTACACATCAACAAGACTGCTGAATTTGAAAACCATTGGACTGAGATTGTAAAACCTATTCGTAATGAAACCGCATTGAGACAAAGAGCGTGGGTGGAAGACAATAGAAGAATGGTGGATAGTTTGAGTGGCGGTAAGCTTGCTTATGTTTGGGTACCGAATACTGGTCAGCCGGGCTTTGTAAGTTTTAACCGATATTATTTCGCACAACAAGATAAACTCGGTGCAGTGATTGATGAACGCTACAATGGTGGTGGTTTACTGGATGATTATATGGTTGATCTAATGAATCGTTCTTTGCGTGCTGCATTGACCAATGAAGTGCCGAATGGTAAACCCATGCAATTACCTGCAGGTATTATGGGTCCAAAAGCATTACTCATCAATGAACTGGCAGGCTCCGGTGGTGATTATTTTCCATGGGCTTTCCGTCAACAGAAAGTAGGACCATTGATTGGTGCAAGAACCTGGGGCGGACTCGTAAAATCAAGTGTGCACTATGCCATGGTAGATGGTGGAACACTTACTGCTCCTGATAATGCGGTGTTTGACCCTATCAACAGAAAGTGGGTAGCAGAGAATGAAGGTGTAGCGCCGGATATTGAAGTGAGACAAGATGCACAATCCCTACAAGCCGGTAAAGATCCGCAATTGGAAAGAGCAGTGAAAGAGTTGTTGCAGATATTGGGAAATAAATCTACGCCAGAAATTAAAGTACCTGCGTATCCAACACCTGCTAAGCCAAAGAATTAAAATCATTCATTCCGATTTCAAAAACGCCCTCTATGAGGGCGTTTTTTTGTGTCATCCCGAGCATAGCGAGGGATCTCCCACCTGCAACAAGTATCATCAAAACACCTCAACTTAAAACAACACTCAATCGGATCAAGGTGACAGGGTTACGATGAATAAACTTTTGAAAAGTCTAAAAACTCTTCAAAAGATTATTCATCATTTGAAATCCATATTTTAAATTGTAGTTATGATGAGGTTTTCATACATAGCCACCCTACTTCTTTTTGCTTCCTGCAAACAGGGAAACAACCATTCTCCAGAAACAGATCCTATTGAGACCGACAGCACTCAAGTTGCTCCAACAACAAATAAAACAGTCAAGTTTCTTTGGCGTGACAGCAGTGCCACTATTGTGATCAATCAAGATTATTGTAAAACAATCACCGATTCCGAAAGAGCAGCATTAGGTTATGTAGCTACTTTTATCGGTAATGAATGCGAATGGGATGGCGTGCCTACAAAAGACAGAAGCAACTTAAAATGTGAAATACTCACTGCTTTAAACCTAGGCTATCAATGTTCCGAACAGCATCTTGGATTTCTTCAACAGTGGTTCAAAAATGACACTACGGTTTTAAAAGACTTGGAAGCTTGTCCAACAACCCCGAATACAGCAACCATCCAAGAAACTTTTGAAGAAATTGTTTTGACAACAAAAGGAAATGATATTTCAGTATTCTTTAAAGCAAGTGGCATCAATCTGCGCGAAGAAAGAGAATGGAGTTGGTCAGAAACCAATTATTTTAAAGTACAAAATGAGCGTATACAATTGGTCAGGAAAAAAAAATCAAAAGTGAAAGTCAGTCACTTTAATGCGGATGTAAAATAATGATGGGCCGCAGATTTTTTATGATTGTTATGATTTACGCTGATTCTGTAAAACTATCATAACTAATCATAAAAATCTGCTGCCCATTCGCCCCTTCATCCTTTACTGTCGCGCACCCGGTGCAGGTGGTTGTCTTAACTGGTAATCCAATGGCGGTTCTACCCCTAAAAGATGCTGCACGAAATAATCCCAGCGGCGACGCATCATATAAGGTCCATATTGTCCGTATCCATGCGCACTGTTTGGAAATAAAATAAGGTCAAAACTCTTGTTGGCTTTTTGCAATGCTTCTACCACGAGTAATGTATTATATGGAGGTACATTATTATCCATCATACCATGTGCCAGCATTAATTTTCCTTTCAGATTTTTGGCGATGGTCTGATTGGCCTGCGCTTCATAATTTGAGTTTTCAACAAGACCATTGTAACGCTCGCCCCAGTCATCTTCATAATTCCTGTTATCATGATTACCTGATTCAGATATACCTACTTTAAAAAAGTCGGGGTATCGGAACATGGCTGCTGCAGTAGCAAAACCGCCACCTGAATGGCCCCAAATACCCACACGATTGGTATCGATCGGATATCGTTGTGCCAATTGACGAATAGTAGTGATCTGGTCGGGCAATGTGTTCTCCCCCATATTACCATAATTCATATCATGGTAACTCTTAGAACGATGAGGATTACTGGTACCTTCTACCATTACCACAATAAAACCTAGTTCAGCCAATGCCTGGTGATCACCACGCGAAGCAGTAAAGCTCCAACTACCTACACTTCCACCCTGTGGACCGGGATAGATATAATCGATGACCGGATACTTTTTATTGGGTTCTATTTTGGTTGGCGTAAATGCCAAACCATAAATATCGGTTTTACCATCATGTGCTTTTACAGTAAAGGGTATCGGCGGTTTCCAACCGGTAGCCACCAATCTCGATACATCTGCTTTTTCCAATGCAGTGATGACTTTACCATTCAAGTCGCACAATTGTGTAACAGGCGGTACATCGGGCTTCGAATAAGTATCAATGATATAATTACCAGAGGGAGAAAAGGTCGCTTGGTGTGTACCCTCACCCGGTGTGAGCAGGGTAAGATTCTTTCCATCAAACCCAATTTTATATAACGCAGAAAAATATGGATTGGACTGGTGACCGGTTGACGTAAAATATAACACACGGTTTTTCTCATCTACTTTTACCAACCTACTTACTACCCAATTGCCTTTGGTGATCTGGTTTTTCAATTTACCGGTAGTAGCATCATACAAATACAAATGCCCCCAATCGTCGCGTTCAGAATACCAGATGATTTCATTCGAGTTGGCGAGATAACGCCAGTTGATAGCACCTCTCCCCGATTCGAAATGTGTAGCCACTACTTCTTCAAATACTTCACGAACAGTACCTGTTGCTGCATCCGCAATTCTCAGTTTAGATTGCTTATGATCGCGCGAAGTGGAAAGAAAAGCAAGCTGTGATGCATCTTCATTCCAATCTACATCACCCAATGATCCACCACTGGTGATATCATCACCCAGTGAAGACCTGTGCGGATCAGGAGGCACCTGTAGTTTAATAACTTTTGCTGCATCAATATCAATAATGACCCTATGCAACATGGCTACTTCTTTATCGCCCGGCAAAGGGTATTTCCATGCACGCAAAGTAGGTTTACCCACATTGGTGGTTACCAGATACATATCACTCACATTACGCTCGTCTTGTTTGAAAGTGGCGATCTTTTTTGAATCGGGCGACCAACGCACAATGGCTCTGTCGCTCGACTTCCACCCTGCATTATCGGTTGCATAACCAAAATTTTTTACGCCATCTGTAGTAAGCTGTGTTTGTTGATTGGTAGCAATATCACGCACCCATAAATTCCAATCCTTAATAAATACCGCCTTTTTGCCATCAGGTGAAATAGCTTCATTACCACCACTTCTTCCCTGTGCTTCAGTAGGAGCTGGATTAGCCGTGGTCGGTGTTGTATCATCAGCTGTAATGGTGCCACCCGATAAATTATATTTCCATTTTTTCCCGGCTACAGTAAAAGAAATCGATTTACCATCGTTTGAAAAATGTATGATTTGGAAAGGAAGTTTTGCCGCATCATATTTGGTGCCGCTTGCACTTGATAAAGCATCGGCCAATTTTTGGTGATCAAAAGCAGCAGTACGCGTTTTTTGAATGGGGTCTATCAGAATAAAAATGTTTTGTTTTGCTGTAACAGATAGATACCAGAATCGATCGTTGGGTAGCCAGTTGGGGCGTACCGTTCCTGCATCAACAAAAGCCTCAGTATTATAACTCATAAACTTTTCTGCACGTTCATAGTCTTTTGCTGTTAACGCTTTGGTTTGAGCATGTGCAGTTATCGTGCAAGCAACAACTGCTACAATAAATAGATATTTTGTCATCTGATAAAAATGTGGTTCAGGAATATTGATTGAGTCAACTAATATAGGGCAAATAATTATAGACTATTCTGCATTCGGTGAATAGCTTGTAAAGTGGTTTGAAATAGCAAATCAAACTACCAATAACATACTCTTTCTTCGCAGATACTTTGATAAACTTCAAAAAATCAGTATCCCTTCACCATTCTTATTAACCGCAGATTTTTTATGGTGATTATGATCCACACTGATAGCAACCTACTATCATAACGCATCCTAAAATCTGCGTTCCATCACTTTCTTTTTAGTGTAGTCAACCCTTTATTTGAACATCCTATGTTCCTCTGTTTCTCTGTTCTTCTGATTTCTTGCTGGCGCAATCGTTTTCGGAAAAAATACTTGCTACAACACTATTACAGCTCACTGAAAGCAGTTAATTTACAAGACTAACACCAACTGCTTGCCATGCATATTACTAAACCACGTTTGAGTTTCTGGCAGATCATTAACATGAATGTCGGATTCTTTGGCATCCAATACAGTTTTGGATTGCAACAAACAGCTGTCAATCCACTGTATAGTTTTTTGCACGCTAAACCGGAAGACTTACCGCTACTAAATCTTGCCGGCCCCATGACTGGTCTGCTCATTCAACCTATCATCGGTGCATTGAGTGATAAAACTTGGCATCCTCGTTGGGGACGTCGTAAACCCTATTTTTTAATTGGTGCTATTTTTTGTAGCCTCTGTTTGTTCGCCTTTCCATTCAGTCGCGCATTGTGGATGGCGGTTGGTTTGCTTTGGATACTCGATGCCGCCAATAATACTGCCATGGAACCTTATCGCGCATTCATTGCCGATAAATTACCCGCCAGTCAACGAGCACTCGGTTTTCTTACACAAAGTTTTTTTACCGGACTGGGTATCACCCTAGCCAACTTATCCTTGTTCTTTTTTCAAAAAGTAATTACAGGTGAGTCTACCACTTCTGACGGACAAAGCGGTATTCCTTATTGGGTATATGGATCTTTCTTTGTAGGCGCTATCTGTTCTATTGTATCTGTTGCATGGTCTGTCATTAAAACACCGGAGATACCACCTACTGAAGAAGAGCTTGCTGCATTAAGAGCTGAACACAAAAGCTTTCTCACACCTTTTAAAGAAATATTCTCTTCCATTGCGCATATGCCCAAAACTTTATGGCAATTAGCATTGGTATATTTGTTTCAATGGTATGCCATGTTCTGCTATTGGCAATTCATTTCACACAGCATCGCTCGTTCCGTGTGGAATACCAGCGCTGAAGAAAATTCTAAATTATATGAAGAAGCAGTCGGATGGACAGGTCTCGTGAACGGTTTTTATAATATTGTCACTTTCCTTTCTGCATTCGGATTGGTATGGATGGCGAGAAAATTTGGCGCGAAAAAAGTACATATCATTTGTTTGGCCATGGCTTCCATTGCACTATTCATATTACCGTTTATAGAGAATAAATATTTACTCTTTGTTCCTATGATCGGTTTTGGTATTGCTTGGGCGAGTATGATGGGTGTGCCTTATATCATGGTCGTAGGAAGCATCCCAAAAGAGAAGTATGGGGTTTACATGGGCATTATCAATATGATGATCGTAGTACCTATGATTATTCAAACACTTTCCTTCGGATATATCTATCAACATTTCTTAGGAAGCAATCCTGCGAACGCCATTCTGTTTGCAGGCGCTCTTCTCCTTATCGCTGCATTTGCTACCATGCGTATGCGCGTTGAGAAAACCGAGGAAGAGGTAGAAGTTTCGATGGGAGGAGGACATTAATTGAGTAGTGAATAGTGAGTAGTGAGTGATAAGATTTATTTTTCCATATTCACAATTAACAATCGACTACTCATAATACTCACTACTGACTACTCACTAAATAACATTCACAACATGAAAATACTTTGCATCGGAGAAGCACTGATCGACATGATCTGCACAGATAAAGGCAGTTCATTGTCTAAGGGGCAACATTTTTTAAAGAAACCAGGTGGGGCACCTACCAATGTAGCGGCTGCTATTGCTGCATTAGGAGGTGATGTTGAATTAGCCGCTAAAGTAGGTAATGACCCATTCGGAAAACAGTTGATTGATGTCATGCAGGAATTTGGTGTATCCACCCGATGGATGCTGCAAGATGCTACTGCATTTACCACTTTTGCTTTTGTGTCACTTATGGAAGATGGAGAACGTGATTTCGTTTTCAATCGCGGAGCAGATGGACAACTAAGCAGAGAAGAAACAGATGCTATTCCTTTGGATGAGGTGAACATCATTCACTTTGGTTCTGCCACTGGTTTTCTCCCCGGACCTCTACAAGCTGCCTATCAAGGCATGTTACAAAAAGCATTGATGCAGGATACGATCTTCATCAGCTTTGATCCTAATTATCGTCATTTGTTGTTTCCTAACGACACACAAACTTTTATCGATCAGTCTTGGAATTTTTTACAATCCTGTCACTTTTTTAAATTAAGTGATGAGGAAGCCATGCTGATCACGAATACACATGCAGTAACAGATGCTGCTCAAATATTATTAGATAAAACCAATGCCGTATTCTGTATTACTTTAGGAAAAGAAGGAACCTTACTCGGATTAAAAGGTAAAACAGAGATCATTCCGAGTATCCCTGTTCAACCGGTAGATACCACGGGTGCTGGTGATGCATTTGTAGGTGCAGTATTGTATCAATTGCGTGAGATGGATTTAAGAAGTATCATCCAGTTATCGCATCAAGAATGGAAACAGATCATCCAAAATGCCAACAAAGCTGGCGCCAGAACCTGCGAATATCTCGGGGCGATGGAAGCGTTTAAGCATTTGAGTAGTAGTATTTTTGAATAAGGTTTGAAGCTACAAGCCGCAAGCTTCAAGCTTCAAGTAGTGAAGACAATTGATAAGGAAACCATTATATAACACTCATAAAAAAAGCTTGTGGCTTGTAGCCTGAAGCTTGCAGCTAAAATGTATTCATTTTCTTTACACCAACGCATCTCCCGCATTTGCACCCAGGAAGGACTTTCCGTGTCGGGTGATGATCTGTATTTCTATACCCGTTTATGTGCAAATGCAGCGGCTATTGATAGTCTTTATCAGTCTTTGTACAGCAATCATTTGATGGCCGATGCTTTATTCGAGAAACTATTATTGACACTTATATATAATCATCAACAACGTTCTGCTGCTTTACGAAAAAGAGATCTGGATAAAGCATCTAAAGGCGCTTGGTTTTTGAGTAATGAGATTGCCGGCATGAGTTTGTATGTAGATCGTTTTTGTGGTACGCTACAACAACTACCTGAAAAATTATCTTACCTCGAATCACTCGGTATCAACTTTTTGCATTTGATGCCGGTGTTTGAAAGTCCGGAAGGAGAGAGTGATGGTGGTTATGCAGTATCTGATTTTAGAAAAGTAGACAAACGTTTTGGTACACTGGAAGACCTGCGTGCAGTACAGAAAAAGATGCAGGACAAGGAGATGTACCTAATGCTGGATATTGTACTGAATCACACTTCTCATCATCATGAATGGGCAGTAAAAGCAAGAAAAGGTGACCCAGTGTATCAGGAATACTTCTACATGTATGATGATCGTACACTACCCGATCAGTTTGATACCACTATGCCCGAAATATTTCCTGAAAGCGCACCCGGCAGTTTTACCTGGTGTAAAGAAGCCAATAAATGGGTGATGACTGTGTTTCATCAATACCAGTGGGACTTGAACTATACGAATCCGGCTGTATTCATTGACATGCTGGATAATATTTTATTCTACGCAAATCTTGGCGTTGATATTCTCCGCATTGATGCACCCGCATTTATCTGGAAACAATTAGGCACTACTTGTCAAAATTTACCACAAGCACATGACATTCTCCGTTTGATTCGTCAATGTGTAGAAGTGAGCGCTCCCGGCATGGCTTTATTGGGTGAAGCCATCGTTGCACCCAAAGAGATCATGAAATATTTCGGCACGGATTTATATACTGCCCGTGAATGTGATGTTGCTTACAATGCAACACAAATGGCTTTACAATGGGATGCATTGGCAACAGGAGATATACGAGTGATGCTGGCAGGTCAACAAGATTTATTAAAAAAACCCTATGGCTGCACCTGGATCAGTTATACCCGCTGTCATGATGATATTGGTTTAGGATTCGAAGACAGCTCCATTGCCACTGCCGGATTCAAAGCGTATGAGCATAGAAAATTTTTGAAAGATTATTATTCGGGTGTTCATCCAGGATCGCCTGCATCGGGTGCTCTTTTTTCTGTGAATCCTAAAACACAGGATGCTCGTATCAGTGGATCATTGGCCTCTTTATGCGGATTGGAAAAGGCATTAGAATCTGACAATGCCTCATTGATCGATACTGCTGTAAAGAAGATTTTATTGATGCAAGCACAAAGCTTTTTTGTAGGAGGTATTCCTATGCTGTTCTATGGCGATGAGGCCGCTTATACCAATGACTACAGTTATCTGAACGACCCAGGTAAAAGCTATGACAACAGGTGGATGCATCGTCCATTGATCGATTGGAAGAAAAATCAAAAAACCACTGAAGCTGGCACCATAGAACATCGTATTTTCAGTGGCACACAAAAGTTATTGAAACTAAGAAAACAATTACCGGTAACTGCAGATCATAAAAATATTCGCTGGATCACACCACACAATATTCATGTATCGGGCTTTATCAGATCATTGGGTGATGACCATTTGTATTGCCTTTTCAACTATAGCAACAAAGCTGCATATCTGACCTGGTATGCTTTCAAAGAGCAAGGCTACCAAATTGAAAATCTTTACGATCATTGGAATGAAAAAAGGTACTCAGTAGGAGCAGACTATGAGTACCTTATTATTGAGCCGTATTCTTTTTGTTTGCTAGGTACTAGGTACTAGGTATTGGTACTGGGTTATAAGGTTGCCAATTTTTATATCCCTAAACCTAGCACCTTGTACCTAATACCTAATCCGCTCCATCCGTCTTCGCTCTGCTCACAGCGTAAGCACCAACTTTATTGCCCGTCTCTAATCCTTTTTCACAATCACTACGATAGTGAATACCACCGTACATTCTGGATATGGAAGCTTCTTTAGCCATTGCATCATATGCTTTAGCCCTAGATGGTACAATATGACCAAGGATGGTAGCAGCAGCAGCACTAAAAGTAGAATGTCCTGAAATATATGCAGGGAAATTAGGCAACCCAGTTAGTGTTTTTATTTCAGGATTAAGTTGACTAGGTCTTGGATTGAAATAAAAATATTTGGTATCCCAACATACAATGGCAGCATCCATCATGGCCATATTGAGTAATGCCATATTTCTTGCCCAACGCACTTCACTAAATCCTTGTTTGATAAAATCCACATCAGCAATGGCACCCCAATGTCCGGGAGGTGTAGGTGTTGCAATACCATCAGCCCAGAAATGAGTGATGCGAATTCTCTCAGGTGTTGGGTGCTTTACAAAATCTAAAATTTCTGCCAACTCATATTTCATTTTATCGCTAGAAGTAGATGGTGGTGGGTCCGGTCTTAAAGTAGGCGTTGTTGTTTCGTCAAATAAAAAAGGTCTCACATTACCAAAACCTGGTAACATGGGTGGACGTTTAGGCGTTTCCATACTGATCCAGGGAATCTCACCACGTGCAATTATACTTGTTTCCAAAGCAGTCCAGCTTGCTTGATTACCTGCTGCTGCTCCTGCCCTATCTGCCCTCGCTCGAGCAGTAAATTTTTGGGCTACCAATCTACCTAATGCTTCTCCGGCCTCGATATCACTTCTTGTAGCTACCCCTGCCATGATCTTAGAAAGTTTTTGTTCATCTGCTTTCTGTTGAATAAATGCGATCTCTCCTGGGAAGAGAAGTTTCATCATCTCAGCAGTAACACCCGCAAGCACTGCATCTTCAGAAGGATAAGAAGGTAGATCACTTGTTGGCAATTTTGACTTAATGGCAGCATCTGTTTTATGAGGAGCCGGTCTGTTGTACAGTTTCTTATAATGCCATGCTGCTACCAAAGCATCATACTGTGCTGCACTTACATAAGCATAAGCCCTTGCAGCATAAGGTGGATTGGCAAATGGAAACAAAGGATAGGCGAATGGATTATTCGCACTTGGAAAAGGATAAGTGCCATCCGCATTTTGATAAGGAGGCAAATTGTATTTGGATACCAATTGTCTCATCAATTCATTCCATCTCAATACACCACCGGCACCCCAATATTTGATACTTGCTTCTTGTGATACGGTAAGATCACGCTGATACCCTTTGATCTCATTAAGCTCTGCTATATAGCCGGGAGTTGTAACAGCAGCAGGTACTGCTACAGGAAACTCTGCAGGGCCTGTCAATAAAATCGGCCTCCACAATCCAGCATCAATATCCGTTTTCGTGGGCGCCAGCATAGGCGCATTATCCGTAGTATTAGGAACATCTTTAGAACATGACAGCTGTACCATCATAAAGATGACCAACAATACAAAGGAAGGATTCTTTTTCATGGTTTTATTTTTTTGAACTGTCAGTTTTTTCTGTTTTCTTTTTCGGAGAGAAATCGAGAATATAAAAAACACCTCCTCCAATATTGGAAGCCTGTCCCATATTTCTTCCGCTCAATGTTGCATTTGCATTAGCGATAAGTGATAAACCATCCACTCCTTTTAGGTTGTATTTGAAGTTTACTCCCAACATCGTGGCATTCATTCTATTGCTGATAAAAGGCATATTGTTTCTTGTGATATCAAAGCCTCCTAGTGTAGTCCATTTATTCCATACTGCTTCAGCAATGAGTCTACCGGTTCTGTAACCGGCACGAATGTTCACGGATGAAGCGTCAGGCATAGCTACTTGATTGGTATGATGCAACTGAGTCGTATAGTACAATTCTCTGTCTAGTGTTACTTTATCTCTCACTACATAAGTTGCAGAAGCAGTAGCAAACCAAGCTCCGATCTGATAATCAGCCATGGCTCTTAGAGACAATGTTTTACTTCTTAATCCAATAGATAGTGGTAAAAGATCTGGTGTATAATCAGAAACGGGAAGAGACACACCTCCAATTGCATAAAAAGATAAAATACTGTTTCCGAATTCTTTTTCATAAGGCATCCACTTTACCCATAGAGAAAGATCCTGTAACCCACTCATTCCACTTAGCGTTCCTGCTGATGCTTTTGTTTTGATATAGGGCAATCCGAATAATACATTCAATTTATCAGATACACCATAGTTACCCATATAAGCAACCATGCTGGTAGAAACTGTACCCAGATTGAGATTATTTCTTTTCAAAGTCCCTTCCCAATATTGATCCCAGCTACTGTAGTTGTACATCAGACCACTACAATAATTATTTTTTGCCATCATAATACCATCAATTTCAGTTTGAGCTTTGGATGGAATACAAACTGCAATGGTTATGATAAGCAAGCATAATAGACGATATATGCCTGTTGTTATTGATTGCATGATGATTTTTTTTCTGAAAGACTGTAATAAAATTGACAGTTGTTAGTTGATAGTCAACAAATGAGAAAATGATTTTTCTTTACGCTGACAACTAAACTAAAACCTAAGACTCATTCCTACATTGAGTGCCAGATCTGCAAATGCGGCATCACCTTGTGCGTATACGCCTGTGATTTTTGTTCTTTGCTTGTCTGCATAGCTTTGTGTGCGACTACGTTGTACTGCAAATGGCACGTAAGCATAGAGATTCAGTTTTTTCACAGAATAAGTGATCCCTGGCTCAATTGATTTTACATAACCGGGTCTACGGAATCCGTAACTACCACCTATGAGATCTGAAGAGGGAACAGCCTCGTGTCTGTATCCTGCAGAAAAAGTAAATCGATTGATGGTATAGTTAGCTCCAAAACGAACCATGTATTGATCAGGTACACTCATCACATCACTGCCATACTGTAATGCCGTTGCAGAGGTTGCCCCACCTCTTGATGTAGATACCCCATTGTGTTCTCTTGGATTTAACAAGTAGAAGAAATTACCATAAAGACTCAACTGTTTATTGATGGTCTGAAATGCATTGATCTCTGTTGTAAAGCCTGTACCACCATCTCCTAATTGAATGGACTGATCTACCGGACCCAATACCCTTGCTCCTGTATTGGTATAAAAATGATCCATGACACGATAATCACCGGTGGGCAATTTGATACCAAGACCTGTTTGTAAAGCAAATTTTTTCCCTTTTGAAGGATTGGTCACCCAGTAGTAAGCAGATACACGTGCATCGCCTAACCCAAAAGAAGAAGTCATATGACGAGACGCACCTCCATGCTCATAGAGAGATGTACGGGTATTAGAGATCAATGGAATACTGAAAGCCAATGACCAACGCTGATCCAAAATACGGATCAAACTCATGTCAATGGTCACATTATTATTGATTACCTGAGTATTGTTTGCAATACGTTGCTTTTGCTCTGTTGTACCAACAAAATGTCTAAACGAGTTGAAATAACGTGTATTGGTATTTAATGTCCATTTAGAAGGAACTGTATCTGTCCCCTTATGATCAATGGTACATAATCCACCAACACCACGTATCGCTACACAACCTTGTGATATCGCATTAGTATATGCAAGGAGTGAAAAAAATATAATAATAATTAAAGATCTCATTGTTTTGGTTTTAGGTCTGCGTTAACAGAATAGTTGAAGCACACGTATCCCATAGAGGAATATGTTATGCCATCGTTGCTCGTTTACTTTTTCATTTTCAATCGATCAGCGATCAACTTACCTACCCTTTGTCCATAATCTGTACTAACGATACAGGAATTATGAAAATGGATTCCTCCGTAAAACCTTGCCCAATTATTTTCTTCGGCTGCATGTCTGAATGATTTAAAACTTCTATTAGCAATACCGAATTCCAATTCTGTTGAATCAGTATAAGAAAAATTATCTCCGAATACACTTGTCAACGCTTCTGCAGCTGACGATGAAATAGTAGAATGTCCACATGTATATTCAGGAAAAGCAGGTGTTTGTAAGTAAGGTCTCCAATTAGGATCGAAGTAAGCATTGATCACTGTTTCAGGTCGTACAGTTTTATATTCGTATTTGGCATCCCAGCAATGAATGAATCCATCAAATAGTGCAATTGCAGTCTTGGCATATGCCATTACGGTAGTACCAAAATCACTATTCGCAGTTTTAGCAGCAATACCTACAATAGACATCCAGTGACCCGGAGGTGAGAATTTTTTTGTACTGAACATTGCATGACCAGAGACGTGTAGTTTGAAAGGATTATCGTCCCAGAATTCTGCGATATGTTTTTGTTCAGCTGTTAAATTCTCTCCGGCTTCTTTTACCATCATCACATTTTTATAGTACTCACTATTTTTATCTTTGATGTTAAAAGCTGGTGGCGGCGGCGGCAAGAACTGATCTGCACTATCCAATACCATGGTTCTGATATAACGCCAATTTGGTTCTGCTGCCGGCGCATACATAGGTGGTGTTGGTACCCAACGTGCAGGCGAATCTAACTTTACAGTATATTTTTCACCACTTCTCGTTTCTGCGTAATTGTCTTTTTTACTCCATTTTAAGATAGCGTCTACTACCTCTTTTGCATAAGCTTCGGAATTTTTTTTGATAGCAGCAGGCATGCCATGTGCGGTTGCCAATGTTTGCAAACTATCTACATAATCCTGCATACTTCCTTCCGGAAAAGTAACAGCCTCCCCTACTTTACAATAAGCAAGTAGAGATGCGTAAGCAAAATTGGTTTCATCAGGCTTTATTGGAGCAGGTATAGCCTCTAAACCATTCAATTGTCCTGCCAGTGATTGATAATGTGTTGGATCGCCCGCTGCCATTACTTCATAGCCAGCTACTGCTGCATATGCATAGTTGCGTGAAGCCACGATCGGACTGAAATTGTTTCCCATCACTACACTATTCAAATGATGCACCATATGTGCATAAAGGGATGGACTACTCAATACTTCTTTATAATCACTTTTACTGTTACACGCATACAATGCTGCTAACAGGCAGAAAACGCCAATGAATTTTTTCATAAAACTGTACTAATCATGTAAGAATGACATCTCCCTGCCAGGGGAGATGTCACATTGCTTAATAACTTATAACTGGTTGCTTACAACCAATAAACTTTCAGCAATGTAATCGGGTGGCTGTTCTGAGACTGGGAGAAAACAGGATAGTAATGCAGACGCATGATCAGACATATAAAATGCTTCGCGCATAGAAAGCAAGTTTAATTGCCATTGATCTTTTTGATCTGTATATTCTACCATCAGCATTTTAAATGCTGCAGCATTCGCAGATTGTTTTTTTCCGGGAGTTTGCTGATTCATGTCAAAAGCCAACTGGAGATAATCATCTTTGGCTTTTTCAATCTTCATCTTTGCCTCATGTGGAATACAGCGTAATTCGATGCTATCATTATAAATACGTTTCGCGACATATTTATAATGAACCCCATTGAAATTGATTTCCCCATCTACTCGGGTAAACTCATTGTTATTATTATAGTAAGGTAAGTTGGTAGGAACTTTGATCGTAATGAGTTCCGATTCGTTATAATTGTTATTGTCTAATGCCAGTTCCAAACGTGTATCGGCTTTTTGCTCAAAGTAATTAGTTACCAAGCGGTAACCCACCCAGTTAAAAAGCAACATGCCCAACAGTAGTATGGAAGCAATTCGTTTCAACCCTCCTAAATTAGGAAATATTGTGTTAAAATAACACATCCTTTTTTAGACCATCATTTTTTGGGATTTGCTGCATCATTGATAACACTAAAGGTCTTTTTTTCAACCCCTACACCTGTTATAGTTAGACTTTTCCAATGTTTAGGCAACTGAGTTGGCACTTTTATTATGCCTTTAGACGTAATATCCAATCCGCCGAACCCCATTAATACACTTTGAATGATTCCTCCGGCTCCAGTAGCAAAATAGGGATTGGTGCCTCCTTTGGTTTCAGCAATGACCCTAAAGGGTGGATTCAAATTGGGCACATAACTATCTTGAAAAAACGCATAAGCTTTTTCGGCATCCCCCAAACGTGCATATAGCAAACTGAAAATGGCTTGTGTCATTGCAGGAGTACCTTCATTAGGTACCCGAACAGAGTAATACTCCAAGTCTTTTTTGATGTCTTTTGGATCAGATACTTCCTTTAAAGGATAAGACAATAAGTTAACATCAGCCTGTTTGATACCTTCTCCTTGATAAGTTGCATGTTCTCTTGTAACCCCATCAGGCATTTTTAAAATAGGAATATTATTGGCTACCAACTTCCAATCTCCATCTGCTTTAATACCTAGAATCATAGCAGCATCTGTAGCAAAGTTTAAAACTGCTTTTGCAGCTGCATTTGTCCAAGCATTATTGTCTACATTCTCTGCCCACTCATCTGCCGCCACTACATTTTTAATCTCATACTTTCCCGGACCATTACGTTCCACCCTACTGGCCCAGAAATCTGCTGTTTCTTTTAATATTGGCCAGCCCTTTTCTTTAAGCCACTCTTTATCTTGAGTAACACAGTAATAATTCCATGCTGCAATACCCACACACGCTGTGATATGATGTTCAAACGGACCACTCAATGCCCATACGGGTGTTTCTTCAACACCAGTAGCTGCACTTTCCCAAGGGAACATAGCCCCTTTGTATCCATGGTTGAAAGCATTTCTCTTTGCAGCATCAAGTCTTCGAAAACGATATTCAACTAAACTTTTGGCCATATTGGGTTGCAATACCAGAATAGCCGGATACATCCACAACTCTGTATCCCAAAATACATGCCCATTATAACCTAGGCCTGATAACCCCATCGGAGATGGACTCATATCCGTACCTTCTCTTACAAATGAATAAAGATGATAGAGCATACTTCTAATATCCTGTTGCGCCTGATCATCTCCTTCAATTTTAATGTCACTTTTCCATAATTCATCCCAAGCTTTTTTATGAAACTGAATCAATCTTTCTCTTCCTTCCAGTTTAGCAAAAATGGTCATACGCTCTGCTTCATTCAAAGGATCATCATGATGTGCTGAAGTAATTGATGTACCTGCAATGGAGAACCGATAAGTCTCCCCCGCTTTGATCTTCTTACTGAATTTCATAAGATGCATATTGTTATCCCACATCTCATGAATGACCCTAGGCTCATGTCCATGCGCTTCACTGAATAAAAAAGTATTCGATGCCGTCATCAATAGCTTGCCAGTTGGACTTTTTGCTGCAGATGTTAAAAGACTGATGACCACATGTGGACGATCAATCTCATTATAATAATTTTGAACATCTTTCAATGCATCCGGCGCTTCCATTACGCTAGCACTTCCAAGTGTGATATCTTTTTTGGCAGTTACAGTTATATCCATCAAAACGGTAAATGGAAGATGTCTAAGAGAGTAATAAGTATAACTGATATCTGCTTTATCACCATAAGAAAATGAAGTTGTAAAACCCGCATGTTGCATGTCGAGGGTCTGTCGCATATTGGTAGCATCTGCTGCCCCCAGCCTTCTCCCATCAATATCCAGGTTCATATTGAGTAAGTTGAAACTGCGTAAGAAGTTACTAACTCTTCCTCTGCCATATAGATCATATGCACCTGCGAGTACCACATCTTTCACTTTGAAGGGTTCGGGTGCTGATACAATTCCTATCATTCCATTCGCGACTGTAATTCCATAATAGTTAGATGGATTGATGGCGGTTGTTGTGATTTTCCAGGGATCGATTTTCGTTTGCGCTGAAACGAAGGCAAAAAAGGAAAGAAAGAACAACGTAATGTTTAATTTTCTACACATGGCAGCAGTTTTTTACAAATAGCAATTTACTGCCTTTATATGGTTAAAAAAATCCAACTTCTATGCAAACGATTTCGATAGTTTGTATATATGGTTGAACGGTAACCTACTCTTTCACTTATTGATTTTTTTGATGTTTTACGCAGTATTTTCGGGGTTGAATTGGTATTGTATGAAAAAGAGAATTTTGATTCCGGTTATTATCATTTTAGCGATCGCATCTGCTCTGTACTTCATGATCCCTTCTGTAATTACTGCCGGTGCTACAACTCCGGTATCTGCAACGAACGCTGCCACTACTCGTTTGTTGTATGACGCAAAAGAATGGAAAAAATGGTGGCCAGGTGAGATCACTGGCGATAGCATATTTACCTATCATGATTATGAGTATTCCATTGAAAAGCTCACCTTCAATCACTTAGAAGTGAACATCACAAATCGTAAAGTAGATCTAAAAGGTGCATTGATCATTATTCCAATCAACACGGACTCACTGATTTTAGATTGGAAATACCTTTTACCAGCAGGCTATAATCCTATCAAAAAAGCAAAAGCGTATCTCGAAGCAAAAAGAATTACGTCAGATCTTACCGGTATTCTCACTAAGATTAAAAGCTTATTGGAAAATCAAGTATTTGTATATGGCATTACAATCAAAAAGGAAAAAGTAACAGATACTTTGTTGATCTCTTCAAAACTTGCTTCTACAAAGTATCCTGATATGAATGATGCATATCAATTGATTGGAAAGTTGGAACAGCTATTGGCGAATCAAAATATTCAACCTTCAAATCCCCCAATGTTACATATCCGAAAAATTGACAGTGCTGTTTATGAAACACAAGTAGCTATTCCCATATTACAATGGCCAAAAACTGATGCCAATAGTCAAATCAAAAGAATGGTTTTAGGAAATATCCTTACAACTGAAATAAAAGGTGGGCCATTTTTGGTCAATCAAGCATATCAACAAGTACAACGATACATCACTGACCACAATATGGCTCAACCTGCCATACCTTATGAATCACTAATCACCAATCGTGTTCAAGAAAGAGATACTACAAAATGGATTACTAAGATTTATTTTCCGGTATATTGATTCAAAGAGACGATAAAACAGACATGCCATACTTTACTTTCGAGGTCATAGTCTGTAAACTATGACCTCATTTTTATTTCTTATTCCAGCGAATCACTTGTATACTGTCATTATTCTTTGCCAATACAGTGGCCGGTTGTCCACCAATATTTAAATTTCGAGCGTGTCTGATTTGACCTTTCAAAACTAGCTGGTTCAATGTTTCCGCTTCAAATACACCTTTCCCTTTGTTGATTAAAAGTGTGCCCATATCAGCGTCATATTTACCCATTTGGATGTTATTGTCGAAAAAGTTCCCAACTAGCAATACATCCGGCAATTGATCCCCATTAACATCCGTGATAACCGCATCTCTGAAACTTGTCAGCTGTGCCTGCCATGGCAAAGCTTGCAACGTAAAATTCATTTGACCATCATTAATGAGAATTGCATTAGAGAAATAATCTGCCTTCAACAAATCTGCTTTATTCAATTTATCATTCGAAAATATGTCTGCAAGATTAGCTTTTGCAAAATCTTCTGCATACAAAAATCGCTTCTTCACCGGAGGGATTTGCTTCTGTAATTCATCCTTTGTTGCAAAAGGAATTTCTTTTCCCGTAAGATAGTAGGTCATTACCTGCTCTTTTTTTCCATTACCATCAAAATCATTATAATATAAACGGATGGGTTGATCCTTACTGGTTTTTAATCTACTGTTTAATCCCAAATTACCTGCAACAAGATCCATGTCACCATCTCCATCTGCATCAAACGGTATCATAAAATTCCACCAGCCTTGTTCTTTGGTTAGTTGCTTCTTCTTTAGTTTGCCTTCATTATTGATAAATGCATATAGACTTCCCCATTCGGTACTAATCAATAAATCTGGTCGCTTATCATTGTTCATATCAGTCCAACGTGCATCTGTCACCAATCCTATATTACTTAGTTCCGGTGCTATATCTTGGGTAGCATTTTTAAATGATCCAGTTCCATCATTCAATAAAATATATGATGCTGGCATTGTTCCATACTCCCAGGGAACTGCACGACCACCAAGAAATAGATCTGGATATCCATCGTTATTAATATCCATGGGCTCTACACCAGATGCTGTTAGATAAATACCCGGAATAGCATTTTCTTTTCGTACTAAATTCCCTTTCCCATCATTCAAGTAAACTCTTGACATGAGATGTATATCGGTACCATAATACTCATTACCACCACTAGCTACTACAAGATCTGTGAATCCATCTTTATTGAGATCGATCATTGTAGCATCAACATCTTCATATATACTATCTGCAGCTAATGCTGGCTGCTTCAACTCACTAAATATTCCTGAAGCATTCTGTAACCAGATAGTACTCTTATATCCTTTTGCAGAACCGATGAATAGATCAGTCAATCCATCCCTATTCATATCACCTGTTTCTAGAGCCGGGCCTTCCCTTGAAACCATTTTAGGAATTAATGGCTCTCTATTAAACTCAACAAAATCATTTTCAATATGTCGATGTAATAAACCTGTCTCATTTGTAACATCAGTTGCTACAAAAGAGTGCAACGCATGATAATTACTAATCTTCTCATAATTGAATGTGGGAAGACCTTTTTGATATTTTAGAGACAAGGGTTTTGCTGAAGCACTGATGGTTACAGATTGATAAGTATTATCCGGCCAGATCAGAAAAGCAGAATCAATACGAGTATTTGTTAGTCCTACATGTACCGGAATTTCCATGCTGGATTGAAATCCATGAACAGGATATTTGTCATATGTTCTGATACCATCATTTGTAAATAATACCATTTTAGCTCCAATAGCATTTCTATTACTACTGTCGCCACTTAATTCGATATTACAGTAATTGGTTGTAGGCTTAGTATCGTTGGTTTTATTTTGATAAACATAAACAGGTTCATCGATATTGTTCACCACAACATCAAGATCACCATCATTGTCAAGATCTGCATAAACTGAACCGTTGGAATAAGTAGGTTGGTTCTTTTTGATTCTGCTATCCATATCTTGAAACACCATTTCTCCATTATTACGATAGAACTTATTGGGAATCTTGATCTTTGGAAATTTTTCAATCAAAGCCATATCATTTTTTGCCAAACTATTATTCTTGATCTTTCTCTGAATCTCTTCATTAGAAACAAAGTTGATGTAATCAATATCATTCATTCGTTTGGGAATACCATTTGAAATGAACATGTCCTTCAATCCATCATTATCAAAATCCATCCATAATGCTGCCCATGACCAATCTGTTGCAAATACATTGCTGTAAAACCCAACTTCACTGAACTGCCCGTTTCTTCTATTGAGCTGCAAACTATTTCTCGCAAATTGATTATTGTAGCCATACCCTAATTTCATATTGAAGATGTCATACGAATCTTCCCCTTCTGATCTTTTTAAAATATATGGATCATAAGGCATCATATCTAAAGACATGATTTCAGGATAACCATCATTATTGGCATCAGCTATATCAACACCCATTGTAAACTGACTTGAATGCATGGTGCGTTTTGTCAGCTCTTCTTTGAATGTTCCATTTTTTTGATTGATATAGAGATAATCATTTTCATGAAAGTCATTCCCTATGTAGATGTCCGGATAACCGTCCATATTTAGATCAGCCACTGAGATACCTAAACCATACCCAATTGCGAAACTATTAATACCGGATTCCTGTGTTACATTTTTAAATACTCCTCCATCATTTCGATAGATTCTATCCCCCGACAATTCATTCTGCGTTCCAAAAAAATCTGCTCGCGGACGAAATGTTCCGTTCTCATGGACTGAGTGATTGAGTAGATACATATCTAAGTCTCCATCTAGATCATAATCAAAAAAAGCAGCCTGTGTACTATATCCCGAAAAATCTAGTCCATATTGTTGTGCTTGGTCTTCAAAAAAAGGAATGCCATTTTGATCGATGCCTTTACAGATCAACAGTTGGTTTTTCCCTGATAGTATCTCATGTTTACCTACCCTACATACATAAATATCAAGCAACCCATCATTGTTAATGTCTACGACAGAAGCTCCTGTAGACCAGGCTCCATCATTCGGAATTTTTGCAGCCTTAGTAACATCTTCGAAACGAAGCGTTCCTTTATTGAGGAAGAGTTTATTCTGAGATTGATTTGCAGTAAAAAAAAGATCTATGAATCCATCTTTATTAAAATCACCTGCAGCAATACCAGCTCCATTATAGAAATACATGTATTGAAACACGTTGAATTGCGCAGTCGGATTCAATGTATTGGTGAAGTTTAAACCCGTTTTTTTATGGTCGAGGACTTCAAAGATCGGATCTCCATTTTTCTCTGAACTACATCCGAGTAAAACTGTGAAGGCCATCAAAATCATTCCATGATATATAGAGCGTTTCGTCATAACAATCAATCATTCAGTGTGCTAGCAATTAAATAATAATCAACTTCAAAATCATTAACGAACTTGATACAAAACAGGGTAACTATTGTTTTGCAAGATCAGCAACATTTTATTTTTCCCATTTTGAATCTCTCGAATATCTTTTACTTGTCCTCGCAACTCTAATCCTGATTTATCTGATCCCTGCCATTTAAAATGTCCTTTACCATCATTTAAAAGAATGTGGCCAAAGCTTGCGTCCAAACGTTCAAATTGAGGTGGAAATAAAAATTGGTTACCCCCCATCACCAGATCTATAAAACCATCCTTATTGATATCTGTAGCGTGAATGGCATTCACAGAAGAAAACTGAACCCTTTCCGGCAAAACCTCTACTACGAATTTTCCTTTACCGTCATTGACAGCAATTATAGATTGGGTAAAATTGAATGTTTTAATCACAGATCGGTTAATGATATCCGAAGGAAAAAGATCTTGAATCGTTTTTTTAGAAAAACTTTCGTGTCGAAGATTTTGTTTTTTAAGAATTGGCAATTGATCTTCCATATCCTTCTTTAAAAACACCGGCATATCTTTTCCGTCAATCGTTTGAGAAAGTATTCTATCAATCGAGGTGTTATTATCGAAATCATTCAGCCAAAGTTTAACCGGTTTCTCTTGTTTAGGATGTAAATAAAAATTCTCTCCCATATTTCCTAGTACCATGTCCTTGTCTCCATCCCCATCGATATCTGTTGTTGCTACAGTTTGCCACCACCCTTGTATATCTTCTAAACCGGTCTTAAGTTCTGTCATATTCCCTTTTGCAAAAGAGAATATCTTTGGATGCATCCAATCTCCTACCAATACAAGGTCTTTGTTGCCATCTCCATTCATGTCTTCCCAACAGGCATCGGTGATCATACCTGCAGCCGATAACTCTTTGTATTTGATAGCAGCCACATCTTTAAATTGACCAATACCATTGTTTTCATAGAGATAGCTAACAGGCGTCACACCATATTGCTGGGGAGTACTTCTACCGCCAACAAAAAGATCCTGATCACCATCACCATCATAATCATACGATGCTGCTACAGCTATATTCATCCCATTCATTGGGAATGCATTTGTATCGATTGTAAAATTTCCTTGCCCATCATTTTTATACAACCGATGTTGCAATTCTCTACTATCTGAAGGGTGGCTATTACCACCTGAGCCTACAAAAAGATCCTGATCGCCATCTTTGTCAGCATCAAAGAATAGCACTGCTACATCTTCAAAGTCAGCAAATCGTTCAAAATCCGGCGTTTTCTTTTTGATAAAACTCCCGTTTGATTGTTGCAAGTATAATTGTCCTGCTTGTCCTGTTGCGCCTCCTATGAATACATCTTCTAATCCATCTCCATTAACATCTCCTACTGCTGCTTGAGGGCCCTCTTGTGATAATAGTTTCGGTAAATTTCTTTCTGTATAAAAATCGATATAATCATCTTCCTTATGCTGCTCAAATGTATTTGCCACTTGTTGTAAAAAAGTATTGCCTAATGATACTGAACGAGTAGTCCATAATGGAGCGTTAGTGAGCTGTTCAAGCATGTGTACTTTATCGATAGCAGGACGATCATATTTGCTAAAGGTTCTGTTAGGCCAAATGATGATCATTGAGTCAATAGAAGTATTTGCACCCAAACCAATGATGGTTTTATAATCCACAGAAGACTGAAAGCCTCTACTAGGAACAATCTCACGTGTATAAACTTCTGTTCCTTTAAAAACTTGGATCTTAGCGCCGATGGCGAAAGTATTTTTCTCTGTTCCTTTTAATTGTAATGCGATATAATGATGTTTTAAATTTTCCCTGCTTTTGTTTTTATAAACAAATGCTGGTTGATTGACATTATTAACGATCATATCCAGATCACCATCATTATCTAGGTCACCATAAGCTGCTCCATTAGAAAAAGAAGGCTCTGAGAGTCCCCATTGCTTCCCTATATCTGTAAATCGTAGATCTCCGTTATTTCGAAATGCCTTATTCGAAATTTTTTGTGAAGGCATTTTATTGATGATGGCATCTACTTCATCTTTTTGACCGGTCAATACCATCTTTTGTATCACATCATTGGCAAAGAAATCAATGAAATCCTGGTTGGTAAGATCATGATTGATACCATTACAAACAAAGATGTCTGTAAAACCATCATTATCGGCATCGAACATAAGTCCACCCCAACTCCAGTCAGACGCATCAACGCCACTGAAATTGGATATCTCCATGAACTTTCCATTCTTATTATTCAGTTGCAAAGTATTTTGCATGTACTGATGATAAAACCCTGATTTTTCTTTTAATCGATAGACATCCACATTGTCAAATAAACTGGTGGTTTTTAGACGATAATCATCGTCCGGTAACATATCTGTTGTAAAGATGTCGGGATAGCCATCGTTATTAATGTCGGCCATATCCGCTCCCATGGATGCTAGGCTTGTATGCTGCATCCAATTTTCTAGTTCATCTTTGAATGTGCCATTCTTCTGATTAACGTATAGGTAATCACGTTCAAAAAAATCATTGGAAACATAAATATCCGGCCATGCATCTCCATTAACATCTCCTACCGTAACTCCAAGACCAAAACTGATTAGACTTCCATTGATACCACTTTCATAAGTCACTTCTTTGAATACACCATTATCATTACGGAAAAGATGATCTCCACCCCCTTTCAGAAAATCAGCTACCGGCCATTGAGCTGCGGGTAAATTACGTTTGTTCGCATAATTGAGCGTGTTTACTGGAATCGGACTGTTGTTTACAAGAAAGCAGTCGAGATCTCCATCCATATCATAGTCAAAAAAAGCAGCCTGCGTGGTATAACCGGAATCGGCTAAACCATACTGTGCAGCTTTTTCTGTAAAAGTCAGATTTTTATTATTAATGAAGAGTTGATTGGCGCGGAGTGTGCCATCATACATATTCCCTGCATTTGCTACAAAGATGTCCAACCAGCCATCATTGTTAATGTCTACCATCACAACTCCTGTACTCCATTGTTGTTTGTTTCCAAAACCAGCTTTGTTAGAAATATCATCAAATTGCCAGTTGCCTTTATTCAAAAAAAGTTTATTCGGACCTTGGTTGGCAGTAAAGAAAACATCAGCCAATCCATCATTATTGATATCGCCAATGGCTGCACCACCACCGTTATAGAAATTTCTATAAGAAAAAATATTAGCAGTGGGAGTATTGGTAACTGGATTATCGAATACTATACCTGTATTATCTACAAGTTCAAACAGTTCTTCTTCCTTCGGTTTCTTACCACAAGCAATCAATATGTAGCTAAAGAGTAATAAATAAGCGGCGTTAATTGTAAGTCTCATCATCATAAAAAAAGAAAAGGTCATTAAAAATAATGACCTTTTCGAGTATTTGACTAGTTAAATATTAGTAGCCAGGATTCTGTGTCAGATTAGGGTTAACCGCTAAAGCTGATAAAGGTATAGGGAACAGCAAACGAGCTGCAGGAGAAGTTCCTGGTTTTTCTTGGAATGGAGCCAAGAAACGACCGAAACGAATCATATCAGTTCTTCTGTTACCTTCCCAATAGAATTCACGACCACGCTCATCATAAATATCGTTCAGCGTTACAGTTGTTAGTGCTGCTGCACCACGAACTGTACGTAAACTATTGATGGTAGCTAGAGCCGCAGCATTTGCACCACTTCTTAATTCAGCCTCAGCCTTCATAAGGATAACATCTGCATAACGGATCAATGCATAGTCGTTCTCAATGATATCAGGTAAACCGAAAGTTGCTGTGTAATCTGGAATATATTTTGCTACGCGGATACCGGTAACTTCTAGTGTTGGACCACTTTCTACCAGACGAACGTTACGAGTAAATACCAATGGGTTATTGTTACGATCTTTCAGATCAACTCCACCAGGACCTTTCTGTTGACCGATTTGGAAACCAGCTGTCCAACCAGTATTAGGAGTGAAAGAACGAGCACCACCCAAACGCTTATCACCAGCCTGGAACTTGTCGTAGAAGTCACTCAGCGTAGTGAAACCATTCCAACCACTTGGATTTTGGTTGTAGTGGCTACCGCAATGGTATTGGAAACGAGCGTTACCACCTTGTGTGTTACGCTGGTTACGGCTACTGAAGATCATTTCGCCTAAAGCATCTTCACCGTTGTTTGGTGCGAAGTTTTCGAAGTAATCATTCTTCAGAGCATATCTGTTGCTAGCGATGATGGTATTGGCATTGCTGATCACTGCTGACATATCAGCTGCTGCAAAAGTTGGAGCTGCTCTGTTCGCAACCGCACCTTTGTTCAGATGACATTTCATTAGGAGTGCACGTGCTGCATTCTTATTAGCAGTGTACGCTGCATTAGAACCCAGATCAGGCAATGTAGGTATGATCGCTGTCAGTTCAGAGATAATGAAATCCATCGCTGCAGCACCTTTCAGTACTTGAGGAGGATTTAACAGATTTTCACCTGGCTGACGGAACGGAACTTGATCCCATACATCCAGTACAGTATACATTACGAAGGCACGGATAAAACGAGCCTCAGCTGCCTGCTGTGCTGTTGGTGAGAAGTTTAACAGGTTGGTAGTGCTAAATACAACTCCCAACAAGTTGTTGAATGCTGCATTGATACGGTCGTTCTCTGCAGTCCAAGTATGGTTATGAATTACACGCCAAACACCATTATCATCCCAGTCACCGCCTCTTGTAGGAGCGATACCTTCATCGGTTGATAAAGTTTGGAGTGCCCAAATAAGATCTTGTGTCTGATATCCTTGCAAGCCATTATAGCATCCTCTCAACAAAGCACTCACATCAGTGATCTGCTGAGCTTGTTGCAGGTTGAGGTCGCCCCTGATGGTCTCGTCAAGTTTGGTACAGCTTACCGTAAGGGTAAGAGCTGTAGCAATGCAACCAATTAATTTATATTTCATATATGCGCTTTTTATCGTTTTCAATTTCAATTACAGTGAAAAGTTAACACCTAACATAAAGCTTCTTGCAGTTGGGTATGGAGTATACTCGATACCGAATGATGGAACACCTGCAATATTCTTATCTGTATTAACCTCTGGGTCGAATCCTTTGAACTTAGTCAAGATGAACAAGTTCTGACCAGTCAGGAATACATTCGCGCCTCTGATCACTTTACCAATATTTCCGATGTTGTAGTTAAGGGTTGCGTTAGCCAGTTTCAGGTAACTTCCACTCTCAAGGAAACGAGAAGAAGAAGTCAAACCATTTGAAAGGCTTTCTTTTACCTCACCGCCAATCAGCGAAGAAGCGATGTTTCTACCGCCCTGTAAATTACTGATTGGTAATACAGACATCAATGTATTGTTGTAGATTTTGTGTCCAAAAGCACCATTCATGTTAACAGTCAGGGTCATTTTCTTGTATGTAACATCTGTAGCAATACCTAACAGTGTATTAGGATTTGGGTTACCGATGTAATACATAGTGTTACCGTTGTCAGTATAGATACTGTTACCGGTAGCCTTATCAAGACCCAAGAACTCACGTACATAGAATGCATTCAGGGGTTGTCCCTGAGTCAAACGCTGTACTGAAGCACCTGTTGTACCCTGTCCGTGCAATGCACCAGTTAATACAGTTGGTCCAACATATCTTGTTACATTGTTTTGCAAGAATGAAGCGAATACACCGAAATTCCAACGAAGGTCTTTTTTATTGATTACCGCTGTATTGATAGCGATCTCCCAACCTTTGTTCACTACTTCACCATCTAAATTGATCCAGTATTTAGTAGCTGGAGCCGGCTGGATAGCATCGAAGTTGAACAACAGGTCTGTTGTTTTCTTGTTGAAGTATTCGATAGAACCTGAAACCACATCACCAAATAAAGAGAAGTCAACACCTGCGTTTAAGGTAGCAGAAGTTTCCCACTTCAAATCAGGGTTAGCAACGTTGGTTTGTCCCAATGTACCCGGACCGTTGATACCAAGAGAGAAACGCTCTTGAGCAGAACCGGCAGGGAATTCTTGGTTACCTGTTTTACCCCAACCTAAACGAACTTTCAGATTATTGACAGTTTTATTACCTCTGAGGAAATCTTCATTGGTAACGTTCCAAGCTGCAGCAAAGGCAGGGAAATAACCGTATTTGTTATTGCTACCAAATTTGCTAGAACCATCCGCACGGAAAGTTGCAGTTAACAAGTATTTGTCTTTGTAGTTAACAGTTGCACGACCGAAGTATGATTGCAGTTCAGAGATGGGATCTGCAAAAGAGTAGATACCACGGCTATTTTGGCTACTGTTACCAAAGATATTGGTAAAATCAAGTGCACTTGTACCAAAGTCCTGCGCACTCATACCAAAACCTTTATTATCAAATTTCTGATACTCATAACCGATTACAGCATTCAGGTTAAGAGAAGAACTTAATTTTTTATTATAGCTTAATGTCTGAGTTAATTGTGTCGTCATCAGTTCATTAGAACCAGTGAAACCTACACCTCTATCTAGGATACCATTTTGAGGATAACCTGAACCCAGAGAAGCTCTACGAGTACCATTGCTGTAGTTCAAGCTCAATAAGAGTTTGTACTCTAGATCATTGGTAAACTTATATGAAGGAGCGATGCTTGCCAAGATATTGGTTAGCTTACTCTTATCATTATACATTGCTAAAGTCCACAAAGGGTTGATAGCATTGCTGTTCAGATCACGTCTATTGATAGAACCATCTGCATTGAATAATGCACGAGTTGGATTCCATACCAGTGCCTGACTGATTAAGTTTCCTTCGAAACCTGCATCAGTTGAAATGGGCACACCATCATCTGTTTGCTGAGATGCAAGGATATTGAAATCCAATGCAAGTCTTTTGCTTTCCAAGAATTTGTACTGACCGTTGATGTTAGCACTATAACGCTTGAAGCCAGAATTCTTGATAATACCTTCTTGGTTGATATGACCCAATGAAACACGATAACGACCAGTTTCATTACCACCACTCATTGTAACGTTGTGGTTTTGGGTAACGCCAGTTCTAACAATCGCATCCATCGCATCAACATTGGCACCAAAATCAGTACCTGCGATGCTGTAGCTCTGAGCTGCAGCTTTGTATTCAGCGGCATTCAGTACATCGTATCTACGTAACAAGTTACTTACACCAACAATTGAACTTACATCCAATTTGGCAGTACCACTTTGTCCGCGCTTAGTTGTGATTATCACCACACCATTTGCACCACGAGCACCATAGATCGCAGTTGCAGAAGCGTCTTTTAATACATCTATTGAAGCAATATCATTAGGGTTGATAAAGTTCAATGGGTTTTGTCCGGCAGTGTTACCAAAAGCAGCACCATAACCCGGACGAGCAGAACGACCATCCAATGGCACTCCATCCACTACGAAAAGTGGGTTGTTGCCAGATCTTACAGAAGCATTACCTCTGATACGGATGGTTGCATCGCCACCTGGCTGACCACTGTTGTTCAGGATCTGAACACCAGCAACCTTACCCTGAATCAACTGATCAGGAGAAGTAACGATACCTTTGTTAAAGTCTTTGGCCTGTACAGAAGCTACAGAACCAGTCAGGTCTTTTTTCCTGGCAGTTCCATAACCTACTACAACTACTTCACCGAGTTGGTCATTAGATGCAGTCAATGATACATTGGCCGTGTTTGAACTACTAATACTTACCTCCTGATCGGTATAACCTACAGAAGAAAATACAAGTGTGGTAGCAGAAGCAGGTACTGTGAGTCGATAAGTACCATCAGCTCCGGTTTGTGTACCGGTTGATGTACCCTTCGCAACTACAGAGACACCTACCATTGGTGAACCGTCTTTTGAATCGGTAACCTTTCCACTAACTGTTTTCGTTTGTGCTTGCGAAACGAGGGTAAACACGCAAGCAAATAAACCCACTAGCATGGGCCTGACAAGCTTCGAAAGATTCATAAATGGCAGTTTATTGGTTATTAAGCGTGTACAAAGTACACATTTTTTTCAGAAACAAAATATTTTCTTAAAATTTTGTGAATCTGACCTATTGTGTAAAATGTACTCATAACCCAAGACCACATTCTCCATTAAAATGATGCACAATTCAGGTATTTTAAGGCTTCCAAAAGGTGTAATTTTTATTTAATGAACAGAAAATCAGTCATTTAGAGATAATAAAAAGAAATTCCGCAAAGGTTTGCTGTGGAAATTTTCTTTAATTTTCCTCTCGAAACTGCAACTATCAATGACCAATACCACGCTGAAAAAGATTTCTGAGATCCTTGGAATCAGTATTTCCACCGTTTCGCGTGCCCTAAAACACCATCCCGATATCTCAGTGAAGACTCGGGAAAAGGTCATTGAACTCGCACGTACTCTTGATTATGAACCCAACGCAAGCGCTGTTCAATTAAGAACCAAGAACAGCAAGTTGTTAGGACTAATGGTTCCTACCATTTCTAATTACTTCTATGAAACTTTCATTTCCGCAGTTGAAGAAGAAGCCAGAAAAACCGGCTATGCTGTTATGATCCTTCAATCGGGAAATGATCCTTTGATCGAATCTGACAACCTGAAACTGTTCAGACAAAACCGAGTATCGGGAGTATTCGTCTGCCTTGGCTCCAATACCAAAGACATGAGCAGTTTTGACAAGATGCATGAACTAGAAATTCCTGTTGTATTCTTTGATAATGTGCCCCAAGAATCTAATGTTCATAAAATTTGTCTTGCAGATGAAAAAAGTGCAGAACTCGCTGCTGAATTGATCATCCAAAAATCATATCACTCCGTTCTAGCAATTTTGGGTAACCCTTCACTTTCCATCACACAAAAAAGGAAAGCAGCATTAAAAAATGCTTTTCAATCTCACAGCCATATCTCTTTATTAGTGGAACATGCCAACAGTTCCGAAGAAGCAAAAACACTTTGTCATCAAATGCTCAACAAACATCTTCCCGATATCATTTTTTGTATGAGCGATGAAATATTGATCGGTGTTTTAAAAACCATTCAAGAGAAAGGACTGCGCTATCCGGACAATATCGCATTACTGACGATCAGCAACGGTACCATTCCCAGACTATTCCATCCTCAAATCACTTATATTGAAACAAGCGGTGAAAAATTAGGTAAAAGAGCCTTCACCGAAATGATGGAATGCATTCAAGGCAAAAAAGACCCTAGTGAAATATTGGTTGATGCCATCCTCTTTGAAGGAGGATCTTTGTAAATACTTCATCTTTCCATATTCATTATTCTAAGCCTGCCATTGCTGTAGCAAAAATTTCACTTAACCCTGCATCTGCTCTTCCCGCAACTTCAATGATCTCTGCAATATTTACCGGTTGAAGATGATCCGGATCACATTCGTCTGTGATCACACTTACGGCAGCACAACGCAAGCCGATATGATTCGCTACAATGACTTCAGGAACTGTACTCATTCCCACCATATCTGCTCCAGCAGCTCTTAGGTAACGATATTCTGCCCTTGTTTCCAAATTGGGTCCTTGTACTGCCACATATACACCATGTAACAACTCTTTTTGGGTTGCATGTGCAGCTTTGATCAATTGTTGTCCAATTGCATCATCATAAGGCTTACACATATCTACAAAACGATTGCCAAAAGCAGGATCATTGAGTCCACGTAACGGATTTTCGGGTAATAAATTGATATGATCATTGATCAATACCATATCACCTTTTTTAAAAAGAGGGTTCATTCCCCCCGCTGCGTTACTCAATAATAAAAATTGAACTCCCAATTCTTTCATCACTCGAATGGGAAAAGTGATCTGTTGCATACTATAGCCTTCATAATAATGAAATCGTCCTTGCATGGCGATGACCTTTTTACCATTTACAGTTCCATAGATCAACTGCCCTTTGTGGAACTCAACCGTAGATAATGGGAAATGTGGTACCTCATGATAAGGAATGGTATGTATGATGTCTATGTGCTGTACAAATGAACCTAAGCCTGTACCCAACACAACCGCAGTTTCAGGGTTTTTGAACCCTTTTTCGATTAAAAAAGAAACTGTTTCTTTTACCTTTTGCAACATATTGTCCATAATAACCATTAATTTTTCATTTCGTAATTTAAAACTATATGCGTTCAATGAACGTATTTATTCTATGCAAAGATTGTTCCTTTTTGTGATAGGTCTATTACTGTTGACAGGAACAGCTATTACTGTTAGCGCACAAGAAATCCAACCACCTGCAGAAAATAAACTAATTAAAGTCTCTCAACAATTACTTCTTCAAGCAAAAAGACGAGAACCCGCTGATTCGCTTATTCAGTTTTTACAGCAAGTATCCCCTGATGAGCTTTATCAAGAACTGGATAATGATAACAAAAAGAAAACTTTCTGGCTGAATATCTACAATGCTTTTACCCAACTATCACTCGCACAAAATCCGGATCAATATAAAAAACGCGGACAGTTCTTCGGTCAAAGAAACATCATTATTGCTGGTCAAAGATTGAGTCTCGACCGTATTGAACACGGTTTATTACGAAGATCAAAAACGAAATGGAGTATGGGTTATATCAATCGATTATTCCCCTCGTCGTTTGAAAGAAAACATCGTGTTGATACTATAGACTACAGGATTCATTTTGCATTGAATTGTGGTGCAAAAAGTTGCCCACCCATTGCTTTCTATCGCGCAGAACAGTTAGACAAACAATTAGATCTTGCAACACGTGTTTATTTAAGAAACGAAGCCGTATACGACACCATTAAAAATCAAGTAGCATTGCCTGCCATCATGGGTTGGTTTCGTGGTGATTTTGGTGGTAAAAGAAAAATGAAAGAACTATTAAGAAAGATCAGCGTTATTCCTAATGATGCCGATCCTTCGATCAAGTTCAAAAAATACGATTGGAATCTTTATTTAGATAACTATAAAACTGACTAACATGGCAAATCATTATTACAATGCAGAAGATCTGGGAAAATTTGGCGCAGTAGGCGAGTATCAAAAAGAAATGGCTGACAAGTTCTTTGCCTGGTATGGTGAAGTATTCAAAGACAGTGCGCTTAGTGCTCGTGAAAAATCTTTGATTGCTCTTGCAGTTGCACATGCTGTTCAGTGTCCTTATTGTATTGATGCTTATAGTAGTGATGCTTATGAAAAAGGATGGAGCGAATCTCAAATGATGGAAGCTGTTCACGTTGCTTCTGCCATCAAAGGCGGTGCTGCTTTGGTACATGGCGTTCAAATGATGAACAAAGTGAAATCCATCGCTATGTAACCATGTTATTTGAGTGTATTAAAAACATTTCATGAAATCATTAAAAGCATTACAACATGCATTGGCTGATGCCGGACATCAGATCGATATACTAGAGCATGAAAAAAACTTGCCACTCTTCACCGACAAGATGAAAGCGGCAGGACTCTTCCCATTAACTCCAGCAATACCTGCAATCTTTCAGGTTAATGTTGGTAAGATGTGTAATCAGGTTTGTAAACACTGTCATGTTGATGCAGGTCCGGATCGCAAAGAGATCATGACCAAAGAAACCATGCAATTATGCTTGGACGTGCTTGAAAAAAATCCTTCTTTTACTACTGTAGATCTCACAGGTGGCGCTCCAGAAATGAATCCTGATTTCAGATGGTTTGTTTCAGAGATCAAGAAACTAAACAGACACATTATCGTGCGTTGTAACCTTACGATCATTCTTGCCAATAAAAAATACCATGACCTACCGGAATTTTTTAAACAACATGAGATTGAGGTCGTTTCTTCACTCCCATTTTATACGCAGGATCGTACAGACCGACAAAGAGGTAATGGTGTATTTGAAGATTCGATCAAAGCTTTACAAATGCTGAATGCTGTCGGATATGGTATGGAAGCAACAGGATTACTTTTGAATTTGGTTTATAATCCGGCAGGGGCTTTTCTTCCGCCTTCACAAACAGCATTAGAGAAAGAATACAAAGAGGCTTTGCTTGAGCGTTATCAGATTCAATTCAATCAGTTATATGTCATTACCAATATGCCCATCAGCCGTTACCTTGATTATTTGTTGGTGAGTGGCAATTACAGCAGCTATATGGAAAAGCTCATCCAGGCATTTAACCCCTCAGCTGCAGCTAATGTCATGTGTAGAAATACCATTTCTGTGGGATGGGATGGATATTTGTATGATTGCGACTTCAATCAAATGCTTGATTTGAAAGTCGGGTGTTCCGGCTCTGATCATTTGTCTAATTATTCTTCATCGGCTATCACTCAACGCGAGATCATTCTTAACCAGCATTGTTATGGTTGTACTGCCGGATCAGGATCTAGTTGTGGCGGGGCTGTTGCATAAATCATAATATATTGAAACAGGCACTAATCATTTTCGCGAGGAATCCAATACGTGGAAAGGTAAAAACACGTTTAGCCGCCACATTGGGAGAAGATAAAGCATTGTCCATTTATCAATCCTTACTTGAACACACCGTCCAAATCACCCGAGAATTACCTTGTGATCGTTATGTGTTTTACGCTGACGGGATTTCTTTGAATGATCATTGGTTGAATGATGTGTATAGGAAAGAAAATCAAGTCGGGGCAGATCTTGGTGACAGAATGCATCACGCTTTCGATACATTACTTCATCGGTCGTATGAGCAAGTACTTATCATTGGAACTGATTGTTTTGAACTAACACCAGATATCCTTGAAAATGCATTTACGATTTTAAGAAAACATGATGTAGTCATTGGGCCATCAGTTGATGGAGGATACTACTTACTTGGGATGCGACAATTATACTCTTTTCTTTTTGAAGAGAAAGCTTGGAGCACTAATACTGTTTATAACAGTACAATTCAACAATTGGAGATGCACCAGATCAGTTATGATACACTCCCGATACTCAATGATATTGATACGGAAGAGGATTGGAAAGAATATAATTCAAAGTATCATCGATAATTAAGCAGCTCTTTGTATCGATGCACCATCTCATTTTGTGATGCCCCTTTTTTGTACATGCGAATAATTGTATAATTCGCTGTTTGCACCCTCAACCAACTATTGGTTTCATATTTTCTTGCTGATACCAACGCAGCTGATGGGAATATTTTATACCGAGCTCCTGTAAGTTTTGCGCGGATAATAATATCATAGTCTTCCATAATGCGCATTGATGAATTAAAACCACCGATCTGTTCAAATAATTTACGATCCATAAAAAGCGTTTGATCTCCTCCATAACAAATAAATAAATCGAATCGTGTAAACCAAGCGTTGAATAACAATATCTTTTTGGAACTATCAAACTTCGTTCTATACCTGCCAAATGAGTACCCATCTTGAATAGCTTGCATAATATCCGTAGCAAAACTGGCAGGAGGGTAAGTATCAGCATGTATAAAATATAAAATGTCTCCAGTTGCACAACTCGCACCATAGTTCATTTGAGCAGCTCTTCCTTTTTGTGGAGAAGTAACCACTTGAGCTCCTGCTTTAGCAGCCAATTGTACAGTTTCATCGGCGCTACCCCCATCTGATACAATGATTTCTTTCACCATACCATTATTATTCCTAATTAAAAAACCAACTAGCTTGTCAATAACCGCTGCTTCATTAAAAGTTGGTATAATGATACTAATACTCATACTGATAATTCTACTATTCTTTTAAAAAGATACAGCGAGGCTGTTACTACTCAAAAAAATAAATCGCATAAATATGTAAGGTACAATGCTTTAAGAATATTTATCATAACAAAGTTCAGCGCTATCCTCATCAGCTGGATGAAAAGTATGAATAAAGCAAGTTTAAAAGCCTACATTACATCGCCAGCCTGCTATAAATCCAATTTGAAATACATAATGAAGCTCTATATTAAATATATGGTTAGCCTTCGTTGCAAGATGGTAGTGAAAGAAGAGTTGAAGAAACTTGGGCTACATTATGTCATACTTGACTTAGGCATGGTTGAAATACTAGAAGATATAACAGAAGAGCAGCGAGCATTACTTAAAACAAATCTCCTTAGATCTGGATTAGAACTCTTAGAAGATCAGCGTAGCATTCTAATTGAACGCATCAAAAATGTAATCACTGAAATGGTCCATTATTCAGATGAATTACCTGATACAAACTATTCTGAATATATCAGCAAAAAAGTAGGGCATGATTATACTTACCTATCGAATATTTTTTCTGAAGTAAAAGGAATTACCATCCAGCAATTTATCATCATACACAAAATTGAGCGTGTAAAGGAATTATTATTATACGATGAATTAAATCTCACTGAAATTTCCTACAAACTTCACTATAGTAGTGTAGCACATCTTTCTAATCAGTTTAAAAAAATAACCGGTCTATCTCCTTCCTTTTACAAAAAACTGAAACAAAAGAGGGAACAGAATTTAGAAAATCTGTAAAAACTGTAACACTTCATAAAATTTGTGTAATAGCAATTACTGTTATAAAGATGACCTTTATAGACAACTATCCTCACATTCTAATTTCAAACATCAAATGCTAGAGCCATCAGACAATATCGAACTAGAGAAGTCAAAGTCACACATTATTGTTCAAATCATTGAATACATACCCAACGCCGTGTTAAGCAAAACCATCATTAAGAAAATAACAGGTAACATCACAATTTCATCTTTTGATGCAGGAGAAGAATTATCTGAAAAAATCACCCCATTTGATACTTATATACAGATCATCGATGGAAAAGCAGAATTGAGTATCAACGACAAAAAATACTATTTAAAACTGGGTGATGGGATTATTATTCCCGCACATGCTAAACATAATTTTACTGCTGCAGAGCAATTTAAAATGTTAAGTACCATTATAAAAAGCGGATATGAAGAATAAAGGCATACAGGTGTAATATTTGTAATAATCAATATCAGATATGTAAGTTAAGTGAGATTGAATACCGCACCTTTACCATGTATTAAAACGAAATAAAATGACAAACGAAAATGTAAAACCAGCAACAGCTCCGGTACCTTTTAAAGTAAAAGGAGACTGGTCTATTCAAGCAGGTAAGCTGAAGACAAAATTTCCTACACTTACAGATGATGATTTGAAATTTGAAACCGGGAAAGAAACTGAGTTATTAGGAAAAGTTGGCAAACGTTTAAACAAGAACTTGGAAGAGACCACTGCTATTCTTGAAAAAGAAATGCATTGATTGTATCGGGTGAAAATTTGTCACTCTATATTTTTCTTGTACAGTGGGTTTTGGCGAGCACAGGCATTATCGCCTGTGCTTTTTTATCATCTTAAAAACTCTATATGAACAACCTTCTTTATGTTATTGCCGTAGTCCTTATCATTATTTGGGCTACAGGTTACTTTGCGTATAATTCCGGACAACTCATACATATACTATTGGTTATTGCTATAATAGCCATTATACTAAGACTCATCAAGGGAAGAAATGTTTTTTAAAAACCCACACAGGAGAATATCTGGAATTATATAATGATTAGTACAATAAATGTAACATTTCTAATACGCAGATAATGCATCTTTACCAACTGAGGAAAAGAAAGAATAGGACAAAAAATTCTATTCTTTTAAAAAGCCTCATTCTATTATGAAAACAAAATATATTGTCACTGTTCTTTTGATTAGTTTAAGTTTTACTGTATCAGATATTTCTGCCCAGTCTTATAAAACTGCTTTAGGGCTTCGATTTGGAGGACTTACGAGTGGTATTACACTCAAGCATTTTACAAATAGCAATACGGCACTTGAAGGTATTTTAAGTGTAGGCAGAAAAAGTGTTGTGATCACCGGCTTATATGAAAAACATGTAGCTACAGATAAGAACAGCGCTTTAAAATTTCTTTATGGTGTAGGAGCACACGTTGGATTTTTTCAAGATGGTGGTAGCTATTATTACAATGATAAAAGAACCTATACTTCGACAGCTGTTCTAGGTATTGATGGTATTCTTGGACTTGATTATAAGTTCAATAAAGCGCCGATCAACATTAGCATGGACGTAAAACCTTTTATTGACTTCTTTGGTGGCAACTACGTCTATATGGATGGTGGCATCAGCTTGCGATACACTTTTTAAAAATCTGTATAGATTATATTGATTGATATATTGTTTCCATCATTTCCCACCTGCTTGCAGGTGGGTTTTTTATTTATTAATAAAATGAATCAATCTGTGAATCATACAATTTTAACAAACAATGTTGTAATGATAGGCCGTTGAATAAGCACCACCTTTGCAATACCGATACTTCCTAATAAAAGGTTGTCATCAATTTACTGTTATGAAAAAACAAATTTTACAAAGCTTTTTCCTTTTTGCATCAATGTTCATTGTTACTGTAGGAATATCAGCACAAGACACAACAAGCCGTATAAGTACGGTAGTAGCTCCCCCACTCTTCTCAGGAAATAGTGGATTCAACACCTGGTCTTTTGGCCTGCATGCCGGCGCCATGGCCCCATTTTCTGCCTTTGGTGGTAGAAATGATTTTTCTAAATGGAAACCTTCATTGGGATATGGAGGCTACATCAAAGCGCAAGTATCTCATGCCTTAGGTATTCAAGCCGATTTCCTAAGAGGGACATTGAAAGCCAATAACGACAAATTATGGGCAGGAGCTCCTCCTATCAGTCCGTATAAATCATTTGAAACTGATTTACATTGGGCTACCAGTCTTAGCATGGTTTATACCTTTGGAAATATCAACTGGTCACAATTACACACATCTATTCAACCTTATGTTTCTTTAGGTGGCGGTGTTGTAAATTTTAATCCGACGTTAGTAACGCAAGCCGGAACAACCGTTGATTTCAAACCTTCAGGAAGTGTATCAAAGTTTTATGCTCCTCTAGGATTTGGGATAAAAGCAAATCTTTCTAAAACTATCAATCTTGATTTAGGATATACGATCGGATTTTTCGATGGAGATAATCTAGATGGTTATTACAAAGAGCCTTTGGTAAGTGATAAATTTTCTTACGGACATATTGGGCTTGAGTTTTCGCTAGGCGGTAGTAAAAAAGCCCAATTGGTTCGACATAACGCTCCTGCGCAATTAGCCAACACTATGAAAGATGCAGATGACGCCATGGCTGCTTCTCTTGCTGCAAGCGAAGCTCGTTACAATGCACGACTCGCTTCGTTAAATGGTTTACAGGATGAGTTGAATAGAATGAAAACAGATACAGACGGAGATGGTGTAAGTGATTACTTTGATAAATGTTCAAATACGCCGCGCAACATTAAAGTTGATGGCGCAGGTTGCCCTCTTCCGGAAGTAAGTGTAAAAAAAGATACTGTATATAAAGTACAGACAAATACTACCTACGTTGTAACGGATGAAGACAGAAAAATAGTAAGTGAAGCAATTCGCAATCTTGAATTTGACTTTGGTAAGGCAACCATCAGAGCCCGTTCACTTCCTTACTTAAATAATGTAGTAGAATTGTTGACTAAGAAAGGAATTAGCTTAAAATTAGCCGGGCATACAGACAATGTAGGATCTGATGCAGCGAACTTGAATCTTTCAAGAAACAGAGCCAACGCTGTTAGAGACTACCTGATCAGTCAGGGTGCCAACGGCTCAAAGATTGAAGCTACTGGTTATGGTGAATCACAACCTTCTTCAAGTAATAAAACAGCCGAAGGACGTCAACAAAACAGACGTGTAGAGTTTACAATTTATTAGTATCCCCTCTATTATAGTTGAAAAAGCCTCCAATGTTTAATTGGAGGCTTTTTTTGCTACTTACACAAAAGGAGTATAAGATTTTGAAATTAGATGGAAGGCTGATATAAAAAGTGGCACTTTGTTAGTGCCACTATCCATTTACTGCTTGCAACAATAAATGTTGCTATATTTTTTGCTGAGTATAGCCTATTTATTCTTGCGTATATACAGATCACCACCCCACGACTTCACCATTACTTCAGCACCTCCGCCATTGATCTTACCTGTTACCCAAGCATCCTTAATGATCTTATAAGTACCTCCCGAATTACTTTTCACAGGTGCGGCAGCAGTTTTATCAATGGCTACTTCAAAATCACTAAATACCTCCCCTTGATCTGTTTTCATTTTCAAATTGGCTTTCATAGTGGGTGGGAAACTAAGATTGACATCACCATTGAATGTGGAAAAAGCCATGGGCTTATCGCTAGTGACAGATGAAAAACTAGCTTTTATATCTCCGTTTACAGTATTGGCAATAGCAGAACCGGATATATCCAATAATTTGATATCCCCATTAACATTGTTCAACTCTAACTCTCCTTTTAAACCCGTTACTGAAATCTCTCCACCATTCACAGTGTTCAACACCAATGTTCCACTCTGAGGCACCTTGATTTCAAGATTAATAGCCCCTAACATTCTTCTATTACTAACAGAGACATCATTGTTTTCTTCTACCACCTTGATCTCATAGCTAGGAGTACCACTAATTTTTTTTAAGCCTCCTTCCTGTTTCTCTGCCTTTTTTGACTTACGCTCTTCGTCTTCAGACTCAACGTTAATAATGATTTTATCGCCAGTATATCCGGTAACTTTAATGGATCCAGCGAAAAGACTGACTTTAAGTTTATAAGGCTTTCCCGGAGTACTCAAAGGAACTGTTAGTTCTTCTTTATCTACTCCTTGCCCCATTACAATTGAGGAACAGAACAGAAGGGTTGTTGCAATTATACATTTTAACTGTTTCATGTTTTTTGATTTATGATTTTCGGATATAAACATTTCCGTTTAATGTTTCAAAATTAAATTTCTTACCCCCACTACCAATACGTACTGCATTTCCCTTACTGATCCGATAAACAGTACTACTAGATTTATTTTCAGTATTTTTCTCTAAACTATTGGCAAGAGGTTCAACATTGTCAAAATCGGTATAATATTTACCATTCATACTTTTGAAATACAAATCGGCATTCAATCCATTTTGATACCTCACTGTAATATCTCCATTGATAGTTTGATATAAGGAAGCGGCGGGAGGATTGACGAGATAGCTAACACTAACTGCGCCATTCACAGTAGTGGCCTTAGTGGCACTCTTTGCGTGCTTAATATCAATAGCCCCATTTACATTGGAAACCCATAGTGCACCATATACATCTTTTACTTTCACATCTCCATTGTTAACGGTTGACACACGTAAACGCATTTGATGAGGAACTTTTACAACAAAATCAAGCTGGTATTTATAGCGAATGTTTTTACGATCATCATCTCTATTCCAATTTCTATTAGGTCGGGAATCATATGGAGCAGCAATGTATACAATGATACTATCTCCCTGCTGTATCATTTCAACACGAAACTCTTCATTTCCTTTTGTTATTTCGTCAGGATACTTAGAACTGATATTTTTATCAATCTCAAGTAAAACCTTATCTCCATCATAACCTTCTACTTTGATAGAACCAAATACATTGTAAATAGCCAAAACTGCTTCAGTATTTTTAGCATTCACAGTAAATTGTTTGGAAAGATGTTCCTTGACTTCTTGTGCCGGCACACTGATACAGGCACAAAGGGATAGCATTCCTGCTATAAGCAGGTGACGAATATTTTTCATATTAAAGGGTTTTAGGTTTAACTTAACTGATGTATGGTTGCCTGAATTTTAGTTTTAATAGCTTCGTTCGTTTCGGGTTTTTTTAGCAGATTTTGTAACGAGCGAACAGATTTCTTCTCCTGCATTTTTAGCATCAGGTCAGCTAATACCGACTGGATCAAAGGAGAATCCTGGTATTGAATCGACTGGATCAAACCCTCCCTTACTTTCGGGTCGGCAGTCATATTGGACAATGTTTCCAACGCCGTTAATCGAACATTTACATTTTCATCATGATTCAATGTTGCCAATAATGCTTCTTTAACGCGATTATCTACCGTATCTATTTCATTTACATAACTCACTGCTCTTAGCCTTTCAGAAGCCGAAGGATGTTCCAGCAAGCTAAGTGCCAACATTTCACGCATTTCTCTTACCTGTGAAGAAAGCATCTCAACTTCAGATTTCCCTGTTCCTTTTTGTTGAAAATACAGTGAAGTAGCTACGACGCCTATCACTAACATCCCTAATCCATAAGCAATACGAGGTATAGTTAACAGTGAAATGAATTTTGAAATATTTTCTTTGAATTGATCCAATAAACTAGTTCTAGCAAGCTGTTCTTGCTTATAAGCTTCTAGTTGTTGAAGAAACTTATTTTTCACATCAGCAGATGGCTCTGGATCAGGTAATACAGCTGTAACGTTCCAGAAAGTCATTATACTGTTCAGTTCATCTGTACACTCAGAACAAGTAGACACATGGAGATTGACTTCTGTCTTCTCGGCATCACTAAGCTCATTCAACGCCAGTGACCATAATTTTTCTTTGTCAAATACACATTTCATACACTCATTTTTTGTTGACTGATTTCAAGATATATGTCTCTCAACTGTTTTACAGCTCGATGTATTCTTACTTTGATAGCTCCTTCTGATAGTTTTAAGATATCAGCAATTTCCTGGTATTTCATTTCACGGTACCTCGAGAGAATGATCAACTCCCGATCTGTTTCACTTAATCTTGCCAATGCTTTTTTTAAGATCAACTCTTCCTCTTTTCTGTTTAATCTTGTATCTGCAGATGTTGTTTCGCGTAGATTGTTTTCAACCTCTTCTGTATCTACGGCTGTAACTATTCTTTTACTTTTCCTATAATGATCTTTTAATGCATTTCTCGCTATAGTATACATCCAAGTCTCAAACTTATAAGTACCGGTAAAAGTTGACCTTGAACGAATCATATTCATGAACACGGTCTGCACCAGATCTTCACTCTCATCTTTCATACCGGTATGATGATAAAAGAATCCATATAAAGGGCGATGATGCCTGTCGAATAACAGTGCCATCTGATCCAGGTTTCCTTCTTTCACCCTGAACATGAGCTGATTATCAATGCTTTCGTTCGTCAATCTCGGGTCAGTTAATGTTTGCTTTGAAGTATAAACTTAGGTTGAAGGAAAAGGTTACATTGAATGATAATTTTTTTAAGCCATTACAAATTACCTGATTTTATACCTGATAGAAAAAGAATCTATCATTCATCAGGCTGGCATGAACCACCCCCCGTTTGTACATACATTTTATCCATTGGTGAAATTCACGGATCAGCGATGTAACCATATTCTTTGAATGAAGTTAATACGTACTGTAATTGCAACACGAACACTTAATTATGATTATGAAACATTGCCATGAACTAAAAAGAGATTATCTGTACAAAAAATCATTCAAGATTCAATTATTATTCCTTTTTACTTGTCTTTTATTACTGTATTCTATAAGTCATGCCCAGAATCGAGATTCGTATAAAGGAACTGTAGTTGATCAATACAAAAAACCTATTGCTTATGCTACAGTACAGTTAAAGCCTTTACTTCAACAAAAATCTGTAACTACTACTTATTCGAACAAATCTGGCAGTTTTATTTTTAGCATTGACACAGCTTCCTATATCATTACAATAAGTCATACCTCTTTTCAAAATCATATTGACACTATTCAAGTAACTATTGGGTCGTCATTATCAGACACTTTTGTATTGCAGGAAAAAGTTCGATCACTCACAGATGTGACTGTTACAGCTCAAAAACCATTGGTACAACAAATGGATGATAGATTAGTATACAATCTTTCTGCAGACCCACAGGCTAAATCAGAATTTGCAACTGATATCATGCGTAAAGTGCCATTGTTAAGTGTTGATGGTGAAGGAAATGTAAAATTAAATGGTCAAACAAATTTTAGGGTTCTTTTAAATGGACGTGAGACAAGCATCTTTGCCACCAACTTAAAACAGGCATTACAAAGTTTCCCTGGGAGTATCATTGAGCGAATTGAAGTGATCAACAATCCATCTGCCAAATATGACGCTGAGGGAATAGGGGGAATCATCAATATAGTAACTGTAAAGAAGATATTAGGATATAATGCTTATGTCTATTCTGCTCATAGCACTTTAGGCGATGGCAACTTTGGGGGTTCGCTTAACTTAAAAAAAGGAAAAACTGGAGTATACCTTCAGGCATCACAATCAAGTTGGTGGAAAGACCTAGCTTCTTCTTCTTCTCAGATTACTACTACAAATCAACCATCTTTCTTTACAAAAAGAGTCTTAGAAGGTAAGACGAACTCAGACCGCTATTCTTCAAATATTAATGCAGAAGTTAGCTTTGCATTAGACAGCCTTCACACCCTAAGCATTTTTGGATCGCTAGGTAACAATAACAATGAGTCTGCTTTGATTCAGGATATTCGATTATACTCATTGAGTAATATCATAACCAATTCATATTTAAATCAGCAAAATTCTTTGAACGGGGCTTCTCATGGCTATGGTTTCGATCTTCAAAAAAGATACAAGAATAAACCTCAACAGGAGCTTAGTTTTCGATTTAACGCTTTAACAGGAGATTATATAGCAGATAATAAAAGTATTCAAGAAGATGCTATTAACGTATATCAAATACATAATACAAACGATTACACAAATAGAGAATACACTTTCCAAATAGATTATATAAAGCCAATAGATAAAGTAAATCTTGAAATGGGAACTAAAGCAATATGGCGTAATGGCAATTCAGATTATACAAGCATGTTCAGAACAGTTTTGAATGTGCCATTTATAAAAGATCCATCCAACAGTGATGTTTACGAGTTCACACAAAATGTATATGGTGCTTATATTTCTATGTCAAAGACAGTTAAGAAAGGACGTCTGCGTTCCGGTTTAAGAGTAGAGCATACAGAAGTAGCAAGTCAATTCTTATCAAATGCTACGTCTGCATCTCAATCGTATACCACACTAATACCCAATCTTAATCTTTCACATCGTATCAATAAAGTCTGGAACATGCAATTCTCATATAACCTCCGTGTTCAAAGACCTTCTGTTCAGATGTTAAACCCTTTTGTTAGAAATAACGATTCACTGGTGCTTTCATATGGGAATCCTTCCTTAGGTATTCAAAAATTACACAATTTTACTTGGCAAAATAATTTCAATGCCAACAGGCTTTTTGCGGGTATTTTCTTTTCGAGTAGTTATACGAATGATAAGATTGTTCAATATCCAATTTTCAAACAATCTTCTGGAGTAACAGAATTTACATATGGCAATGCCGGAAGGGAATGGATGGTTTCAATCAATGGTCAGATGAATTATCAATTCAAAAAGCCTGGAGCTCAAATCGGATTATCATATGGGACTCGATATAACAACATCATTAATACGCTTAACAAAGAGCAGAAAAACTCAGGTGTCAGCTTTAATGGTTCATCATGGTTTAGTTATCCAATTGGAAAAGATTTTTCGATAAGTGGTAGTGGTTATTTCTCAACCGGGCAATATGATTTAATCAATAGACAACTCTTGAATTGGGGATATCAGGTAAATATTGCAAAACAGTTCTTAGAGAAAAAACTAAGAGCCAGTATTAACTTCAATAATATGCATGCAAAGAATTTTCGTTTTGGTTCAATAACAGAAAATGATCGTTTTAAAACTGAGACAAATAACTATAACCCATATCGTGTCATTTATCTTGTTGTTTCGTACACCTTTGGGAAATTAAGAGAGCAAGGAGCAAAAGCTAGAGGTGTCAGAAATGATGACCAACTAAATTAACTTCAAATTTTTACAAAATACTTGAGCTGCTATAATAATTCATACGATGTGATTTGATGCTTACTATAATAACTAGCATCAGATCACATCATATGATAAATAACCTCTATTGAATTATAAGATTTTTAATTAGCCCTTTTTTAGGATCAACCCAACATTCCTGATACGGCTTCTTAGGGAAGAAGATACTGGTCATCACCGTTAGCCCATTATCAGCAAACAATTCAATTGAGGTCTTATCGAATACCATCTGTACTTTAATCAATGGGGCTTTGGATAATCTTGGTGCTGTATGAATAGCAGCGAATTCAGGATGAAATGTTGTCTGTCCCGAAGCTCTTCGATCAATAAAAAAAATTTGTTTGATAGCATCATATCCAATCTCTATTTTTTCTTGCTGATCATTCATATATGTAACAGAAAAATCTTTTGCAGCATCGGCTTCAAAAGAAACGACTGATGGACCAGATAATTTTACTTTCTCAATCTCATTAGTCTGGCCTTTCTGGTAGTTATTTTTGAAAGATGTGCCCGGAAATAAAATTGGCTGTGAAGCCAGTCGCCATTCTTTCCCTAATTTGATCACCTTCAGTTCTCGAGGAATGGTCATTGCGCTTCTCCATGATTGTGTAGGTACTAAATTTGCATACAACCAATTACTCATCCATCCAATCAATATTTTTTGATCACCGGTATTGGACCAAGTGACTCCTGCATAATTATCAGGACCATAATCTAACCACAATGTTTGATCAGTAAAAGGTTTGAATTGATGCCCATCAAATTCGCCAATAAAGTACTGTGTACCTGAGCCTTTATTAGGTGCACCAGGATTCAGGTTGACAATCAATCCCCAGATAGTTTTTCCCTCATATTGCATTGGAAAAAGATCAGGGCATTCCCATACACCTCCATGGGCTCCTGCATTTTCTCCAAATGAACTTTCCGCCTTCCATTTTTTTAAGTCAGGAGATGAGTAAAATAATATTTTGTTCTGCGCAGCAAGCGACATGATCCACTTTTGTTGTGGCGCATACCATATTACTTTAGGATCTCGAAAATCTCTGATGCCAGGGTTTTTAAGCACCGGATTCTTATCATATTTGGTCCAAGTTTTCCCATCGTCTACACTGTAGGCAATACCCTGTGTTTGAAAATCCGAACGACCTGATTTCTCTCCATCAGTATTGTGCTGTGTAAAAATGGCGATTAAAGCTGTTTCACCAGGCTTTGCAAAACCCGCACTATTATTACTATCTACGACCGCACTACCGGAAAAAATAGTTCCTAAACTATCCGGGAACAAAGCGATGGGTTCATGTTGCCATGTAATGAGATCTTTACTAGTAGCATGTCCCCAGTGCATAGGACCCCAAACAGATGAATCAGGATTATGCTGATAAAACAAATGATAAACCCCTTTGTGATACACCATTCCATTGGGATCATTCATCCATGCTTTCGGAGGTGTAAAATGAATGATTGGACGATACAATTCTTCTTCGGTCATAGATCTTTTTTCCTGACAGGAAAAACAATACATCAACATCAAGTAGTAAACAGTTTTTTTCATATGGTATAAATGAATGACTTGAAATTACTCATTTATCATACATGCTCCTACTACCAAAACTTTGCATACAAAGCCAGAACAATCATCAGCAACATGGTGATCATAGCAATAGTGGAAGGTTTTAATTTGAACATACTACGATCAATATCAAATGCTTTCGGATTCACTTTTGGTCCACCCAAACTGATCAATACCATGATCAATACCGTAAAGAAGAAAGTCCAGCCCATATTCACCATAAAAGGAATTTCATATTCTCCTGCTGCATTCAAATATGCTGTATATAAGATCGTTTCAGACCCAAACCAGGAAGGAGCATAATTATTAAAGACCACAGATAAAATGAAGCCTGATAATACACCTGCTACCGCAGCAGCACCGGTGGTTCTTTTCCAGAACATACCCAAAAGGAACATAGCAAATACTCCCGGACTAATAAAGCCTGTATACTTTTGAATAAAAGTGTATCCGCCTTCTCCACCAATGCCCAGTAGATCTTCCCAGGTACAGAACACTGCAATCAGCATAGCGATAAAAATGGAGATACGTCCCATTCTCACCAGTTTAGCTTCATCCGCTTTTGTATCAAAATATTTTTGGTAAATATCCAAAGTAAAGATGGTTGAGATGCTATTGGCTTTACCGGCCAGCGAAGCTACAATAGCAGCTGTAAGAGCAGCCACTGATAAACCTTTCATACCCACCGGTAATAAACTAAGGATGGCAGCATAAGCCCCATCTTTCTTACCATCGAATACGGATTCATCGAAATATCCATTTTGGTACAATACAAAAGCTGCGATTCCCGGTAACATCACGATCACCGGCATAAACAGTTTTAGAAAACCTGCAAAAAGAATCCCATTACGGGCAGTTTGCAGATCTGCACCTAATGCTCGTTGTGTGATATACTGATTACAACCCCAGTAATTGAGATTAGAGATCCATTGTCCTGCGAAGTACATGGTAATTCCGGGCAAAGCGATGTATTTCTGAACATATTCAGCACTGCTAGCTGCTGTAGGTTTATCAAAGATCATATGAAAATGATCGGGCGCTTCTTTCATCAATGCCCCTAATCCGCTAATAGCACTATTTCCTTGATTCACTACTTCATCTACTGCGACCAGTGATAAATAAACAGCTACGCAGCCGCCAATGATGAGTACTGCGACTTGTATCACATCTGTGTATCCAATCACTTTCATTCCACCGATCGTAATACAGAATGCAAACAATGCAAGAACAATGAGTATGATATGAAAGAATTCATTCCCTATTAATCCGCTGATCGCTTTGGAGCCGAGATATAAAATAGAAGTAAGATTCACAAAGATGTACAGGAACAACCAAAAGACTGCCATGATCACTGAAACGGTTTCATTGTACCGCTGTTTCAGGAATTGTGGCATGGTATAGATCTTGTTCTTGAGGTATACAGGAATAAACCAAATAGCCACAATGATCAGTGCAATGGCAGCAATCCACTCATAAGCAGCTACTGCGATACCGGAGAAAAAACCTTCTCCACTCATCCCTACAAAATGTTCCGCAGAAATATTGGAAGCGATCAATGACGCTCCGATCGCCCACCACGTAAGGGATCCCTCTGCTAGAAAATAATCTTTGGTACTGGCTGTTGTTGATTTTTTTCTTCGGTAAACCCAAAGGCCATAAGTAACAACAATAAGGAAATAAACAAGAATGACGATAATATCAGCTAGCTGGAGTTGATTGTTCATGTATCTAATTTAGGAAATTGAGATACATTATGATCATAGATTTTTTAATTATCCCTTTCTGTATTAAAATATTTTCGGAGGTATATGTACCCAGCTATGGTAATGACTTCATTCAGGATAAAAAGATTGGCAATACCGATTATTGTACCATCCATTATATGTTTATTCACCAAAAGATACTCAAGTAATACAAATACAGGTCCCCAGAGTATATATGGAAAGAGGAATGCATAAAACAAGAACCATGTTATTTTGTTTTTATTCTGTATGACTTTGTAGGCTTTGATAAGCGGTGGTACACAACAAATCCATACGATCACTATAACCGTCCAATAAACCATCTCCGTTTGTCCAAATAATTTTGATGATGCATAATACTCATCATTCATTTTAAAGAAGCACATCACCATTCGCTGCAATGGCATTTGCGCAAAAATGAGTGCAAAGGCAAATTGCCTTTTATAAATCGAAGTATTTTTTTGATTGAGTAAATAGGCGCCGATCCACATCATAGCAAATGAAAAGACAGGACCTGCATAAGTAGCCAAGTAAGTAATATCGGTGGCTTCACAAGCAGTGCTAAAATAGTTGAATGTTTTATAGCCCCACTCTCCGCATACTATATATCCAAAAAAATGGTGTATCAATTCATGTAAGGAAGAATATAGCATGATCAAGCAATAAAAAGCCAGACAGTACTTCCAGGTAATCTTTATTTTAACCATTTCCCTTTTATTTTAGAGCGAGTAATACTCAGTACTAATAAATAAGAACTTAACATAAGATGCGTTCCTACTAATTCGAACTGTACATTTAATCTCTATACAGGTTACGGTTAATTATATTATTATGTTACAAAGAACTATAAACAACGTACAAAACAATACTTAATACCATCTTCGACGGATATTGAATTTGATAAGTACAGAAATATATCAGGAAATAGACAATATCATCAATGTACTATACAAGTGTCTTTATTCAGTTATTACTACTGTTTTTATATATCGGTATTCTGATAAATCCATCATTATGCCATTGAATTCGCAGCGGTTTCTTAGCATCTTGAATCGTTTCCCGGCTTATTTGTTTTCCTGTTCCATAATTGATTTGCTCAGATGGACTTTTATTTACATTCACAATTAGCACTAACCTACTTCCTTTCCTGATTGTTCGACTAGTAAAATAGGTGTTACTGAAAGGAAGTGAGGTTTTTTTACCGGGACTTAGTAGTTGACGCTTGTTATTACTCTTTGCATAACTAGCTCTGCCCATAAAATAACTAAGGTAGAAAAATCTGCCATCGGGCATTTGTTCAAACAATACAGCACTGTAATCCATATCCCTTTTGTTGATTGTTATCTTCATGTTACCTGTGAAACATCCGGTAAATTCTGTTTCTTTTTCAAAAGGTTGACTTATATACATTACGCCACCACCATTATTCAGGCTATCCCAGATTGTTCTGAAGGCATAATAGTAGCTATTCATGGAAGAACGATCAGCAAAATCTACTTCCATTGCTGCGAAACCTGACTTTAAAGGCTTTGTGAGATTTAATAATCCGCCTGCTGTATGGTCAAGATAAAATGTAAGTGTATCATTACTGACCTTCTCCAGTGATGCAGCATATTTCCATTCATTTGAACCCATGGGTTGGTAATTAATTTTATCCTTCAGAAAAGCTGGTTTTGCTTTTCCTTTTAATACATAATCGAACCATTCATAGATGAGTTTATGAATGGAAATATTTGCAACAGCATCAATCTTATATCCATTGTAAACAGAATCAGGATAACCTTGTGAACCAATATGTCCATATGGACCTATGACCACATAATGATCCGCTTTAGGTGCATACTTGTTGTGCTCACGTGTATAGTATAAAGCACCTACCTGGCCTCCATCATAATATCCTGTGGTAGTCAAGACAGGTATATTGATATTCGAAAACTCCTTTTTATAAGGAATCATTTTTTGCCAGTACTCATCATAGCCCGGATGATTGATCCATTTCTGAAATGTTTTATTACGCGGTCTGCCAAGTAGACTATCCAATGTTCGATAGGCTAGCCCTTGCTGAAACCACTTGTATTCTAATTCATTCCATTTAGGACTATTATAATCTGCCGTATCTAAAAAGCGATTGTTTGAAACATAGTATATCCATGAAAAGGGAAAATTCATCATCACATTGTTCATTATAGGCGCATCAATTCCGGGTGCAACACTGGCAGATGGTACAATAGTTTTAAGTGCTGGATGCATTCTTTTAGTGGCAGCCCATTGGGTAAAGCCATTGTAACTTCCTCCATACATACCGATTTTTCCATTACTCCATCTTTGTTTACTAATCCAATCTATTACCTCATAAACATCTTGCCCGTCGTGTTCATAGGGCACGATCTCACTGGTGCTATAACGTTTGCCTCGAGAATAAGCAATAACACCTACATAACCTTTCTCCGCTGCTTCAATTGCTTTTTTGATATCGGTATGCCTTGCATAAATTGTAAACTGTAGTATCACTGGTAAAGGCTCGTGGTGTTCTTTTTTTTGAACCACTAATGCTGAAATAAAAGCCCCATCTTTTGTTTGAATAAGAATACTATCGTGTACATAATAATATTGTCCTTTTACCAAAGTATCTCTTCCATCTATTACTGAGGCATGGGAACAAAAAGCCACCCCAAGGCAGCAAACTGCCATTGCAATTATTCTTTTCATTTTTTAAATTTTTTTTAAAAGCGTTGTAGACTTACATGTTTATTCTTCAATAGAGCAGATTGTCTATTTGAAGCTATTACCGATTTGCCGGTCTTTAACCTTATAAATAACTGTCCGTTTGCTAAGGTTTCCATTTGATTTATGAAGATCGTATTAATAATTTCTTGCCGATTGATCCTAAAAAATATGGAGGCATCTAGCATTTTCTCTAGTTGATTCAAAGATCGTTTGATCAATACTTTATTGTTATTGAAATAGATCTTTGCATAATTTCCAGCCGATTCAATCAATGAAATATCATTGATATGAATGTAATAATAACGATCTCCTTCCTTGACAAAAATTGTGTGATTAATAGCTTTGTTGTTGTTATCAGAAAGATTGATTGCTAATTGTGATTTCACTCTGTCGATTGCCTTCGCAAAACGTTCATCACGAATTGGCTTTACAAGGTAATCCAGTGCATTTATTTCAAATGCCTTTACCGCATAAGTATCATACGCAGTAGTAAATATAACAGCTGGTATAAACTGCAATGATTCCAGCAATTCAAATCCTGTTCTTCTAGGCATCTTTATATCTAATAAAAGCAGGTCTGGTTTTAATTCATGAATTATTTTTTCAGCTTCATCAGCATTTGCAGCTTCCCCAATGAGTATGCATTCAGTATGATTGCTCAAATGACGTTTGAGTTCTTCTCTGGCGAGACGTTCATCATCTATGATCATTACTTTTACACTGTTCATCTCTTAGGAATTATCAATGTTGCTAATACAGTGTTATCTGCACTCTGCTTTATATCAAAAACAGCTTTACGATCATAATACAACTGCAGCCGCTCTTTAAGATTTTTGATTCCCAGACCATTTGTATGAATATCCTGAAGTATACCCGGGTTTCGCACCTCGATTAATATCGTTTCCCCTTGCTGTGTAACAACAATACTTAATAGGCCACCTTCATTAAATGAAGTAATGCCATGTTTAATCGCATTTTCAGCCAATAGCTGTATGCTGAAAGGAAGTATTTTTTGAGACATTAAGCCATTATCCACGAAAACGTTCATTAGCAACCTGTTTTCTAATCTTATTTTCTCCAATTCAAGATAGTCGTTTACCATTGCCATTTCTTCCTCTAAGGATATCAATACCACATCCTTACGGTATAAAGATATTCGAAGCAGATCTGACAATAGATCTATTGCCCTTCGTGTTGCTTGAGGGTTCTCATGCACCAATGCCTTAATTGAATTCAATGCATTAAAAAAGAAATGAGGATTCAGTTGTGAAGACAAATTATTAAAAGCCGCATCCTTAGCAATCATACTCAATCGGCTACTTTCTTTTACTGCGTTGATTTCTCTAACAGCAAAATGATATCCATAATATGCTAATAACCAGATCGACATCATACGTATACCTGTTACAAACACTGTAAGCCATACATTAGAAAAAAGAGTTGAAAAATCTGCTGAATAATCAGGTAAGATCCAAAAGCGTACCAGATAATTTTTTGAAACGGTCAGCAACATAAAAATAAGCCCCAGCAATACAATTGTTGGAATAAGACGTAATACCAGTTGTCGGATACTTAATTTGTGCCAGCCGAGTTTAACAGAAATATTCCGATAAGCATGTGATAATCCAATATATATAATCAAATCCCCAACAAAATGAATCAGCGCAAGTGTCCAGCTAAAACCATCCCCCAGATAGCCTATCAATCCCCAATACAGTGCTGCCACAGACCAGCCAATCAATTGGCATTTCCAGTAAAGTGATATTTGTTGAAATAGTTTCATCGATAGGCAAACAAATAAAACTATTAACAACTTAAGAAATAAATGTACAGGAACGTCAGATTACAGGTGATGATAGTGAAATTCTTTTTCCAGGCGATTGGGATTTACTTCCCAATACAGAAAATGACTTGAGCTGATTTTAGTGGGTCACAGAGAAATTAGTGATAGAATAGTAACAGGTTTCGACTAAATAGATAGTTTCTGAGATCACTATTTGTTTATCAACTTCATATAGACTGTTCCCTTCTTCTCACCCGCTTTACTAATCATTTGTTGTTGCACTAATAATTGCAGATCCTTCTTGATAGTATGAATGGAAAGATCAGGAAATCCTTTTACAATATCATTCAGTTTAACTGGTTGCTTCGTTTCAATATACTGGATGATTTGTTGCTGTCTTTCATTTGTATAGTTGCCACGTTCTTTATAGGAAGCATATTTATGCTCTAGTTTCTCTATTAATATTTCAAGACTACTTAAAAAAAACAGCATCCATTCGCTGATAATTTCTTTGTCCGTTCCTCTATGCTGTTGGTCATGCATCAATACTTGATAGTATTCTTTTTTTCTGTCTTCGATGATATGTTCAAATGATATGTATTGTGCAAAACCATATCCTGTCTTTAGTAATAAAAACGTTGTAAGCAAACGTGATAACCTTCCATTGCCGTCCTGAAATGGATGAATAGATAAGAATTCATATACACATAACCCAATCACTAATAAAGGATGTACAGATGATTGTTGTAGAGATGTATTCACCCAATCAATCATTTCTTGCATTTCCTTTTGAGTAAGGTGCGGAGCAGTTGTATTGAATATAGTTCTTTGATTCCCGTCCGGATAGTTAGCAACAACAGAGTTGGGCAAGTTCTTATACGCACCTTTATGTCTTTGATCTTTACTGCTGTACTTTAATAGTATGGTATGTAGTTGTAGAATGTAGGACTCTGATAACTCAATGCTGGGTGCATTGTCTAAAATAATGTCCAGTACCTCGTAATAACCGAACACTTCTTCTTCGTCTCTGCTTTTAAATTCCGTGACCTTGATATTATTTACCAGTTGCTGTACTTCTTCATCAGTTAGAACTGACCCTTCTATTCTAGTTGAAGACCCGATGCTTTCGATCGTAGCTATCTTTCGCAACTCTCTCAGATAGCGGTCGCTTTTCTTTTCAATGCTCCCCCATCTGCCTTTAAAGGCGTCAATCTTTCCAATGGATTGAATGACTTTTTGCATTGTCTTACTATCAAAATCTAGCTTAGATGTATGCATATCCTTATTTTACCCTTATTTTATCCATAAAAGTAATGATTTTATAAATATCTTTATTTTATCCTTATTTTATCTATATAGGGCTAAGTTTTTACTTAAGATTATTCGATTTTTCTTAAATAAGAGAGACGTTAATTTAAGATTACAGGTTTTTTTTAAATAAGAACAAGTACCAAGCTTCCTCCATCCACTGGTCTTTTCAAGTTTTGTCCAAGAAAATGACAGTACTTTCAGTATCTAAGGGTTATCTCTCGCATAATTGATCTCACTGACTATCAATTCACATAATCACAATTGCTTATAAAATTGCGTGACGATACAGAAAATGACTTGGGCTAGTCTTAGTGGGTTACAGAGAAATGAGTAACAGAATTGTAATTAATCAACATCGTTGCAGCCCTGACCAACTATTACCTTTTTCCTTTGATTCAGTTACTAAAATCATGGGGGATTTGTCAACAGTTAACGCTACTTTTTGTACCGCATTGAAAATGGTATCAATATCCTTATCTGATATGATTAAGTAATTACCATTTGGCAGCCTATATTCTATACCATCTTTTGATTTGATTCTTTTAGTAAATCCAATTGCTAAAAGTCGGTCTCTAAGTAAGGTATAGTGTGCTGTACTTTCTTTTGTCAGTTGAACTCTAACAATAAATGTTGGCATATATTTTATTAAAGAATGAAGCTATTAAGCAATTATAATAGATCAAAATTTTAAGGAATCATCAAGTTTTTTCATTGCGGCGTTTAGTTCTTTAACACTTTTCTTTACAGAACCATCTTCATCTTCAAGTTGTATACTTACCCCACAAGAGCATTTTACTAATGAACGATTCACTACTTGCTTTAACGTAACGAAATGTTTTTTACCACAATCGCATTTAATATCTACTTTTTCATTGCTGAAATCAAACATGTTAATTCAGTTTAGAGTGAAAAAAAGGGTGAGTTGTTAACTCACCCATCCATTTTTAAGTTAAGTCTTCAACTATTGCCGAAGGTGCTTCACGCTTAACTACTGCAATACCGTTGTCTCGACCAGAAGACGTTTCGTACATCTCACTTGTTCCGATTACTTGACCATTTGCGGCTTTCAGAACAAAATAGTACTTGTTATTATACGATGTCTTCTTTTCGTAACGGCTATCATTAGTAGCGTTTTCTTTTACCGAAGTGATCCCATTCTCGCAAGAGGACTTATAAGTATATCCTTCACTTGCTAAAACCTTCTCTCCGTTTCCTGCCTTTAAATTGAAGTAATAGTCACCATTACTTCCTTTGAAAATTGTAAACTTGCTCATGTGATGAGTTTTAATTAGTAATTAATTGTTATTGTTTGCCATGAATAAAGGAACAAGCACCAACGCTAACAATATAAGACCAACGGTTATAATGAAAGCTCTTACATGCTTTCCCGATGCTTCTATTGATAGGTTTTTGCCTGAAACCCTCACTCTATCTAAACTGGAGTATAATTTCAGGTTCATAAATAGAATTTAATGTTATAAAATCTCACCACTCTTACCCGGATGATTTAGGTTAGCCTTTAATATTTCGTGGGTCATGCCCATAACTATCCTTATCGCGTATTTGTCCATTACGACCGTGGATTACCAACTCAGACTGCTGATTGGTGGCAATCTCCCTGCCGATCTTTATAGCCTCTTTTTGAGTTTCAACGACCCTAGTTGCCCTTTCATTACCGGCACCCTTCACTTGCCAGTTATCCCCATTTTTAGTAACATGCTGATTTTTACCTTTTGACATTTGAGCCTCCTTTGTTAGCTTTGTTTAATTAATAAGACACTGTCTTGTTTAGCAAATATACGAATACGTCTCACTAATAAGACACCGTATTACTAGTAAAAATTATCCACATGAATTCCACACTTAACACCGAATTGCTGTCTAGTATGATCAAATCAAAAAGAGGCAAAAAGGGTCTGAGGGATACTGCAAAAGAAATAAGTGAAGAAACTGGTAGCAAGATTAGTGTAGCTACGTTATCAAGAATTGAGCAATGTAAACTACCAGATGTCGAAACTTTAATATTAATTTGTAAGTGGTTAAAGGTTTCGACTGAAACTTTTATTCTTTCCCCCCCAACCGAAATTCACGAAATATCTGAAAAAGATATGATCGTTTATCAATTAAGAGCAAGTCGACAGCTTGATCAAGATTCCATTGAAACGATGATAAAGATGATCGATTTCGCTTATAACAATGTCAGAAAAGATGGCAAAACGTAAGTCACTTCTTCCTCGGGGTTTTGTAAAGGAAGCTGAGGCACTCTCGGAATCATATCGAAAACAATTAGGTCTTTCGATCTTCTCTCCCTTAGACGCATTTAAGTTAGCTAAACATTTAGATGTCCCAATAAAATGCGTTAAAGAGCTGCTCTGTGAAGAGGATGCAATTAAATTAATTGGAACCCCATCATTCCCAAAAAAATTTAGTGCAATTAGAATGATTAACCGTGATGGGGATGATATTATTATACATAACAGCAATAACTCAATATTAAGGCAGCAAAGCGATCTAATGCATGAACTTGCCCACGTTATTAGAAAACATGAGCAACCAGAAGAAGTAAGACGTTTAAGTAATTTATTAAAACTTCAATCTACAAATCCAGTTCAGGAAGAAGAAGCAAAATATCTTGGCGCATGTTTACAAATGACAAAAGCAGGTCTGTTTTGGGCATTTAAACGCAATTACACATATGAACAAATTTCTACTCACTTTTCTGCCAGTCTTGAGATGGTTACCTATAGAGTGAATATCAGCGGTGTTGCAAGAGCATTGGAATATAAAAAAAGGAAACAAGCCAATTTGTAAAAAAACACAACTACGCAAACAAATTAGATTATTTATAATTCCCCTACTGACTATTATTTTTCTTAATTGATTGAATAATCATAATAGCACATCCTAGAATTACCAACATTAGATAGAAATTATTTCCCATGATTAGTGTTTTATTTGAGGGAAAATCCTTTTAACGTGCAGGCAACCCAACTTTTTTTTTAAAAAATTTCAGTCTGTTTCAAATTATTACCAAACATGAACAGAAAAAGTTCTAATTGATCCGCTTCATACCCATTCATTTTGGATAATAGTGTGGAGATTCTTAGATATTCAGGATAAAACTGTTCTTTGTTATGTTCACGCACACCAGATAATGATTGCAATTCTTTAAACTTCGCTTGTTTAAGAACAGATATAATTCTTGCATCCATTATTAGGCTCTTGTTACCTGCAACACTAGCGTTGAAGAAATACAGCAATTTACTGAGAGTGCTTAAACCTATCCCTTTACATCTATTTAATACCTCTGTAAGTTCTTCCATCGTGATTTGCTTCTGGTCAGAAAGCCACTTTGCTAAGAATTCAGTTTGTTTTAGAAAAAGTGGAAATGAACGAGCCATATTATTCGCTCTTGTATAACCTCTTGGGTAGCCCCATAAAATAATCGAAAAAATAGCAGTGTATGAGTCCTCTTTTGAAATTACAAATAAATCCTCCCGCGATAAAATTACTGTTTCTGCTTTTGTAAAAGTTGAACTATAGAAGTCACTAAAAAAATGGTTATTTCTGTATGGTTCCCATATAGCCCTTTGAGTCTCAAAAGACTGATCCCTATAAGGCATCTGTTTTATAAGCTCAGTATATGCAGCCAACTCCATGAAACAACTCTTGTTTAGACCGTTTGTTTCAAAAATAACGCATATATGCGTCTATTTCAGTAACAACTTAATCACAATTTGAGCCTGTGATTAATGTGAAAAACAAGGAGTTAACAAAAGCCTTAGGAGAAAGGATTCGAAAACTAAGGATGAAGCAAGGCTTATCACAAGAAGGGCTTGCAAATGAGGCTGATGTTCCCCTTTCACAGATTGGACGTATTGAAAGAGGCGAGAACAATCCTACGATTTCAACTTTATATGTTATCTCGACCGCTTTAAAGATAGATTTGAAAACACTTGTAGATATAAAAGTCTAACAATGCCGTTTCTTGTATTGACATCATGGTGATTGTTCGACGATCTCCTTTGGTCCAGGCTTATTGATTTAATTCATGTGATTAATTGAATTTTTTACGAATGCGCAAATCAATTCATTGTCATTTTATAAAGTGATAATGCCCCAGCAATCAACCGGGGCATTAATCAAGAAAACTATACATTTAGTTTACGGTAATTGGCATGTTGGACCTTCTCCAATAGTTCTAACTTTTGAAAATCAGTTAAATATTTCCTTTTTGTATTATGATTGATTTTTAGCTCCTTACTTATTCTGTTAAGGTCTCCAGTTGTGAACTCGGTTGGCAAAGCATTGAACAAGACTTTTTGTAGACCACTTAATTTAGTACCGTAGCCATTTTCTGTAAAGCGCCTAAATACATGTTCCAAATGATCGAACATAACATTTCCAATATCCATTGCATTCACAAACTCTTCATTTTTAACTAGAATCTTTGAAGGCAAATTTTTATCCTGCTCCCAATATCTAAGTACAGTTAATATCATAGCTATACGATATATAATAACACATAAGCGATTAACACTTGCCCGAATGTTTTCACCATACCTATGATAGAGTGTACTAAGCTTATCGGAGAATATTTCAAATACTATATCTCTCTGCTCTTTAGTGAAATGAACAAAAGCTTCCTTTCCACTTGAATTTTTCAACCAAAAGTCATTCAAGTAATCAGCAGCATTTTCATATTCTTGCTCTAAACTGTTACTTCCATCACCAAATAAATCTCGCCAAATTATCGGTGCTTCAAACTCATAAAATGCGAACCGGCTAAAAAAACCGTTTTCAACACTTTCAACTAATGAGTTTACTTGCTTAGGAGTGCCACTTAATACAACTGATAAATGGGCTTTTTCATTTGAAAGAAACTCATTATTTCCGCGGCGAGACAACTCTATTGGCTCATGATGAAATGCCCCGCGCATTACCTCAGAAAAATTTCCCCATTCATTCTTCATAGCCGTAGTTAATGCATCAGCCTCACTCGCAAATATTACTCCGAAATCTTTATTAGCATCTATATGCTCAATCATCTTTGAGCCTGAAGTATTCGCAGGGATAAATAATACCTTTCGCTTTGGTTCAACAGGCTTTACTAAATCCGGATTATTCCCAACATTCTCTTTATAGTGCTGATTCTTCTCTAAATAGCTTGCATAATCTTTTAGGAATTGTGTATTTATACTCTCTTGAATCTTCGACCCTAATTTTCTACTCCACACCATAACTCCCTTACCAGATGCAGCAGGAGCTGAAATAAAAAGATAAAAATTAGCAGCGATTTTTTTCCCATCATATACACCTTTGACCTTAGGCATTAAAGTGCTAAGAACACCAAGTGCTGATAATAAAGCCACATCTTTATCTCTAGGATCGTTAAAATGATGAAGTAATTTATTAAGAAAATCAGGTAGAGATTTATATACTTCCGTGGGTATTGTAGGTGTCATAAATGAATCCCCATTACTAATCGTAGTAGGCAATTTTATGGTACCCTCATGTTCTTCCTCTTTAGCCATGCTATCATTTGACAACAATGCTCTAAGTTTTTGTATTGGTAGACCTAACTTTATATAATCAGAAATATCTTTCCCTCCAGATTTAGTTAACTCTTCAGGCAATGTTATTACATCAGCATTAAAGCCTTTGCTTCTTAAATATTTACAGCCTTCTTCAGATTTTCTTTTACCTGTTTCATCAGAATCATATAAAAAGACTATTTTATCAGCAATGTTCAACCAGTTTTCAGTTAATATTTTAGGAAAACTAGAGGTCTCACTATTAAGACTTATTGCATCATAACCTAATGAAGCAAGAGTTAAAACATCTTTTTCACCTCCTGTAATTATTAGCAATGGAATAGACTGCCTAGTTCGTACAGATTTATTAAACACCTGTCTCATTCCAAATACATAGTCACTATCTTTTTTACCTATGTACCAAAATTTCTTAGGACTTGGTGAATATATTTTTGTAAAATAAACATCAGTATAAGCAATGAACAAATCGTTTTTATTCATTCCTCTATATACTGATTTACCATTGTCCCAATCATAAATTTTATAGCTATCAATAGCTCGGACATTATAGCGCTTGAGCACTTCTTCTGTAATCCCATACTGCTTAAAGTAATCATTTGCTTTATTGATACCTTGATTACCGCTGCTATATTGTAATTCAAAACCCCTCCATGCCCATCTAGGTCCTTTAAAATAATCCCAAAACTGTCTTGTGTAAGTTTCATGACTAAACTGTGATGCTGGAAGGCTTATATTTAAATCTTTTGCCATTTTAGTTAAGATTAGATGAAAATCTTTTTTTACATCTAATTCATAATGTAATGCAGCAAAATCAAAAACATCACCGCTATAACTTTCATCACCGTAATCTTTAAATCGCCATCTATCATCGTTCTCTATAAGATAAACTGATAAAGATGGTTTTGTGTCATCATAAAATGGATTGAGTGTGTTTTCACATCTGTTATCTGAAACCATATCTAATTCACCCAATACGTGAAAAAAGAATTTGATACCTCCATCAGATTCTTGAAGGATTTTTTGTTTGTTGTCTTGCATTTTATTTTGTTTTATTAATTAAATAATTGTTTGCACTTGTGTGCTTTTGATAATTACTGTTCATAGGGTTTCGCTTCAGAAATTCTACAACTTCTGAAGTATCGAAATAGATAAGTTTTCCGAAGGGTCGGTAAAACTTAATCTTGCCCTTTGATGTTAAATGATAAACTTGGTGTTTAGAGATTCCTGCATAAACGCAGAACTCTTCGAGTGTCAATACTTCTTTCTGAAGTGAGAGAAGCTGCTTTATTTCTTGCAGCTCTTTTAGGATTTGCGCTTCTACCATAATAAAGGTTTAAAGAGTGATGAAAAAAAATTCTTAATGAATATTGATCATCTCCCCTCCCTTATTGGCGGAGGCCTCCGCAAAAGTAGTTATTGTGTGAAATGCTAGCTGAAAAGTCTAATACTACTTTTTATTTTTTAATATGATATGATTATCAATTATTTGCAATTGCACGTCTTGCAGTTATAATTCTAAAAGTGGCAATTTCATTACTGCATCTATCTTTTTCTGATCGATAACTTTTGCATATATCTCAGTAGTTTTTAAATGTCGATGTCCTAGTAATTTACTGACTGTATAAATGTCTGTACCCATTGAAAGTTGCAGCGTTGCAAAAGTATGCCTCGCACAATGAAATGATATTTTCTTTTTGACTCCTGCATCATCAACCCAATCTTGCAACTGTTTATTCATGTGTGTATTGTAGCTTAGTTTCTCAAAGATTTCTATATTATCATTTATTTTGTTACCTAATATCGTTATTGCTTGTTCTGATAATGGTAAAATTTCAGCGCCTCTTGTTTTTTTCTGTACATATTCAAGGCTCCATCCCGCACCATCAGTATATCGTATCATATTCCATTTTAATCCTTTCACATCACTCCATCTTAAACCAGTTAAAGCACTAAACAAAAAGGCTCTTTTCATTATTCCATTTTTACAATTTGTAGCCGCTAATAATTGCAATTCTTCTATTGTTAGGAATTGCCTATGGTTATCTCCTGCTTTTAACCCTTTTACCCTATTGCTCGGGTTCTCTTTAATCATCTTATTTACATAAGCCTCCCGAAGTGCTGCCTTTACTTTATTGTAATAAGACAATGCTGAATTCGCCTCTAACTTCTGTTGCTTACCACGCCTTGTTATATTACCCTGTAAGTATTGCTTAAACCCTTCAAGGAAATTCTCGTCAATTTGTTCAAGAGTATAATCTTTTCTTCCAATGAATACCTTTAAATGCTCATAAACGCTCTGCCAGTTGCCATAATTACCGTCTGAATCATCACGACGTTTATCTGCTAGCTTTTTGAAGTAAGTAAGGAAACTAATCTTAGCTTTAACCGGACTTGCGAACCCATGATTACTTGTCTGGTTATCCAATAAACGCTTGGCGCGTATGGATTCCGCCAACTGCATCGTTTCCTTATTATGATCCTTCTCGAGATTAGTTTTGGGATTCTCGTAGATATGAAGATTTAGCCATTCATACTGTACCTTAGAGCCAGGGCGTGGCGTCCATGCGAGATATAGGCTAGATTTCTGCTTTTTACCTTTCTTTTGATTTTCTGGTGATACACGACCTACTCGTTTTCTAAGATGAACTTTCATGTTTTTTGGAGTTTTTTGTTACTAATTGATAGACTAACCTTCCGATTAGTAACTGAAACTGCCAACAGACCTCAATATTTTTGCAGGTTTTCATTTCCCAAACGAGACTTAGTCATTTTCTAACTAAGAAAATACCCCGATTTTATACGTTTGTTATGAATGTTATGAATACTACAAGTAATACAAAGCTCCATCTAACCAAAACATCGTTTTAAATCGATTTAAAACGTTTTTTCTTGATGATCGCAGAAGCTCTTGATAGAATACACATTATTGACCTATAACCATTTGAAACCCTTTATTACACCTCCATATATCTATTCGATAACTATATCTCTGATTTGTAGTGGATTAGAGACAATATATATTCTCTGATTACCGATATAGGCTACAAGTGATAAATGTAGCATTCGTAATATTCATATTATTTGTTGCACACAATAGTATTTAAAAAACACTGAAAAACAATTGAGAGAACCCTCTGTATTCCTCCATTATCTAACTCCTGTGAAACTTAAAGGGTTCACTACTATTTATAATATCAAAATCTCGTACGCTTTTATTAACCTGTATACTATTGAATAAGCGCATCCAGAAGTTGTCGCTTTATCAGATGTTTCTTTCCAATGCGAGAAGATAAGATTCGTTTCTCTTTGATCCATCTTCGCAGGGTAACATGGGTGATATTTAGATAAGCACTTGCCTCATTAATTGTTAGCAATGGCTTTGCCTCCAGCTCAGTGAAATTTACCTTTATTTTGATCTTACCTATATATTCGGCTTCTAGTCTAGCATTTTCGAGTTTTTCCTCCCTTGCTGTTTGTTTATAAGCCTTTCTACTACAATTATGGGAGCAATACTTTGTTTTTGTTGTCCTTGCTATGAATTTGCTATTGCAGAATCTGCAAATTCTTTCGATATGCATGTTGCTACTCATGGTGTTTGGGTGTTTTTATGCACACATTCCCATAATTTTTTGTCAGTTTGCAACCTTACGTGATTGTGCAGTCAAAACATATCAATCATGCATAATTTTGAACTGCACCCTGAATTTTACAATAAACCCATACTCCTGACTGAGGAAGAAAAGAAAGACCCATCAACTGTTATTAAACAGTTTTTTGAGGATGTAAAACTAGTTGAGTTGAGGATACACTTGCATAATTTATTGGAGGTTGCTTTGACAAGACCTAATACTATCTATGATGATTCGAGCGAGAGAGATGCTGTATTGTGTTTTGTTAAGCAGTTGGTGAAGATTATTGAGGCAGCTTATTTATTTTAGTTCAAGTGAAGACAGTGTACTACCCTGCGCACAGAATCCCCCATCGGGAGACATCTACGAGGACTTTTACATAAGACATCTTGGACACTCTGCTGAGACAGAACCACTGCTAATACATTCATTTAGCTGACGTTACAATGCCTATCCCTGCTTTTGCAAATACTTTTGTTGGTGGCTGGCTTTATGCTACATTTGCGGTGTAAGGACATTCACATTTCAATTAATCAAAGAATGAGTAACTCGTTTGCTCAGATGAATTGTAGTTAGAAATCGAGAGTGTCCTTATTCTTTTCTAAATGGTTCGTAAACCGAATGAAAGAAAACTTGGTCATTAATTTTGTTATTGGGATGAATTTTATCAAATGTTCTTACTCGCCGAAGTACCACCTGAACAATAGCACTTTGTCGAAAATTAAAATGCACATTGGCTCTCAATGTTAAAAAGTCAACTTTTTTTATAAATCTTTGACTTTCTCTGATCAATCCCATTTTAACTTTTGTAAAACTTGTCACTTTTTCACAAATTGTTTTAGATACACCCAAGAGTATAATCGAATTAAATATTCGCATTTTTCTCCGATTTAGTCGTGTGATGTGTTTCCATCCACTTCGAGTGTACTTTATTTCTCCTAGTATAGGGCTAATTGTCGGTGAATAGTATATCCCACTACCGCTTAAATTTGAATAAACTTCTTTTGCCGTTTTTTTGAAGTCATAGAGAGCTAGAAAATTAAAGTGATAATTTTTTGTGCAAATATCTATCAACTCTTTTGTTGCAAAAAGCTCCTTTCCAAGTTTCTTTATACGATTAAAGGATGTCTGGTCGAAAACTTTAGATTTGTCAACCAGTACCATATAGCCATTTTTGTCGAATGAATTTTTATCATTTAAATCTGCCCACCAAGATTTTTTGGTTTCTAAGTCTACGAAAACTAATATAACTGGACCAACAAAGTTTGACCAAACTTGTTTCTTTTTATTAAGTGTTTCTTCTGTACTGAAATTAACACCAAACTTGTTTTTGTCTTTTAGCGTTACATAATAAGAATTTGAACCCTTAGTAGGGATATTACTTACTGTTTTTATTTGGAGACCGACAAGATTGCCTGTTTCAACAAACTCTTCGCAAAGAGTCAATTTGTTTTTTATAACTTTTCTAGTCTTAACTTTCTTTCTAAGCCTTATAAATCCGTCAATCCCATTGTCTGTATCGCCGTCTATTGGTTGAAACAAATGCCCCCCTTCAAGAATTATTGAATGCGTTTGAACTACTCCCTTTTTACCTATCGCCTGTGTGTCAATTTTTCTTGCCATTTTTTTTAGGCTTTTTTTTCTTCATATTTGTTTTGCGGATACTGTTTACGTAGTTAGTGTATGGCGTCTTATCTGTGCCTGAATCCATTTCAGCAATAGCCTTTTCTAAAATGTGATTAGGGGCGTCAATTTTATTTAAAAACACTGGTATACCTGTAACTGATTGATGGCCTTCGTACTTAGTTTTTCTACGACTTAATTTAAAGCCACCTTCAATTACAGTGTCTAAAATCTCTTGAACTACTTTGCCAAAATCTGCTTGTGCTGAAAAAGTCAAGTCATCAACATATCTTGTATAAGTTATTTTATGTCGTTTACAGATTTTGAGCAATGTAAAATCAGTATGAATAAATACCAAATTTGCAAGAGCTGTACTTGTAGGACTTCCTTGTGGCAATTCATTTTTTCTTGTAGTCAAAGTAGTTAACCAATGTGACATATGTGTTGAATAACCCAAACTTAAAAACGCATCATAAACTCTACGCATAGAGATATTAGGGTAAAACTCTTGTAAGTCTGTTTCAAAAATATATTTGTTTCCTTGATGCTGTTTTGCATTTGTAATGTTGCTTCTCCCTTTTACACCACCATGTACACAATCCGGAAATGTAACTTTGTCTAATACATTTCTTTTAATACGCTTTTGCACAACTTTTAAAAATGTCGAAGGATTTCTAAAAGTTCTCTGCTTTACTGTCCCATCTAAATATTTTTTTGGATTCCCTTTACTATCCAATTTGTCTTCAGTCCATTCTTTATAGTTTGAATCAATAGTCGAAAGCAACTTCGTCATTTCCGTACGGTTAAATCCGAGTAAATGACAAAGCCTTTTAAATTCATAAGCTTTATATTGATCGCTTTTAGACAGAGAAGAATTCATTAACCAAGGATTTTACAGAAGGGCTTACAATTTGGAATGCTTTCCTTTTGCCTGGCTGCACATCATCCTCGGTCATCGAAAGAAAAAATAGAATTGGAAGAGGAACATCTAAGTTTTCGCTAATTGATTTTAAAGTTGAAAGATTGGGTTCTTTCAAATTACTTTCAATTTGAGATAGATAAGTTTGAGTAATACCGCAAGAGAGAGCAAACTCAGATTGAGTTTGGCCTCTTTGCTTTCTAATGTTTTTTATTATGTTACCTAAGTCCATTGTAAAAAGAAAATTAAGGAGTGTTCGGATTACTTATTCGGCATTTCAGCTTCATCTAAGCCTTTAATAGCGAAAAGTTTAATTATGAGAAAAACAACTGCATTGATTTCTTGACAAATTTGCTCATTTGTTTTCCCCTTTTTTCTTTTCAGGCGTTGAAGTCTTGTTACTGCCTCATCTACGACTTTTACATCTGTTTCCGAAAGAGAACACTGGCTCTCTGTGATAGAAGCAATACTATTGATTGCACTATCAATGATTCGATTTTGTTTTAATCTGCTCATATATTTTGTTTTTAAAGACAACACCATTATTGTCCTGCGTAAGCAAATAATGGTTATATGAACAGTTAGGTGCTAATACCCTAAATGCGTAGACAATGTTCTCGTACACCCTCTTAAAATTCCTGCGTATTAAAAAAAAAAAAAAATCAATACTGCTAATAACAACTTCATAGCTATTCTCCTAATCCCTAGACACAATGCACAAAGCGTTACGTCGAGAGGGGGATAGATTGCTGCTGTTAGTTTACCTGTTAAGGTTTGCCCTTTCGGGCAGTCATGGGGAACTCCACTTAAGGAAAAGCATCGAATCAAGCCTCAAAGAACTATCTGAATGCAAATATAGGAGATATTACTGATAGTTAATAAAAATGGCAAAAATATTTTTGAACTGTTTTGTAGGGATAGCCCGCTGTGTCCTTTTGTGCGATATCAATAAGCTTGCCACCAACTCTTAAATATACGAAATAAAAATATCTATCATTACTCCTATCTACACAATTTCACCAGATTTACGCAACTATATCATTCGTAACATTCATAGTATCCATAGTATCCGTATCAAACGTATCACTTTGCGTATCATACTGTATCATTCTTACCCATAATTTCCCCCTCACTTTCCAAATCTGTTACGAATAAAAGTAGTAACCGAAATAGTCACAACTAATCGGCTACTAAAGGCAAAAAAGGGCAAGAAAAGGCAAATAAAACCTGCTGATAATCAATGTAAACGCCGTAGAATAGTGATGAATAGTAAGGCGGCTACTTCCCGATACAAAACTTACTAAATATAAAATCTAACTGATCTTCATTAGTAATCTCACCGGTGATCAATCCCAAATAATGTAAACACTGACGAATATCCAATGCCAGCAGATCACCCGGGATCTGGTTGTCTATGCCTGATTGTACTTCTTCAAGTGATTGTGATAGTTTCAGCAATACGTCATGGTGACGTGCATTGGTAACAATGGTAGCTTCAGTATTTACATCACCACTAATGGCTTTCTGTGTAAGCGCTTGCTTTAATACATCTATACCCGTCATAGACTTTGCTGAAATGAATATTGCTGATGGCAGATGGGTGATGGCATTGACCTTATTTGAATCGGCAGTATCAACTTTATTAGCGACCAATAAATACTGAATATTTTTTTCTTTGAGGCTTTGCTCAAACGCTTGTAATTCATCGACTGGAGTATTGTTAATATCAAAGAGATAGAGTACAATATCTGACGCATTCATTTTCTCCAGACTTTTCTCTACTCCTATTTGTTCTATAACATCTGATGTATGTTCTCTGATACCAGCTGTATCTACCAAACGAAATAGAATACCATTAATATTGATCACCTCTTCAATGGTATCACGTGTGGTACCTGCTATATCACTCACGATGGCACGATTCTCATTCAGCAATGCATTGAGCAATGTGGATTTTCCGGCATTAGGTTTGCCAATGATGGCTACTTGTACTCCATTACGAATAACATTTCCTAAAGAGAAAGATCGTATGAGTTGTTGTGTTGAATGATGTAGTTCAGCAATCAGTGCTTTTAACTCTTTTCTGTCTGCAAATTCTACGTCTTCCTGAGAGAAATCCAACTCTAATTCAATCATTGCTGAAAAACGAATAAGTTGTTCGCGTAACTGTTTCAGATCAGAAGAAAATCCACCACGCATGTTATTGAGTGCTGTTTTTCTGCTGGCTTCTGTATTACTAGCAATCAGATCAGCCACTGATTCTGCTTGAGCCAGATCCAGTTTACCATTGAGAAAAGCACGTTGTGTAAACTCACCCGGCTTCGCCAATCGTGCACCGTGTTTTGTAATGGCACCTATTACTTGTTCCTGAATAAACGGAGAACCATGACAACTGATCTCAATGACATCTTCACCTGTATAAGATTTAGGGCCTTTAAAAAGAGATAACACAACTTCATCTAATACATGTTCCCCATCTTTCAAATAACCAACATGTATGGTATGTGAAGCTTGAGCGGAAAGATCTTTAGAAGGAAATAGTTCATTGAGAATAGAAAAGGTATTTTTCCCACTTACCCTTATCACACCAATAGCGCCAATACCTTGCGGCGTTGCCAACGCAACGATCGTATCATCCCAGCCTGACAAGTGTATGGACATGTGTGGTGTTTTGGCAAAGATAAGTTAATAGTGAGTAGGCAGTAGTGAGTAGTGAGTTTAGTATGTTTTGTGAATGGTGAATGGTCAATTGTGAATATAGCAGGATTTACCACTCATTCACAATTGACCATTCACCATTCACACTCACTACTCACTACTCACTACTGACTTCTCACTGACAGACCTCACTGCTCAGTCACTTTAAAAGTAATAGCCTGTTTATGCCTGTATACTACTGCTTTACCATTTTGATTAGCGGGAATCCAATTAGGACCTTTTTTGATCACCCTGACAGCCTCTTCTCTGGTACCGTAGCCGGGATCATTTTCTGCTTTTACATCACTGACTTTCCCTTCTTTGTCAACAATAAAAGTAACTATGACGGTATATACATTTGAAGGAGCACCGTTTTCTACTGGAATATCACTGTTCAAATTTCTTTCCAAATAGCGTGTCCAACCTTGTATCCCACCCGGAAATTCAGCGGGAATCTGAACGGAAACAAATCGATCGGTAAATTCATCGTCTTTTGATTGTGCGATCTTCACCACTTCTGTTGATTTTTCTACTGGAGGAGCAACAATACCCATATCTTCTGCACCTTCAATTTTTTGTAAACCGATTTTCACGGATTCATAATCATCCACTGCGAGCATCACTTCATCTTCCTTCACTAATTCATCTTCAACTATTTTAGGAGCTGTCAATACTTCTTGTGCTACTTCAGGTTTTTCAGTTTGAGGTTCAGGAGGTTTTACTTCTTCAACAGGTGGCTCATCTACTTTACTCAATTCTATTTCAGGACCAACATACACTATTGCATTTTTATTGCTTTTGTTTTTAGCGAGAATCGAGCCTACTGTAAAAAGTAAACATACAATGAACATCAATGTGAGTGCTGTTTTCATGCGTTTGTTATAACTGATACGCAGTTCATAAGCACCGTAAGCTTTATTACGATTGGCGAATAAAATATCAAGGATATCATTTCGCGAAGTGAATTTCTTTTCCATGGCATTTGGTTTATTAGTGAGATACGCGGGGAGAGAAATTCCATAAGTGAGAAGTGAATAGTGAGTGAATGAAGAAATTTGTGTATGGTCAATTGTGAATCGTGATTACAAAAACTCACTACTGACTACTCACTACTCACAATTGATCATTCACCATTCACAATAAAAAAAAGCCACCCGCAAATGCAGATGGCTTTTTAAAAATTATCAGTTAAAAAGATTACTCTTCTGATACCATGAAAGTGATACTTTGCTTATGACGATAGATTACGTTACGTCCGTTTTGAACGGCAGGTTTCCAGTTAGGTCCTCTTTTGATAACGCGAACTGCTTCGTCTTTGGTTCCGTATCCTGGATCGTTCTCAGCTTTTACTTCGCTGATACCACCGTTTTTATCAACGATGAAAGAAACGATTACAGTGTACTTACCTGGAGGCGCACCATTTTCAACAGGTAGATCTCTGTTCAGGTTACGCTCAAGGTATTTGGTCCATGCCGGCAAACCACCTGGAAATTCTGCAGGGATTTGTACTACAGTAAATACCTTATCGTAATCTTCTTCTTGTTTAGGAGCTTCTACCACACCGGTACCTTTTACTTCTACCGGAGGAGCAACGATACCTTCATCTTTGATACCTTCCTGATTGATGGTACCGATCTTGGTATCTTCCAGTTTTTCCACTTCCTTGATCTCTTCTTCAGGTTTCACTTCTTCATCCTTCACAATTTTAGGAGGGGTGAATTTAGTGATCTCCACTTTAGGGGGTTCCTGTTTGGGAGGTGGAGGCGGAGGCGGAGGTTCAGGCTTTTTATCTTCCTGCTTAACATCTTCCAAGTTCACATCTTCAACGAAGATCTGCGTCTTTTCTTTGTCGCCGGAATTAGCAACCAATGAACCTACGAGGAAAAGCAGACACACCAATACAGTACCTATGATTGCGTAAGTGATACGCTTGTTGTAGGTTCTGCGGAGTTGGTACGCGCCGTACTCTTTGTTTCTACCCTCGAAAACGATATCAAGGATATCCGCGGTTAAAATTTTATTTACGTCCATTGTTAGGTCTTTAAATAGTATGATTCATTGTGTGGTATTTTCCACAAGTGAATGATAAATTAGTTAGAAGCAGCAGCTGCACCGGCAGCATCCGACAATTTAACCAATTGTTCTTCCACAGGTGAAATATCCACGAGCGCATAACGCTTTAACACATTAATGGTCATTTCATCCAGAATGTCCACCACATTTTTGTAAGTGCTTTCAGATGAAGGCTTCAATACTACTACTAAGTCTTTCTCGTTGGTACGTGCTTTTTTCTCGAGCAGTACAGTACGGATTTCCTTAAATGTAGATGACTTGAAGTTAGAGCCATCTGGTGCCAACTGACCTTCATAGTAAAAAACATTATTGTCTTTTCCCAACAAAAGTGTGATAACACCTGATTCTTTCGCCTTATTCTGATCCTCCGGATTTTCAGCATCTTTTGGTAAAAAGAGCTTCATAGCCGTCGGTTGACTCATCGTTGTGGTGAAGATAAAGAACGTGATGAGTAGAAAGCCCAGGTCCACCATGGGCGTCAAGTCAACGCGGGTTGAAAGTTTCTTCCCTTTTTTGACCCCGGGGCCCTTTTTGTGGCCCCCGCTACTCGAGGTATCCATTTCTGCCATAACGGTAGAATTTAGTTTTCGTGAGTATTTTGTTTACTGTTTCAACAGTGCCTATTCTTCTCTTTTTTCACCTGCCATGGTTTTCTTCCACAGCTCGGTACCTGCCGGTACACTTTCAGGATTGGTGATCATCTGAAACTTCAGTTCATCATTTTTCTTGAAAGCATCTATCACGGCTTTGAATGCGGGATACTTGGCAGCATTATCGCCTTTCACCAACAGGTTCATTTTAGAACCCAGGTAAGCATCTTTGATAGCTCTCATCCAGACATTCATCTGATTGTCGGTTGAATCCAACACAGGAATTCCTGGGAGTTTATCGCCCTTACGCTGTTCTTCGGGTAAAGAGAGAAAAGAAGCCATACTGCTGAACGGTGCACCATAGAAACCCGCCTTCTTAAAAGCAGCAACATTCATGTTGAGGTTCAGGTTGGTATTCAAATAGGTACATACCGCTTCTTTCTTTTGTTCATCATCCATCGTAATAAACACCTTGCCATCCTTGTCGATCGTTACCATCACAATGTCTTTATCGGGAGCTACTTTGGCAGCCACAGAGTTAGGTGTGGTTACAGCAATAGCTTCAGCCGGTTTAAACTTTGTAGTCAAGATAAAGAACGACAACAGGAGAAAGGCCACATCACACATGGCTGTCATGTCGATGTTGGTACTTTTACGAGGTAATTTGGCTCTTCCCATTGTTAATTATTTATTGCATTCACTAATTAGATTCAAAACTGTTGGTTTTCCATACAAACAATCAACGATTATTTGTAGTTAGCAGCAAAGCTTTGAGTTAAAGTGAATCCAGACTCGTCGATACCATAAGTGATACCATCGATACGTGTAGTAAATACGTTATACATAACGATCGCGATAGCAGAAGTACCGATACCGAGAGCTGTATTATACAGGGCCTCAGAGATACCTTGAGACAGTTCACGAGCAGCTTCTCCACCACCTTCGTCACCTAATTTAGAGAATGAACGGATCATACCCAATACGGTACCGAACAGACCCAAAAGGGTTGCTACAGAAGCGATGGTAGACAAGAACACAAGGTTCTTTTCCAACATTGGCAATTCCAATGCAGTAGCTTCTTCGATTTCTTTTTGAATATTCAATACTTTTTGCTCAGTGGCTAATTCAGTATTGGTGATCATTTCTTTATACTTACGCAGACCTGCTTTCATTACATTACCTACAGATCCTTTTTGCTTATCGCACTCAGCCAAAGCCTTATCAACATCTTTGTTAGCTAAGTGGAACTGTACTTTACGAATGAACTCAGCAATATTACCCGCACCTGTAGCTTTAGATACAGTCAACAATCTTTCGATACTGAAAGTAACAGCAGTCAGGAAGGTACCAATCAGAATAGGTACTACGATACCACCTTCATACATTTTGGTGAACGTACCTTTTGGTCCCTGGTGTGCTGGCCAGAACCAATGGCTTGGATCAGGATCTGGATTTGTAAAGTTACCTGCACTACCTAATACTACGCGCCAGATAAAATAACCGCCCAGGATACATAAGATGGGGGCAAGTGTTGCAACTAAATTACTGCTCTTCTTTGGTTGAACAGACGTTGAGCTTTTTGCAGCTGTTGCAGTTGGTTTTGTCTCAGCCATGATTCGATTGATTTTTGTTTTTTAAAATAACAGTTGATTTAAAAAATTATCCTCGCAATGCTAATGAAAAATCTTTGAAGTGTCTCAAACACAGTTTCATTAGTCTGAAAGGGGTTACAAAATAGGTAATTTCCTGAAAGCGGCAAATTTGATTCAGCAAAAAACCGCATTTATTCGCTGTTTTCAGGGTTGGCAAGATAAGAGGAATACAAATACTCCCAAGACCTTTTCACCGACCCAAATTAAAGATTTTACCATTCATACAACACTATCCTAAAAAAAATTGTTGATTCCTTTACGAAGCTATCTTTAACGATTATTCAAAACCAATTACACTGAAACAATGAGAAATTATTTTTTTGCAGCAGCAATGCTGGCAGCGACTGTGTCGACTGCCCAGAACCGGGATACCACTCGACCTGCAGGTGCACCTCAGTTAGCCAATCTCCAGGCCGCAGGCGGCTTTGGTGGCGGCGCTCAACGTCAGGGGCCTCGTGCTTACAAGGATGTAATTACCAATAAAGCCATCTCTCAAAAAGGGATGATCACTGTTCACAAAGTAGATGACAAATACTACTTTGAAGTTCCTAACAATATCTTAGGTCGTGAGATCCTTGCTGTTACCCGCTACATTAAAGTACCGGCCATTTCTGGAAACGGAAGAGGTGCTTATGGTGGTGAAGTGGCCAATCAACAAACTCTCGCATTTGAGAAAGGTCCTAACAGCAATGTTTTCCTTCGCACTATTACGCTGGTGAATGCTGCTGATCCTAAAGATGATATTTACAAAGCAGTCACTAATTCTAACTTGAATGCTATTGCAGCATCTTTCCCGATCGCAGCCTATGGTAAAGACAGTACTTCAGTAGTATTGGATGTTACCGATTATTTTAAAGGAGATAATCAGGTTGTTAGTATCAATACCAACCTTAAACGCTCATTAGGCTTAGGTCCTATCGCTGCAGACAGATCTTATATTCAAAAGATCAGCACTTATCCCATCAATACCGAGATCAGAAGTGTGAAAACATTTAACGCCGCAGGTGCTACTGCCCCTGCAGGCTTTGGTGGACAAGGCGGTGGTGCTTCTATTCCTGCAGCGAATGCCGCAGGTGCTGTAACCATTGAGTTGAATACTTCTATGTTGTTGCTTCCTGAAAAACCAATGACTCCAAGACTTGCTGACAAGCGTGTTGGTTTCTTTACCGATGATTATGTTCTCTTTGGTGATGATCAGCAAAAAGTAGAGAACAAAGAATTTGCGGTTCGTTGGAGACTTGAACCCAAAGATGAAGATGTTGAAAAATGGAAAAGAGGTGAATTGGTTGAGCCTAAAAAGCCTATTATCTACTACATCGATCCTGCAACTCCTAAACAGTGGAGAAAACACCTGATCTTAGGTGTGAACGATTGGCAAAAAGCTTTTGAAAAAGCCGGCTTTAAAAATGCCATCATGGGTAAAGAGTGGCCAGAAAATGATACAACCATGAGCTTAGAAGATGCTCGTTTCTCTGTCATTCGCTATTTCGCATCTCCTACTGAGAACGCCTATGGTCCGAATGTACACGACCCAAGAAGCGGTGAGATCCTTGAAAGCCATATCGGATGGTATCATAACGTTATGAAACTGGTACATGACTGGTACATGGTTCAAGCTGCAGCTACAGATCCTCGTGCCCGCAGCATGAAGTTTGATGATGACCTGATGGGTGATTTGATCCGTTTCGTGTCTTCTCATGAAGTTGGACATACACTCGGTCTTCGCCATAACATGGGTAGCAGTAGTAAAACACCGGTTGAAAAATTGCGTGACAAGGCTTGGGTAGAAGCAAATGGACATACCGCTTCTATTATGGACTATGCACGTTTCAACTACGTAGCACAACCTGAAGACAATATCAGTAAAGCCGGATTGTACCCACGCATTGGTGATTACGATCAGTGGGCGATTCGTTGGGGTTATGGATATATTCCAGGCAACAATGAAGAAGAAACAAAGAAAAACAGCAGCAAACTGATCACAGAAACTTTGAAAGCCAATCCACGTACATGGTTTGGTACTTATGAATCAGGTAACCAGGCTGATCCTAGAAGCCAGAGTGAAGACTTGAGTGATAATGCTGTGAAAGCCAGTGAATATGGCATCAAAAACTTACAGCGCTTATTGGCTGGTTTACCTGAGTGGACCAAGGAAGAAGGTGATTTGAATGAGAATATTGCAACGATGTACGGACAGTTACTTGGACAATATCGTCGTTATATTGGCCATGTTACCCGTAATATTGGTGGTGTATATGAAACATTCAAAGTAGCTGAACAAGACGAGCCAGTATATGAAGTAACACCAAAAGCCATGCAACGTGATGCCTTAGGTTATCTGAATCGCCAGGTATTCCAAACACCAACATGGTTGATCGATAAAAAGATCTGGAACAAGATTAACCCTCCGGGAACTGCTGATCCATTAGCATCTGCTCAAGAAGGCGCTTTGGCAGGATTACTTACACTCGACAGACTGAATCGTATGCAATATTGTGCTGATCGTTTTGGTGCTGATAAAGCCTATAGTGCACTAGAAATGATGAATGATCTTCAATCTGATCTTTTCAGTGAACTGAAATCCAACAAAGCGATCGATAACTATCGCAGGATGTTGCAGAAAAGTTATGTCGATAAATTGAATACGCTATTGAATCCTCCTACAGCCACTATCACGATCACATTAGGCGGTGGCGGATTTAACAATCCTTATGCATCAGGCGCTAACAGTCGCAGTGATGTTTACAGTATTGCTCGTGCTCAATTGACACAATTGCGCGCGCAAGTTGCAGCCGCAGCAGCAACCAACCCTGACAGAATGAGCAAGATCCACTTGCAAGATCTGGCAGAAAAAATCAAAAGAGCATTAGACCCTAAATAACCTCATTCTCTTTGTTAGAAAAAGGCGCAGTATTTGGATACTGCGCCTTTTTTGATGCTAGGGATTTTACCCTGTTTCAAATTTTCAAATTGCTACATTTTCAAATTATCTTACATTGTGTAAAACCAATTCCATGCTTGAACCATGGCGCACCGGTAAGGTGATCAAAATAGAGGATGCAACTGAGTCTACTCGTCGCTTCTGGATTGAAATTCCGGAATTATCATCTTTTGATTTCAAACCCGGACAATTCGTTACCCTTGATCTTCCTATTCATGAGAAGAAGAACAAACGCTGGCGTAGTTATTCCATCGCTTCTGCTCCGGATGGAACCAATATCATTGAACTTGTGATCGTTTTATTGGAAGATGGCGCAGGTACCAATTATTTATTCAAAGAAGTTCAGGTAGGTACAGAATTAACCCTTCGTGGACCTCAGGGTGTATTTACTTTACCGGAACATTTAGACAAAGATGTTTTTTTGATTTGCACCGGAACAGGTATTGCACCTTTCCGCTCTATGGCACATCATATACATCGTCATAAAATACCACATCAAAATATCCATATCATATTTGGTTGCCGTAAACATGGCGATTGCCTGTATGGACCAGAACTGAAACAGCTCGAAAAAGACGAACCGGGTTTTTACTACCATCCGGTTTTCTCACGTGAGGAATCTATTCATGAGGGCGCTTACAAAGGCTATGTACATGGTGTCTATGAAGAATTACTTCGTATCCAAAAAACGCCCGCTTATTTCTATCTCTGTGGCTGGAAGAATATGATCGACGAGGCCAAGCAACGTATTATTGCGCTTGGGTATGATAAGAAAGATATTCATTTGGAACTTTATGGATAGCTGCTATTGGCGGTTAGCTATTAGCTTTTAGCAAAGGAATATTTGCTCAAAATGCTAATAGCTAACAGCCAAAGCCTCACAGCTGCGCTAATACGATCTGCTTAACCTCACTCATAGATACTCTTTCTTGTTGCATACTATCACGATACCTGATGGTGACTGTTCCATCTTCTTTGGTTTGATGATCGATGGTTACGCAGAATGGTGTACCAATTGCATCTTGTCTACGATAACGTTTACCAATAGCATCCTTCTCCTCGTAAAAACATTTGAAATGAGGTTTACACTCATCTAACAATTGTTTCGCTATTTCTGGCAACCCATCTTTTTTCATCAATGGCAATATGGCAAGTTTGTTAGGAGCAATCTTAGCGGGAATTCGCATCACTACCCGACTGTCTGTAGTGCCATCTTCTTTGGTGATCGTTTCTTCTTCATACGCATGACTCAATACTAGTAAGAACATGCGATCCAGCCCGATAGACGTTTCTACAACATAAGGAATATAGTTGCCGTAAGGTTTACCGGTTGCAGGATCTACATCTGCATCAAAGTATTGCTGTTTCTTTTTACTGAACTCTTGATGACTCTTTAGGTCAAAATCCGTTCTGCTGTGAATACCTTCTACTTCTTTGAAACCAAATGGAAATTCATATTCTATGTCTAATGCTGCATCTGCATAGTGCGCCAGCTTCACATGATCATGATAACGATATTTTTCCGCTGGAATACCCAAACTTGTATGCCATTTCAATCGCTCTTCTTTCCAATAATTATACCATTCCATTTGGGTACCGGGACGAACAAAAAACTGCATTTCCATCTGCTCAAATTCACGCATACGGAAGATGAATTGTCTCGCGACAATTTCATTACGGAAAGCTTTTCCTGTTTGTGCTATCCCAAATGGCACTTTCATACGTGCCGTTTTCTGGACATTCAGAAAGTTCACAAAAATACCCTGTGCCGTTTCAGGACGCAAGTAAATGGTATCTGCATCTTCTGCCACAGAACCTAATTGTGTTGAGAACATAAGGTTAAACTGACGGATATCGGTCCAGTTAGCAGTACCGCTTACGCTACAAACAATCTTCTGATCATCCATGAGTTGCTTCAATCCTACAAAATCTTCAGCTGCCAGTAAGCGATCCATTTCTGCCAATAAAGCATCCGCTTCCGGTGCTTGTCCATTTTCTCTTAACTGATCTGCTTTTGCTTCTAATAAATGATCAACACGGTATCTTTTCTTGCTGTCTTTATTATCGATCATAGGATCACTGAAATTATCTACGTGACCGCTGGCTTTCCACGTTGTGGGGTGCATAAAGATGGCTGCATCAATACCAACAATGTTATCATGCATTTGGGTCATGCTCCTCCACCAATAATCGCGGATATTCTTTTTTAACTCACTTCCATAAGGACCATAATCATATACGGCACTTAAACCGTCATAAATTTCACTACTGGGAAATACAAACCCATACTCTTTCGCATGGGAAATAATGGCCTGAAAACGATTGTCTTGCTGTATGCTCATAACGCGGCAAAAGTAAGATTTTTGAGCTACAAGCGGCAAGCTTCAAGCCGCAAGAACTGGAGACTTGTAGCTTCAAACTTGCCGCTTGTAGCTTCCTTTCTCCTCCTTTCCTCATTTTTTTTCTTCAAGATGATTGAAATCTTATAGTTTTAGAATTGGTTAAAAATCAATACCCAAAGACATACAATTGTCTACATATCGCTAAAATTGCTTACAATGCTCAAAAAAACATGTTTTCAACTCTTATTGTTTCTCTTCCCTGCTCTAATTTGGGGTCAGCAAACAACAGAGTATCCCAATGATTATTTAAGTCCTGAATTCCATGCCGGTCGCCGTGCTGCTTTCAGGGAAATGATGCCCAATAATTCTGTGGGTGTTTTCTTTGCTTCTCAAGTAAGGGTAAGAAATAATGATGTGGACTACCAATACGCACAAAGCAAGAACTTTTACTATTTCACCGGACTAGAAGAGCCCAATGCCTTATTGCTACTCTTTAAACAACCGGTGACCATCTTGGGTGCTACAGGTACGGAGTTTATTTTCGTACAAAATCGTGACCCTCAAAGAGAACTTTGGACCGGTAAAATTCTAGGCGCTGAAGGTGTTAAAAGTAAATACAAGATTGCCAATGTATTTACGAATGATAAATTCACTGTGAATACTTTTGATTTCAAAACCGTTGACTCAGTATTAACCGCCTTCCGTGGCGAAGATATTTTCTCGAAATACAAAAGAAGTCCGGACCCTTTATCTCGTATGGCTGGTATCGTTGATAGCATGATCATCATGCACAATAAACCCATTGCTGCACGTACCACTTCCACGATCCTTTCTACCTTACGTGGCATCAAACAACCCGAAGAAATTGCATTACTAGAGAAAGCAGCTAAAATGAGTTGTGATGGTCACAATGATGTAATGCGTGCTATCAAACCAGGCATGACGGAATACCAGGCGCAGGCCATCATGGAATATCATTTCAAAAAAAATGGATCTGAATATCCGGGTTATCCTAGTATCAATGGCTCTTCTGAGAATGCTTGTGTACTCCATTATGTCACTAATCTTCGTTTGATGAAAGATGGTGATCTTTTGCTCAGTGATTGTGCTGCTGAATATCATGGCTATACTGCCGATGTTACCAGAACAGTACCTGTAAATGGTAAATTCACGCCCGAACAAAAAATTATTTATGAATTGGTATTGGAGGCACAAGATTCAGGTTTTGCAGCTTGCAAACCCGGCAACGCTTTTGGTGCCGTAGATGCAGCTGCTCGTCGTGTCATCAACCGCGGATTGATCAAATTGGGGATTGCTGCCAATGAACAAGAAGCTCGTCAATATTTCCCACATGGTACATCACACCACCTCGGATTGGATGTTCATGATATGGGGCCACGTGTTTTACAAGAAGGTGTTTGTTTAACTGTTGAACCAGGTATTTATATCCCACCTGGAAGTAAATGCGACAAAAAATGGTGGAGCATTGGTGTTCGTATTGAAGATGATATCCTGATCACCAAAGACGGAAATCGAAATCTCTCCGCATCTTCTCCGCGAACAGTTGCAGAGATTGAGAAGATGGCTAAGCAGAAGAGTATCTTTGATAAATAAGAAATAAGAAATAAAAAATAAGGAATAAGAAATCAGAAAGGAAAGAATAAGTCTCATTTTCTGATTTCTTATTCCTTATTTTTTATTTTCTGTTATAATAGTTTCTCATTATTCTTATGCCTATCTTGATCTCTCAGATTTTTCTTGGCAAAGTTTTTCTCCAATGCCTCTGTTAGATTGACTCCGGTTTGGTTGGCCAGACAAATCAGCACCCACAATACATCCGCCATTTCATCTGACAATTCTTTCCCTTTATCTGATTCTTTGAAAGATTGTTCACCATACGTACGTACCATCAATCGACTCAACTCTCCAACTTCTTCCATCAAAATACCTAGATTGGTGAGTTCATTGAAATATCTCACACCTGTTGTATTGATCCAGGCATCTACTTTGCTTTGTGCTTCCTGAATAGTCATAGTATACTTTTTAATGTCCGATGGGTGAAGTCCCATGGATGGTTTTAATTTTCATCACAGTGGCAATAGACAGAGCTCTTTGTTTTGCAAGTTCAGCTTTCTCTCCTTCAAACAACTCATCAACAGTTGATTGAAACAATTTCACCCATTGTTCAAAATGTTTTTCTTCGAATGCCGATTTCTCATGTAAATGCTGGTGTACTGCAATGGCATTCGATTTATACTTTGCGATACCAAACAATACTGTTTCCCAAAAATCAATGATCACAGGCAAGTGTTTTTCCAGATCCATATTGATCACTTGTGTGAAGTAATGGCCAATTACAGGATCAGGTATCGCTTTAGCATAAAAAGTACGCATCAACTGTTCAATATGATCTCTATTTTCAATATCCACTACTCTTTGTTTTTAGAATCCATCACAATGGTTACCGGTCCATCATTTAATAAAGACACTTTCATATCAGCCCCAAAAACACCTGTTTGTATGGGCTTTCCTAAATCATTAGTTAACTGATGGATCATTTTTTTATACATCGGAATGGCAAAATCTCCTTTTGATGCTTTTATATAAGATGGTCGATTCCCTTTTTTGGTACTGGCATGCAAAGTAAACTGGCTTACTAATAAAATATCGCCTCCAGTATCTTTTACAGAAAGATTCATCACCCCATCAGCATCATTGAACAATCGAATATTCACAATCTTATTGCTTAGCCATTCAATATCTTCCATAGTATCAGCATCTTCAACACCCATCAAGACCAGTAAACCATTGCCAATACTGCCGGAGATTTGTCCGTCTACCCGAACAGCAGCTTCGCTCACTCTTTGAATTACAATTCTCATATTTCCTTAACCCTTTTTATCCGAACTTTATTGCAATGAAGATAGACATAACCCCTGAAATAAAATTTCAGACAGCCAGAAGTGGTGGCAAGGGCGGACAAAACGTGAACAAGGTAGAGACCATGGTAGAAGGTCGTTGGGATATTCAAGCATCTGCTTTATTTACCGATGAACAAAAGCAGTTAATTAGAGAACGTTTGCAAAACAGAATTACAGACGAAGGTTATTTATTGGTAAAATCACAAACGGAGAGAAGTCAACTTGGGAATAAAGAGGCTGTCATTAAAAAAATGATACAACTACTCACCACTTCACTCGTCAAACGAAAGATCAGGAAAGCTACAAAGCCTACAAAAGCATCAAAAGAAAAGAGAATGGAGTCTAAAAAGAAGAACGCCCAAAATAAACTACAACGAAAAAAAGTCAATAAAAACGATTACCTATAAACCGTGAAATCAATCTTACTTGTTTTTTTTCTCCTATTTACTATTACTGTTCAGTCGCAAAAGACGCAACAGATGACACTTCATTTTCAAAGTCACTTTGGAAATGAAGTACTGGTACCTGAGCAATCCTATCGCTTGAATGGAGATACAATTACCATCAATCGTTTCAAATATTATATCTCACATGTTGAATTAATAGATGAGCAAGAAAAAAAGGTAAAACTCCCGGTTCAGTATTATTTAATAGACGCTGCAGATAGTAATTCAAATATTATTCAATTGAATATTCCTGTTGGTAAGTATACATCTATTCAATTTTTATTAGGGGTAGATAGTACAAAAAACGTTTCTGGGGTACAAGTGGGTGCTTTAGACCCTTTGCATGGTATGTTCTGGACATGGAACAGTGGTTATATCATGGCTAAACTGGAAGGTACAGCTAGCAGTTCTCAAATTGCCGGAAAACAATTCACCTATCATATTGGTGGATTCAGGGGTACAAATAATACTGCAAGAAATATTTCATTACCGCTTCCATCGTCTCTAAATAAAGTCACCATCATTGCCGATGCAAAAAAATGGTTTGAAGGGCCAAATGAATTGGTCATCTCAAAAGAACCTGTTTGTCATAGTCCTGGAGCTTTGGCTGTTCGAATTGCCAATAATTACGCACATATGTTTTCTATACGATCCAAATGAAAATGAAGTATCAAAAAACGATAGGCATTATTTCGATCATCTGTGTTATTTGTTGTAGCTGGATAGCAGGAAATAACTATTTCAAACCTACTCCGGTAAAATTTGTGGTGCCGAAAGGGTGGCCGGAACCGCTGTATGATTTCAAAACGAACCCTCTCACCAAAGAAGGTATTGAATTAGGCAAGCAGTTATTTTATGATACACGGTTAAGTAAAGATGGGACGATCTCCTGTGGTACTTGTCATCAACAATTTGGAGCATTTAATACATATGATCATAGTTTGAGTCATGGTTATAACAATTCACTGACTATCCGCAATGCACCCGGACTCTTCAATCTTGCCTGGCAAAAAGAGTTCATGTGGGATGGCGGCATCAATCACTTGGATCTGCAACCTCTAGCACCCATCACCGCTGAAAACGAAATGGCCGAAAGCATTCAAAACGTTATAAATAAATTACAAGCCGAGAAGGAATACAGAAGATTATTCAAAGCTGCTTTTGGTGATGAAAAAATCTCCACACAAAGATTGACCAAAGCAATCAGTCAGTTTGTGCTGACACTTGTGAGCAGTGATAGCAAATATGATAGGGTCATGAGAGGGGTGGATACTTTTATACTTCCTGAAAAACTGGGCTATGAGATCTTCAAAAAGAAATGTGCGAGTTGTCACACAGAACCTATGTTCACTGATTTCAGCTATCGCAATATCGGTATGCCCTTGGATCCGTTTTTGAAAGATGTTGGAAGAATGAAAATTACCTCAGACCCATCCGATTCATTAAAATTCAAAGTCCCAAGCCTCAGAAATGTAATGCGGAGTTTCCCATACGGGCATGATGGTCGTTTTTTTTCTGTAATGACTGTTATGGAGCACTACAGAAAGAACATGGTGCCTGATCTTAGAACAGATCCTTTATTACAAAACAGACTGCCTTTATCCAATTTTGAGATCGGTCAGCTGACTGCTTTTCTACATACATTAACAGATAGTAGTTTTTTTAAAAATCCAAATTTCGCAGCACCGGGAAAAGGTATAAGCACTACTGCGCCGGTAGATATTCATAATTAATCATGTATTTTGCAGTTGAAGTGAGTAGTGAATAGTCAATAGTGAGTAATACTTTAGTTCAAAATCCTCATTTATTCACTACTGACTATTCACTATTCACTACTCACTTTATGAGCAGCATCAAAAAATTAGCAGGACAAACATTATGGTATGGCGTACCTACCATTGCGAGCCGCTTTTTGGGGTATGCATTGAGTCTGATACTTTTCTGGCTGTATGAACCTGCCAGCACCGCTAGCATCACACAAGTGTATGCGGTCATTCCATTTTTGAATATTTTGTTTACCTATGGTTTAGAGACCAGTTATTTCCGTTTTGTTCAGGATCATGATAAGTCAGTAATTTTTAATACGCTGATGAGCTCCATCCTTGCCAGTACTATTTTATTTACAGCTTTTCTTTTACTCAATACAAATACACTGGCTGCCGCTATCGACTTTCCGGATCATCCGGAATATATTCAATGGATAGCCTGGATCTTATTTTTTGATACACTTTCTGTAATCCCCTTTGCCAAACTCAGACAAGAAGGAAGACCACGTTATTATGCTTTTATCAAAGTATTCAGCATTATTGTTAATGTGGCATTGGTGGTATTTTTTATCGGTATTTGTCCAAAGCTTTACAAAGAAGATCCATCCAATCCATGGTTGTTTTTTTATGATCCAACGATCGATATTGGTTATTATATCATTGCCAATATCATTGCCAGCATACTTACCCTGGTCTTACTTACAAAGGAATTACTGAGTTTTCGTTTTTCGATCAATTGGAAACTTTGGAAACAGGTAATGCAATATTCTTATCCTTTGATCATTGTTGGATTAGGAGGCATGATCAACGAAATGCTCAGTCGACTAGTATATACACGTGTATTAGACCTTCCAAGAGAAGAGGAGTTAAGACAACTGGGTATTTTTGGCGCCAACTATAAACTAGCAGTACTCATCACCATCTTTATTCAGGTATTCCGGATGGGTGCAGAACCTTTTTTCTTTAATCAATCCAAAGAAGAAAATGCACCTCGTACTTATGCCAGAGTAATGAAATTTTTTGTGATCGTTTGTTCTTTTATCTGGTTAGGTATTGTTGTGAATCTTCCATTGATTAAATACATTGGAGCAGGTAAAAATGCTGCATTGTATGAAGAAGGATTATCCATCGTCCCCATTCTTGCGATGGGCAGTGTCTTTTTGGGCATTTATTATAACCTGAGTGTTTGGTACAAACTCACCAATAAAACACTAACGGGTGCATGGATCACGTTGATAGGTGCTGTCATCACGATTGCATTGAACATCTGGTGGATACCCTTATTTGGTTACAACGGAAGTGCCTGGGCCAATTTTGTTTGTTATGCTTTTATGATGATCATCAGTTATCGACTCGGACAAAAATATTATCCGATCCCTTATGTCACTAAAAAGCTGATCGCCTACCTTGTAATTGTAGCGCTTCTTTTCCTGATATATAAAGTCTTTGTTTATTTTATTTCCTCTCTATGGCTGGGCACCGCTTTTGGAGCTCTGTTGATAGCAGTTTATGCATGGTTCATTTTATTAGTAGAAAAAAAAGAATTTCAGAAGTTACCGGTAATAGGCCGGTTTATTCGATGAGTATTAACAAGATCGGTTGCTCACTTCTCTTGCAATAGGCCCACTTTCATCAAACAGCACTTATAGCTATCTTTGCCCCATGGCAGAAGATTTAAGTATCATCAAAGGCGATAAACAAACACAATACGATTCATTGATTCCTCAGATCAAAGCGTTGATCGATGGCGAAAATGATTTAGTAGCCAACCTCGCAAATATAGCAGCGGCATTGAAAGAACAATTCGGATGGTTCTGGGTAGGATTTTATTGGGTGAAGAATGATGAGCTGGTATTAGGACCCTTCCAGGGACCTGTTGCATGTACTAGAATTAGAAAAGGAAGAGGTGTATGTGGTACTAGTTGGGCAGAAGCCAAAACTTTGATCGTTCCTGATGTAGAAAAGTTCCCGGGTCATATCGCTTGTAGTAGTTTATCAAAATCTGAGATAGTAGTACCTGTCATTCGTAACAATGAAGTGGTAGGTGTTTTAGATGTAGATGCAAGCGAGTTAGATCAGTTCGATACAGTGGATCAGCATTATTTGGAGATGATTGTGGAGATGGTGAATGGTGAGTGGTGAATAGTGAGTAGTCAGTAGTGAGTTTGGTTCTTTAGGCTTTCATTCACAATTCACCATTCACAACCAACATTGGTCTCCATACTCACTACTGACTACTCACTATTCACTTTTTTCCCTTATCTTTGCATCATTGATATATTCTCTCTACACGACTCGATTTCCTTCCGTGACAAAGTTCATCAGTCTTTTACAGGTCGCTTTTAGCATCTACAGGTAGGAAGGTTATATAACAACTGAGCGAATTCAGTTGTGTTTTAATAAAAATTTATTCCATTGACATTTGATTCATTGAATCTGATAGAGCCGATTTTACGCGCACTACAGACAGAAGGTTACACAACACCTACACCTATTCAACAACAAGCTATTCCCATAGTGTTGGAAGGGAAAGATTTATTGGGATGTGCTCAAACAGGAACCGGTAAAACTGCCGCGTTCTCTATTCCATTATTACAATTGTTGTATCAACGTAAGACACCCAACAAAAATATCAAAGCATTGATTTTGACGCCAACTAGAGAACTGGCGATTCAAATTGATGAAAGCATTGCTGCTTATGGCAAACATACCGGGCTTACACATGCAGTTATTTTTGGTGGTGTATCTCAATTTGCACAAACACAAGCACTGAAGAGAGGTGTAGATATTTTAATTGCTACACCGGGTCGTTTATTAGACCTTATGCAACAAGGCTATGTGAGTTTACAACAATTACAATTTTTTGTATTGGATGAAGCAGACAGAATGTTGGACATGGGCTTTATTCATGATGTAAAAAAAGTGATCGCCAAATTACCAGCCAAGAGACAAACCCTGTTCTTCTCTGCCACTATGCCTCCAGAAATTGCAGGATTGGCTAATAGTATTTTACACCAACCACAAAAGGTAGAAGTAACACCTGTTTCTTCTACTGTTGAAAAGATTGAGCAATCTGTTTACTTTGTTGAGAAGCAAGACAAGCGTGCATTATTGCATCACTTATTGGCAGATCAAAATATTAAAACAGTATTGGTCTTTACAAGAACTAAACATGGAGCAGATAAAGTGGTGAAAGATCTTCAAAGATCAAACATTGGTGCTGCTGCCATTCATGGTAATAAATCACAAAATGCTCGTCAGCGCGCATTGACCGATTTTAAAAACGGAGCGTTAAGAGTACTTGTAGCAACAGATATAGCAGCCCGTGGTATTGATGTAGATCAATTATCGCATGTGATCAATTATGAATTACCTGATGTTCCTGAAACCTATGTTCACCGTATCGGTAGAACAGGAAGAGCAGGTGCTTCAGGCATTGCCATTTCTTTCTGTGATGCAGAAGAAAAAGTGAATCTAAAAGATATCCAGAAATTGATCAGTATTCAAATACCTCATGTAAATGATCACCCGTATGCAATGCGTGATATTTCATTGAGCTCATTCAAACCGGTTACCAAACAACCACAACAGCAACGCAATCATACGCAACGCAGATCCTTCAGAGGTGGTGATAGCAGACGTTATGCTGCGCAGAGATAGTCTAGCCAATAGTTAATAGGCCATAGCAAATAGGATATTCACAAGAAAATTACTATTTACTATGGCCTATTAGCCATCAGCTATTCCTACCTTAGTAACATGAATCCACAACGCTTACTAAGCCTTTTCTTATTTGCTATTCTACCTTCTTTGTTTGTGTTCGCACAACAAAAGTCAGCTACTTATTTTCCTTCTGCCGGTGTTTGGGAAGAACGTTCACCATCAACACTCGGATTAAATGCTACCGCATTGCAGGAAGCCATTGCTTTGGCCAAAGCAGGTGAGTCTAAGAATCCACGTAGCATGGAAATCAATCATTACCGCACTTTTGGCAAAGAGCCTTTTGGGGAAGGAATTGGTCCGTTTTCAGATCGCGGAGATGCTACAGGATTAATCATTTATAAAGGATACATCGTAGCTCAGTGGGGTGAACCATTACGATGCGATATGACACATAGTGTTACTAAAAGTTTTTTATCTGCTATTGTAGGTGTTGCAGTAGACCAGGGTTTGATTAGAAGTGTAAAAGATACCGTATCGCCTTATATTCCACCCATTGAATGGTATGACCCTAAAGCGCCTATCAACAGAACCGCTGAAGACTTTGGCAAACCTCAACTTCTATTTCCTTTTGCATCCGAACACAATAGCACCATTACATGGGATGACCTGCTCCGACAAACCAGTGATTGGGAAGGAACACTTTGGGGTAAACCGGATTGGGCAGATAGACCCGATGCCGATGCCAATAAATGGTTGAACAGACCCCGTAATAAACCTGGCACTACTTATGAATACAATGACGTGAGAGTAAATGTGCTCGCATTAGCCGCAACCAGTGTTTGGAGAAAACCTTTACCACAAGTACTCAAACAAAACATCATGGATCCAATCGGGGCATCGAATACCTGGCGTTGGACAGGTTATAGAAATGCATGGATTGTATTGGATGGACAACCCGTTCAATCTGTGAGCGGTGGTGGGCATTGGGGTGGTGGTATGTTTATCAACGCCTATGATATGGCACGTTTTGGATGGTTGACATTGAACCGTGGAAAATGGAACGGCAAACAATTATTGAGTGAGGAATGGATCAAAAAATCACTGACACCAACTGTTCCGAAAAATGATTATGGCTATATGAACTGGTTCCTGAATACTGATCGCAAATTTTTACCTAGTGCCCCGGCAACTGCATTTACGCATGTAGGAAATGGTAATAATCTGATTTATGTTGACCCGGAACATGAATTGGTAGCAGTGATTCGCTGGATTGATGGGAGAGCCCAAGATGGCGTAATCAAAAAAATCCTTGAAGCATTACCCACTAAATAAATGCTCTGGGCAGAAATGTCATAAAATTGTCAGTTTTTAAGTTGTTTTTAATTCCCTAAGGTTAGGGATTTGATACTATTGTATTGACTTTACCCCCCTGAGCGTATGTTCGATGCCAACAACGAATATTCAACAGATCATTTTTTCTTGAATGCTGTCATCGATACCCTTGAGGAGGGTGTTGTGGTGCAAAACAAAGAAGGAAAAATCGTTGGTTTCAATCAAAAAGCCCTTCAATTATTGGCATTGTCCTCAGATGAATTGATTGGAAATACATCCAGTGACCGGCAATGGGTATCAATCGATATCAATGGTGAAACTATTCCAACAGAACAACACCCTATTGTTATTACCCTTCGCACAGAGGAACCTCAGAAAAACGTGATCATGGGTGTAACAACAGGTGATGGTAAATTAAAATGGTTTTCTACGAATACCCGAATGATCAGTGTCAATCAAGAAAAATTTGCTGTAGCAGCATTTACAGATGTTACACAATTAATTGAACTCAATAAAAGTCTGAACGAACAAAACAAACTACAGCAGGTCATTCAGGAAGAACTTGAAAAAAAAATAACCCAGTTGAAAGATTTTGCAGGTATCATCACGCATGACGTACGCGGTCCAGCCAGCAATATCACCAAACTCATTCAGATGTACGAAAAGAAAAAGAATGAGCCTTCCGGTCAACAAGTATTTGAATTTTTGAAACAGGCAGGTAATGATCTACTTAGTAATCTGAACGAATTGATCAAATTATTGCAATGGCATCTTGATAAAAAGTCGCCTTTCTCAAAATGTAATTTCAACAGCATTACAGATAGTGTGCTATTACAATTAGATCATCTGATACAACAAACGAATGCAACCATCCATCGAGATTTTGATGTTCTGGAATTTGAGTATGCGCAAGTCTACTTGCATAGTATCATCTACAATCTGGTAAGCAATGCTTTAAAATATGGGCGTGAAAATGTACCACTGCAAATAACATTAAAGAGTGCCCGGAAAGATGGCAGAATTTGCTTGAGTATAACAGATAATGGCAAGGGTATAGATCTTAAAAAATTTGGCTCCACCCTCTTCCATTTTCAAAGAAATTCTGAATTGGAAAACGATAGTAAGGGTATAGGGCTTTACCTGGTTCAGCATCAGGTAGAAGAATTTGGCGGTAACATTACTGTAAACAGTGAACCAAATAAAGGCACCACTTTTACCATTGTTTTCTGAGTAAATCCCCTACTTTTGCCACCCGGCAACGGAAAAGCGGATGTGGCGAAATTGGCAGACGCACCAGACTTAGGATCTGGCGCCGCGAGGCGTGTAGGTTCGACTCCTATCATCCGCACAAAAAATAAAGGCCCTTTTGAGGGCCTTCTTTATTTCAATTAAGTTCTCTTTATACAGCTTCCCGCTTCACCAATAACCCGATCGTTTCATTTGCCTCCTCATTCGCAAAGGAGGATTTTACAGTTTCAATTCCCTGTGTAGTGATATAACAATGCGGTGTATCCAACTGCTGTAACATCACCAATCCTTGTTGAGCCAATGCCAGCAAGTGTTTGTGGATCGTATCCCAGCTGAATGTAGAATGCAGGATCATCTCCCGCGGTGTACAGAGGTATTGCTCGGGATGGGGTTCTTCTCTTACAATCCTGTACAAAGTCTGCAAGGTGTAATAGGTGTTTTCCATACCTGTAAGATACAAAGCCCCCCTACTTTTGATGCTTCCTAAAACGGGTATTTGTCAACATTGAATGCACGAAAAATGAACAAATCGTGTGAAAATTTTTTAAATCCACTGATAATCAATCGTTTAAAAAATCATCCCAGAATAGATATTGCTTTGAATGTCATCACTACACCTGTTGCAAAAACAAAGAACAAAACAATCTTTCTAAAGGTTTCCTGAGGTACTTTATTCAACACTAGCTTACCTATATAAGAGCCCACAAATGCAATCAGAATCAATCCGGGTAAATACCACCAATCTCTCCCCTGTACATATCCCTGATTCACATAAACAATCGAACGACTAAGATCGACCCCAAAATCAATTGCAGCGGAAGTAGCGATGAACACGTTTTTTTCCAACGCAAAGGAAGTAAGGGTAATCGCTCTGATGGCTCCGCCAGTTCCAATAAACCCAGCTAAAAAACCGGCTAGTCCCCCTCCAAAAATGGCATTACCCGTATTAGGTTTCATTTTCAGATCCGGTTTCCACCAAAAGAGTACTGCAAAGACCACACAAAAAATACCCAACAATAGCTCGGCATACAGAAAAATCAACTGATTGCTTAACCATGCCCCTCCAATGACCAACAACACACTGGGTATCCCAATTTTCCAAATCAAACCCCATTGAATATTTTGTCTGAAAAGAACCAGTTTAGCAATATTGCTAAATACATGCAATAATCCTGTGAGTCCTAGCACTGTTTTGAAATCAAAGAAAAACCCCGCTAATGGTACAAAGAATACTGAAGAACCGAATCCACCTACAGTTCCCACAATTTCACTGAGAAAAGCCAGCAAGAAAAAGAGAAAAGCATTGCCCATAGCGGCTTATTTGGTTGTTGACAGCTGTTTTTATGCGTTAAACTCCTACCTTTGCTGCCCGTTTGGAAAAAGAGTTTCTAACTTATTGAAGATAAGATTTGAGATTCAACCGATAAAATATCAATAAAATATATATCATGGCCACCGTTACCAGAGAAAACATTGGATTACTAACCGACAAATTGACTGTTACACTCAATAAAGAAGATTACTTCTCAGGCTTTGAGCAAAGTTTGAAAAAATATGCAAAAACTGCTAACATACCTGGTTTTAGAAAGGGAATGGTTCCTGCAGGATTGGTGAAGAAGATGTACGGACAAAGTGTTTTCACTGATGAGGTTTTACGCACAGTTGAAAAAGAACTGAACACCTATCTGAGCAATGAGCAGCTGGATATTTTTGCTCAGCCATTGCCATTGGATAACGATGCTCGTGCATTGGACATGAACAATCCTGCTGATGTAAGTTTTGCTTTTGAGATCGGGTTAAAGCCAAGCTTTGAGATTGATACTAAAAAGATCAAAGTAACTCGTTATCTTATTGATGTTACTGATGAAATGATCGATCAGGAAGTTGAGCGTCTGCAAATCCGTAATGGTAAAATGACCGAGCCTGAAATCGTAACCGGTGATGATAATGTATTGAATGTAAAATTCATTGAGTGCGATGAGAATGGTAACGAAATCGAAGGTGGTATTAGCAAAGACAATTCATTACTGGTAAAATATTTTGAAGAATCATTCCGCAAAAACTTTGTCGGCAAGAAAAACAACGATACAGTTGTATTGCAGTTAGATAAGGCATTTGAAGACAAAGAGAAAGAAGCTATTCTGGCGGATCTAGGTCTGACTCCTGCTGATGGTAACCGTTATTTTAAATTATTGATCACTAAGGTTGGACTCGTAGAGAAAGCAGAGATGAACGCTGAATTCTTTGCAGCAGTTTATCCGAATGCAGAGATCACGACTGCGGAAGATTTCCGTGCAGAAGTGAAGAAAGAAATCGAAAATTACTACGGACAACAAGCACGCAATCAAATTCACGATCAGATCTATCATCATCTGGTAGATCATACTACTATGGATTTCCCTGAAAGTTTCTTGAAGCGTTGGTTACAAACCGGTGGTGAAAAACAAAAGACTGCTGAAGAAGCTGAACAAGAATACCCAACTTTTGCTCAACAGCTAAAATGGACCTTAGTAAGCAGTAAACTGATCGCTGATAATAAAATTGAAGTACATCCTGATGATATCCGTGAGTTTGCTAAGCAGCAATTGTTTAGCTACATGGGCGGACAATTAGGCGCATTGGGTGATAACCAACAGTGGGTGGATGATTATGCAAACCGCATGATGCAGGATAGAAAATATGTAGAGGAAAGTTACCACCGCATCAGCACCGAAAAACTGTTCGGCTTGTTGGAATCTCAGGTTACTGCAAAGGAAGAGACCATTAGTGCTGAAGCCTTTGCTGAGAAACTGCACCATCACCACCACTAGGATTTTTTGATGGCAGATGGCAGATTCGTCATGTCTGATTTATGATATAAAATTTGAGGCCGGATACATGTATCCGGCTTTTTATGTGCATCCTATCCATATCTAACATCTGCGATCTGAAATCTGACATGACAAATCAGACATCGGCCATCTGACATTCTCCATTCTGTGTGACTTGTTGTCTTAAACAGAGCTTTGCACAGTATTTGAACAAGGTTTTATCCGGTGAAATAGCAAATCACTTATCTTCAAAGCGAAAATCGAATCATTATGAATTTTGGAAAAGAGTTTGAGCAATATGCGGTGAAACACCGTGGTATCAGCAGTGCAACCCTGCATAACTATCAGCAGCATCATGTTACGAATCTCACCCCTTATATTATTGAAGAACGCCCCCTGAATGTAGCCAGCATGGACGTTTTCAGTCGTTTGATGATGGATCGTATCATTTTCATGGGTGAAGGCATCAATGATTATGTTGCCAACATTGTAACTGCCCAGTTATTGTTCCTCGAGAGCACCGACCGCAGTCGTGATATTCAGATGTATATCAATAGCCCAGGCGGTAGTGTTTATGCAGGTCTTGGCATCTATGACACCATGCAGTTTATTGGTCCTGATGTGGCTACCATTTGTACAGGTATGGCTGCAAGTATGGGACAGATTCTTTTGTGTGCCGGTGTAAAAGGAAAGCGTACAGCTTTGAAACATAGCCGTATCATGATGCACCAGCCAAGTGGTGCGATCGGTGGACAAGCTACTGATATCGAGATTACTGCTCGTGAGATCAAAAAGCTAAAGCAGGAATTGTATTCTATTACAGCCCATCATACCGGTAAAGATGTAGAAACAATCGCCAAAGACAGCGACCGTGATTTCTGGATGACCGCCCAGGAAGCCAAGGAATATGGACTGGTAGATGAAGTATTGTTAACGAATCCTAGGAAGGAGAAGAAGTAGCCGATAGTTCATGGACCATGGTCTATGGACTAAAGACCCAATCATTTACAAACATTCAAACTTTCAAACTACATGATACACTCAAAATACATCAACCCCTACCTCATGGAAGATGAGGAGGAGAATGAACCCAAAGATGATAAACAAGAGCAAGCCGGATTTATGATGAAGAAGATGGAGAAATTGTTCTTTGAAAAAAGAGCGGTTTACTTGTGGGGGCCTGTTGAAGATAAATCTGCACGTGATGTTGTCAGCAAATTATTATTACTGGATGCTGATAAACCCGGTGAAGAGATCAAATTTTATATCAATAGTCCGGGTGGAGTAGTCACCAGTGGTATGGTCATTTATGATACCATGAAAATGATCCAGAGTCCGGTTAGCACTATCTGCATGGGGCTAGCAGCAAGTATGGGTTCCATTTTGTTGAGTGCCGGAGCGAAGGGGAAAAGATTCGTTTATCCTCATGGAGAAGTGATGATCCATCAGCCAAGTATCGGTGGTTACTTTCAGGCAACCAGTGCTGACATTGAAATTCATGCTGAACAAATTCGTAAAACCAAGGAGTTAGGTGCGAAAATCTTAGCTGAAAATTGCGGAAAAACGGTTGAGCAGATCATGAAAGATTTTGATCGCGACTATTGGATGAATGCTACAGAAGCCGTTGAATATGGCATTGTAGATGCAGTTTTGTCCAAAATTTAATCGAAATACACCTTATTTATCCTTTTTAACCCCGTTTACTAGCCTGAACGGGGTTAACTTTGCAACATAGTACAGGTAAATCGTGTCTATCATGAGGATACCGGTCTAGACAATAATCGTATGGCAAAATCGAATCATTTACATTGTTCTTTCTGCGGCAGAAACCGCGATGAAGTGAAGATCCTCATAGCAGGACAGGAAGGACATATCTGTGAGAATTGTGTGGAGCATGCACAGGAGATCATTGTACAGGAACTCAATAGCAAGTCAGAAAGTAATTCAGGAAACTCCGGTTTTAAATTGAATGTGCGCAAACCGGCTGAGATCAAAAAATTTCTGGATGAATATGTGATCGGACAAGATGATGCTAAGAAAGTATTATCTGTTGCAGTATACAATCACTTCAAACGTGTAACGCAAAAACAGCAACAAGATGATGTTGAAATTGAAAAAAGCAATATCATCATGGTTGGTGAAACCGGAACGGGTAAGACCTTATTGGCAAAAACCATCGCTCGTTTGTTGAATGTTCCATTTGCCATTGTAGATGCAACCGTATTTACCGAGGCCGGTTATGTTGGTGAAGATGTAGAAAGCATGCTGACCCGTTTATTGCAGAATTGCAATTATGATGTAACTGCTGCTGAACGTGGAATTGTATATGTAGATGAACTGGATAAAATTGCCCGTAAAGGTGATAATCCTTCTATCACGCGCGATGTAAGTGGTGAAGGGGTTCAACAAGGATTGCTTAAAATGCTTGAAGGCACTGAAGTGTTGGTACCGCCACAAGGTGGAAGAAAACATCCGGAGCAAAAAATGATTAAAGTAGACACGAAGAATATCCTTTTCATCTGTGGTGGTGCATTTGATGGTATTGATAAAGTGATTGCACGCAGAGTGAATACCAATGCCATCGGATTTAGTGTGAATAAAGAAGAACAAGAAATGCAACGTAAAAATTTGTTGCAATTTGTCAATGCACAAGACCTTAAAAGTTTTGGCCTGATTCCCGAGTTATTAGGACGCTTGCCTGTTGTAACCCATCTCAATCCACTAGACCAAGAAACACTGAGAAGTATTCTTACCGAACCTAAGAACTCTCTGATCAAACAATATACCCGTTTGTTTGAAATGGAAGGTATTGAACTCATCATCGACACCGAAGTACTTGATTTCATGGTAAGCAAAGCCCTTGAATACAAATTGGGTGCACGTGGATTAAGAAGTATTTGTGAAGGTATTCTTACGGATGCCATGTTTGAACTTCCTGGTAGTGATACCAAACAACTACATGTTACCAAAGCCTATGCAGAGCAAATGTTTGGAAAGAGCAAGTTGAGTGCGTTGAAAGTAGCTTAAGAAGCGTCAAGGTTCAAGAAGACAGGGATCAAGCAAGATTCAAGAAATAAGTTTTAAAATATGATCAGGCGATGGGAATAACTTCTCATCGCTTTTTTGTTGCGGCATATTACCTTGCAGGTGGCTTATGGCTTATGGTTCATAGCGCATAATAGGTAAGTGTTTCTATTCGCTATTAGCTATGATCTATAAGCTATACGCTAAAAAATAATAGAGATGAACGAACTTATTGAAAGATTAACCAAGGAAGCAGGTCTTAGTCCTGAACAAGCTCAAAAAGCGGTAACAACCATCGCCAATTTCGTAAAAGAAAAATTCCCCATGCTCGGCGGAGCCGTTGACCAGATCTTCGCAGCAGGAGCGAAAGAAGATGGTGCGGAATAGTGGTGAATGAGTAGTGAGTAGTGAGTAGTCAATAGTGAGTGGGATGACTTTGTGAATGGTGAATTGTCAATGGTCAATAAAAAACTGACTACTCACTACTCACTATTCACAATTGACTATTCACCATTCACGTATAATTCACTTCCTCACCAATCGATAAGAAGCTTCTATAAAACCTTTGAGTTGTTTTGATGATAAGACTCCATCTACGACTATTGTATTCCAATGTTTCTTATTCATATGATAACCGGGTAATACTGACTGTGGATACATTTCACGCAATTCCACTGCTTCATCCGGGTCGCATTTTACATTGAATTGCAGCGGATCATTATCTAACCCCATTAAGAAAAACATTTTCCCCTTCACCTTATATACCAATGTGTCCGGACCAAAAGGTGTTGTCTCTTCCACATCAGAAAAAGAAAGGACATAGTCACGTAGGGATTCGATGTTCATGATAAGTATAGTGAGTAGTGAACAGTGAGTAATGAGTGGAGCATTTGTGAATGGTGAATTGTGAATGGTCAATAAAGAATAAAACTCACTACTGACTACTCACTATTCACCATTGACCATTCACAACATTTTCCTCACTGCATCCACTAGCTCACCCTTCGTAATCGGTACGCCCATGATTTTGTTGTAGCCTTTTGCGTCTACGAGGTACTGATCGCGGATGATCTTGATGAGCTGTCCGTTATTGATTTCAGGTACCAGCACTTTTTCAAAATTACCAATAATGTCTCCCAGATTTTTCGGAAAAGGACGCAGGTAACGAATATGTGCATGACTAACTGTATGTCCTTCAGATTGTAACTCTTGCACCGCACTCTTGATAGCACCATAGGTAGAGCCCCATCCCAATACCAATACTTTTCCTTTTTCGGGACCACTGTCTAATGTTTGTAAAGGAATATAATCTGCTATCTTATCTACTTTGGCCTGACGGGTATTCACCATGTGCTGGTGATTCTCAGGTTCATAATTCACATTACCTGTCACATCTTGCTTTTCTAATCCTCCAATACGGTGTTCCAATCCTGGTGTACCGGGAACCGCCCATGGGCGAGCCAGTTTTTCATCACGTTTGTAAGGCATGAATTTTTCTTCTCCCTCTGCCAATCCTTTCTTGAATTGCACATCAATAGGTTTCAAATCGGCACTGGTTGGAAAACGCCAAGGTTCTGCGCCATTGGCGATATATCCATCACTCAATAAGATCACCGGTGTCATATGTTGCACAGCTATTCGTACAGCTTCAAAAGCCACATCAAAACAATCACTAGGTGTAGAAGAAGCAATCACGGGCATGGGACATTCTCCGTTTCTTCCATAATATGCTTGCAACAGATCGCTCTGTTCTGTTTTGGTTGGCAAACCGGTTGATGGACCACCTCTTTGTATGTTCACGATCAACAAAGGAATTTCCAACATCACTGCCAATCCCATTGCTTCTGTTTTCAATGCCATACCCGGACCGGAAGTAGTGGTTACCCCCAATGATCCGCCATAACTTGCTCCGATGGCAGCAGTAATTCCGGCAATTTCATCCTCTGCCTGGAATGTGCGAACACCAAATGATTTGTATTTACTCAGTTCATGTAAAATATCAGAAGCAGGAGTAATAGGATAAGTACCAAGGAAAATAGGCAATCCACTTTTTTCACTCGCAGCGATCAATCCCATGGCCAGTGCCTGGTTTCCCATAATGCTGCGATATACACCAGGCTTCATTCGCGCCTTCTCTACTTTATAACGGGTGGTGAACGCTTCTGTTGTATCACCATAGTTATATCCTGCTTGTAATACTTTGATGTTACTCTGCAGGATCACATCTTTCTTGCCGAATTTCTCTTTTAGAAAATCAATAGTATTATCCAGACTACGGTTATACATCCAGTATAGCAGTCCGAGTACAAACATGTTTTTTGCACGATCTCTTTCTTTCGTTCCCAATTCCGTGAACTCTTTCAGGGCTTCACGGGTCAATTTGGTAACATCTACTTTGGTGAGCTCGAAACCATCCAGACTTCCATCTTCCAAAGGATTCACTCCATCCGGATAATTGGCCAAGCGCAGATTCTTAGCATCAAAGCCATCAATATTAGCAATGATCTTACCACCAGGTTTGATACTTTTAAGATTCACTTTCAAGGCAGCAGCATTCATCGCAACAAGTACATCACAAAGATCCCCGGGAGTAAATACTCGATCACTGGAAAACCTTAACTGGAAACCACTCACACCGGGAAGGGTACCGATTGGGGCACGTATCTCAGCAGGGAAATCAGGAAAAGTGGCCAGATCAATACCCAATAAAGCAGTATTGTTGGTAAACTGTTGTCCGGTCAATTGCATACCATCCCCACTATCACCCGCAAACTTGATGACCACATCTTGTAAAAGCGCTTCTTTTCTTTCCATCTGCCTAGATTATTCCTGCAAAGTTACAGTTTACATACATCTGTGCGTGTCGTTTTTTGGTCATTGATTTCGGGGTTAAGCCAATAGCGTATGGTTCATAGCCTAATGTAAATAATCAATGAATCATTAGACAAAATGTTATAGGCTATGCACTATGAGCTTTAAACACTGGAAAAGTGGAATACAAAGAATAACTTAAAATTGAACCCTCAAGCCCTTACCTTCTTATTCCAAGAACAAACAACCGATAGTTTTATTACATTTGAACTAGATAAATTGTAAGAAATATGGCTTTATTCAAATCGGGTAACCCTACCCTCACAGAAAAAATGTTCAACAAAAGTCTGCAGGCTGAAGCCGATATGCAGGGAACCATGAGTGTGCGTGGTACGATCAACAAATTTGGTTTCATGATGCTGATGGTCATTGCAGGCGCTGCTTATACCTGGAACTTATTTGAACAACTGAACGAAGGACTGATGTACACCCTCATGATTGTTGGTGCGATTGGTGGATTGATCACCGCATTGGTCATTACTTTCAAACCAACTTGGGCACGTTTTCTGGCTCCTGCCTATGGTATTCTTGAAGGTTTTTTCATTGGTGGACTTTCCGCAGTAATGAATGCCGCTTTTGCAGATAAATATCCAGGTTTGATCATGCAGGCAGTAGGACTCACTTTTGGTGTGGCCATTGCTATGTTCCTGCTGTATAATTTCCGCATCATCAATGCTACGCAAAAATTCAAATCTGTTGTTATTGGTGCCACTATGGGTATTGGTATTTTTTACCTTATCACCATGGTATTACGTTTGTTTGGTGTGAATGTGAGCTTCATGTATGACAGCAGTTGGTTAAGCATTGGTATTAGCTTATTTGTAGTGTCTATCGCTGCACTTAACCTGATCATGGATTTTGACATGATTGAACAGGGGTCTGAAATGGGTGCTCCTAAACATATGGAATGGTATGGTGCTTTCGGTTTGATGGTCACTATTGTGTGGCTGTACATCGAAATTCTGCGTTTGTTGAGTAAACTGGGCAGCAGAGATTAATCACCTTATCTTTATCTTTTTGTAAGGCCATTCCGTTTGACGGGATGGCTTTTTTATACGCCTTTTTAACGATTACAAGTATCTTAGCCACGCCATAAAGTGTACCTCATGGAATTCAATCGTAAATCATTGTCAGACTCAGAATTAGTCTTTATCTATCGCAATATTCTTCTGCCACGCATGATCGAAGAAAAGATGTTGGTATTGTTGCGTCAGGGTAAAATCAGTAAGTGGTTCAGTGGTATTGGGCAAGAAGCGATTGCAGTAGGAAGTACACTCGCTTTACAAAAAGATGAATGGATCATGCCACTGCACCGTAATCTCGGTGTATTCACCAGCCGACAAATGGGGCTCGAGAAATTATTCAAACAATGGCAAGGTAATAAAGACGGCTATAGCAATGGTCGCGAACGCAGTTTTCATTTTGGCAGTAAGCCACATTATATCTGCGGAATGATCTCTCACCTCGGACCACAATTGGCATTAGCAGATGGGGTGGCGTTGGCTTATAAACTCAAACAAGAGAATAAAGTGTCACTCGCCTATTCCGGTGATGGCGGTACTAGTGAAGGTGATTTTCATGAAGCATTGAATGTGGCTGCCGTTTGGGAACTACCCGTCATCTTCGTCATCGAAAATAATGGCTACGGATTAAGTACACCAGTAAATGAACAATACCGTTGTGAGAGTTTAGTAGACAAAGCAAAAGGTTATGGCATGGATGGTATACGCATTGATGGTAATAATATTTTAGAAGTATATGATACCATCAGAGGCGTGCGAGATTATTGCATACAAAACCAAAAGCCCTATCTGATAGAGTGTATGACTTTCCGTATGCGCGGACATGAAGAAGCAAGTGGAACCAAATATGTGCCACAAGAGCTTTTTGAAGAATGGGGTAAAAAAGATCCTGTAAAGAATTATGAGCAATACCTGATTGCAGAAGGTGTACTAAATGAAATGCAGGTAGCTGATATCAGACATGAATTCAAAGAATACATAGAATCAGAACTCAAAGCCGCCTTCGAAGCAGAAGCCATTGTTCCGAACACAGAAGAAGAGTTGAGGGATGTGTATGCGAAAAAGTCTATTGTGAATAGTGAATTGTCAATGGTGAATATTGAAGATAACCAATTCATCATTGACCATTCACCATTCACCATTCACGAAAAACGTTTCGTTGATGCCATACAGGAAGGTCTTCGAATGAGTATGGAACAACATGAGAACCTGATTTTGATGGGACAAGATATTGCCGAGTATGGAGGAGCATTCAAAATAACGGAAGGATTTGTACAGCAGTTTGGTAAAGAGCGTGTACGTAATACACCGCTGTGTGAGAGTGCCATTGTAGGAACCGCATTGGGATTGAGCCTGGAAGGATTCAAGAGTATGATGGAAATGCAGTTCGCTGATTTTGTGACAGTAGGATTTAATCAGATCGTAAACAACCTTGCCAAAATACATTACCGCTGGGGACAAAATGCTGATGTCGTGATTCGAATGCCTACAGGTGGTGGTGTTGGTGCCGGGCCTTTTCATTCACAAAGCAATGAAGCTTGGTTTACACATGTACCCGGATTGAAAGTGGTGTACCCATCCAATCCACAGGATGCAAAAGGATTATTGATCGCTGCGATCAATGATCCCAATCCGGTATTGTTTTTTGAACACAAAACATTGTACAGAAGTGTAAGTGGGCCGGTACCAGAAATCTATTATGAAACACCTATTGGCAAAGCTGTAATAACAAAAGAAGGAACAGATATCACTGTCATAACGTATGGATCAGGTGTGCATTGGGCATTGGAATACCAAGAGCAACACCCGGATATTTCTTTACACATACTAGACCTGAGAACCTTGCTACCGCTCGATTATGAAAGTATTCGTGCCGCTGTAACACATACCGGAAAAGTATTGATTTTACATGAAGATACCCTCACCGGAGGTATTGGTGGAGAAGTGAGTGCATGGATCAGTGAGCATTGTTTTGAGTTATTGGATGCGCCAGTGATGCGTTGTGCATCTCTGGATACACCTATTCCTTTTAATATGGATTTAGAAAAGAATTTTATGGCGAAGGGTAGGTTGGGAGAGTTTGTAGAGAGGCTGATAAAGTATTGAACCATTGAACCCAGAAAAATGGATTTGCGCATTTTCATGTAAAAAATTAGGGGGGGATTCACGATACCAAGTTTCACTCATCACTTCATAGTTGTCATACCTAATTACTGATGTATAACCTGATATCATCAGATCAATTTCACTACCCAAAAGAATCCTGAAAAAAGTTGATTTTTTTTGTAACAAATGCCACCCCTTGGTATCAAACCCTAAAATAAAATACCATGAAACGCATTGTTTGTATTGTAATGATCTTGTTTGTATGTATAACCATACAGGGTCAAAAAGCTTTTGAAGTGAAAGTTACCGGTAAAGGACAACCCGTTTTATTCTTACCCGGGTTTGCCTGTACTGGTGAATTATGGGAAAATACCGTTCAACAATTATCTAACCAATATGAATGTCACGTATTCACTTTTGCCGGTTTCGGAAAAGTGCCTGCGATTGATACCCCATGGTTACCGGTTATTAAAGAACAAATACTATCTTATGTACGTGATAAAAAATTAAAGAATGCCATTGTGGTTGGACATAGTCTCGGTGGCACACTTGGTTTGTGGCTGGCATCATCTTCTACCCTATTCAAAAAAATCATTGCAGTGGATGCATTGCCAAGCACAGGGGCATTAATGGTTCCAAATTTCAATCCTGCAACCATGGTATATAACAATCCCTATAGTAATCAAATGCTAAAGATGGATAGTATTGCGTTTTTGAACATGGCCAAACAAATGGCCGGTGGCATGATGTTGAAGCAAGAATATGTGCCACAGGTAGTCAACTGGATGGTCCAAAGCAATCGTAAGACCTATGTTTATGGCTATATCGATCTTCTGAAACTTGACTTGCGTGAAGAAGTGGCCAAGATCAAAATTCCTGTAGTAGTATTAGCCGCAACACATCCTAACAAAGTCATGATCCAAAAAACTTATGACACACAATATGCCAAACTTCCCAATAAATATTTTGAATACGCTGATCAGTCTGCACATTTTGTGATGTATGATCAACCTGAATGGTTTATTCGTCAATTAAAAACGCATCTTGATTAATGGTGGAACAATCAGCTTATTTCGCTTCTGTATATGAATCACATCAGGCAATGGTATTCCGGTTGTGCAGAGGCTATTTTAATGGAGATGATACACTTGCGGCAGATGCTACACAGGAGGTGTTCATTAAAGTATGGCAACATCTTGATGGGTTTAGACATGAATCAAACATTGGCACATGGATCTATCGTATAGCTGTAAATGTTTGTTTGACCTATTTAAAAAAGCCCACCCGAAAAAAAGAAGTACAAAGCGAACAATTACCTGATAGCCATTCAGAAGAATATGATCTCTCAACAGAAGAAAGACTCAAAAAAATGTACCAATGTATCAGCAAGCTCGATGAAGCATCTCGTATTATGATACTAATGGTATTAGAAGGTGTAGCCTATCCTGATATTGCGAGTGTTACAGGTATTACAGAAGAAAATGTTCGGGTACGCATTCACCGAATTAAAAAACAATTATCTAACTGTGTTCAATCATGACTGATTTTAATACCCTACAAGATCTATGGCAGCAACAATCACCAGTTCATAAACAAGAACCAGGTGCCATTATTGATAAAGCCATAACAGAACAACAACAGTTTAAGCTAAGACAAAGAAGCACTATGCTTATTCTATTGGTCACCACAGCTATACTGGTTGGATATTTTATTTTCTACCTACGTTTGCCCAGTACTGCAATCAAAGTATCTGCTACTTTAATGATCGGTTCTTTGTTATTTAGAGTATGGATGGAAATGATCAGCCATTGGCAGTTGAATCAAATTGATTTTAAACAGTCATTGAAAGCGTATGCCCATCAGTTCACACGTTTTTATGTATTTCGAAATAGCATCAACTTTTTCTTTACGCCATTGACTATGCTTCTTTACAGTATAGGTTTCATATATCTCCTACCCTCTTTAAAAGTTAATATGAGTAAAGGCTGGTACCTGTACATCATCATATCAGGCATTGTATTCTTAGTTGGATTTTGTGTATTCCTATTTTGGAATATTAGAAGAGAAATGAGGATATTGAAACAGATGAAAGAAGTAGAAACGAGTATAAATGAAAGCTAACAGGCAATTCTTTTATAGAAGAAAATTTATTGCAAGCTAATTAATCGACTTAATGCATTTGTAACACATTTTCTTTCATTGAGGAGCACGTGTAGATCTTTATGTAGACGAGATGCTACGTTGAATAAACCCATCTAATTAAAATTCAGCGAGTTTCTGCATTTTTCGTGGTACGGGTAAAATATTTATGCCGATTTTATCCAATCGCATTCTTAAAAACAAAGTATCTTACTCTCACAACTACCTACAAAACATCCATTATGAAGCAGTATCATTTCATACTATTCTATTTATTTCTGCCTCTTCTCTCATTTACCCAAACTCTTCAAACATATAAACCCCCATTCTTCAAAGACAACAATCGTCTCGAAAAAATAAAACCCTACTTCCCCATCATCGAAAAAATATACCGTGAGCATGCGGAGAAAAATCATTTTCCGGGATACAGTTTTGGCGTAGTGATGGATGGCGCTTTGGTATTTTCGGGTTATGGTGGACAAGCAGATGCATTATCAAAAAATCCGGTGAATCAAAACACCATGTTCCGCATTGCATCCATGTCTAAAAGTTTTACGGCAATGGCGATTCTGAAACTGAGAGATGAAGGCAAATTGAGACTGGATGATGCTGTTGAAAAATATATCCCCGAACTCAAAGGTCAACAACTTACCAAAGATGCACCCACCATCACTATCAGAGATCTGATGACACACTCCGCAGGTTTTCCGCAAGATGATCCCTGGGGCGATCGTCAATTGGCAGATACAGAAGAAGAACTTTTAGAAGTGATCAAAAAAGGCTTACATTTTTCCAATGTTCCCGGCTTACGTTATGAATACAGCAATCTCGGTTTTACCATGTTGGGATACATCATTCATAAAGTATCAGGTAAACCTTATAGCACATACATCAAAGAAAATATCTGGCAACCATTGGGTATGTCGCAGGCTGAATGGGAGTTTAGTAAAATACCCCCATCTCAGTTGGCCAAAGGTCATCGCTGGATCAACAATCAATGGATCGATGAACCTCTATTGCATGATGGCATCTATGGTTCCATGGGAGGTATGATCACTTCGATGGAGTCATTCAGCAAATACATCGCTTTTCACTTGAATGCATGGCCACCTTCTAACATAGATGAAAAAGGTCCTGTAAAGCGCAGTACCGTTAGAGAAATGCATCAACCCTGGCGTTATAGTGGCTTGAATACGCAATACCGTTACCCAAGTGGAAGGGTTTGCGCAACAGCATCAGCCTATACTTATGGGCTTCGCTGGACCAGCGACTGTGAAGGTCGTGTGGCGGTTGGACATAGTGGCGGCTTACCGGGTTTTGGTAGTCACTGGTTGATTTTGCCCGAATATGGCATTGGCGTGGCTTTCTTTGCCAATGTGACCTATGCCCCAACTTCTGATCCTAATATTCAGGTATTGGATACTTTAGTAAGAGCTGCGCAACTGGAGCCACGTACATTACCTGCTTCTGCAGTATTGTTAAATGCACAGAAAGAATTACTGGCACTATTACCAGATTGGAAGAATGCGATTTCATCACCACTATTTGCTGAAAATTTCTTTTTGGATAAACCTCTCCAGGATTTGATCAAAGAAAGTCGCGAGGTCTTTACTGCGGCGGGTAAAATCATTCATGTCAATGATATCGTACCCTTGAACCAACTCCGTGGACAAGTGGTCTTACACTGTGAGAATGGCGATATTCAAATTTTCTTTACGCTCACACCTACCAATCCGGCTCAGATCCAAGACTTTAGGATTCGGAGAGTAGGGAGGTAAAGGGAAATCGGGAAACCAGGTACTGGGTGATTGAGAAAGAAAGGGTTTATTATCAGCTATGACCTATTTGCCAACCCTATCTCATGGACTATCGTCTATTGACTATGGACTTAACCATAAGCCATCATCCATAGGCTATAAGTGTATATATCTTACTAATGTTATCAAATCGTTACCAAATCATTATTAAATAGTTACTAAATAGTTAACGAGTAGTTTTGCCGCCGTTAAACAGTTCGTATGAAACCAGTTTACGGGGCGATCATTTGTTTGTTATGTATAAAGACCAGCTTTACACAATCATTGAGTGAGGCTGTAAAATCAACCTCTAAACCACCTGCTGAAAAGAAATGGTTCGAGAGTTTTTCGATTCGTGGTTATGTGCAGGCACGATACAATCGCTTGCTCGAAACCAATCCGAATCTGGGAAATGAACAAGGCGATCGTAGCTGGGGTAAAGGCGGCGGATTCTTCTTACGTCGAATGCGCATTATCTTTTTCGGACAGATCAGCAAACAAGTTTACTTCTATATTCAACCCGACTTTGCAAGTTCTGCTTCATCAACCAACCTGCATTATGGTCAGTTGAGAGATGCTTATTTTGATTTGGGTGTTGATAAGAAAAATGAATTTCGTTTTCGTATTGGACAAAGTAAGATTCCCTATGGTTTTGAGAACATGCAGTCGAGTCAAAACCGTTTGCCCTTAGATCGTAATGATGCATTGAACAGTGCCGTTTCGAATGAACGTGATATCGGTGCCTTTTTTTACTGGGCACCTACCAAACAAAGAGAATTGTTTTCTTCTCTAGTGAGGGATGGATTAAAAGGTTCGGGTGATTATGGTGTATTTGCTTTTGGAGTGTATAATGGACAAACAGCCAATAGACCAGAACAGAATGATAAGTTACATGTGGTAACACGTTTCTCTTATCCTTTACAAATTGGAGATCAAATCATCGAACCAGGTATTCAGGCTTATACTGGTCAGTATGTAGTTACCAGAGAACAAACCAGTACAGGCACTAAATTCAAAGCCGATCGCAATTATCTTGATCAGCGTGCGGCTGCCACTTTTGTACTGTATCCAAAACCTTTTGGTATCCTAACGGAATACACTATCGGCAAAGGGCCAGAATTCAATCCAGCTAAGGATTCCATCGAAACAAGATCTTTACATGGAGGCTATATCACTTTATCTTACATGCTGAAGAAAAAAGAACAAGTGATTATTCCTTTCGTTCGAGGACAATACTATAATGGTGGGAAAAAACATGAATTAGATGCTCGCAGTCATCGTGTAAGAGAATTAGAAATCGGTGTTGAATGGCAACCCGTAAAACAATTTGAATTGGTTGCCATGTACACCATCTCTTCTCGTAGATATGAAGACTTTTCTTTGCAGAATAATTTGCAGCGAGGCAATTTACTTCGTTTACAAGCACAGATAAATTTCTAACTTAGGGTTATTCATCAATAACCCTTATTATGGCCGAGATCAAAACCAAACCCGGGCAAGAAAATATCACAGACTTCCTGAACAGTATTACGCCTGAATCTAAAAAGAAAGATGCTTTTCAATTATTGGAACTCTTTCAAAAGATTACAGGCTTACAACCTCAATTGTGGGGTGGTGCTATTGTTGGGTTTGGGAAATACGAATACCAACAAAAAGGCGGACAAAAAGGCGAATGGTTTCTCGCAGGTTTCGCTCCGCGGAAATCAAATATTAGCATCTACACAATGGCCGGATTTGAGCAATACGAATCTTTGCTTCAAAAATTAGGTAAATACAAAACCGGCATGGGATGTTTGTACGTAAACAAACTCGTCGATGTAGATCTCAAAATATTAGAAAAGATTGCTAGTGCTTCTTTTGAAGAGATGAAGAAAAAATCAACGACGCTTGTTCGTTACTGACGAACAGGTAATGGCTTTCCAACTTCTACGCTACAATCATGACCTGGTTGTCCATGTGGCGGATTGATCAATATTTTCCCTCCCGCACTAGGCGCAGACTGCATGATGGGGGCATTTTGTGGTGCCGGATTCATTTGTACTGACGAAGGGGCTGCATTTGCATTCGGCGCACTATTCAATGGAGCGCCTACAGCAAGATCACAACGATGTCCGGGTAAACCATGTGCTGGATTCAAAGCAATAGGGGCACTAGTAGACGCAGGTGCTTTATTGGCTGAGTCATTGGTAACTGGTGCAGCTACCGTTTGAGGTGGCGGTACTACCGTATTCATTTCTACATTTCCCTCACCTTCATTGCTGTTACAAGCAGCTGTTAACAAGGTTATGGCCAATAGACTTACAATTCTCATGTGTGTAATTTTAGTAAAGCTAATGTTTTAAGGGTTCATATTCGCCTGTAACACTCTAATAAAATTGCCCCCCAATATTTTCCGTATGTCTTTTTTCTTATAGCCTCTTTCCAATAATGCTTTAGTAATAAGAGGTAGCCCTGTTACATCATCCAGTTGTTGAGGTGATGAGCTGATTCCGTCAAAATCTGACCCCAATCCTACATGATCTACGCCGATCAACTTTACGATATAATCCAAATGATCCAATAATAGCGATAAAGGTGGGCGAAGTCCTTTTACCTCATCAGGATATGTCTCAAACAATACCTGAGATGCATAATAAGGTTCGGGATTGATCTTACGCAGTGAATCTCGCTCTGCTTTATGTGCTTGCTGAAAAGCATTATTGCGAGCATTGAATCCACGATCCAGAAAACCGGAATAAAAATTCAAATGAACCACTCCGTTGTTTTTTGCAATGGCTTTCAGTTGATCATCTTTCAAATTGCGTGACACCGGACAAATAGCATGTACACAACTATGTGAAGCGATAACAGGTTTGGTGGTGACTGCAATAGCATCCCAAAAAGTACGCTCACCTACATGCGAAACATCTACGATCATTCCCAATTGATTCATACGTTGTACGATCTGTTTACCCAATGCGTTAAGTCCTCTTTTCGCCATGGGTATGGTATCTTTTACTTCATCCGCAGCAGAAGTTGCCCATGCAGTAGAATTATTCCAGGTAAGGGTCATATAGCGTACACCTCTTTCAAAAAGTTGATCCAGCTTTTGCAAATCATCTTCAATCATATGTCCTCCTTCTACACCCATCATGGCTCCCAATTTTTTTTCCTTTACAGCACGTTTTAAATCAGCAGGATTTTTTACGATCATCATCGCAGATGGATTTCTTGCTACCCATGCATAAACAGAATCAATTTCCTGATTGGCCCTTTTAAATGCTGCTCCTTTACCATAACCACCATCACAAAAAATAGAGAAGACTTGAATGTCCATCCCACCTTCTTTCATTCTTTGAAGATCGGAGTGTGTTTTACCTTTTAGGTACTGATCGAAAAGAACCCCTTTATCAGCTGCCTGTGTAGGAAAATCATTGTGCGTGTCAATGACAACAGATCGTTGATGCAATTTTTTATAAGATTGCGACATCGTTAACAATGGGGCCAGAAATAAAGAAAGTGCAAATATTTTTTTCATAATATCAACTTAAGAGAGATAAATTTTATTCTATTGATTTACGTAAAGCTTTACCGGCACGAACTCCGGTATGTTGTCCTTCATCAACGGTTATTTGTCCGTTCACTAATACATAACTAAAACCCGAAGAATATTGATGGGGTTGATCAAAAGTAGAACGATCTGTTACAGTTTGTTCATTAAAGATCACAATATCTGCTGCCATTCCTTCCAACAATAATCCACGATCTTTTAATTTGAATTTAGTGGCTGGTAATGATGTCATTCTTCGAATGGCTTCTTCCAGTCTGATTACTTTTTCTTCACGCACATATTTTCCTAATATTCTAGCATTGGTTCCATAACCACGTGGATGTGGGTTCCCTTGTTTGTAAATACGAATACTGGCATCTGATGCAAACATGTTGAACGGGTATTGCATGATACTTTTTACATCATCCTCACTCATTCCATGAAATACCATACCCGCTCCTCCTTGCTCCATCATTTGAATAATGACTTCCGCTTCTGATGTTGCATTATGAGGATTACCTTTTGAGAGATTTACCTGTTCAATGCTTTTACCATTCAGCGTCGTATCTGCTTCAAAATAGGCTACTACCGGGTAACTGAAATGTTTCAGTTTTCTTTTGGCAAGCTTTTGTAACATGTATTGCTTTACTTCCTTTCTAATAGCTGGTCTTTTCAATCTTGCATTAATGGAATCTTTTCCATCTGCTAGTACCCAATCAGGCAATAAAGTACTCAATGAAGTACTAGATGCAGTATAAGGATATTGATCGATCGTTACATCCAGCCCATTTTGTCTTGCCTGTATCACCATGGGAATGGTTTCCTTACTTCTTCCCCAGTTTTGTTGTCCACTGAGTTTGAAATGAGATATCTGAACCGGCAAGCCTGCTTCTTTACCAATGAACAATGCCTCTTCAATAGCTTGTACGACACTATCTCCTTCATCTCTCATGTGACTTGCATAAACACCCTGATATTTTGCTGTTACTTTTGCCAAACGCACCACTTCTTCCGTTTTAGAATAAGTACCTGGAATATATATGAGTCCGGTAGACATCCCTACAGCTCCACTTTTCATGGCTTTTTCTACCAATTGTTCCATTTGCAACATTTCTTCTTCGGTGGGGTCTCTTTGTACAGTACCCATCACAGCCTTGCGTACATCATTGTGTCCGATCAATGCCGCTACATTCACGGATGTGCGTAAGCTATCCACCATGGTGAGATAAGCATCAATATCTGCTTCTGATAATCCGCAGTTACCGGTAATGACGGTAGTAACCCCATCATAAATAAAATTGGCAGCTTCAGGATGTTTTTTCTCGTCGTCTTCAATATGGGTATGCACATCAATAAAACCCGGAGCTACTAGATGCTGTTTGGCATCTATGATTCGTTTGGCTGTCCATTTACCAAGGTTACCGATTCGCAATATCTTGCCATTACTTATAGCGATGTCTCCGTAATACCAGGAATTGCCCGTTCCATCAAGTATACGCCCATTTTTAATGAGTATATCAGCCTCTTGGGCATTTACAGTACAACAACACAAAAGAAGGATGACCAATAAACGCATGTAAAAAAGTTTATGCTGAAAGATAAGCAATCTTAACAGACGGCTTTAGAAGCTATTTTTAGCTGCAAGCTATGAGCCATAAGCTTCGAGCATTTAAAAGATCGCAGGCTTTAGAAGCTGAAACTCGGCCTGAAACCTGTAATTTTGCACTCCACAAAAAAAGCGGATATGCTGGATAAGCTCGATGCCATCAAAGCCAGATTTGAACAAGTAGGACTGGCACTTACCAACCCTGAGATCATCAATGACCAGAAACAATTTGGTGCATACAGCAAAGAGTATCGCTCTTTAGAGAAGATCGTAAGACCTTATGAGGAATATCAGAAGGTGATGGCGGATTATACTTTTGCGAAAGACAATCAGAACAGCAGTGATCCGGATATGCGTGAGTTGGCCAAGATGGAATTACCTGAATTGGAAGAAAAGAAAGAAGCCCTTGAAAAAGAACTTACTAAATTATTGATACCCAAAGATCCTCAAGACGATAAAAACGCCATTCTCGAAATACGTGCCGGTACAGGCGGTGATGAGGCCAGTTTGTTTGCCGGCGATCTGTTAGGTATGTATCTACGTTACTGTGCCAAGAAGGGTTGGAAGACAGCTATTGTGAGCGAAAGTGAAGGAACAGTGGGCGGATACAAAGAAGTAGTAGTAGAAGTGACAGGTGAAGATGTTTATGGCACACTGAAATTTGAAAGTGGCGTACATCGCGTTCAACGAGTACCTGATACCGAAACACAAGGACGTGTACATACATCAGCCGCTACCGTTGCAGTAATGCCGGAAGCGGAAGAAGTAGATTTTGAGCTGAAAGAGAGTGATGTGAAAATGGAAACTGCTCGAAGTGGTGGTGCGGGTGGACAAAACGTAAACAAAGTAGAGACCAAAGTATTCCTTACCCATATACCTACCGGTGTAGTAGTGGTTTGTCAGACTGAACGCTCTCAGTTAGGTAACCGAGAGAAGGCCATGGCCATGTTACGTACGAAATTGTATGAAGAACAAGTACGCAAACAAGAAGAAGAAATCGCACGCCATAGAAAAACACTCGTGAGTACAGGAGATAGAAGTGCCAAGATCAGAACCTATAACTGGCCACAGGGCAGGGTTACTGATCATCGTATCGGACTCACCTCATACAATCTGGACGCAGTGATCAATGGAGACATTGACGAATTCATCGAGGCTTTACAGGTTGCCGAGAATGCCGAAAAAATGCTGGTGCAATAATTTTCCTTTCATCCGCTTTGCAACATTTGTATAACAGAGGTTGTCTATATTTATATAGCAAAAATCTGTTATGCAGAAATCTCTTTTATTAATTTTCCTTCTCATTACGTTAGGGGGAAATAGTCAAGCGCAAATAGGTTCCTACTCCTTTTCAGGAAACTCCAATGTATTGTACAATGATGGCTATGGGATACCCTGGTCTAATCCTGTGCTATACAATACGGATGGCTCTCCATTTTATGACACTTCTTTTTGTATTGGATCTATCCAACTGCCTAATGGAAAAATTTACAATGGTATCAAGCTAAAATTGAACCTTGAGGAACAAAAGATCCTTTTTGAAGTGGAAGATGGTAAGGCATTCATTCTCTCGGTACCAGTAGCTCGTATTGAATTAGGATGCAATAGTTCGCCTCAACCCGCAGTCTTCCGTTCCGGATTTATGCCTATTGATAAACAAAATGAACGCTCCTTGTATCAGGTACTGGATTCCGGGAAAGTATTGTTGCTGAAACATACTGAGATACGATTTAAAGATTCCAAAGCTTATAACAGTAATGATATGACCAGAAGTTATCGGCAATTATCTTCTTATTATTTATGGATGCCAGGTAAGGGCCTTGTGAAAGTACCGGGTAGTGAAAATGATTTAGTCGCTTTATTATCAGACCAGCAAAGGGTTCTCAATGACGCTATCTACAAGGAAAAAATGAAATTAAGAAAAGAAGCAGATCTCATCAAGATCATATCACTGTACAATCGATCTTCTGTAAAGGGATCTTAAAAGAAATATATATGAGAAAAAATCTTTTATTGGCGTGTGCCATCTGTTTTACCAGCCATTTAATTTTTGCCCAAAGTTTTGAAAGGATTGACCCGCTTCGTCATACCAAAGAAACCATTCAGTTCATGAATGATGGCAATGGTCAGCCTTTCAAACCCAAACGTGGATTTGAAGAAGAAGGCTCTCCTTTTTTTTCCAACGACTATTTAGAAAGTACGATTCAATTAATGAACGGTAAAAGCTATCACCGTATTCCTATAAAAATCAATTATCTCACCGGTGAGCTTTTATTTAAAACAGAAGATGGACAAGAAATGAGTGTGATCAAGCCATTTCAACGTATTGCTTTGGTAAAAGACGGACAACCCTATGTCTTCAGAAGTGGGTTTCCTGCCATCGATAAACAAAATGAACTTACACTGTATGAGATGATAGACTCGGGTGCTGCTGTTTTGCTGAAATACACTTCTGTAAATTTTCAAGACAAACAGCCTTATAATGGAGTGAATGTTATTAGAACTTACAACAAAAAAGAAGTGTATTATTCTTATATACCTTCAAAGGGTTTAACAGCCTTACCGTCCGAAACAGAAGCATTGGTGAGATTATTTGAAAAGGACGCAACATTGATGGCTGAATTTGCAAACAAACATAAATTAAAGGCAAAAAAGGAAAGTGATTTGAAAAAACTGTTTGCTTATTACAACAGCATCAAGATGTAAGAATATTGAGTGTGATTAGTTATTACTGCTGGTATCTTCTTCTCGCTTTATTTTTTGTTCCCATGCCCAGGCTGTTTGCATCATTTGATCCAGATCATATCGTATACTCCAACCCAACTCTTTGATGGCTTTTTCATTGTTGGCATAAATGGCTTCGATATCCCCCGGTCTTCTTGCTCCGATTTCATAATTCAATTTTTCGCCGCTTACTTTTTCAAAAGCGTGAATTGCTTCTAACACGGTGATACCAATACCTGTACCCAGATTAAATACTTCACAATTGGCAATATTATTTCCTGCTGTGAGGTAATCAACTGAAAGGGTATGGGCATGCGCAATATCAGATACATGAATATAGTCGCGAATGCAACTCCCATCGCGAGTATTGTAATCATTACCATAAACCATCATCTTGGGTATTTTACCGATGGCTGTTTGTGTTATGACCGGAACAAGGTTCTGAGGTTTCCCTAAGGGTAATTCCCCGATTAAGCAACTAGGATGAGCGCCTACGGGATTAAAATAACGCAGTAAAACAACCCTGGTATTAGATGATGAACTTGCAAAATCCTTTAGGATCTGTTCGCCCATTTGTTTTGTAGCCCCGTAGGGTGATACCGCTGTTTGTAGTACTGTAGCTTCCGTAACGGGAAAACGATCCGGATTACCGTATACAGTACAGGATGAAGAAAAAACAACATGTGGTATTTGAAACTCACGAACGCATTTCAATATGCTGATCAATGATCCAATATTGTTTTCATAATAAAGCAAAGGTTGTTCTACAGACTCCCCTACTGCCTTATATGCAGCAAAATGGATGACTCCTGAGATATCAGGGTTTTCTTGAAACACGGCCAATGTTTCATCGAAATTCTTTAGATCAACTTTATAATTTTTGATTCGTTTTCCGGTAATCAATTGTATCCCCGTTAGTGGATAGGGGGTTGAGCGCGACTGATCGTCAATAGATATTACATCATAGCCATTATCAAGCAGGTCCACAATGGTATGTGAACCGATATACCCGCAGCCTCCTGTAACCAATATTTTTGCCATTCCGAAAACTTGATACGGCAAAATACATAGCGCCGCTTAGAATCAGATAAATAATTTGATAATATAGTAAATCAATGCTGCCATAGCTGCAGAAACAGGAATGGTTAAAATCCATGCCCAAAGAAGATTCACAGTTACACCCCAGCGTACTGCGCTCAATCGTTTAGTAGCTCCTACGCCTATGATAGCCCCTGTAATGGTATGTGTGGTACTTACCGGAATAGCCATTTTCTCTGTCAGGAATAAAGTAATAGCGCCCGCCGTCTCAGCACTTACGCCTTCCAGCGGTGTTACTTTTGTAATTCTGGTACCCATCGTTTTAACAATTTTCCATCCTCCACTCATTGTTCCCAATCCAATCACAAGAAAACTGCAAAAAGGTACCCAGCTGTATTCAGTTACAAACTGATTGAATGTCATATCCACACCCAACGATTGTTCGTAGTAAATAATGGCAGCTCCAATAATACCCATTACTTTTTGCGCATCATTACCACCATGCCCCAAACTAAATGCTGCAGATGAAACCAATTGGAGTCTTTTAAACCATGTTTCTGCTTTATAAGGATTCGCTCGTTTACAGAGATGCACAATTAAAATAGTAATAAAAAATGCCATGAACATCCCTATCAGAGGTGCCATGAAAATGAATAAGAAAGTTGGAATGACTTTAGCATAGTTAACTACATCAATTCCCCCTTCACTAAAGCCACCTGCATGCGCTAATGCCGCCCCCATAAAACCACCCAATAAAGTGTGTGATGAACTGGAAGGAATACCAAACCACCAGGTAACCAGGTTCCAAGTAATGGCAGCAATCAACCCTGCCAGAATAACTTCAAGTGTGATAAAATTTTCGTTGACAGATTTAGCAATCGTATTACCGATTTTAAATTCACCGATCAGATATTTCGAAATAAAGAAAGCTGCGAAGTTGAATATTGCAGCCCAAAGCACTGCCTGAAAAGGTGTCAATACTTTTGTTGAAACAATGGTAGCAATAGAGTTTGCCGCATCATGGAACCCATTGATATAGTCGAAAATAAAAGCCAGAACTATGATGATGACCAGGAGGGTGAACATAGGGTTAATTTTTCTAGGAAGAAAAAGTGAAAGATGAAAAGTGAAAAGTGAAATACGAAATTTCACCTTTCACTTTTCACTTTTCTCTCTAAGCATACTTAATAATAATAGATTCAATAACATTCGCAGCATCTTCACATTTATCAGTAGCAATTTCCATCACTTGATAAATTTCTCTTTTCTTGATTACTTCTTTGAAATCATTTTCTTGTTGGAAAAGCATTTCAATACTCATATCAAAAACATCGTCAGCCTGATTCTCAATGCTGTTCACTTTCACCATCGCCTCCGTCATTTCGCGCAAATTTTTCATATCGCGCAGCCCATTCACAGCCTTTTTGATTTCTATGGTTCCCTGAAGGATCAGGTCTGCCATTTTCTGGATGCCGGTATCATTCGGATTAACGCTATAAAAATTGATTTTTTTAGAGGAGGCGAAGATATAATCAGCGATATCATCTAGTGCTGTAGCTAGATAGTGAATGTCTTCTCGATCGAAAGGCGTAATGAAGTTTCTGCCTAATTCAGTAAAAATACGGTGGGTATTATCATCGTTTTTGTGTTCCAGATCTTCGATCTGGGCCAATACCGCAGCTCTTTTGTTATTATCCGGCTCACTCACCATCTCCTTGAGTTTCAAGCCCATTTCGTGCACTTTTTCTGCTACATCTTCGAATAATTCATAGAAAACTTTGTTTTTTGGCATGAACAAACGGCCGAAAGTATTGATACCCATAGGTTAAAATTTACGCAAAAATAGGCTTACGGTAGCGATGTAGAAAGGAAAACAAGGAATTAATAATTAGGTAACATTAAAATTTGCTGAATTTCTGTATATACGGGTCTATCACAATCGTTAACCGTTTGTTCTCATTTAGGTCATACCTAGTTAACACCCTTTCTTCAATTTTGCATCACAGTTTATCGTAATTGAGCAACGAAAGTAGATTTTCTCATGTGTGAGCCCCGATGTCTATCGGGGCTTTTTGTGTGAGGAGCCGCCATAAGTGAAAAGGATGATTTCCATGGATCATGGAAATCATCCTTTTCACCTTTGACTTTTCACTTTTCCCTACTCCCGCTTCGCATCCAACGTAAAACCAATGGTAGTTCCCACATCCAGTTTACTGCGCACGTGCATGGTTTGTCCATGGGCCTCAATGATGTGTTTACAGATGGCCAACCCAAGGCCGGTACCACCTTTATCCCTACTTCTCCCTCTGTCGGTTCTATAAAATCTTTCAAATATCCTAGGCAAATGTTCTTCTGCAATACCAATACCATCATCACTGAACTCAATCAATACATGTTCATCATCTGTTCTATAAATACTCGCCACGATGGTACCATCCTGTTTTCCATATTTGACAGCATTTTCCAAAAGATTGTTACCCACCTGTCTGATCTTTTCCTGATCTGCAAATACAGTAATGGGATACTCACAACCCTTTTTTATCATACACTTGATATTTTTTGCAGTGGTCTTAATAGAAAGAGTTTCATACACTTCTTTTATCAATTCCTGAATCACAAAATTTTCTTTGTATAAAGGTTGCTCACCACTTTCCAGCCGTGAGATTTCATCCAAATCTTTCACAAGATTTACCATGCGATCTACATTCCTTGCAGTATTCTCAAGAAAACGTTTCCTTACTTCCGGAGAATCCATGGCTCCTCCCAATAATGTATCTACATACCCTTGTATAGCAAAAATGGGTGTTTTGAATTCATGTGCGAGGTTCTGTAAAAACTCCTTTCGATAAGCTTCATTGTTTTTCAGCAATTCAATCTCTGCACTTCTTTGCTCAGCCCATTTTTCTACATCCTCTCTAACCTCATCAATACCCTTTTGTGGTAAGATGTATTTATAATAAGTCTCTTCCCTTTTACTCGCTTTTGTTTGATAAATGAACTTATAGATCAATTTGATCTTTCGGTAAATAAAAGACTCCAATACAGTTCTGATTAAAAGATAACTCCCTAAAAAAGTCAATACCAAAGAACCGATCGCTATCTTCCAATCGGGTTCAATGATCCATATCCCCAATGAGATGGGAATCGACAAGATCAAAGCTGTGAATGCCGATAACTGTTGTGGGGAAAGATTTTTGGTTTTAAACATCACCACTAAGGTAGGGAAACAGAAGAATGAAGAACAGAGAAATAAGAAATGATAAAAGAGAAATGAAGAAGTAAGAGAATACTACTAAACTTGTAGCTTGTAGCATAGAGCCTGCTGCTTACAATTCAAACTTATACCCTACTCCTTTCACTGTTGTAATACAATCTACCCCTAATTTTTGACGTACTTTACGAATGTGAACGTCGATGGTTCTGTCTCCAACAATGACATCATTACCCCAGATCTGTGATAGGATTTCATTGCGAAGGAATACTCGTCCTGGACGAGACGCCAATAAATACAGTAATTCAAACTCTTTTTTTGCCAGTACCACTTCCTGGTCATCAATGGTAACATTGAATTTAACCGGGTCGATCTGAATATTGGCAATCTTGATGGTCTTGCCTGTATCTTTTGAATTGACACGTCTGAATAAAGCATTGACACGGCTCACCAAAACTTTCGGGCTGATGGGCTTGCTGACATAATCATCTGCCCCTGTTTCCAACCCTTTGATTTGAGAAGCTTCATCACTCAAGGCCGTAAGGAAAATGATCAATGTATCTTGAAACAAAGGTTGTGAACGTAGTATCTGACAGACTTCAACACCCGTTTTCTTGGGCATCATGATATCCAGAATGATCAGATCAGGATGAATTTGTTTGGCTTTTTCGATGGCTTCATTTCCATCTTTAGCAGTATAAACTTCATAACCTTCTTTGGTAAGGTTATAAGATATGATTTCCAATATGTCCTGCTCATCGTCTGCGATCAAAATCTGTTTCGGCTTGCCTTCCATTGTTAACCTTATGTTTACACAAAATTAATTTTAAACATTGGCATAAAAGGTTTTTGGCACTATTATGTTATTGTTAACTGATTAAGCTGGTTTTAAGCTGTCTAAGTAAGGAGAAACCAACGTTTTAGCCCAAATCTGTCGATTCACTCATTTGGCAGTATTTTTGCATAAGTATATGAGCATGAAGAAATTTTACTTGACCGTTCTTTTGACTGCTGTAACAGCCACTTCTTTTGCACAACAGGAAATGGCCATGCCGCCTATTCCGCTGATGCGTGAAGTGCATCATTCATATATTGAAACCAGTCTTCGCAATATCTCGAAACTTAGCAGTATTGCTGATACAGTATTTCCTATAACCAATGATGCCAGACTCAACCAGTCCATTCATAAAAGTATTCGCACCTATGTTCACAATATGCGAGCACTGGTAGAGTCGAGTACCAAACTAAGCGATAATGAGAAATATATCTGGCTGAGGGGTATCAATGAATTATTAACCAGTTTTCAATCTGCTTGGCAGGCCCGTCTTATCAGAAATATCATGTATCCGGGGCTGATCAAGGCTTTTTATGAATCGATGCAATTGGAGTTGGACGGAAAGTCAATTCTTCCGATCATTGAGCAAAATGAATTAGAAATCGGCAATATTTTAATCCAAAACTATTGTCTTAAAAGCAATACAGGAATAGAAATAGCCAAAGATGTATTGGTATTGAAAACCTGTCAACGTGAACCGGAAAACATTCTTAAAATCTTAACGCGTTTTCCGAACAACCGATATGCCGACAGTCTTATAACGATTCGTGCTTTCAAAAATCAGGAAGAATTATACAATTACGCAGCTGCTCCCAATGCATTGGGACAAAAAATTCAACAGGTGCAACATCCTTTGGTGAAGTTGATTGCTACATTGGCAAGATCTAAAAACGGCAGAATGTATTTTCCTTTTTTGGATGATCTGTACCAGAATAAAATAAGTCTTAGTCAAATAGCGCCAATATTAGAAGATGAATCATCTGACAACTACTATAAATTATTGGTAAAGACGAGGATAGGATATGCTGAAAGAATGAGGAAGGGAGATACACCAATGGCTGCAAAAACCTTGGTGGGTAAGCTTCGTAGTAAAGCAGTAGAAATGTACATCAATGAAATCAATGCTTTACATGATGAATCAAACCCGACTATACGTTTCAAAAAAATCGATTCACTGAATGCACAAGAACTTTACTACTTGGCCGTATTAGGTGAGGAAGAAATTTATACTTCGAGTTTTGTGTCTGGCGTTTATCCCCGAATATTTTCTCGTTTTAAAAATTCAGATGCTGATTCTCTTTTACAAACATTACATTACGATTACTATCGCAAGTTTTTAAAAATGTCTGCGGCTTACAATACGCTGGATGATTTTCTGAAACGCATGAGTAAGCCCGCCGCTGAAAAATTGATGCAAAATTTTGTAAATGGGTTGGAGAAAACAGGTTCATTGGAAGATGCTGTGGATGTGGCCGACTCTTATGCGAGTATTTACAACAAAGACATACGAAAACTCATCCTTTCACAGGTACAACAAAACCTGCGAAACAGCAAAGCACAAAAAGAGAAAAGAGCAGAAGTGATTTACAATCTGCTGAATACCATTTTTATATCTGCCGACTCTTCGGGCAACACCAATCTATCTGCTACATTGGGCATCAATACGGTATACAATATGCCATTGAAAGCACTGCAAAACCAAGAAGGACGTATCATTATTCAGCAGTATGCATATGGAGATAAAGATGCGGAGAGCTATTTCAGTGCATTTGTTGCACGATTCAGTAATAGTAATTGGAAGATTGTTCGCAAACCTTATTGGGTAGAGATCAGTTCAGCTCGTGGTACTCCGGTAACCATTTATGCCAATCTTCCACTCGATGAAACCAAGGATCTCGATGCAATGGCCCAAGATAGTCTGAATTACTACCTTGAAACAAACGGACTACAACCTACCATGGTCATACACCGTGGTCATAGCTATTATCTGCAGCAAACCATCGATCAACTGGCTCCTTCTGCTAAGGTAGTATTACTGGGCAGCTGTGGCGGATATCAAAAACTCAACTTGGTATTGGATATTTGTCCAACCGCACATATTATCTCCTCCAAACAAGTAGCAGCAGGTGTTTTAAATCAAGCATTGATAGATGCCATCACCGATCAGATACGACTTAATAAAGATCTTGTATGGGAAGAGATCTGGCAAAAACTCCAGAGCCGTGTTACAGGTGGCTACAAAGAGAAGTTTGAAGATTATATTCCACCACACAAGAACCTTGGTGCTATTTTCATCATGGCTTATAATAAAGCCATTGAAAATGCAGGTTGATCAACTCAGAAAAGGATTGTTTCGTTTCTCATAACCAATGGTGGTGGTGGTACCATGACCGGGATATACTTTTACTTCATCAGGCAAAGGCCACAACTTCTCCCGAATACTATTGAGCAAGGTTTCATGGTCACCACCCGGTAAATCTGTTCTGCCTATGCTCTGGCGAAACAATACATCCCCACCCATCAGTATATGTTGTGAAGCATGATAAAAACAAATACTTCCGGGTGAATGCCCGGGTACCCAAATTACTTGCAAGGCATCATTCCCCAAATGAACCGTATCTCCTTCATGAAGAAAATGCAGGGGTCCATTATAATTTTCAAAAGGAAGCCCCCAACGTTCTCCGGAACGAGGCGCATACTCCAGTACTTTTTCTTCTAGGGGATGCAGGTAAGGTTCTAATCCGAACTCATCATGTACCCATTTGTTACCAAAAACATGGTCCAAATGACAATGTGTATTAAGCAACTGAACAGGTTCCAGATTCGTATCTTTTAAGAAGTTTTTTAACGTTTCCTGTTCAGCGGAAAAGTAACAACCGGGATCAATTATGATAGCTTTGCCTTGTTCATTATACAACACATAAGTGTTTTCTTGAACAGGGCTGAAAATAAAGGCCTTTACCTTGAGCATAAACGTTTTTTATGAAGGTTTTACGGGGTAATTGACTATTTTTAAAACACTAAAGTTCGGATATGCAATTGAAACGAATGATGAAAGGATGGGTTTTGGCCATTTTTTTATTTCCAGTCCTTTCCTTGGCCCAAGTAAATTCTGTTGAATTTGGGAAAAACAGGGTACAACACAAGAAGCTAGTATGGAAATTTTATCAGTCTCCTAATTTCAATACATATACCAGTCAGGGAGGGGTAGAACTCGGGAAATTTGCTGCTCAATTGGCAGAAGAAGAATTACGATCTCTCGAAAATTTTATTGAATACTCGTTACAGCGTCGTGCTAACATCGTTGTATACAACAATTATAATGATTTCAAAAGCAGCAATATCGGATTGGGTATCGATTGGCAAAACTCAGGTGGACTCACCAAGCTGGTAAACAATAAAATCGTCGTATACTTTGATGGTAATCATGCACACTTAAAGAAACAAATTCGAGAAGGCATTGCAAAAGTGTTGACAGACAATTTGCTGTTTGGTGATGATATTGGGGAATTTGCCAGCAATCAAGCACTACTTGATCTTCCAAAATGGTTGGTAGATGGTTATGTTTCCTATGCCGCAGAACCCTGGAGTACTGTAAAAGACGATGAATTAAAAAGTGCCATGCTTAGTGGTACTTATCGCTCTTTTTATCAGTTTGCGTTCGAGAAACCACTTCTTGCCGGACATTCATTCTGGCATTTTATTGGTGAGAAGTATCGTAAAGAAAATATTACCTACTTATTATATCTCGCTCGTATTTACAAGAATTTGAATCAGGCTTGCATGCGTGTATGCAAAAAGAAATTCAAAGAAGTACTTGAAGAGTTTATGCAGTTTCAACAAGAACGCTATTCCAGAGATATTCGTCAGCGTAGGAATGCTCCAAGAGGACAGCTCAATGTTTCTGAAGAAGTGACCAAAAAAGATTTCTTCCGTTTTCAAGCCAACCCGAATCCAAGAAGCACAACATATGCTGTTGTTGAATTCAACAATGGCATCTACCGTGTAAAGTTGATGGAGAATTTTTATGATGGTAAAGTATTGGTGAAAAGTGGCGTAAGAACCAATCAAGGGGATATCAATCCTAATTATCCAATTCTTGCATGGGATGGCAAAGGCACACGCCTGTTTGTTGCATATTGGGAGGATGGAAAGATCAAAATGTTTGTGTATGATCTTATTGCACGTATCAAAAGGTATAAACAAGAAATTGATGGCGTAGACCAGATTTTGGATGCAAGCTTTATGCTGGATGCGAACTCACTTATTTTCAGTGCAGCGAAAAATGGTCATACAGATATCTTCACTTATAAAATAGAACAGAATAAATTGGAACAGATCACCGATGATGTTTATGATGATCTGAATCCAACTTTTGTTTCATTCCCTAATCGCTCCGGTATCATTTTTAGTTCCAATAGACCATCACCGGTTGCTCTCAATGCTGATACTGTATTACCTAGCAACTATCGTTTCAATGTGTTCATGGTAGACATCCTAAACACAAGTAAACAAAAACAGATCACGCAGCTTACCAATCTTAAATATGGTAATGCTTCTTTTCCGATGCAATACAATACCAATCACTTCACATTTGTTGCAGATGAAAACGGTATTGGTAACAGATGGGCCGGCTTCTTCTCTACCAAGCGCGATGGACTAGATACGCTGTATTATATTGGCGAAGAATTATTAAGAAATCCTTCGCCTAAAGAATTTGACTCTACGCTACGTGCATGGCAGAAAGATGAGCCGGATAGTGTCAGTTATTTCCAAGTGTACAAAGATTCTACCTATACTTTCCCTATCACCAATTATCAAAGTTCATTACTTGAAACCAGAATTGCAGGTGATAACGGACAAGTAAGTGAGTTAAGAAGAGAAGGAGATTTTAAATTTCTCTATAAACTTCGAGTAGATGAACAGGCTTTGAACAAACGCAATATCAACAGTAGACCAACTGAATACATGAAGCGTGTTATGGATGAAAAGAAAGCTATTGAGGGTAAGGCAATCATCTATAACAATGGTATTGCAACCAATGATACAACCAGTCGAGCGACGAAAGACTTTTTCCAAAATGAGTTTGCGAATGAAAAAGTTGATACCACACGCAGGTACGATACAGAAGTAATCCCTCAGAAAAAATCTGTACTAGAAAGATCGAGATTGTTCGATTACAGATTAAAATTCAGTAGCGATTATATCCTCAGTGGTTTCACCAACAATGTACTGGTAAACAGATACCAGCCATACGCAGGAGGAGCCGGTCCTATTCAGTTGAACAACGGTAACGACTTCAATTTTACTTTCCGTGTAGGTGTGAGTGATTTATTTGAAGACCAAAAATTCGTTGGTGGCTTCCGATTTGGAACCAACCTGAGCGATAAAGATGTATTCTTCTCTTATCAGAATCTTCGCAAACGTTTCGATTGGGGAATGACCTATTACAGAAGCAATGTCACTAACTTCTTTAATACACCATTCAACAGCATGCTGATCACCAACTTGTATCAGGGTAATATTGCTTATCCGTTCAATGAGGTGAAAAGTCTGAGAGCAACCGTTGCTTTAAGAACAGATCGTGGCATCTTGCGTTCATTTGATAATGCATCTGGTTTACCAGATCCAGGAGCACTTGCTTTTCAAGATACAATCAGCAGATATATCGTTTCAAGAATTGAATATGTGCATGACAACACCATCAATCCAACCCAAAATATCTGGAATGGATTACGCTATAAAGTTTATTTGGATGTAAACATGCCTACATTCAAAACAGCTTTGAATAATGGCAAAGGAACCCTCAACTTGGGTTTTGATGCCCGCTATTATCATAAAATTTATCGCAATTTTATTTGGGCTGGACGCGCTGCTGCAGATTTTTCATGGGGCGGACAAAAACTCATTTACTACCTAGGTGGAGTAGATGGCTGGATTGGACCTAAATTCAATGGACAAAACACTCCTGCACCTGATCAGTCCTATGCATTCCAGTCGCTTGCAGTGAATATGCGCGGTTACAGACAGAATATCGCAAACGGTAACAATGCTTTTGTGATTAATAGTGAATTTAGATTCCCACTATTTTCTACACTGATCAATAGACCTATCAACAATGCCTTCCTTCGTAATTTCCAATTGGTTCAATTCGTGGATTTAGGATCTGCATGGAATGGCAAATACAACGGTATTAAACGTCCGGGTGAAGTCATCAGTGATCCCAACTCTCCGGTTATAGTTCGTATTGATGCAGGCGGACTTGGACCATTTGCGGGTGGTTATGGATTTGGAGCACGCAGTACCTTACTTGGATACTTTATGAAATTTGATGCCGGTTGGCCTATGAAAGGAATTTTCAAAGGAGCACCTGTCTACTATTTTGCAATTGGATTTGACTTTTAAGGTTTGATTTTTTGATCTTTGATTTCTTGATTTGTGCATTTACTTAAATCAAGAAATCAAAGATCAAAAAATCAGCCTTTCTTCTTTACTTGTTTAGCGTAATACTTGCACAGTCCAGTTAGTCCACATGATTCACATTTCGGATTTCTGGCAAGACAGGTATATCTTCCATGAAGTATCAACCAATGATGTGCTTTATGCACCAATTCTTCGGGAATATATTTGATCAATTCTTTTTCAACAGCCAATGGCGTACTCGCTTTTTCAGGAACCAATCCTAATCTTTTACTCACACGAAACACATGTGTATCAACAGCCATATTGGGTTGTTGGTCGATCACACTGGTGATCACATTAGCGGTTTTTCGTCCTACCCCGGGCAGTTTTACCAACTCTTCTACCGTCATTGGAACTTCACCATTGAACTGATCGATTAGCATATTCGCCATACCGATCAGGTGTTTGGTTTTATTATTTGGATAAGAAATACTTCTGATCAATGGAAACAAATCATCAAAAGTAGCTTGCGCCATCGTATGTGGGGATGGATAACGAGCAAAGATGGAAGGTGTTGTCATGTTCACACGCTTATCTGTACATTGTGCAGACAGTATCACAGCCACCAACAATTGAAAAGGATTGTCATATACCAATTCTGTTTCAGCAACGGGAATTTGTTGACTGAAATAATTGATGACCTGAGCGTATCGTTCTTTTTTTGTCATAACCTTCTTCAAAAATAAAAACTTCGATGGATGTAAATGATAAAGCCACAGATTCATAGATTTTAATTTTCCAATCTGTGAATCTGTGGCTTTACAAACACTTATGTAAGCAACAAGTTTATTTCTTTTTTATGGCTGCATGAGCATGATCCATAATTGTTTTGATTGAAAGTTTTGAAGGCGATTTCATTTTCAGTTGATCCAACTGGCGAATGCTTCGTTCCAATACGGCGAGTTGTTCTATTAATTCAATATCTCCCTCTTCCAGCGCTTCGTCTACAGCTTTTTGTATAGTAGGTGAACACTCTTTGTACAGGTAAAATATCAAATCCTCTTCTTTAAACTTTTTCATAGCAGGGTTATATTAATTGAGCTGAGAGGATACGGTATGTATTAAAACGGGGGGAGAAACGATATTATTGCAGCAACGGGTTCTGTAATCAGTAATTTAGTCATTCGAATCAAAGAATTACTGAGAAAAACAAGTAAGGCGTTGAAAATCAATTGATTGTTTTACAAAAAAGGTTGCAGCCTGTAGCATGCTGCTTGAAGCTTATTTCGCTTCCACAGAATCTTCAATGATAAAAATATCTTCCCCGTCTTTTTTCATGAGATAACGTTCACGGGCAAATTTTTCGAGGGCAGCAGGGTTGCTCTGGATATCGTTGAGTTCCTGTTTGGTTTTATTGATCTCGTCTAAATAGTATTGTTTTTTAGCTTCAAGCTTTTTGAGTTCCGCTTTCCGCTCACGTTGCTGAAAAAAATCACGCTGATCAAAGAACAGCATCCACACCACAAAAAAACCACCGGCAAGGAAGTATTTGTTGGTGATGATGGAAGTGAATTTTTTCATAAGTCAAAATTAGGAGAAAAGCTGCAAGCTGCAAGCTACAAGCAACAAGTAGAAATATTTTTCATTACTTGAAGCTTGTAGCTTGCAGCTAACAACCCGCGGCTATTTTTTCCCAAACTTCACCTTCCCCTTCGGATATATTGCTGTTTCTCCCAACATCTCTTCGATACGGATCAGTTGGTTGTATTTAGCGATACGATCGGTACGTGAAGCGGAACCTGTTTTAATTTGTCCGCAATTCAAGGCTACCGCCAGATCTGCGATAGTAGTATCTTCTGTTTCACCACTGCGATGGCTCATGATGGTATTATAACCATTGTGTTGCGCAAGTGTAACAGCATTGATGGTTTCGGTCAGAGTACCGATCTGATTTACTTTCACAAGTAATCCATTCGCAATACTTTTATCAATACCTGTCTGCAGGCGATTTACATTCGTTACAAATAAATCATCTCCTACCAACTGACATTTGCTACCAATCGCTTGTGTAAGTGCTTTCCAACCATTCCAATCATCTTCTGCCATTCCATCTTCAATAGAAACGATTGGATATTGCTTCACCCATTTCTCCCAGTATTTCACCAGCTCATCACTACTTAAGATCTTACCATTGCTTTTATGGAATACATATTTTTTCTTCTTTGCATCCCACAATTCACTATTCGCAGCATCCATCGCGATTACGATCTGTGAACCGGTTTTATAACCTGCAGCTTGAATCGATTCCAATACTGTTTCAATGGCCTCTTCGTTGCTTTGAATATTTGGCGCAAAACCACCTTCGTCACCTACATTGGTGCTATATCCTTTTTTCTTCAATACACTTTTCAGGGTATGGAAAATCTCAACACCCCAACGTAAGCCTTCACTGAAAGTAGAAGCACCTACAGGCATGATCATGAATTCCTGAAAATCGATCTTGTTATCAGCATGTGCACCACCATTGAGGATATTCATCATCGGGATAGGTAGTGTTTTCGCATTCGTACCACCGATATAACGGTACAGTGGTAATCCTGCTTCTTCAGCAGCTGCTTTCGCAACAGCCATACTTACAGCAAGCATAGCATTAGCGCCTAACTTACTTTTATTGGCTGTTCCATCCAATGCAATCATAGCATCATCAATAGCTGCTTGTGCTGCAACATCAAAACCTACGATTGCATCTGCGATGGTATCATTTACGTTCTTCACTGCTTTGAGAACGCCTTTACCTACGTATTTCTTTTTGTCGTTATCGCGAAGTTCAACTGCTTCGTGGATACCAGTGCTTGCACCACTTGGAACAGCGGCGCGACCAAGGGCTCCGTCATCGGTTAATACATCTACTTCTACGGTAGGATTACCGCGACTGTCGAGTATCTGACGGGCATGTACTTCAATAATGTAGCTCATTTCGGTTGCTTGTTTAAATGATCAATTGGGTTGATAAATGAGTATGCAATTTACGGAATTAGACGGTTGGTTGCGCCGCTGTAAGGCTTCGGAACACTTCTTCCAGTGTACTTCCTTTACTTGACAACAGGTTACTTACCTGATCATCGGCCACAATATTGCCTTTATGGATGATGATCACCCTTTCACAAATAGCCTGTACTTCCTGAAGAATATGCGAAGAAAAAAGGATCGTTTTTTCTTTTCCTTGCTCTTTGATCACATTTCTGATTTCAATGATCTGATTCGGATCCAAGCCACTGGTAGGTTCATCCAGAATCAACACTTCCGGATCATGGATCAATGCAGCCGCTAATCCAACCCTTTGTTTATATCCTTTGGATAATTGTCCTGTTTTTTTATGCGCTTCCGGACCTAATCCTGTTAATTGTATGGCTCGATCTACCGCTTTAGGTATCTGGTCTAATTGATGAACACCCGCAATGAATGCCAGGTATTCTTTTACATACATATCATAATACAATGGGTTGGCTTCCGGTAAATACCCGATTCTCCTTTTTGCTGCAACAGGATCTTTCTGAACATCAATACCACAAACCTGAATATTGCCTGCATCCGGTAATAAATAGCCGGTGATCATTTTCATCGTGGTACTTTTACCCGCTCCATTCGGACCAAGAAACCCTACGACTCCGCCTTTTTGCGCTGAAAAAGAAATGGCATTGACAGCCTTCTGTGTTCCGTATATTTTGGTAATACCACTGATCTCAATAGACATGCGGTAAAGATATTAATTCAAAAGTTTGTCGGGGTGAAAGAAAAGATAAAAATACGGTATCGATTTACTGTCGAATATTAAAGATATTTATACTTACTATTCAAATCAGACAAGTACATGAATGATCAAATCGTATTGTTATCTGACAAAACAATAGACCCTCTTACCGCACTCAGCTTGGAGCTTTGGCCGGAATGTAGTTATGATGAAGAAAAAGAACAATGGCAACAATTACTCCATGCAGCGGATCAATATTGTGCTTTAGCTAAAGTAAATGATATTTATGTAGGCTTTATTCATATCAGTATTCGATATGACTACGTAGAAGGTGCTGATGCAGACAAAACTGCTTATTTGGAAGGAATATACGTGAAGCCTGCTTATAGAAATCATCAGATAGCTACTTCACTTTTGAAAAGCGGGGAAGCTTGGGTAAAATCCAAAGGATTTAACGAACTAGGTTCTGATACCGAAATCGACAATCAAATCAGTCAACTATTTCATCAACAAGCAGGATTCAAAGAGGTAAACAGAATTGTGTGCTACATAAAAACAATACAATAAGCCTTCAGTTCTCTTTGTCGTACTCACCTTTCATCGCATAATACCCAAATAAGCTCAGTCCAAATGCAATGGGTAAGAATACCAAAACAAATACCCCCCATTGTATCCAGCTATCTGCAGAGGGTTTTGCTGCTATCTCTGAAGATGCTGTTCGAATCAAAAAGAACACTGCTAATGGACCTAATAACATCCATACCATTCCTGCTATTCGTTTGAGTTGTTTCATGATGCGATTTAATGGATGGTTTTTCGATTACTTACATAAATAGCTCCAATTACTACACAAATACCTGCAATAATGATCGGATACATCAATCCCACCAGTGGATCTCCTGTATAAATCGTGGTCAACAGCGTTGCGATGAAAGGTGTTAATCCACCAAAGACACCATTACCAATATGATACGGCAATGACATGGAGGTATAACGAATTCTGGTGGGGAATAATTCTACCAGAAAAGCAGCAATAGGTCCATACACCATGGTAACATAAATGATCATCACAAAAACAATCGCTACCATTTTCCAATACACAGTATTGCCTAATTGTTTGGCTTGTTGAATGATTGGTGGCGAATATTTATTGACATCATCATACAATGTATCTTTTGCGATCACATGCAATTGAGTTCCGTCAGTATAAGATTGATATATTTCTATGGTGCGAACAGAATCGGTTGAGTTAATGATCGGTTGTAAAGTGGTTTGTTCTCTTCTCTCTTCCGTTATCTCCGTTTTTTGTTCAACATCACTAAGGTGTAATAATTGCTGGAACAAAGGTTTGTACGTTAGAACAGCTAAGAACATGCCAGCTAACATGATCCATTTTCTTCCCACTTTATCACTCCAATGACCAAAGAACACAAAAAAAGGAGTGCCAAAAAGTATGCCCCATATCAAGATAGTACGCGACTGATCAAAATCAACCTTACATACATTCTCTAAAAAAGATTGCGCATAAAACTGACCTGTATACCATACCACACCTTGTCCCATAGTAGCACCAAACAATGCCAGTAAAACCATTTTCAAATTGGCTTTATGACCAAAGCTTTCTTTTAAGGGATTGGTAGCTGTCTTCCCTTCCGCTTTCAGCTGTGAGAACAATGGCGACTCTTGCATCTTCAAACGGATATAGATGGATACGATCACCAATACAATCGATAATAAAAAAGGAATACGCCATCCCCAGTCATTGAATTTAGCAATGGATGCTTGCGGATCATCATCCAACGCATGTCGGGTAATAAGAATGACACCTAACGATACAAAAAGTCCGAGTGTTGCTGTGGTTTGAATCCAGGAAGTAAAATAACCTCTTCGACCAGCAGGTGCGTGTTCTGCCACATAAGTAGCAGCACCACCATACTCACCTCCGAGTGCCAGTCCTTGTAACAAACGTAACAACAGAACGATCACCGGTGCAGCGAACCCAATACTTTCATAGGAAGGAACCAATCCGATAGCGAATGTTGAACCTCCCATGAGTATTAAAGTAAGTAAGAAAGTATACTTTCTTCCAACAATATCTCCTAGGCGACCAAATACCAAAGCACCAAATGGACGTACAATAAACCCCGCGGCAAAAGTGGCAAGTGTTGACAATAAAGCCGCAGTTGGATTTGTCTTTGGGAAAAATTGTCCTGCAATAACGGTAGCCAGACTTCCGAAAATGTAAAAGTCATACCACTCGATCAAAGTTCCCAAGGAGGAGGCAGTGATGACTTTCCAGATGCCTTTTTCTTTTTTCATAAGCGATTACAACTTACTGTAAAGAACTGATTTTCCCAAGCAGGTCGCTGAAGACTTCTTGTATCTGAAACTTCCCCACAGTGTTCCATTTAATTCATGAGTTCCCTTACTTTCGTTCCGGACATGCAGTTTAAAGATATCATAGGGCAATCAGCCGTTAAGCAACACCTTGCTGAAATGGTTCAACAAAACAGGTTGAGTCATGCTTTGCTTTTTTTGGGTAAGGAAGGCAGTGGGGCATTGCCATTGGCCTTAGCTTTTGCTCAGTTTGTGATATGTCAACCCAATGCTTCTGAACCCGTTGCCGATCTGTTTGGGGGATTTACACCGATGGAAGCCGGTCCATCCTATGTTTCACCTGATGATATTTATAATCAATCTGCTTTTGCAAGGGCTGCTCAGTTAATGCACCCTGATTTGCATTTCTCTTATCCTGTGATTCCTAAAAAAGCAGGAGATAAACCCATCAGCACCGATTACATTGCTGAATGGCGTGAGTTCATTCAGCAATATTCGTATGGAAATGTTTATGATTGGTTACAATTTATTGGTGCTGAAAACAAGCAGGGCAATATTACTGCCAATGAGTGTAATGATATCATTCACAAATTGAGTCTGAAGAGTTTTGAAAGTGATTATAAGGCTTTGGTGTTATGGATGCCGGAGTATTTGGGAAAAGAAGGGAATAAACTGCTGAAACTCATCGAAGAGCCACCACCCAATACTTTGTTTATTCTGGTAGCGGAAAGTGAAGAGCAGATATTACCTACTATTCTGAGTCGTTGTCAACTGGTGAAAATACCGATGCTTGAAGATGCAGAAATTGAACAGGCTTTGATAGAGCGTGCCAAAGCCAATCCAGAGACAGCTCACCAAATTGCTGCCATTGCAGAAGGTAATTACCGAGAAGCTTTGCAACTCTTGCAACATGCCGAAGAAGACTGGCAAAGTTTACTTCGCGATTGGCTTAATGCTACTTTGAAAGGGGGGCCATTGGCACAGATCAAGTTTACGGCTGAGATCAGTGAATTGGGCAGGGAGAAACAGAAACAGTTCTTACGGTACTTTAATCACTTATTGGAAATGAGTGTCCGCATACGTGTTATGGGTTCTGAGAATGTGGCAGCCGGGGATCAAGAGAGGGATTTTGCCGGCAGATTGAATAAAATCGCTTCCGTCAGCCAACAGCAAGCCATCATTGAGGAATTAGACCGCGCCTCCTACTACATTGAGCGAAATGCCAATGCCAAAATGTTATTTCAGGCCCTTACCCTGAAACTCTATCACATCATTCAGAACAAAACCCTAATTTTGAACGGATAGCCCGACTTTAGTTGGGAAAATAGAGCGAGGGGAATAGTGGTTTTGTATTATTTGCCAAGTGCTGATCCATCATACATTAGAAATTATGAACGGTTATTTGACCAACCTATCATCGTAAATCACTGATCATCAGTGTTCAGAACGTTGAAGTGAGTGACACAACCGCAGCCGCATAGCAGTACTACAGTCCACGCACAATAAAACCTCCCCTATTCAGTTATTAACCTGATCAATGATTTTAATATGGGATGTGGATCTTGTGGAACGGGTAAACCGAACGGATGTAAAAGCAATGGTGGTTGCAGCACAGGTGGCTGTAACCGTTTGAACGTGCACGACTGGCTCATGAACCTTCCTTTCAGTGACCCTGAGAGTTCCTGCAAAGTGGTAGAAGTGAGTTTTAAGCAGGGCAGTCGCAAAGAATTTTTCCGTAATACAACACTTCAATTTTTCGAAAAAGGAGATTATGTAACCGTTGAAGGGGTTAGCGGATATGATGTAGGAGAAGTGAGTTTAACCGGAGAGCTGGTACGCGTTCAAATGAAGAAAAAGGGTGTTGATGAGTTCAACGCTGAAATGAAAAAGATTCTTCGTAGAAGTACGGATAGAGATATCGAAAGTTTTCAGATCAGCAAAGCAAGAGAGAAAGAAATGCTGGCGCGAAGTAGAGCGATGGCTCGTACACTGAATTTGGAAATGAAGTTGAGCGAGGTAGAAGTTCAGGCCGATGGTAAAAAAGCTACTTTCTTTTATACTGCTGACGACCGCGTTGATTTCCGTGAACTCATCAAGCAGTATGCGAATGATTTCAAGGTGAAAGTAGAGATGCGTCAGATCGGTATTCGCCAAGAAGCTGCAAAAGTGGGAGGTATCGGAAGCTGTGGCCGCGAATTGTGTTGCAGTACTTGGTTACATGATTTCAAGAGTGTAAATACAACAGCAGCTCGTTATCAGAATTTATCGATCAATCAAACTAAACTCAGCGGACAATGTGGCCGTCTGAAATGTTGTTTGAATTATGAGCTGGATACCTATTTGGATGCCCTACAACATTTCCCGGATTATGCCGATCAGTTGGATACAGTAATGGGCACTGCCTATCTGATCAAGAAAGATATTTTCAAAAATTTGATGTGGTATGTATTACCTAACAATACCAAACATTATCCACTGACCATTCAGCGTGTAAAAGAAATCAAAAGACTAAACCAACAAGGGCAGAAAGTAGAGGAACTACAACCGGTTGAAGTTACCAGCAGTAAGCCTAAGGAAGTAGAACCTGCTTTTGTAGATGTTGTTGGGCAAATCAGCTTGCGTAGTCTGGAGCGCAATGATAAGCGTAGAAAAGATCAGCAGCGTGGTGGCGGTGATAGAAGAAATGCTCCACAGCAGCAAGGATCAAGAGGGCAAGGACCAAGACCGCAAGGAAATCAACAGGAAAATAGGTCACAAGGTCCAAAACCACAAGGAAATCAAGGAAGGGGACAAGGTCCGAGACCTCAGGGTAATCAACAAGGAAATAGGCCTCAGGGTCCAAGACCGCAAGGAAACCAAGGAAGAGGACAAGGCCCAAGACCGCAGGGTAATCAAGGTGGTGAGCAAAAGCCGAATCCGGAAGCTTAATAGAATAGAACAAGATTATAGTTACAAGAGGTATCAGTCACATGATACCTTTTTTTATAGCCGTTATTTCTACTTAGTATAAGTACCTGATTTTTATGACTACGCATGGCACGGATTAGTGGGTCGTAGATTTGAATATTCAAAAATCACAATCATCTATCCCAAATTCAACATATGAAATTGGTCAAAAGCAATTTAAAAAGTTACCAAAATTTGGTAACTTTAGCTGAAACAGATCTTATGGGTAGAAACACCTCTGTATCCCTTGGAGATTATTTTGAAAAATTTGTAGACGCTAAAGTTGCAGAAGGGAGATTTAAAAATGCTAGTGAAGTAATCCGTGCAGGATTGCGCTTATTAGAAGAAGATGAAGCCAAAGTGGCAACTCTGAAGATAGCACTACAAGAAGGCATTACCAGTGGATCCGTCAAAAATTTTGATCCCAAAAAACACCTGAAATCTTTAAAGTCAGGTGGCTAATTACCTTATATCAGAAAAAGCAATTGATGATCTTTCAGACATATGGAAGTATACTTTGCATACGTGGTCTGAAAAAAAAGCAGACCAATATTATAATCAGATCTTAAAAGCATTTGAAGTTTTATCTGTCAATCCCTCACTTGGTAAAGTTTATTTTCAATTCGATGTATTTATTAATGGTTATAAAATAAATCGGCACATCATTTTTTATTGTTTGACAAAAGAAAAGACTGTATTCATCATTCGGGTTTTACATGAAAGAATGGATATTAAAACCTATATGATTATTGACTTTGATCATGAATAGATACAAAAATCGGCTGCCTATAGGACAGCCGATTTTTATAAAACCATATTTGATATTAAACAAGTTTCTCCATCTCTGTCGCCGTAAACTCCATCAATGTTTTGATATGCGCCGGTGAAAGATCGAACTTCAATCCAGCGGCTTCATAGAGTTCAGGTAATGTGCGGGTACCCCCTAATGAAAGCGCTTTGATATAATGATTCAGTGCTTGTTCCGGATTTTTCTGGTACTGCATCCACAAACCGATCGCGCCCAATTGTGCGATACCATATTCGATATAATAAAAAGGCACTTCGAATAGATGTAACTGACGCTGCCAGCCGATCTCACGATACATATCTAATCCGGTATAATCAATGCTATTGGTTGAAAATTCTTGTAATATCTCCATCCATTTTGCAGTTCTTTCTGCAACGCTATGTGTTGGATGCTCATATACCCAATGCTGGAATTTATCAATGATCGCGATCCAAGGAAATATGGTGATGGTTCTTTCCAATTGATGTTCTTTCGCTCTCTTTAGATCTTCTTCATTATCGAAGAACGCCTGCCAATGATTCATGCTGAATAATTCCATCGCCATACTTGCCACTTCAGCGATCTCCATCGGATACTCTTTAAAAGCACTCAACTCCAGTTCATGTGCTAAAAAAGAATGAATTGCATGACCACCTTCATGTACCATGGTTGTAACATCACTCATTTGTCCGGCAGCATTCATAAAAATAAATGGTGCTCCACTTTCTGTAAGCGGGCAATTGTATCCTCCCGGAGCTTTACCTTTTCTGCTTTCCAGATCGAAATGTCCCAGTTCATTCATCTTACGCAAACAGTTGGCAAAAAATGGATTCAATTGTTCAAAGCAAGCCACTGATTTTTCATAAAGATCCTTGCCATTTGTAAATGGTTTCAATGGCTGTACGCCATCAGGTTCTGCTTCTGTATCCCACGGACGAAGAACATCTAATCCAAGTTTCTCTTTCTTCTTCTGGCAAATTTTTTCGATCAGTGGCAGTACATGTAATTTCACTGCTTCATGAAATTGAAAGCAATCTTCTTTGGTATAATCAAAACGCCCTAGCTCTATAAATTTATAATCACGATAATTGGCGTAGCCTGCATTTTTTGCTACTTGATCTCTTTTCGTGATCAATTGAGTATAGAGATCATGCATCGCGTCTTTATCCTGCAACCTACGTTCTTGGATTTTGCGATACACTTGTTCACGTAAAGCTCGATCATGACTTTCCAAGAATTTCGCTGCTTGTTGTAAAGTATATTCTTCGCCATTTACTTCTACGGTCATTTTACCTGCGATTGCACCATATTGTTGCTGCATCACGCTCAACTCGGCCTGTAAAGGAATATTCCCTTCTCTGAAAAGATCGATACTTTTCTTAACCCCTCGTAAATAGGTAAAATATTTCTCTTGATCCAATTCTTTGGTAAAGGGACAATCGATCAATTTTCTATTCAGTTGATCTGCATAAGGTTGCAACTTGGGTTGAATTTCCATGCAGAAATAAGTGAATGCTTCTTCCAGTTTAGGATCGGTTGTATCACAGGTCATTTTGATCTGACGCCAGCATGCATCTTCACTGACAACAGCTTCTATTTCACTCATATCACGCATCCATTGTTCCAGTGCTGCTTTGCTGTTGATTGAACGTTCAGACAGGTCCTTGAAAAACGGTTCCAAGGATTCCCAGGTAGTCACCACAAAGTCATTGGGTACAAATCGACGCTCCAGTTTTTTGATATCCGCACTTAAAGTCATAATCTTGATTTTTACAGCGCAAAAGTACCTGCAAAACGTTTGGAAAGTTTTAAAAGTTTTCAAAAGTTCGAAGCCACCGGCATTTGCCGTATTTTTGCAGGCTGAATTCAAGGAGATTTTTTGTGAACGATATCATTCAATTATTACCCGATAACATTGCCAACCAGATAGCCGCCGGTGAAGTGATTCAACGTCCGGCAAGTGCCGTAAAAGAATTACTGGAAAATGCTGTGGATGCAGGTGCTACTGAGATCAAACTATTGGTTGCAGATGCCGGTAAAGCATTGGTACAGGTGATCGATAATGGTAAGGGCATGAGTGATACCGATGCGCGAATGGCATTTGAGCGTCATGCTACCAGTAAGATCCGTCAAATTGAAGACCTGTTTCGTATCAAAACCATGGGCTTTCGTGGCGAAGCTTTGGCCTCGGTAGCCGCTGTAGCCCAGGTGGAAATGAAAACACGTCGCGCAGAAGATGAACTCGGAACTTATATTGAAATTGAGAACAGCAAAGTCATCAAACAAGAAGTATGCTCTTGCCCAGTCGGCACAAGCATCAGCATGAAAAACCTGTTTTTCAATGTTCCTGCCCGAAGGAATTTTCTCAAGAGCAATGCTGCAGAACTTCGTCATATCATGGATGAATTCATTCGTGTGGCCATGGCTTTTCCTGAGATCTTTTTTTCGCTCACCAGTAATGGACAAGAAGTATTTCATTTAGAACCGGGTACTCTGAAACAGAGAATCGTACAGATATTAGGCAATACCTACAATGCAAAACTTGTAAGTGTTGGTGAAAAAACCGACTATATGAATATCTATGGTTTTGTAGGCAAGCCCGAAACAGCACGCAAAACAAGAGGCGATCAGTATTTCTTTGTCAATAGTCGCTTCATTAAAAGCGCCTATCTCAATCATGCCGTGAATACTGCATTTGATGAAATGATACCAAAAGACAGCTTTCCCGGCTATGTTCTTTTTATTGACTTGGATCCTTCACAAGTAGATATCAACGTTCATCCAACCAAACAGGAGATCAAGTTTGAAGATGAAAAAATTATTTATGCATTTGTACAAGCTGCAGTAAAACATGCTCTCGCTCAGTTCAGTATTGCACCTTCACTTGATTTTACACTTAATCCGGATATTCAAGGATTAGATGCTGTCAACAAGCCATTTACTGATGATAAAAAACAAGCTGTTGCTTCTTCTAACCTCTACCAAACTTTTACACAAAAAAATCAGGCTCACTTTATTGAACGTGAGAACAAATCAGGTGAGTTGAAACATTGGAAAAGTTTTTTTGAGAGTCCCACTTCGGAAAATGATTCTAAAACATCCGGTAGTTATTCGGGTTCTTTATTACAAAGTATCGCTCCAAAAGCTTCATCAATACAGGTTTTACCCGATACACCTTTGCTTCAATTACATCAGACCTATATTATAGCTTCTACCAACAGTGGATTTATTCTCGTACATCAACAATTAGCACACGAAAGAATATTGTATGATAAATACAGTGTGGCTGCACATGGTCAACAAATGGCTACACAAAAAAGTCTTTTTCCGACTACATTAGAATTGGCGGCTGCCGATGCTGCACTTTTACAAGACTTGTTACCAGATCTAACCAGCATTGGTTATCAGGTTGAGCCTTTTGGTAATAACAGTTTTGTAATACAAGGCATTCCTGCAGATATACTTCCCGGCAATGAAAAACATGCCATTGAATTACTCATCGAACAGTTCAAACATTTCAGTTCTGATATTAAATTCAGCAAACGAGAGAAACTTATTCGTTGTATGGCTCGTCAGCAAGCCATTAAAGCCGGACAAACACTCTCACAAAAAGAAATGCTGGTATTGGTAGAAGAATTGTTTGCCGGCACTAGTCCGAATGTAACCCCTACAGGCTCTCCTACATATTTGGAATTCAAGGAAGATTATTTAGATCGGATGTTTGGTAAATGATCACATCCAGTTTTGCTGAGTGGATTCTGTTTTATACAAAGCATAATTACTGATCTGCAATCCTTGCTTGTGTTGAATAAAGGGCAATTCAAATCTACCCCCAGCGGTATGCAAGTATAAAGTAGCCAATCCTTTTCTTTTTTGGAAAAGCGATTGCCTAAGTTGAACATATTGAATATTGTTCCAGTTTAGTAAGATTTCGTTTTTCCCAAAAGTGCTTGCATAGCGTTGTATACCGGTATCAGCAACCCAGAAACGAAAGTTATTCCAATACCACCAATTCTTTATAAAACTTAAAGGCCACCACAACAAGACCCATAGTGCATTCCATTCCCATACAAAATACAACCCTGCTGTTACTATCAACACAAAAGGTAATACTACAAACAATGTTCTTTGAATAACATAAGAAAAATCAATTCGATAACCTTGGTCAGATAAAAATGAAGGTAAAGTAGATTGATATGTTTGAATAATGATATCTACTTGTTCGGGAGAAGTAATTGGTAATTCCAATCGCAACTTTACTTTTGTTTCTTTTTGCCCGGCTACTTTCAGACTTAACAAACCCAAACCAATCAGTCTTCTGATAAAATTACTTCTCCAGCTGACCATTTGAATCTTGTTGAAAGGAATCATTTTTTGCTTAACCTGCAACAAGCCCCACCTGATATGAAAACCCTTTCCATCTTTTCGAACAGTATAATCATAAAACCGAAGAAAGGTTCTGACAACGGAGATCAGCATGGTAATGATTAAACTTATGATCGCCAGACTCGCAATAACTGTCCAAGTAAACTGTACTGTATCACTATAAGATTCTAGCTGCTTTAATAATGGCATTTTGTTAATGAGAGGTTTGATATCCTCGTATTTACCAATCACAAAAGCGGCAATAATACCCATGGTTTCTAAGTGGTTGGCTGACAAACTTAATTTCAATAATCCACCTATACTCAACTTGCTGACTAGGTGATAATTAGTGGTAGCCGCTATTTCTTTTTCATGCTCTCCCTCTTCAGAGCGATGCATCGCACTTAATAGAAAATGTCGTAAAGCAGTAGCATCTTCTGCAGCAATAGCATAGATCTTTAATTCTTCTTCATCTGTTCCCGCTGTATCGATCAACACTTTATAGGTCCTTGTTAGAGAATGTAATAAGCTTTGTTCGAGATGCACTGCTTGTATTCTTTCTAGCGGGATAGTAACTTTCTTTTTGGTGAAAAAACCTTTACGTACCAGTAATTGTCCCTGATGAATACTGAATTTCATGAACCAATAATCCAATAGGGTTTTGATCAAAATAAAAAGTACAAGACCGCCGCCAATGATCAGGAATTTCATTCCGATATTTTCCTTCTTACCAAAAAATAAACCAATCGCAGCGGGCCATACTTGTCCGACCACCACACGAAAAATGTGAAAGAACATCATGATCACTGCAAACGGCGACTGTCTCTGTGGCTGATCAAATGTTTTCATGAGGCTGCAGCGGTTGAATTTGTTGCATGATCAAATCCTTGAGTTGTTCTGCTTCTTCTTGCGGTAAACCATGTATGGTAATATCTTTCCCTTCAGATGCAGCTGTATACAAACTAACAGATGCCAATCCGAATTTCCTTTCTATTGGACCGGAATTCACCACACAGTGTTGCATACGGTTAAAGGGAACCATGTGCGTATGACGAAAAAGCCACCCGGTACTGTACAAAATATCTCTTTCCCGAACGGCGTATTTCTTTCTTTTAAAAGATCGGGTACCCGATACAACAGTAATAACAGTTATCATCAGATATACACCAATACCCAGAGAAATAAGTAATAGTGTTTGCAGTTTGGTCACAAATACAAAAAGTGCCAGAAGACCTGCCAAGATGATGCCAAACGTAATCAACCATGTGATACGAAGGACTTTCAAGTAATCCGGATGAATATTTTTAAAGGGTACAGATTGTACCTGTGGCAATGATTCTTCCGTTATAGGAAAGTTGGAAAATGACATATATGAAAATACAGGATTTTCACAGTATGTCGGCTTAGTTAAGGAAACATTACAGGTCAATAGATCCTATAGAGATTCATCAAAAATGCTTCTACAGCCCTTCTTACCGTTACGGCTGATGTTTGGTGATTATTAACCAAGACAGAAAAAATCAATTTCCGATTTTTCTTGGTGATAAGATAACCACTTAATGCTACTTGACCACTTAGGGTTCCTGTTTTTGCGAAAATTTTATGCTGAAGGGGCTTATAAAAATTATTCAAGGTACCCGTTCCTCCGGTAGGTAAAATTGTTGTAATTCTATCCCATGCAAATTCTGCTTTCATCTTTTGTAAAAGGCTTACAAAATGAATTGGTGTAAATAAATTATACCGACTTAGTCCGCTTCCATCCACCCAATTAGGCTTTTGTGTGAGGTCGGAGAAATTCATCTTCAATAATGTATCAATCACTTTTCGTTCATTCATCACTCCTAGTAGTTCATCACTTACCATCAGAAGCATTTGTTCTGCAAAAAAATTATCACTTTGGTGCATCATAGGTTTAAGTACAGAATCTGTAGGGTGTGAATACAGAATGCGTATTGCTTCCTTTGATGGAGCAGGTATGGATTTGAATTGCGCTGCTTTACTATTCGTCCACTTCAACCCTTTAATTTCTGATTGCAGCACTTTGGCTGAAAAGGTATCGCTGGTTACTAAAGGAATTTGCTGTTGTCTAAAGGGAGATGTACTAGCGCTGTATAACAATGTATTGATATGCTGTGCTCGTCGAAAGCTGTACATATTTGAGCGTCGATTCAAGTTGTCTGTATAATCGCCTTTACTTCCATCTTCTGCTTGTATAATTGAGGGCTGCCATTGAATGCTACTATCCTTGTAACGAATCCATATCAAATTCCCATAAACAGGAAATGCACTTCGTTCAGCCATATAATTTTGTTGATAATCATTCCATGACCAACCGCTACCCCATTGTGTGGCTTGAAAAGGAAGATCTACCCTTCCATAAACACGGCTGGTATCAGAGCGAAGAAATTCTAGTACAGGTTGTCTTGTAAAATCAGGATGCAACAATGTAGGGTCTCCTGTAGGTCTTACCCATGTGATACCGGAAGAAGCATCAATGTAATAACGTAATCCTTTGATACTGTCTCCCAAATATTTCATGGCAGCATAACAGCTAAAAAGTTTGGTATTACTTGCCGGCAGGAAAAATTTATCTGCCTGATAATTATAGAGATACTGATTTTTTTCCGGGTCAAAAATACTGATACCTATATGAGCTGACTTAAGATCTGCCTCTTTGAAAATTGCATGATCAGCTTGTTTTTGAATGGTTCTTTGTACTGAGCAAGCTGTGAGTAAGGTAATCGAAAGTAACAATAATCGCACTCTGAAAGGCATCATACAAAAGTGATTTTTGATGACTAATGTACTGACTCTTGGTTGAAACCGCTAGATTCTTTCAGCAGCACGCATCCATCTTTCAGGAATATCATTATTAGATGCGGTAAGATAGTCTCTATAACTACAAGCTACATATTTACCATCATGCAATTGCATCCACCATCGTCCGGTTCTTTTGCTCTGGAGAAAGACAGTCTCTACTTCTGCGAAGGCAAGGGTGAATTCATTAAATGAGTTTCTATCTTCCATTGCAGCCTCTTGCTTCCCTCTTTGAATGCCATCCATGGTATACCAAATCAAATGAGAAATTTGTTTGGCAGTCATTTGATGAACATCTTGTGATGGAATATACCCATAAATACCAATGGTTCTGCATGTATGACTCATCCCCGCATATTGCATGAGTGTACAAGCTTCTTCACCATTAAAGCCGTTGGGTGTAATATGATTCGCCGGGGCATGTGCATGTTGAATAGCTGCAATATCAAAACTAAAAAGATCACTGTTTCTAATGGCAGGTTCCATCTCAGAAATATCTTCTTTGACTTTACCTACACGATAACAGTCAAAGCGAAGTTTATCAATGGTTTCCAACATTTGCGGATGCATGAAATAACTCTGAAAGCCGATATGGTTGTAATGTCTCAAATAGTTGGGCATACCGGTAAATAATTCTACAAGAAAATTATCCGCAGGTGTCATACTTTCCATATCCATATCAATCCGTGCATCTACGCAGGCTGCATCAATGATCTTTCCATCGACTGTATGTGCCTGGTATTGTGCAGTAGTAATATCATGCGATCCTCCTAAAATGAGTACTTTTTTTCCCAGAGACAACAACTCCTGTACCACTACTCTCAGCGCTGCATAACTGTCTTGCAAAGTTGCCCCACATTTCACATTACCCAGATCTGCAACATTCACTTCAGTATGCCAGTGGTATAGACGATAAAACTCACCCCTGATAGCATCCGGACTATCTGTATTTGTGAACTGTATACCCGCTCCGCGCATTTCACCACATCCAACGATCACAAGATCTGCATGTTCAATATCAGGAAAATTTTCATCAAACACAGCAATGTGTTTTCCTAATTGGGTGTCTTTAAACCCTTCATCATTGGAAATTTGTGCAATATTAACCGGCTCCAGAAAGTCTATGATCGTATCTAGCGACATGCGTATTTTTTTCACAGACATAACGTTTCTTCACAGTAAAAATTGTGCAGAAAGAGCAAAAGATTAGCCTAAGTGGATGTTTAGAATATATACTTCTGTTATCAGCTATGAGCTGTGAGCTAAGAGCCAATAAACATTTTATTGGTAATAATTTGAACTAGAAAGCCTCTACAAAGCTCGTGGCTCGTAGCTCAAAGAGATCAACTAATCCACGTATTTATACCCAACTCCTCTTACAGAATGGAAATAACGAGGGTGTCGGCTGTCTTGCTCGAAATATTTACGAAAACTTAAGATAAAATTATCAATGGTACGGGTGGTAGGATACACATTATAACCCCAAACGACTTGTAGGATTTTCTCTCTGGTCACCACATCCCCTTTATTCTCAATCAACAACTTCAATAACATTGCTTCTTTCTTACTCAATTCAATGTGTTGTCCATTCCAAGTAATAGCATCTTGTGCTTTGAAGTCTACCTTGTTATTACCGAACTCATAAGTATCACCAACAGTTTCTTTTTCCTGTAGCTTTTTATTCTTATTGATAAGTTTTTCTACTCTTAACAATAGTTCTTCCAAATTAAAAGGCTTGGTCAAATAGTCATCTGCACCTTTTTTCAATCCTAATACACGATCACTGCCTGCATTCTTCGCACTAAGCATAAGAATAGGCACTTCATTATTATTGACACGAATACTTTCTGTAACTGCAATACCATCTACTTCAGGTAGCATAATATCCATGATGATCAGGTCAAAGTATTCATTGGATACTTTCTTTAATGCCTCTGTTCCAGTAAAGGCTGAACTCACTTCATAACCCTCCATTTCTAAATTCAACTTGAGCGTTTCATGAAGGTTTTCTTCATCTTCTACCAGTAATATGTTCGATTTTGATGCCATTATGCCTGTTGTAAGGTTACCACAAAATTACTCCCCTGCGGCTGATTATCTGTCACAGAAATGTAGCCATTATGACTTTTAACGATTCGGCTGCATAAATAAAGACCTAATCCTGTTCCTTTGGTTGTACGAGTGTTCTCATTACCTACTCGATAAAACTTATCAAATACTTTCTTTTTCTCCTCATCTGGAATACCAACCCCCTGATCTGATACACTAAGCAGTAATTCACTTTTTTCAGCATTTAAGCTTATTGTTATGGGTGATTCTTTAGGAGAATACTTCAATGCATTTTCAAGCAAATTGTTGACCAACATTTGTAACAGTAAGGTTTCTCCCTGAATGTATAAGCCTTCAGTAATGAATTCTTTTACTTCTTTTTGAGGAAAACGTGTCTTAAAATCATCGATGCAACCTTCTACCAGGTCTGAAAAATTGATTTCTTCTTTGTTCGAGGTATAAGCCCCTGCATCTAATTGTGCGGCTAATAAAATATTATTACAAAGAATATTCAGCCTATTGGCTTCCTGCAAAGTATTACTGATTAACTTTTGTTGTTTCTCTTCTTCCAGTTTTCTTTTTTGAAGTGTTTCTAGGTTCAGTCGGGTAATTGCAATAGGCGTTTTCAATTCATGCGTTACCGCCATCATGAAGTTTTGCTGTTGTTGGGATAATCGCAACTGTCTTCTTGTAGCTCGGAAAACGAAGACAGCTCCTACTAGTATCAGAGCTAGAAAAGTAACCCCTTCTCCAATGTATTGAGCCGTTTTTCTTTTTTTGGCATCTTCTATGGCCGTTACTTTTTCAACATAACTAGGATCATCTTTGATAAGCTCAGCCAAGCGAATCTGAGTAATGCTGGTATTTTGTCGCTCAAGTGCAATGAACCACCAGACCAATGCAGCCACCATGTAACTGAGTAATACCCAGTAAACAACGATCACCACTGTTAATCCTTTGGTCTTGTTAAGACTCATGGTTTTACTTTTTCTACCCTGATACCCGCACTCAGTACATAAGCCAATGGATCTTCACGCATAGCTTGTTTAAGCTTAAAAGTGTAAACACCTTTTTTTAAGGCAATAGGTTCGCGGGTGATACGAGCACGTCGGTCATAGATGTCATCCATACCATTTCCCAGCCAGCCCTTGGTATTATCAGCCAGCGCAATATTCAACAATTGCGTTTTAGGAGAATCATTAGGTGATTGGGTGATGACATTGACCCAAATATTATTGTATCTGTAAGCATCCGTGTGTCGTAATACCACATAGATATTATAGAGAGAAGTGGTATCCTGAATATCGAAGGATGCTACTGGTTCTACAGTTGCAGCCCATTCTTGTTGTGGAAATCTTTCAGTGCGCTCAAAAAAATTTACTTTACCACAAGCACAAAGAAAAAGACAACAAATACTAATGATGGAAATAACGGTTTTCACAATGCTAAATTAATAACTACAAAGTTTTGGCTAATCAAAGGGAGTTATAAAACATTCAGGATCTGCTCTTTGGCTTTTTCTAACTCATCTTTCATGAGGATCACACATTGTTGTATCTGTGAATCATATGCTTTAGACCCCATGGTATTGATCTCCCTCCCAAACTCCTGAAGGATAAAAGATAATTTTTTACCCTTACTACTTTCTTTTTCTGCCAAAATAGATCGAAAATAATCGCAATGATTTTTTAAACGTACTTGTTCCTCACTGATATCGATTTTTTCAATGTAATAAATCAGCTCCTGTTCCATTCTGTTTGGATCGTAATTTTCTTTGCCCACGTTTTCTTCCAACACTTTTACAATACCGTCTTTGATCTTACCTCTTCTCAAAGGTTCTAATGAGGTAATAGTGGCTTGATGTGCTTCAATATTGGCCAATCGAAGATTCAAATCTGCCTCAAGTGATTTTCCTTCATCTTTTCTGTGTTCATTCAACTGAGCAATGGCTTCTTTTAGTACTTTTTCGAATGACTTCCATTCATCATCAGTAATCATTTCTGTTGAAGGTGTAATTACATCGGGTAGTTTAAGAATCGTACTTAGAATATCTCCTTTTTGTAATTGCAACTCATCCGCCAATTCCGCTACAGGTTGATAATAAGCTTTTGCCAATTCTTTATTGATACTTACCGGCTTACTGGCTCCATTTTGCTTAATGGTAATGGTACATTCGACACTTCCACGCAACAAACCTTCATTCAGTATGGTTCTGATTTCAAACTCAAAAGGTTTCAGCAAGGCAGGAATGGTAAGGCGTAGATCAAATTGTTTACCATTCAGCGAACGAACTTCCACAAGATAGGTCTTATCTGACATCGTTTGTTCTGCTCTACCATAACCGGTCATTGAATATAACATAGCTGTTTCGTTATCAGGTAAAAGTAGTTGAAATGATCCAAAACTGAAAAGAGAACAGTATGATAGAAGGAATAGGAAAGAATATTACTTATTCAAATGAACATGGAATAAATAATTGCCGGGGATAGAGAGATCTAACTCTATAGTATAATTTCCTGCTTTATTGATGCGGATTCCATCTGCATTATAATCCGGCACATGATCAATTGCAGGCCATTGATTACCCAACACAATTTGATCCTGGTCATTGGCCCTGAATTTAAATTCACCTTCAATAAGGTTTACTGTCAATCGCCAGATACATTCATTATTAGGATCTGGTGTCATTTGCATGTCTTTGGGCAATAGTCCACCCAATGCACTTCCCGATATGCCCCAACTTTTGATCTTTGTATAAGACCATGTATTTGTATTCATACTAGCACGGACCACATAAAACCCTTTGCCACCAAATATGGATAAAGGTGTTCCATTAAAACCAAACTTATTTCCGCCTATGTATCCGAAAGTAAAATCACTCCACAGTGTTCCACGAATGAATAGAAACTGAGGATACTCGATGGGGAAATAGACATATCCTTCATACTCCTTTTCTCCGGGTTTTGATACTAGCCTAGGGGCTAATAATGGATTCCATGCTTGATAATTGCCCGGGATGGTCATAAAGTCTGGAGCGTCGTATTTAATGATGTTTCGGTAAGTCGACACCTGAAGTAAAACAGGATCTGAGTAATACACTTCCTCACCATTTAATCCTTTGGGATTATTGTATGCTCCTTGACGCATGTACTTAATTCTGGCACTCACATCACCTGCATCACCAGGTTCAATGATTTTATGCATCAATTCATTAAATTCTTCCACAGTAAACCCTGCTGCCAAACTACTTCCTAACGGAATCTCAACTGGATTTGCAAACTGATCTTCTTTTAAAGAAAATTCAAGCAAATAATAAATTACATCATTGGGAGTTTGACTTAAGTAGCCCCAATCAAAGCGTACAGCCGTCATTTTTGCATTGGCCTGATATAAAACCACTTTTGATGAGGATACTCTGAGAGATAGTTGTGGTAAATGTTCATGAGACACTGCCCGCTCAAAGTCTATCTGTTTTTTTCAATAAAAAAACGGAATGACGAATAAGCAAGAAATGAATAAAAACTTGTGCGGCAATTTTCTCATGGCAATCCAATTTTGCAAACGAACTAAACACTAGTAGCTCTTGTGCATATTGGATTTTAAATGATCGAAACCTAATCAATGTTAATGGGGGAAAAGACTGATGAAGCAAAATTACTTAGCAAGGATTTTTGGGGCCTACTTGAATTTAAACTTTCTATCGTAGTTACACTACAAAAACACTGTAGAGATATAACTACAGAAATGCTCAGATTGTTTAAACAAAACAAAGAAAAGTCTATTAAAAATACCTAAACCATTAAAAATCAATGCCTACCCATTTACGCTTACTTTTCGCGTATTTCTCAAAATTGAATTTATAGAGCTTGCCTGGACGATGGGGGACATCTTGTTCCATTTCATTGATATCAATCAGTAAGTCCATAGAAGCGAACTTTTTTCTAAAATTTCTTCGGTCAAGACTTACTCCTAAAATGGCTTCATATAAATTCTGCAATTCGCGCAGAGAAAATTTTTCGGGTAGTAGGTTGAATCCTAATGGATGCTCTTGAATTCTTTTCTGCAACCATTTATGACAAACATCCACAATATCCATATGATCAAACGCCATTGATTTGATACCATTGACACCATACCAATCCAGATCATTATCATGGATCTTCAACTCATGATGATTGATATTCAGCAATGAACAATAAGCTATTGTTATTACCCTACCTCCGGGGTGTCTATCCGGACTACCAAATACTTTTACTTGTTCCAGAAACACATCATTCATACCGGTTCTTTGTTTCAATACGCGGTAAGCTGCTGCGTCAAGGTCTTCATTTTCCTGAACAATATCTCCCAATAAAGAATATTGCCCTTTGTACACTTCAAGGTCACTTTTGATCAATAACACTTTGAGTTTGTTTTCCTCAAAGCCAAATATGACACAATCAACCGTAATAGCTGCAGAAGGATAAGATTGTACCAGTTTTACAGCATCTTTTATCTGATGAGGCTCATGGGCATTTTTTCCGGAATGTTTCTTCATCGGGGGTATCCGTTTTAAGCAATCGTTCAGTCTCAGGGTAGGGCAAGATACAAAGATTCCCTATAGCCTGTATCTTGCTGATTGTATGTTTTCGCTAAACCAATTAGCAGCTAACTTTATCGCGTAAATAATCAATATGTATTCATCCGGACTTACTCAACAATTACAGTCGGCAACCAGTATTTGGTTATCAAAAATAACCCAAAATAATTTTATTGATTCATCAGAAGAATGCCAACAACTCAGAAGACTCTTGCAATTTCATGAATACAGATATTATGTTTTAAATGAACCATTGATTTCTGACTATGAGTATGACCAATTGTACAAACTACTTCAACGTTCAGAAGAAAGAACTCCTTCATTGATAACACCCGATTCTCCTACACAAAGAGTTGGCAGTAGTTTGAATAGTCAGTTCGCTACTGTCAGCCATTTGGTGCCCATGTTGAGTTTGGATAATAGCTATAATGCCGAAGACCTGACCGATTTTGATCGTAAAGCCAGAGAGTTAACCGGATTGGATGAGATCGAATACTGTATAGAACCCAAATTTGATGGTGCCAGTATTTCTTTGATCTATGAGAATGATCAGTTAGTAAGAGCAGCTACGCGTGGAGATGGTGTAGAGGGAGAAGAGATCACCAATAATATCAAACAGATCAGATCCATCCCACTTTCAGCTGCATTTTCTTCCTATGGAATACAACAAGTAGAGATCAGAGGAGAAGTGATCATGAGTAAAGCTTCTTTTGATCAGTACAACCAATTACAAGCTAGTAGAAATCTTGCTCCATTGGCGAATCCAAGAAATGCGGCATCCGGAAGTTTACGGATGAAAGACCCGAAAGATGTTGCAGAAAGAGGACTGGATGCTTTTTTATACCACATTAGTTTTTATACCAAAGAAGACAATAAGACATCTTCTACTTCTGATTTACTGGATACACATGGTGGCAATCTTTCTTTACTTTGGCAACTCGGGTTTCGCTCTCCTGAGAAAGAAAAAAAAGTAGTGAAAGGTATTCAGGGTGTTATTGATTATTGCATGGCATTTGAAGCAGGTCGCGATGATCTTCCCTATGAAATCGATGGTATGGTAGTGAAGGTAAATGACTTACATCTGCAGGAGCAAATGGGTATGACTTCTCATCATCCCCGATGGGCCATCGCTTTTAAATTCAAAGCCAGACAAGCTACTACAAAACTAAGAAGCATAGAATTTCAAGTAGGAAGAACAGGCGCAGTTACTCCAGTTGCCAAATTAGATCCTGTATACTTGGGTGGAGTTACTGTAAGTAGTATCTCAGTTCATAATGAAGAGTACATCAAAGAAAAAGATCTTAAAATTGGCGATACTGTTTTAATCGAAAGAGCGGGTGACGTAATCCCTCAGATCGTTAAATCGATGCCTGAATTAAGAACCGGGAAGGAAGAAGATATTCTTTTCCCGAAAAATTGTCCAGTTTGTAATTCCTCCTTGTTCAAAGAAGAAGCAGAAGCGGTATGGAGATGTATCAATATTGAATGTGAAGCACAAGTAGTTGAACGCATCATTCATTTTGTAAGTAAAGATGCGATGGATATCAAAAGCTTTGGAGAAGCCAATGTGCGAAAATTCTATGAACTTGGATTACTCAAAGACATTCCCGGTATCTACACACTTGACTTTGAGAAAATTGGTCAACTGGAAGGATTTGGTAAAAAAAGTCTGGACAATCTCCGTTCCGCTATTGAAGCATCCAAACAGCAGCCTTTGTATCGACTGATATACGGGCTTGGTATTCGCTTTGTGGGAGAAACAACTGCCAAAACACTCGCCAATGCAGTAGAACACTTATTAGATTATCAAACAAAAACAGAAGAAGCATTACAACAGTTGGAAGATGTTGGTACCAAAGTGGCGAAAAGTATTTATCAGTTCTTTAGTAATGAGCAGAACATTCAGATGCTGAAACAGTTGGAATCATTGGGTCTACAACTTAAGAATACAAAGAAAGAAGCCGGAGGAAGTGGCAGCTTACAAGGACAAACATTTCTCTTTACCGGAACATTGACACAGTTGAAGAGAAGTGAAGCAGAAGCAATGGCAGAAGAACATGGCGGACAAATCCTCAGTGGCGTTAGCAACAAATTGAACTATCTGGTTGTTGGTGAAGATGCGGGAAGTAAATTAGAAAAGGCTAAAAAAATCAACAGCATTAAAATTATCAGTGAGGCTGAATTTCTTCAGTTGGTTTCCACTCAATAAATCATCTATGCTACAAAAGACTACACTTAGTTTTTTAAAAGAACTAAAAAAGAACAATACCAAAGAATGGTTTGATACGAACAGAAAAAAGTATGAAGCAGCAAAAGCTGATTTTGCAGCATTGACAAATGCAGTGATCAATGGACTAGGGAAAAAAGATCCATATGTTGCATCGCTGCTGGCGAAGGATTGTACATTTCGTATCAACAGAGATGTTCGGTTTAGTAAGAACAAAGACCCTTATAAAACCAATATGGGTATGTATTTAAGCAGAGGAGGAAAAAAATCTTTGTTCTCCGGTTATTACTTTCATCTGGAACCCGGTGGAAATAGTTTTATGGGTGGTGGAATCTATATGCCCGAGCCTGATGTGATCAAGAAAGTAAGACAGGAGATTGATTATAACTGGGATGAGTTTAGTAAAATCATTGGGCAAAAGAAATTTAAATCTGTTTACAAAGAATTACAGAGAGAAGAGGGAATGGTTTTAAGCAGAGAACCCAAAGGATATGAAAAAGACAACCCTGCTATTGAATACATCAAGTTGAAAAGCTGGGTTGCCACTGCCCCTGTTGCTGATCAATTACTTACTTCGGATCATTTAGTAAAAGAAATTGTCGCTGCGTTTGAAACGCTGCAACCTATGATCATCTTTTTGAATAAAGCGATTGAAGAATAATACGATGATAGCAGTTCATCCATTACCTATTCTTTTTAAATACAATGATCAGGAGCAGGTCATTTATCCGGTTTTACTAGAGAGTGATACCTCATTGATATTGGTAGATTGCGGATATGCGGATCAATTGCACCTATTAGAAGAAGCTACTGCTATGATTGGATTGAATTTAGCAGATCTGACTGGCATCATCATAACACATCATGATATTGATCACATGGGCGGATTGTTTCAACTGAAACAAAAATATCCATCTATCAAAGTCTATTCATCAAATCTTGAAGCTCCCTATATAGGTGGTGAAAAAAAGTCGTTACGTTTGACGCAAGCCGAATCTTTATTTGATCAACTTCCCGAAGACTATCGAGCATGGGCTATTGAGTTTCAAGAACAGTTATCGAACATGAAGTGTGTGGCTGTAGATGAAAGTTTTGAGGAGGATGGACCACTGTCTTTTATCAAAAACGTAATAAGTATCCATACTCCCGGACACATGCCCGGCCATATTTCTCTCTACATCACTTCTTTGAAAACTTTGATTGCGGCAGATGCAATGGTGATTGAGAATGAATGTCTACAAATTGCCAATCCTCAGTTTACATTAGACCTTCCGGAAGCCATCGCATCAGTGAAAAAATTAAGTCAGTTGGAAATAGATACTTTGATCTGCTATCATGGAGGGATAATGACTGAGAACATTCATCAAAATATGATTCAATTGACCAATAAGTAAATTTTTAGCCACAGATTCGCAGATTAAGGTCCTTAAATCTGTGGCTAAAAAATTTAGGCCAGCCCTTTCTCCATCAGGTACTCAGCAATTTGAACTGCATTTGTAGCAGCACCTTTGCGAAGGTTATCGCTTACGATCCACATATTCAGCGTATTGGGTTGTGTTTCATCTCTTCTTAAACGACCCACAAACACTTCATCTTTTTCATGTGCCCACAATGGCATTGGATATTGTTGATTGGCGAGATCATCCTGAACAATTACACCGGGTGCTTTTTCTAGTACTGAACGAACTTCTTCCAATGTATAATCATTTTCAAATTCAACGTTTACACTTTCACTGTGGCCACCAATCACTGGTATGCGAACTGTTGTAGCAGTTACTCGGATGCTATCATCTTTCATGATCTTCTTGGTTTCATTCACCATTTTCATTTCTTCTTTGGTGTATCCATTATCAGTGAATACATCAATTTGAGGAATCACGTTTAGATCAATCTGGTATTTATAAGCCATTTCACCTTCCACCCCTTTTCTTTCATTGAATAGTTGATCCACTGCCTTTTTTCCGGTACCGGTCACACTTTGATAAGTACTAACTACTACACGCTTGATTTTGTAACGAAGATGTAAGGGTTGCAATGCTACTACCATTTGAATAGTAGAACAGTTAGGGTTTGCAATGATAAAATCATCTTTGGTAAGCACATCAGCATTCACTTCAGGAACAACCAATTTTTTGGAAGGGTCCATTCTCCACGCAGAAGAATTATCGATCACACGAATGCCAGCTTCAGCAAATTTGGGTGCCCACTCCAGTGATGTGCTGCCCCCGGCAGAGAAAATAGCAATAGCAGGTTTAGCAGCGATGCCATCATTCATGCTCACCACTTTATAAGGTTTCCCTTTAAAAATCACTTCTTTACCAACTGATCTTTCAGATGCTACCGGAATGAGTTCTGTTACAGGGAAGTTACGCTCTGCAAGTACTTCTAACATTTTGGTACCCACAAGCCCTGTGGCACCTACAACTGCTACTTTCATGGTGTTTTTTGTTTTGTTTATTGGTTGTTGTTAAATGATTGATAGCAAAAAGGCCTTCCGTTTAGGGAAGGCCTCTGAGTATATTCGTCATCATACACAAACGTTCAGGCTCCTTCCCTATCAGAGAGGTTTCTTGGTACGTTTTGTATGTTTCATGATCATCATTGCTGTGCGAAAATAGTTGTGTTTGTTTTTTGAGCCAAAAGATTTTTTAGCAAAGCCCAAAGGGCTTTATAGCTTATAGTTCATAGCAAATTGAAAAACCATATGCTATGAACTATAAGCCATTCTCTACCCTACTAAATCAATATCAAAATTCACTAATTGAACAAACTCATCAATTCTATTACCAATATCTTCTTTGCTGATTTCTCTCAATCGTTGGGTTCCGAATTTTTCAACACAATAAGAAGCCATCGCACTTCCTACGATAATGGCTGTCTTCATATTCTCAAAAGAAATGTCTTTGGTACGTGCAATATGACCAATGAAGCCACCTGCGAAAGTATCTCCGGCACCTGTTGGATCGAATACTTCTTCTAATGGTAATGCAGGTGCAAAGAAGACTTTAGAACCATGGAATAATAAAGCACCATGCTCACCCTTCTTAATGATCAGGTATTTCGGCCCCATTTTCATAATGGCAGCTGCTGCTTTTACCAAAGAATATTCACCACTTAACTGACGAGCTTCACTGTCGTTGACCATCAGTAGATCTACCATGGCAAGTGTCTTTTTCAACTCATCCATCATGATCTCCATCCAAAAATTCATGGTATCCATTACAATCAGCTTCGGACGAGTCTTTAATTGTTCGATCACACTACGCTGTACAGCTGGCACGAGATTTCCCAACATTAGAAACTCGCAATCTTGAAAGCTATCAGGTACTACGGGTTCAAAATTTTCTAATACATTTAGTTGAGTATCCAACGTATCACGGGAATTCATGTCCATATGATAACGGCCACTCCAAAAAAAGGTCTTTTCGTCTTTTTTGATCTGCACCCCTGAAAGGTCTACTCCACGAGCAGTTAACAAATCCAGCTCCTCCTGAGGGAAGTCACCACCAACAACTGAGATTTGCTTAACAGGAGTAAAATTGGAAGCACACCAGGCGATATAAGTACCCGCACCACCAATAATTTTATCACTTTTACCAAAAGGGGTTTCTATGGCATCAAAGGCCATAGATCCGACAACGACTAAAGACATAGATTAATTTTTGTTATCGGGGTGCGAAACTAGCGCATTTGTAGGGTAAATGCTAGTAACGGCTGCTTAATTTGTTCTTAGTGTACATAGGACTTCAGCTTCTTGCTTAAAAACTAACAAAATAATATTTTAAGGTGATATTTATTGCTAACATGCGTTAGCTGATTATCTTCGTGTCATGGCAAGAATCAAGACTGACAAAAACATTTCACGCAAAGACGTGATCGTTACCAAAGCTGCCACCCTTTTCAGAGAGAAGGGTTTTAAAGCAGCCAGTATGCGAGACCTGGCAGAAGCTGTAGGCGTTGAAGCAGCCAGCTTGTATAACCACATTAAATCGAAAACAGAACTGTTACATGAATTATGCTTTAGTGTGGCCAATCGTTTTCTGCAAAAGATCGATGAGGTTGAGGCAGAAAAAATCACTGCAATTGAAAAGATCGAAAAGTTACTACGCTTTCATATCAATGAAATGATCCATCACTATGAAGAAGTTTACGTGAGTGATCGTGAATGGAAACATCTTGCAGACCCATATTTATCCAATTTTCAAAATCAGCGTCGTATTTACCGCAAACGTTTTGCTGCCATCATTGAAGCAGGCATTCGTAACCAGGAAGTGAAAAAAATCGATGCGCCCACAGCCGTATTGATCATGCTGCATGCCATCAGCGGTATCGAAAGTTGGCATCGTTCAACACAGAAGATCAGCGCTGCTGAACTCGAAGAAAACATGGTAACCATTCTTGTAGGCGGATTAACACAATAAGAGAAGACCGGTATGTCTATACATTTTGAGCAACTAACTGTTCGTGAAGTACGCAGAGAGACCCATGATTGTGTTTCTATTGCATTTGAAGTTCCTGAAAAATTGAAAGACCAATATCAATTTACACAAGGACAATACATTACACTTAAAACCAAGATCGGAGGTGAAGAAGTACGTCGCTCCTATTCCATCTGTAGCAGTCCTTTGGATCATGAACTAAGGGTTGCAGTAAAAAAAGTTCCCCAAGGAGTATTTTCTACTTATGCAAATGAAATTTTGAAAGCAGGTGATACCTTAGAAGTCATGCCCCCACTCGGCAAATTCTTTACACCGCTGCAGCCAGAACAAAAAAAGAATTATGTGGGCTTTGCAGCCGGGAGTGGTATTACGCCATTGCTTTCCATCATAAAAACTACCCTGCAAATAGAGAAAGAAAGCACTTTCACACTGGTCTACGGTAATCGCAACAGACATTCTATCATCTTCCGAGAAACATTGGAAGCATTGAAGAATAAATACATGAATCGATTTAGATTGATTCATATCCTTTCCAGAGAAACCACAGACACTCCACTGAATTCAGGAAGAATTGATGCAGATAAATGTTTGGTGCTTTGTGATAAAACCATTGATCTGAAACAAACGGATGAATTCTTTCTTTGTGGCCCTGAGGAAATGATTTTCTCTGTGAAAAGTGTTTTAGAGCAGCAAGGTGTTATCTCACAAAAAATACATTTTGAATTGTTCACTACTGCGGGACAACAAAATAAAAAAAATAATTTGCAGGAAGAAGAAACTGACAAAGGACCTAAAAGTAAGATAACTGTGAAATTGGATGGCATCGCTTTTGATTTTGAACTGAGCCAAAAAGGTGATGCGATATTGGATGCTGCATTGAAACATGGAGCAGATCTTCCTTATGCATGCAAAGGCGGCGTATGTTGTACTTGCAGGGCTAAGTTGGTAGAGGGCGAAGTAGATATGGAAGTGAATTATGGATTAGAACCTGATGAAATAGAGCAAGGCTTCATTCTTACATGTCAGTCGCATCCTAAGTCTGAGAAAGTAGTGGTTGACTTTGATGTGAAGTAATATATAGCCGCAGATTCACAGATTAGTTTTTAAATCTGTGAATCTGCGGCTATTTTTCATTTGATTAAAATAGGTTCAATCTTCTTCTTCCAAATTTCATACCCCTTCGTATTCATGTGCAAATTGTCTTTGATAAATAATTCCGGATTCACAGAACCATTTGGAAGCAACATTGCATCGTGAATATTCACATAAGTAGCATTTGCATCTCTTCTCAAGTATCTTTTAATCAATTTATTTGCTTTCAAAAACCTTCCTTCCAACTTCCATCTGCTCGGACTCGGTTTGATTGAAATAAATACAACAGGTACGTTGCCCAGCGCTGTTCGTATGATCTGATATAAATTCTTGAATCTATCTCGTACCATTTTAGGAGTAGCAGCTATTGAATCAGCGATATCATTTTCACCACAGTAAATAATGATTTGTTTTGGTTGATATGGAATGATAATCTTATCAGCATTCCTGATCAAATCTGGTAGTGATGATCCGCCAAATCCACGATTGATGATCGGGTAGCCGGGAAAATAATCCTTGATATCTTTCCAATAAGTAAATGAAGAACTACCCACAAACAATATTTGTCCTTTAGCAGGGAATTGTAAAGTATCCGCACTTAGAAAGGCATCGATCTCTTTTTTAAAAGCTGGTGTTTGTGCTGCACTTGTCAAACAATAGATCAAAAAAACCACTATGAATATCCCCTTTTTCATACCTGAAAGATAATAGGCTGTTGATCACTACCCATATTATGCCCAGAAAATGATCAACAAAAACTAACAAAAAGTCAAATTGTTTAGTTTTAAAACACTAACATTTGTTAGCATCATTCAATTCTTTTTGTATTTTTACAGCCCAAACAGCAACGTATGGAAAAGAATTTGGAACAACTGTTTCAGGAAAAGATCGACAAAGAAATCCGCATCGAACCCAAAGACTGGATGCCGGAAAAGTATCGTCAAACATTGATTCGCCAGATCAGTCAGCATGCACACAGCGAGATTGTTGGAATGCTACCCGAAGGCAATTGGATCACACGTGCACCAAACCTTAGAAGAAAAGCCATCCTTCTTGCGAAAGTACAGGATGAAGCAGGTCATGGATTGTATCTCTATTCTGCAGCAGAAACATTGGGTATTAGCAGAGACGAAATGTATGAGCAATTACACAGTGGTAAAGCCAAATACTCTTCCATCTTCAACTATCCAACATTGAGTTGGGCTGATATGGGGGCAATTGGTTGGCTGGTTGATGGTGCTGCTATCATGAACCAAGTACCATTGTGCCGAACCAGTTACGGACCTTACGCTAGAGCCATGGTTCGTGTTTGTAAAGAAGAGAGTTTCCATCAGCGTCAGGGTTTTGAAATTTTGTTGACTCTAAGCCGCGGCAATGAAGCACAACGCCGTATGGCACAAGATGCCATCAATCGTTGGTGGTGGCCAAGTATCATGATGTTTGGTCCGAAGGATGATGAAAGTCCGAATACCATTCAAAGCATGAAATGGAAGATCAAACGCTTTACCAATGATGAATTGCGTCAAAAATTTGTAGACATCTGTGCTGAGCAAATCAAAATATTAAACCTCACCATTCCTGATCCTGATTTAAAATGGAATGAAGAAAGAGGACATTATGATTTTGGTGCCATCAATTGGGATGAATTCTGGCAAGTGATTGCAGGTAACGGTCCTTGTAACAAACAAAGACTCGATGCTCGTAAAAAAGCATGGGAAGATGGCAAGTGGGTAAGAGATGCAGCTTCTGCATACGCGGCAAAACGTGCGGCTAGAAAAGAAGTGAAAGTGGCGTAGGGTGAAAGTCAAAAGTGAAAAGTCAAAAGTCAAAAAGAGAGTAGTGAATTTATAATTTAAAAACTTGCAGCTTGAAGCTTGCAGCTATCAGCTTACTATGAAACAATACATTCAAAAATACTACTACGGCGATTACGGTGAAGGTAAGAACGGTGCTGCCGATATTTCTACTTCAGGTTCCTCTAAACAGGAGTGGCCATTATGGGAAGTGTTTATTAGAAGTAAGCAAGGATTGGATCATAAACATGTAGGCAGTCTTCATGCTGCCGACGCACAGATGGCCATCGAAAATGCCCGTGATGTATATACCAGAAGAAATGAAGGCATCAGTATCTGGGTAGTAGAAAGTAAATACATTCATGCCAGCAATCCTGATGAAGCAGATGCATTGTATGATCCGGCCAATGATAAAGCATATCGTCATCCAACTTTTTATGACCTGCCAGATGAATTGACACATATCTAATCAACGCTTCATTTACAACTAATGAACTCTTCTCTGATCGATTATACTTTACACCTCGCTGACAATGCTCTGATCATAGGACATCGTAATAGCGAATGGTGTGGGCATGGACCTGTTTTGGAACAGGACATTGCCATTTCAAATATTGCACTCGATTTTATCGGACAAGCAAGAAATCTTTACCAATATGCTGCTGAACTTTCGGGTAATGATGCTACCGAAGATTCTCTTGCCTTTTTACGTGATGTTCCTGAATTCAAGAACCTTTTAATCACTGAATTACCGAATGGTGATTGGGCTCAAACAACTTTGAGACAGTTTCTATTTAGCACTTACCAGTATTATTTCTATCAACAGTTACAAAACTCATCCGATACAAGACTTGCCGCCATTGCTGCAAAATCTTTAAAAGAAGTGACTTACCATTTACGCTGGAGTAGCGAGTGGGTGATTCGCTTAGGTGATGGTACTGAAGAAAGTAAACAAAGATTACTAACTGCTGTAGATGAAGTATGGAATTTTACCGGTGAAATGTTTTTACCTGCTAATTATGAAACAGCTTTGTTACAAAACCATATCGGTGTAGATCTTACTACCATTCGCGAGCAGTGGCTACAAAAGGTTCAAGAAGTATTTGCAGAAGCTACCATCAGTATCCCTGAAAAAAGCTGGGCACAGCAAGGTGGTAAAACCGGAATTCATACAGAACATTTAGGATACATACTTGCCGAAATGCAATTCTTACAAAGAGCCTATCCCGGAGCTGAATGGTAAATCATATGACGATCGCTGTACAACATACCACGCCTGAAGAAAATAAGATCTGGAATTTATTGGAAACAGTAACAGATCCTGAAGTACCCGTTTTAACCATTATCGATCTTGGTATTGTACGATCAGTAGAAGCGATGATGCTTGATGGTGGATTGATAAAACCTATTATCACCATTACGCCTACCTACAGTGGTTGTCCTGCAATGGATGTGATCAGTATGAACATCAGAATGGCACTACTACAGGCTGGGTATCAACAGATGGAGATCAAGCAGGTATTATCACCTGCATGGACTACTGATTGGATGAGTGAGGAAGGAAAAAATAAATTAAAAGCTTACGGAATTGCTCCTCCACAATACAAGCAAGCTGTATGCACACCAGAGGCCTTTCAGGAAGAAGAGTCCATACAATGTCCGCAATGTAATTCATGGAACACCACACTGGTATCACAATTTGGTAGTACTGCCTGTAAAGCTTTGTATAAATGCAATGATTGCAAAGAGCCTTTTGATTATTTCAAATGTCATTGAAATATCTTCTTCAGAAATCCAGGTGCATTAAATCGTTTACCGATATACAGTTCAATGCCATAAAATAATCTCCTGGTACGAGACGCATCATTCCCAGATCCATACTGTTGTACATTCGCATCTAGTCCTGCATACCATTGATCCCTGGTATACGATATCCCTCCTTGTAAATAAAAGCCTGTTGACCATCTAGTTTCTTTGTTCTTGATCTTAGTGAGTCGAATATCATAAGATTCTGTGCTGAAAAAATTAATTCCAGTCACAGGGCCAGCAGCTCCGGCCAATGACCAATTTTTACCCCATACAACAGAAGCTGCAAACGGAAATCTCAAATTGATATCTAAATTATAATCGTCTGAGTGGGTTCCAGGATTTGGCATTATGGTAGGATCATTGAGATGGGTATAATAAACAGAAAGGGTTGGAAGTAAACTAACAGCATTCTTCAATTGTTTCGACTTACCCGATATCATACCAACATCTGAAAATTGTTTATTGGTATTGTAAGTAAATTCTGCTCCTAACATTTTTGTGGTCAGTGAATTTAATTGCCAATGAGGTGATCCAGGTCTCCATGTCGGATCTAATTCATCCATATTCTTAATGTAGTATCCTTTTGCTTTTTGATACATAAGCGTAACATCTATTCCTCCTACTGCCATTACTACATCGAAAGTTGTTCGCTTATTATTCCCCGTAATTGCCGATCGATCCGGATTCAAGTAAGATGGTGTAAAGGAATATCGAAAATTGATCCATTCATATTGAAATAAAAGAAATTGCTGTAAGGTCTCCCGTGGACTTAATTCAAAACGAAGTTTGTCTTTAGGATAAGCAACTATGAATTCAAAATTACTGGTTTGGAGCCCTGTAGAGACATTCAACTTATCCCTATAACTGATCACATAGTCTTTATCAGATAAGACTTTCATAACTGAATCTTGTCCATGTACACGCATCAATGTACAAAGCAGTAGAAACGCCATGATCAAAGTAAATCGCATATAGTAAATTAAAGAAAAAATGTGAAATAGGTGTAGCTTAGCTTTAAATTAGAGTTATGGCATCTATTGAATTTACTATTGAAAATAACATTGCTTACATCACTTTAAATCGACCCGACAAACTGAATTCGTTTAATAGAGAAATGGCCCTTTTACTTCAATCGAAATTAGATGAGTGTGCTTCATTGCATGAGGTAAGGGCTGTATATCTTACAGGTGCAGGAAAAGGATTTTGTGCAGGACAAGATCTTGCAGAAGTTGTAGATCCGAATGGACCGGGCATGCAAAGAATTTTGAGTGAGCATTATAATCCTATCATCACTCGACTAAGAAATATGCCTAAGCCAGTAGTGGCTGCTGTAAACGGTGTAGCTGCCGGCGCTGGTGCTAACATTGCTTTGGCTTGTGATATTGTTATTGCTACAAAATCTGCTTCCTTTATTCAGGCATTTTCAAAAATCGGTTTGATACCGGATAGTGGTGGTACTTATACCTTGCCTCGTTTAATTGGCTGGCATAAGGCAAGTGCATTAATGATGCTGGGAGATAAAGTAACTGCAGAAGACGCCGAAAGACTAGGTATGGTGTATAAAGTTTTTGCAGACGATGAATTTTCAGAAGAGTCGAGAAAAATTGCAGGAACGCTGTCTCAAATGCCTACCAAAGCTTTGGCTTATATTAAACATGCATTGAATCAATCGGCTTCAAATAATCTGGAAGCACAGTTACAACTGGAAGATGTATATCAGCAAAAAGCTGCTGATACTGATGATTTCAAAGAAGGGGTACAGGCATTTTTAGATAAACGTACTCCACAATTCAAAGGATCCTAAAATTATTTTATGAGCAATACATACAGACAGGTCGTTGATCATATGATGCTTCATGATAAATTTTCTCAATGGCTTGGGATTGAGGTATTGGATATACAAGAGGGATATAGTAAAATTAAAATGACTGTGAGAGAAGAAATGATCAATGGATTTGGTATTGTACATGGTGGCATTGCATTTTCATTGGCGGATAGTGCTTTTGCGTTCGCGTGCAACAATCGTAATAACTTGTCTGTTGCATTAGATACTTCTATCAACTTTACTAAAGCGATACAGGTTGGTGATGAACTAACAGCAGAGGCCAAAGAAACACACAATGGTAGAAGTACAGGTTTATATTTCATTACGATCACCAATCAAAAAAATGAACAAGTAGCCATTTTTAAAGGCACATGTTTCAGAACAGGCAAAACCTTATTATGATCTATCAGTTCAAAGAATATATTCCTGTTGTTCATGAAACAGCTTTTGTTCATCCGCAAGCTACTGTCACCGGTAATGTCATCATTGGTAAGCATGTATACATTGGTCCGGGTGCTGCTATTCGTGGTGATTGGGGTAAAATCATCATTGAAGATGGATGTAATGTACAAGAGAATTGTACGATTCATATGTTTCCTGGAGTCACCGTTCATTTAAAAGAGAATGCTCATATCGGTCACGGTGCTATTATTCATGGAGCAACCATTGGAAGAAACTGTTTGATTGGTATGAATAGTGTGATCATGGATAACGTCGTATTAGGAGATGAATGTATTGTTGGTGCTTTGAGTTTTATCAAAGCAGAAGAAACATTTGATGCAAGAAGTTTAATTGTAGGCAATCCGGCAAAAAAGATCAAAGAAGTAAGTGATGAAATGATCAGCTGGAAAACTGCTGGTACAGAACTCTATCAACAATTACCGGATGATATGCGTCAATATTGGAAGGTTTGTGAACCCCTGAGAGAAATGCCGTCTATTTCAACCGATAAAAAGGATAACAAAACAGATACACAGTATCAAACCTGGCATCAACAAAGGAAAAACCAAGACGGCTGACATTTTTGTACCTTTGTACCCATCAAATAAGGTAACCTTTAATAGTGTCAGAGAAAACAAACTTCATCGATTATATCCGCATCTTTTGTCGCAGTGGCCACGGCGGTGCCGGAGCTAAACATTTCATGCGTAATAAATTAACTGCTAAAGGCGGACCTGATGGTGGTGATGGTGGTCGTGGTGGCCATATCATCTTAAAAGGCAATGCACAAATGTGGACGCTTCTGCATCTACGTTATTTCAAAAATGTATTGGCAGAAAATGGGGAACCCGGCAGTAAAAACAATTGTACCGGACATGATGGAAAAGATATCATCATTGAAGTGCCATTGGGCACCGTTGCAAGGGATGAAGAGACCGGAAAAATAGAAGCAGAAATTTTAGAAGACGGGCAACAGATCGTTTGGATGAAAGGTGGACGTGGTGGATTGGGTAACAGCAACTTTGCTACACCCACTAACCAAGTACCAGAACACGCCCAACCTGGTGAACCTGGCGTTGAAGGATGGAAGAACTTAGAATTAAAGGTATTAGCAGATGTAGGGCTGGTAGGTTTCCCGAATGCAGGAAAGTCAACTTTACTTTCTGTGATTACTGCTGCTAAACCAAAAATTGCGAATTACGCTTTCACTACATTGACACCACAATTGGGCATGGTTGAATACCGCGATTCAAAATCCTTTTGTATCGCAGATCTTCCCGGCATCATTGAAGGAGCAGCGGAAGGAAAAGGATTAGGACATCGCTTTTTAAGACATATTGAACGAAATGCTGTACTGCTATTTTTAATTCCTGCAGATAGCGCTGACCATAAAAAAGAATTTGAGATACTCAGAAATGAGTTGGAGCAATACAATCCTGAAATGCTTCAAAAAGATTTCATCATTGCCGTTAGTAAAAGTGATATGCTAGATGATGAACTCAAAGAGGCCATCAGTAAAGAGCTACCAAAGAATGTTCCTCACTTATTTATTTCGTCTGTAACACAAACAGGATTAACCGCTTTGAAAGATGTGTTATGGGAAACATTGAATAAGCCAGCACATCAAACTAACGATCGTTAATATATTTCAATTATAAATATCTTAACACCGCTTAACTAAAATTCATATTTCTACAGGGTTACCTTTCCTACCTTGCAGGTATTAAAGGTGTACGACAGGAAATTTGATGTACATCTAAGCACATTCCTGCTTTACTTCTACGTTTTTGCTTTTACGAAACTTTTACTTGCGCTACGAGAATCCCTGAGCTATTGGGGAAGCCAATTTATTATTCAAAGTAAAAAAACAACAAATGAAAAAGCAATCAATCGTTAAAAACATGTTATTGGGTGGTATCCTTACCATCGCTGTTGCATCTACTACACAAGCAAATGATGCCATCAGTTTTGATCCAGCAAAAGGAAAAGTTGAGGTAAAATATGCAGGTTACTTTAACAATGACCTTTCCTTTAATGTAAAATTCAATAATCCAACAGGTGAACTATTCACTTTGATTGTATTGGATGAAAATGGTGAGAATCTGTTCAAGTCGTCTTATTCAGACAAAAAATTCAATAAGAAATTTGTATTACCGAAAGGAGAAATCAACAAACTTACTTTCGTAATTCAAACCGGTAAAGAGAACTACACTGAAAAATTCAATGTACAGATCAACACCCGCGAAGTAGAAGACGTAGTGGTTAAGAAAGGATAACATACGCAGATTCAAGAGTAAAAAATAAGAATCTAGAGACTTGAAATTGATACAAAATGGTCATACCTGAAGGTGTGGCCATTTTTTTGTGATTAACCGTATTCAAAACATATATGTTGATAAAGATTACTGTAGATTCTAAAACAGATCTTTATTTTTAAAAATGCAACCACAACAATGTCTTTTTTGCGGGCACATGGTTCAACTCGTTCATGTACACGGCCATTATCAATGTCCGGTTTGTAACACCAATGCTTTACCATGTTGTGATGGTGATAACTGTAATACGAATCACTTACTGGCAGACAATACAATTAACAATATCCACTCTTCAAGTACAGTATCCAACAACTCTGTAGATACGCAATAAAAAAGCCATCTCTATGAGAGATGGCTTTATGAATATCAATAGATTCAATTTATCCTGCTGCTTCCGACTGCATCATCTTACTCACTTTCTTACGCTCTTCTTCATTCAATACCGTCTTGCGCATACGAATACTCTTCGGAGTTACTTCAATACACTCATCTTGTTGAATATATTCCATACACTCTTCTAATGTAAACTGCAATTTTGGAGTGATACGAACACTATCATCACTACCACTCGCACGGTGGTTCGTTAATTTCTTCGCTTCTACCGCATTCACGTTCAAATCTCCTGGCTTAATATGCTCAGCAATGATTTGTCCTACATATACCTCTTCTCCTGGATCGATAAAGAAGCTACCTCTATCTTGTAACTTATCAATAGAATAAGCCGTCGTTACTCCCTGAAACTTAGCGATCAATACACCATTGTTTCTGCCTGGGATTGGTCCTTTCCAAGGTTTGTATTCCAAGAAGCGGTGTGCCATTACAGCTTCACCCGCTGTGTTGGTCAGCATTTGAGAACGAAGACCGATCAATCCTCTGGAAGGAATTTCAAATTCAAGATGTTGCATCTCTCCTTTGCTTTCCATTACCAGCATTTCTCCTTTACGTTGCGTAACAAGATCAATTACTTTACCACTAAATTCACTTGGAACGTCCACAACCAATATTTCATAAGGCTCACACTTCTTTCCATCAATGTGTTTCACCAATACTTGTGGATTACCAACTGTCAATTCATATCCTTCACGACGCATGGTTTCAACCAATACACCCAAATGCAGGATACCACGACCATATACCAGGAAACTATCTGCACTGTCTGTATCTTCTACACGCAATGCTAAGTTCTTCTCTGTTTCTTTCATCAAACGATCACGCAGGTGACGAGAAGTAACAAACTTGCCTTCACGTCCGAAGAATGGTGAGTTATTGATGCTGAAGGTCATACTCATTGTAGGCTCATCAACACTAATGATCGGCAAGCCTTCCGGATTTTCAGCATCAGCAATCGTATCTCCAATATTGAAATCTTCCAATCCTACGACAGCACACAGGTCACCCGACAATACTTCTGTTACTTTACGCTTACCCATGCCTTCAAACACATACAACTCTTTCACACGGCTCTTCTTGATAGAACCATCTGCCTGTACCAATGCAATCGGCTGGTTTTCTTTGATAGAACCACGGGTTACTTTTCCAATCGCAATACGACCAAGGAAAGAAGAGTAATCCAATGATGTGATCTGTAATTGTAAAGTACCTTCAGTTACTTTCGGTGCAGGTACATATTTAATGATACCATCCATCAATGGAAGGATATCTTCAGTTGGAGTCAAGCTATCATTGAACCAGCCGTTCTTACCACTACCATAGAAAGTAGGAAAATTCAGCTGCTCTTCTGTTGCATCCAGATTAAAAAATAATTCGAACACTGCATCATGTACTTCATCAGGACGACAGTTAGGCTTATCTACTTTATTAATTACAACGATCGGATGTAGATTCAGTTGCAATGCTTTTTGTAATACGAAACGAGTCTGAGGCATAGGACCTTCAAAAGCATCTACCAGCAAGATAACACCATCAGCCATTTTCAAAACACGCTCCACTTCGCCGCCGAAGTCACTGTGACCCGGTGTATCAATCACATTTATTTTAATGCCGTTATAGGTTACAGCAGCATTCTTACTAAAGATGGTGATCCCTCTTTCGCGTTCCAGATCATTACTATCCATGATCAGATCGCCGGTTTCTTGATTGTCTCTAAATACCTTGGTAGCATGTAAAATCCTGTCTACCAGTGTTGTTTTGCCATGGTCAACGTGTGCAATGATGGCAATGTTTCTTATTTCCATGTAAAATTTTAAGGCTGCAAAGGTACGGCTTTATGGTGGGAGGGCAAAGGATACATATAAACTTAACAACATATCTTAGTCGAAAGCATGCTAACTATCTATAATTCAGTCAGAAATAAACAAAATACAATGCTGTATGTCTAGTATAAGTATGAAAAAAGCGGCTTTCTGGTTATTGGTTGTTTTTTACCTGTTTGCAGGATTCAATCATTTTATCAATCCATCATTTTATAGCGGATTGATTCCCCCTTATCTGCCTTGGCATGATCTGATTAATATCGTTTCTGGGATAGCAGAGATCGTATTGGCTATTTTATTAATCGTGCCTCGAACCAGAATATTTGCAGCAAAAGGAATGATTGTCTTGTTGATTGCATTTATCCCTGCACATATCTATTTTATACAAATCAACAGTTGTATTCCTGATGGCCTTTGTGTACCTCAATGGTTGGGATGGGTTCGTTTGATCATTGTTCATCCGTTGCTGATCGCCTGGGCTTGGTGGTGTAGAAAATAAAACATCCATCAACAATCTGTATCTTAACAGAAACATATCACCCATGCGCATTGTAAAAAGAGTTCTATTTATCATCGCCATACTTGGTATCGTCTATTTCGTAGGCCCTCATCCTGAAAAGCCAATCTATACATCAACGCTTCCTTCCATTCCCGATAATGCCGAATCGTTGATACAATATGTTACTTCGATGGAAAGTAATCATCAAGTAAAACCAGATAATGAAGCCAGAATTGTTTGGAACAATGATTCACTAAAAAATAAAACTACATATGCAATAGTATATCTGCATGGGTTTAGTGCCAGTCAGGAAGAAGGTAATCCTGTTCACCGCAACCTTGCAAAGCAATTGGGTGCAAATCTTTACCTGTCTAGATTATCCGGACATGGCATCGACACCAGTGATGCTTTATTAAATATGACCGCCACTAGTTTATGGGAAACTGCAAAAGAAGCTTATGCAATCGGTAAACAGTTGGGTGATAAAGTAATATTGATGGGCACTTCAACCGGCGGTACACTTGCCTTACAACTAGCAGCTACCTATCCTGAGATTGCAGGTTTGGTTTTACTATCTCCAAATATTGCCATTAATGACCCCAATGCATGGATCACCAATAACCCATGGGGATTACAAATTGCAAGATTGGTAAAAGGAGGAAAGATGAATATTGTTCCGAATAAAACAGAAACATATAAAAAGTATTGGAACGATCAGTACAGACTAGAAGCAGTTACTGAATTGGAAGAGTTATTGGAAACAACCATGACCAAAGAAACATTTCAAAAAATAAAGCAACCGACACTTGTACTCTACTATTATAAAAATGAACAGGAACAAGACCCTGTCGTGAAAGTGAGTGCGATGAAAGAAATGTTTGAGCAAATCAGTACACCTTCGTCGCTCAAGAAAATGGCGCCCATTCCCAATGCAGGAAATCATGTACTCGGCTCTCCTATTCAATCAAAGGATGTGGTCACTGTAGAGAAAGAAGCGGCTTTGTTTTTGAAAGAGATTTTTGGTATGTAGGTCATGGCATATAGTTCATAGCGATATGGTTGACGGGTTATCTATCTATGCATTAACAAGAGTTACTAGATATTATAATTATCTATCTGCTATAAACCTTATGCCATAACCCATGTGCTATTCCCCCACCCAATATTTTCACTAACTTAGCCTGTTACAAACAAACGATTGCCTATGCCCCGCAGTAAAATAGCCGGAATTGGTATGTATGTACCTCAGAACGTAGTAACCAATCAGGATCTTACCAAGTATATGGAAACAAGTGATGAATGGATCCAGGAACGCACCGGCATTAAAGAGAGAAGATACGCCCATCGTACCGATGAAACCACCACTACCATGGCTGTTGAAGCCGCTCGAATTGCAATAGAGAGAGCAGGCACTACCGCTGAGCAGATTGATTTTATTGTTTTTGCTACCTTATCTCCCGATTATTATTTTCCTGGTTGTGGTGTGCTCTTACAAAGGGCCATGAAGATGAAAGAAATAGGAGCGCTTGATGTTCGTAACCAATGTAGTGGCTTCGTTTATGCATTAAGCGTAGCAGACCAGTTTATAAAAACAGGTATGTATAAAAACATTCTGGTTGTTGGAAGTGAGAAGCATTCTTTCGGACTTGATTTCTCTACAAGAGGCAGAAATGTTTCTGTGATCTTTGGTGATGGAGCAGGTGCTGTGGTACTTCAACCCACAGAGAACGATAACCAAGGAATATTAAGTACACACTTACACAGTGATGGAGAATCTGCTGAAATTTTAGCCATGTATAACCCCGGTACACATGCCAACTATTGGGCTGATAAAAATTATGCAGATTTTGATGATGCTGAGATCGGACAAATGTTCATGAGTCATAATATGATTGATCATGCACAGAACTTCCCGTTCATGGATGGTCCATCGGTATTTAAAAAAGCCGTGGTCAAATTTCCTGAAGTGATCATTGAAGCTTTGGCGAAAAATAGTTATCAACCTTCTGATATCAATATGCTGATTCCACATCAGGCCAATCTCAGAATCAGTCAATTTGTACAACAAAAATTAGGATTATCTGACTCACAGGTCTACAATAATATTCAGCACTACGGAAATACCACAGCGGCATCAGTTCCTATCGCTTTGTGTGAAGCTTGGGAAAAGGGTTTGATAAAAAATGGAGATCTTGTTTGCTTGGCGGCATTTGGTAGTGGCTTTACCTGGGCAAGCGCTTTACTAAAATGGTAGTATGGACGCTTTAACAGGATTTTACAGAAAGAAAATGCAATATTGCAGTTGCTTAAACGACAGATCCTGAAAGCAAGTCACTATTCACTCAATTAGGAGATGATGGAAAGAAAAATTGTGTACCTGGTGAATCCTATCTCGGGAACATCCAGAAAGGAAGGGATCAAAAAGCTGATAGAAAAAGAAACCACTGCAAGAGCCATTCCTTTTGAGATCATGCATACCAATGCTGGTGGGCATTATCAATTATTAAGAGAGAAAATACGTTCGGAACATTTTACAGATGTTGTGATCATCGGTGGTGATGGCACTGTGAATCAGGTAACACAAGCTTTGCAGGGATTAGAAGTTCGTTTTGGCATCATCCCTGTTGGATCTGGGAATGGATTGGCGCTCGCAGCACGCATTCCTACCAAACCCGAATTAGCGCTTTCGCTCATTTTTGATGGATCATCAAAATCCATTGATGCGTTCATGGTAAATGATCACTACTCTTGTATGCTGAGTGGTATTGGTTTTGATGCACAGGTGGCACATGATTTTGCCAGCAAAGCATCAAGAGGATTACTGACCTATACACAACAAAGTATCATCAATTATTTCAAGGCAAATCCTTATCACTTTGAAATTAAACTAGATAATTTTTCTTTTTTCTCTGAAGCATTTTTTATCAGCATTGCAAATAGTAATCAATTTGGAAATAATTTCAAGATTGCACCGCAAGCCAGTTTACATGATGGAATGCTTGATATTGTGATCGTCCAAAAAATGAATAAAGCAAAATTGCCGTTTGCCATTCTAAGACAAATACGCGGCAATAATAAATTGCAGCAACTGGTTGAAGACATGACCCAAAAAAATATTCTCTACTTTCAAACACCTTCCATCAAGATCAGCAATTTGAAACACGCCCCTTTACATATTGATGGGGAACCGAGAGAGACTGCGGATGAATTTAGTATTCATATCATGCCGAAATGTTTTGAGCTAATTCAACCTGCATAAAATCATTTCAGTAATGCAGCCAATCGTTTAAACTCTTTTCGATTATCTGCTGCTCCCAACGCCAATGCAATATCCCTTTTCTCAGATGCCGTTAAGTGAAAACTTAAGCTGGCAGGCGCTTCCGTGCGAGAAGGAACATATTGTAAACAAATGCGGTGGAAATTATTACCATAAGCTTCTGAGCCAAACTCAAGCTGATCGTGCTGATAATAGTCTTGAAGTTTAAACCAGTTATTTTGCAGTATCAGAAAGGGTTTCGTAAAGGCACTAATTAAACTTCCGCTTTCCAAAGGCCTGTCCCAATCACTTAAACTTCTATCGCGTAATTGCAATAAAATAACCTTACTAGTATTATCCCTCAACCAATCTTTGAATACATCCATAAAACGTAGGGATGTTTCCTGTCCGAAATTATCACGTAGTCCGGCATCCATTACATCAATAACGGGAGTAGTGGGCAGCCAAACATTGGGAAGTACATAAGGAAATGTTGCATTCATTCTTAATGCAGATAGTATGCCGATATTGGTTGCATCTTGCTGAGCTAAAAAACTATGAAAATCTATGGCATCTGCATCCATCACATTAATCTTAGCCGTATCTGTTAAGGGACGCATCATAAAACGTGCGGGATGAGTGGCCATCACCAGTTTTCTACCATCACGGGTAATCACGGCATTAAAGAACATCATTGGTATCTCTGCATTGGCTTCGGGTTTCCGATAATCATTCAAAGTCTTATTCAGATATCCTCTAGTATTTTCATTGAGCTTCTGCTCAAATGCATACCCTCGATCTTTGGTATAATTGTATCCGTGTGATTGAAAAGGTTTGGCCGGACCAATGATATCTCTTGTGATCAAAGAAGAAAACAATGGATTCAAGAGATCACGCGATATGTCTTTTAAATACTGTTTATCCTGAAGATCAATCGATTCGCCCTTTTGCTTGCGGTAATATAGTTCTCTAAAATAAGCTGCACCCAGCATACCTCCAGATGCACCACTGATCAAAAAAGTTTGCTCCATCAGTCTTCCACCAAACATACTATCCAATGATTGTAATGCATTCATAGTAAAAGTGGCACTTCTGATACCGCCTCCACTGGTATTGATCAATATCATTACAGGTTTATCTGATCGTTGTTTGGCTTTCCATTTATTGAGAATATTCAGATAGACTTCTTTATCTGCTAAAACATTACTATCATTTGCTAGTTGCATGATTGACTCTCGCGAATATTCGGGTCGGTCATTTTTGTTGTTATAACTAAGTCCATAAGCTTTGTTGCGTAAGTCTATGATCTCTTGCTGATACAACCAATTAATCCCTAAATAAACAATAATCACCAGTGGAATACTCCAACTATGTAAGAAAGTAGAAAGTGCCCCAGCTACTGCAATCAGAATAGCAAACAAAATTGTGATACTTGCAGCAGCAGGCAATTGAAATAATCTACTATCTGAAATATATCCAGTACCAATTAAAAAGACAAATGCAATAGTAATTGCAATGACCGCTGCAAAATGATGTCTTTTAAAAACAGAATCAAGAAAATCTTGGCTATAATGACGTACATCCCTGGGCTTGCGTAATCCGAATTTTGCACTGAAAAACCATTCTACTCTAAGTTCCGGTTTAGACTTAGGTAAAGGATTGTTTTTTGATGCAAGCGCATAATGCAAATTTGCAGTGTCAATGATCGTTGCCATACTTCTATAGATGGTCTTATCTGCACCGAAGAAATAAACAAATGCAATTAGTATCGATAAAAATAATCCCCCTGCAAATCCTAGTACCATAAAGATTATTTCTTTTGATGCGAACAGCTCCTGATACTTGGCATAACCTATGGCTTTGCTGAAATAAAAAACAAGAAATAGAAGTGGCAACACAGCATTATTGATACAATATTTCAAGAAAGGTTGTGCTGTAGTTGCCAAAAAGCGGAAATACTTACTAAAAAGAATAAAAGTGGTAATGTTCCAGCTCATGATGAAGATACCAACTGCAAAGCCTACAATTGCGGTACTTAAAGCGGTGATCTTTCCAAAATATTCTGGTCCAAGAAATAATGAATCAGCTCCGAATGCACGCATGAACCCTCCTCCAACCGTAGAAAATAAGATGTACCAAAAGACAAGAAAAATCTGGTATTTGCGAACATGAAGCAACAATAACTGAAGTGGAAAGGAAAACCAAAAACCTGTTAAGTATAGCTTCAATTTTTCCATGAATCTTGCATTATGATGGATCACATCACTGCAATCACATCGTTGTTCAAGCTGTCTTTACATGCGGTCGAATTACAAACAAGGTGAATACCAATGAAAGTAATAAACACATGCCTGTTAGTTGGTGTAACTGTGCCATCCATTCAAAAGTACCCCATTGTCCAGGTATGATCCCTGTGCTTGTCAAGATACTAAAAATTCCAAGCAGAACCTGAAGAGTGGTCAGTATTAACGGTATCATTCTAATCTGCTGAAATAATACAGATCCTTTTGTTTTCCAGAGTCTTATAGACCACACAATGACCAATACCAACAATACGTATGCCAACCCTCTATGAATAAAATGCACCAAAATTTTATTGTCAATGAAATTCAGCAGAAAAGGCTCATGAGAAAATAAACTCGAGGGGAGCCACTCTCCATTGATCTTAGGCCAAGTAGCGGCCACATTTGCGGCTTTATGTCCGGCCATCAAAGCACCGTACAGCAATTGCACTACTAAAACAAAGATCAGTAGAAGATTCATACTTCTCAGTTGTTTGTGTTGCATCAACTGATCTTCTTTGACAAGTAATTTTAGCGCAAACCAAAATGTATAACAAAGCAATCCTAACGCAAAAATGAAATGCAGGGCAAGTCTTGTTGGTTTTACATACACAGCATCACCTGTTAATCCACTTGCAACCATGATCCATCCCACAGCTCCTTGCAAGATGCCTAAGATAAATAGAACAGCCAGGGGCTGAATCATTTCTTTTTTAAAATGTTTGCGAACGATGAACCAAATAAAGCCACCTGCGAATACCAATCCAATCAATCTTGCCCATAAACGGTGGAACCATTCCCAGAAAAAAATGAACTTAAAATCAGAAAGGGTGAATTCGAAATTCAAAAGTTGGAATTGAGGAGTTTGTCTGTATTTATCAAACTCTATCATCCAAGCTTGCTCATTCATAGGAGGCAGGGTACCGGTGATTACGTCCCACTCAGTAATGGATAACCCACTACCCGTTAAACGGGTAATGCCTCCCAATGCCACCTGAATAATAGTCATGATTACACCTAGCAATAACCATCTGGCAACCAATTTTGACGAATATTGATTTTCCTGCTCCATAGTACCCAGCTTGAATGAGTGGCAAATTTACCATGTTCATAAAAGGAAGCCTTATTTTGTGTATAGTATTTTCCTTTTATCAGCAACTTTGTTCAATTTTTATCTGATGTTACAATCTTCCTTTCAGGCCAAATTAAAGGAAGCCGGTTGTGATGAAGCCGGCAGGGGTTGTTATGCAGGACCTGTTTTTGCAGCCGCAGTGATTCTTCCCAAAGATTTTCATCATCCAATATTGAATGATAGCAAACAACTAAAAGAAAAGCAGCGAGACCAGTTGCGTCCGATTATTGAAAAAGAAGCCATTAGTTGGGCTGTTACTTTTGTTTCTTGTGAAGAGATCGATAAGATCAATATTTTAAAAGCATCTTGGAAAGCCATGCATTTGGCCATTGAGCAATTGAAAGTAAAACCTGAATTACTATTAATTGATGGCAACCGATTTACACCATTTCAAGATATACCACATGAATGTATTGTAAAGGGAGACGGACTTTACGCTTCTATTGCAGCAGCCAGTATACTTGCTAAAACCTATCGTGATGAATACATGATGAAACTACATCATCAATACCCACAATATGGTTGGAGCAAGAACAAAGGATATGGTACTGCTGAACACAGAAATGCCATTGAACAATATGGACTTTGTGAGCACCACAGGAAAAGCTTCAATATCTTACCACAACAACTAGCATTGAAATGGTAATGTACTATTCCTCCCATTCACCGGCGCCTTCACGTATTACTTCATAAGTTTCTTGTGTACAATCAACAACAGTAGATGGAATCATTCCTCCAATTCCGCCATCCACTACAATGTCTACGAGTTTACCAAATTTCTCATACATGATCTCAGGATCGGTATATTCTTCAACCATATCACCGGGTAATGAGGCAGACAAAATAGGATGTCGAAGCTCTTTAACGATATGTCTGGCAATATTGTTATTAGGCACACGTAGTCCGATCGTACTTTTTTTACTTTGGAGAATTTTGGGCACTTCTTTACTTGCCGGTAGAATAAATGTATAAGGACCCGGTAAATAGTGTTTCAATAAACGATACAATGGAGTAGAGATACTTTTGGTATACTGGCTCAAATCACTGAGATCATAACATACAAAACTGAGTTGGGCTTTATTCGGATCCACTTGCTTAATTCGTGCAATTCGTTCAACTGCTTTATGCTGAAAAATATCACATCCAAGTCCATAAATAGTATCGGTAGGGTAAATAATTAGACCTCCAGAAAGCAGGCATTCTGCAATAGTTCTAATATGTCTTGGATTGGGATTATCCGGATGTACCTGTAGCAGCATTACTAAATATATATCCAATTCATGAAAATGGGAAATCCGGCAAAATTTCAAAACACCCTGATTAAGCTTTTATTAACAACCATTTCAACTTATTTTTGCAAAAATTGTCAAAATGCGTTTATCGGAAGTGGATATAGTAGATGCGATCAGCCCTGCTGATTTTAAAAAGCATTATTATCTTCCCAAACGCCCGCTAGTAATTCGTGATCTTGCCAAATCATGGCCCGCTTATGATAAGTGGAACTGGGATTATTTCAAAACATTGGTTGGAGATAAAAAAGTGGGACTGTATAACAACATCAAAAGTGATGCATATACCCCCATCAATACTGCTGATGATTACAAAACCTTCGGTGATTACATAGATATGATTCGGACCGGACCAGCAGCATGGCGAATTTTCCTCTTCAATATTTTTGACCATGCCACACAATTGACCAAAGACTTCACTTGGCCCGATGAGCTGATGACTGGTTTTGTAAAAAGATACCCGATGTTATTTGTGGGTGGTGCTACCAGCATAACCCACATGCATTTCGATATTGATATGAGTCATATCCTACATACACAATTTGTGGGCAGAAAAAAAGTATTATTATTTCCGTTTGAAGAGCAACATAAACTTTACCGAAAGCCGTTTGAAGTACTCAGTTTAGCTGATTTTAGTCATTACCACCATAAAAATGGATCTCCTGATTATGCACAATTTCCTGCACTGAAGTTGGCGAAAGGATATGATGTAACATTAGAACATGGCGACACCCTCTTTATGCCTGCAGGATATTGGCATCATATGGAGTATCTAGATAGTGGATTTGCCATGAGCTTAAGAGCCATGCAATCATCCGTTTCAGGAAAACTAAACGGTGTATGGAACCTTTTTGGCATGCGTAATATAGATACACTGATGAAAAAAACCTTACCACATCCATGGTATAATTGGAAGAAGAAAAAAATATTTGAACAAGCAGAAAAAGAGTTAAGAAAACAATTATAAAAATTGAAACAAAAAGAAAAAGGCGGCCTTGTGCCGCCTTTTTCACTTGTAACCCCTAATGAAAACTGAATACGAGAAAATCTACCGGCATCGCTGCCGCTTTTCTTCTCTACCCGTGGTAAATGTAGGATAGTGAGCAAAAAAATCCAACGTAGAAAACACCCAAAATATTAGGGTGTTTTCACTGAAAAGAATACCGTGAAAATATCGGATATTAATTCTACAGATAACAGAGATTTGCATTCCAAAAAAAAGCGTAATTTTCTTCTTGAAAGCTTCTGTAAATACCAACAAACAGTAGTTTTCATTGTGTTAACTGTTTTGCGTATGACTAAAATCGCCCTGGTAGATGATCATGTTTTGTTAAGGAACGGGCTTGCCTCATTGGTCAATTCATTTAGTGGTTATACTGTTTTGTTTGAAGCGAATAGCGGAAAACATATGATCGAACTGATTGACCCTAATAATTTACCCGATGTTGTTCTGCTGGATATTACTATGCCTGATATGAATGGCTATGAAACAGCTTTATGGCTCACTACTCATCACCCCCAAGTAAAAATTCTTGCACTCACCATGCTGAATGATGAACGTTCCATCATTCGTATGTTCAAAAATGGAGCAAAAGGATATCTACTAAAAGACAGTAAACCTCAGGAATTAAAAGCTGCATTGGATGGAATCGTAACGAAAGGTGTGTACCTTAATAAGTTAATGTGCGATAATATCATGCACACTATGAAAACCTCTCCGGAAGAAGATGCCGAAATCACCAAGTTCACGGAGCTGACCGATCAAGAGAAAGAGTTTTTAGGATGGGCATGTACTGATAAATCTTATCGGGAAATCGCTGAACTCATGGGAACCAGTCTTCGTACAGTTGATGAAACACGTGATAACTTATTTCAGAAATTACAAACAGCCACTCGCGTGGGTCTTGCCTTATTTGCCATTAAACATGATATCGCCAGATTATAACAATGTCTCAGTTCGATGATATTTGATAAAGATCAAACGATCTCCCAGACTTCTTTTCCGCGTAATAATTTATCCAAATCACCCTTGCCTTTTGTTGCAATGATCTCTTCGATCTGCATCGCCATCACATCTTCATAACAAGCCCGCTCTGTTTCAAAGAATACACCAAAAGGTCTCGGGAAATGTGTTCCTTGTTGATTAGGGTTATCAAACATTCTGATCAACACCTGCGCCTTATAGAAATCTCTTTCATCATGAATCCATAAATCATCAACACTATGTGTACCATCTGTCAGATCCACCACAACAGGTTTCATGCCATCTAACTTAATCCCTTTTTGTTGACCGGCTCCATATACCAATGGCTTACCCTGTTCAAGGAATAATCCTTCATCCAACTTAGTTCCTTTCTCAGTAAAAATTTCAAAAGCACCATCATTAAAGATGTTACAATTTTGATAGATTTCTAATAAAGAAGCTCCTTTATGCTGATGTGAGCGTGTTAGCATGGCTTGCAGATGTTTAGGATCTCTATCCATACTACGTGCAATGAAGCTGGCATCTGCACCCATTGCCAAAGCCAAAGGATTGAATGGATGATCAATACTTCCGAAAGGTGTACTCTTAGTAATTTTTTGTTCTTCAGAAGTAGGAGAATATTGCCCCTTCGTTAACCCATAGATCTGGTTGTTGAACAATAAAATATTGACATCAAAATTTCTTCTTAACAAATGAATCGTATGATTACCTCCGATACTTAACCCATCCCCATCTCCGGTAACGATCCAAACGCTGAGTTCCGGTCTTGTTGCCTTTAATCCACTTGCAATCGCAGTTGCTCTACCATGGATCGAATGCATCCCATAAGTATTCATATAATAAGGGAAGCGGCTACTACAACCGATACCACTGATGATGACAATATTTTCTTTTGGCACACCAATACCAGGCATAATTTTCTGCACTTGTGCCAGTATGGAATAATCTCCGCAACCCGGACACCAGCGCACTTCCTGATCAGTTGCAAAATCTTTAGCGGTTAACGTTACGGCTGTATTTGTAGTTGTTGTTGACATTCAAATCTGTGATTAAGGTATACGATAGATTGCTCTATTAAAGTTCTGAAACTTTTAGGATGCACTCGCAATTAATTCTTCCCAATATTCTGCAGCTCTCCTTGTATGTGGAATAACAATGGTTCCACCCACGATGTTCGCTACTGCAAATATCTCATACATTTCTTCTGTATTTACTCCTAATTCATGGCATTTTCCTAGATGATACTTGATACAATCATCACAACGCAATACCATACTAGCTACTAGTCCGAGCATTTCTTTGGTCCTTTTATCCAATGCGCCATCGTCATAGGTATTGGTATCCAGATTCCATAGTCGCTTCATGACCAGGTTATTTTTACTCAAAATCACTTCATTCATTTTCTCGCGATAATCATTGAATTCTTGTACCATTTTGCCCATATTTCATCGTTTTTAGCCCGTAAAAGTACAAAAGCCTGTGACTGCGCATGTCATTTATTTGTACTTTAAGCGTTCAAACCAATACCATGAAGCATTTTTTCTTGATCATCAGCATATGTCTGGTTCAATGGGGCATTGCACAGAATGGCAGTTCTACCATCAAAGTGACCGATATGCTGAAAATTCATCAATTAGGGAACGTTTCCGTAAGTCCGGATGGCTCTAAAACCCTTTTTACTGTAACCAGTATTGAGCCGGATGGCGACAATAAATGGGAGTATCGGTATGTCAACAAACTTTATCTCCTCCAACATGATGGCACGGGTAACACCAGGCAATTGACTGCTCAGCCCGCTGGACAACCAGTGTGGAGTCCGGACAGCAAACAGCTGGTTTTTGTAAGAGCGGTTGAAGGCAGGCCTCAATTATTTCTTTTATCGATGGAAGGAGGAGAACCTATTCAGTTGACCAAATTTCGCTATGGTGTAGGTAATCCAAAATGGAGCCCCGATGGAAAAAAGATTCTTTTTTCAGCCAATATTCGCTTGGAACAATTGATGAACGATGAAGAACTGAATCCGGGTAAAAAACCACCTATCTGGTCTCTGGAAAAACCAGGGTTTCCGGGAAATGAACACATGCTGAATAGCAATGCCAAAGCAGATCCCGATGGTTCAACAGAAGAGATCAGAGCATACCTGAATCAAAATGCAATAGCTCAAAAAGCAAAAGTCATCAATAAATTAAACTTTCAACAAGAAGCTACTACTTCATCGGAGCTAGCATTCAATCATTTCTTTATCATGGATGCTGTTCCGAATGCAAATCCGAAAGCAATCACACATGGGTTCAATCGTTTTACTAGTGCAGACTTTTCACCGGATGGAAAACAATTCATCTTAACAGGTAATGCGCAACTAACTCAACACCCCGATCGCGAATTGGAAGGACATATTTATGTATGTAATACAGATGGCAGTAATTTAAAAAAAATATTAGGAGAAGAAGGAAAGAATTACAACAACCCTGTTATTTCACCATCAGGTAAATGGATCGCATTTCAATTTGGTAACACTTCTTTTGTGAGCATCCCTTCTTTGGCCATTATGCCTTTGAGTGGTACTACAAAAGATATCATTGAAATTCCATTTGATAGAAACAAGGGAGGTATTACCTGGAGTAAAGATGAGCAGTCATTGTACTTCACTGCGCAAAGTAATGGAGGTACCCCCTTATATCGAGCAGATATTAAAACACGTCAGGTAACAGCATTGTCATCGGTAGACGCGGGTATCAACAGTTTTGATTTACGTGGTAATCAGATCTTGTATACTAAAACGCAAGTAAGTAATCCGTCTGAACTCTATAGTGCAGATCTGACAATGAAAAATGAAACCCGATTAACCTCTTTCAACCATGAATGGCTACAACAGAAAAAATTAATTTTCCCAGAGAAAGCTTCTTTTGTGAATGAAAAAGGAATGACAGTAGAATACTGGGTGATGAAACCTACGAATTATGAACCCGGCAAAAAATATCCGACAATACTCAATATTCATGGCGGACCTTCTTCCATGTGGGGGCCCGGAGAAAATTCAATGTGGCATGAGTTTCAATACTATGCTGCCAAAGGATATGTTGTGGTATATGGCAACCCAAGAGGTTCAGGTGGATACGGCCTCAATTTCCTTAGAGGTAACATCAACGACTGGGGAGCAGGACCTACTTCTGATGTATTGACTTATCTGGATAAAGCAGCAGCCGGCGGATTTATTGATACAGCTAGACTCGCAGTAACAGGAGGTTCATATGCCGGATACCTTGTTGCGTGGATCATTGCACATGACCAGCGTTTTAAAGCCGCATGTGCTCAAAGAGGTGTGTATGAATTAGGAACCTTCTTTGGTGAGGGCAATGCATGGAGATTGGTACCGAATTATTTTGGTGGTTATCCATGGGAGCAGCAAGTAAAACCTATTCTGGAAAGAGAATCTCCCATTAACTATGTAGATAAAATAAAAACACCTTTTATCATTTTCCATGGTGAGAATGATTTACGTACCGGTGTGATTCAAAGTGAGATATTGTACAAGAGTTTAAAAGTATTAGGAAGAACTGTTGAGTATGTGCGACATCCGGGTGGAACACATGAATTAACCAGAAGTGGTAATAACAGACAAAGAATTGATCAGATGTTGAGAACGATTGAATTCTTTGATCGGTTTATCAAACATTAAATATACTCTTAGTGAAACCCCTGCGTACTCTTTTCGCTGCGGTTAACTTACGCAACAGGAAAGACGCAGGGGTTTTGCTTTTTGATTATTTTACTGTTTTCATCCAATCCAATAATCCTAGATAAATTTTTGCAGCAACATCTGAATGAAATTTTGAACTGATGATCTTCTTTTCATCAGCCTCATTACTTAGAAAAGCGATTTCTACCAAAGCATTGGGGAAATCAGTTGGAGAGTTGAGTGCAAAATTGAAACTTCCTACATTGCCAAATTCATTGAGCTTTAGTTCAAGCATTCTTTTTAGAATGGTATTAGTCAGAGGTCTGAACCCAATGTGTTTATAATAAGTACTGGTACCGCTTACATTGGTATTGGCACTTGAGTTGAGATGTAGACTGATGAGTACATCCGGATTTTGCGCTTGTAACCAAAGGATGCGGTCTTTGTTATCGAAAGTTGTATCATCGGTTCGGGTCATGATGATCTGCTTTACTCCTTTCGCTTTTAGGTATTTCTGAAGTGCTTTTGCAAAACGAAGTGTATATACCTTTTCTGAAGCATTTGCTTTGATACCACTAGCCCCTGTATTGGTTCCTCCATGTCCTGCATCAATGGCAATTTTGAGCTTTCTAATATCAGATACCGAAGGTTGTCGTTTGATTTTTATTACCAGTGCCCTTCCATTGTATCCTACACTATATCCCCAATGTTGTTTATGCTGCAATTCAATAGTGACTCTAAATACATCGTCTTCTGTTTGGTGATAATATACATTTTTTACTTCTTTTAATGAAGTCAGTTGTGTGATCCAGTTGGTATTACTTTGAATGCCGAAAATATCTACCACAATTTTTGAAGGATTGATCTCCATCCAGCTTTTGTACGGGAGTTTTTCTTCCATGACCACATTGATATAATCATAGGCAGAATCTCCTTTCCCACTGATTGATCCTGTAACATACCAAGGTTTCAGTTTATTCAGACTATCTGTCTTCACATATTGCTGTTCAATATATGCCTGGTGAAATTTTGATAATTGAACGAGATACATCCCTTTCACTGTATCCATGATACGAAGAGCAACATTGGAATCGATGTAACCCATTTTGGCTCCTCCTAATCGATCTTCTCCTAAACCATAAGCCAAAGCAGGCAACTTCCCGGTAGTTCTTCCAATCCAGGGTTCATACGATCGATTTTGTGCTTGTACTTGAAAATGAATACCGATCAGTAGTAGTAAAAGAAAATATTTCATTGGATCAATTTAGGATAAATCCAAACAAAAAGGCCTCACTGCTTTTGAACAGTGAGACCTTTGTTTGAGCAAGCAACCGTAAAACAAAAACCAAATATGTAAAATCTTTGTGAAAAACGGTAATTTTTTGCCGAGTTTTTTTAGAAATGATAGCCATTGTCTGCTACCAATTTCTCACAGATCCTGCGACGTGCATCCTTACTATTAAAGGGATCCACTTTGGTAAAACGCTTTAATCCGATATGCATCATCCTTAACTCGTCTCCGTCCGCAAAACTGTTCAAAGCATCTTTTCCTGCTTTATTGATACGATCTGCAGCATCATACAAATAAGTACGCATAATGTCTGCCTGTAATTTAACTGCAGCTTCTCCTTTTTGCTCTGTAAGTTTCATCACACGCAGTAAGGCACTTTCAGCATTGTAAGTTTCAATGGCCATATCTGCGATATTCATCAGGACTTCCTGCTCTTTTTCAAGCTGCATCATTAACTTTTGAACAGCAGCACCTGCTACCATTAAAATAGCTTTTTTGAAATTGGCAATATACTTCAGTTCCTTAGCAAAAGCACCTTCATCTTCTGAGCCAAAATCAGGAATGCTCATCAATTCTTTCTGAACAGCCATTGCAGGGCCCATCAGATCCAGTTTCCCTTTCATGGCACGCTTCAATACCATATCAACAGTTAATAATCGATTGATCTCATTTGTCCCTTCATAGATACGATTGATCCTACTATCACGATAAGCTTTGGAAATAACATATTCATCGCTAAATCCATTACCACCATGTATCTGAACACCTTCATCCACTACATAATCCAATACTTCACTACCATATACTTTCAACATCGCACATTCGATAGCATACTCTTCAGCAGCGCCAAGTAATGCTTCCGCAAAACTCTTACCGCTATTCATGAGTTCATGTTCTTTATCATCGATCCATTTAGAAGCACGATACAAAGCACTTTCGCATACCCACATACGAATAGCCATTTCAGCCATTTTATGTTTGATCGCACCAAACTTAGCGATTGGTAATTTAAACTGCTCACGAGTGATCGCATACTGAATCGAAGTAGTAGCCGCACGCTTCGATCCACCCAATGCAGCAGCACAAAGCTTCAATCGGCCGATATTCAGGATATTAAAAGCGATGACATGTCCGCGACCAATTTCACCCAATACATTTTCTACCGGCACTTTACAATCCTGGAAATACAATTGCACTGTAGAAGACCCTTTAATACCCATTTTGTGTTCTTCAGGTCCTTGCGTAAATCCTTCAAAACCACGCTCAACAATAAATCCGGTGAACTTATCACCATCGATCTTAGCAAAAACAGTATACACATCCGCAAAGCCACCATTGGTGATCCAGCATTTTTGTCCGTTCAGGATATAATACTTTCCATCATCACTCAACTTAGCGGTTGTCTTAGCACCCAGAGCATCACTGCCACTATTGGGTTCTGTTAATCCATAAGCTCCTTTCCATTCACCACTTGCCAACTTAGGAATATACTTTTGCTTTTGCTCTTCTGTACCGAAATATAGAATCGGTAATGATCCAATGCCGGTATGCGCCGCTACGGCAACTGAAAATGAATGTCCACCACCCAAACCTTCATTTACAATGGTAGAAGTAATAAAGTCTTTGCCCAATCCACCGTATTGTTCAGGAAATGAAGTAGAAAGTAAGCCTTGCTCACCGGCTTTCTCTAGTAGAGAGGGCATTAGACCCGGCTCCAGCTTATCGATTCTTTCCACGATAGGAAGCACTTCGGCATCAAGGAACTGCGTACACATATCCATCACCATACGCTGTTCTTCGTTGAAATCCTCCGGTATAAAGGTTTCGAACGGATTGCTCTCTTTAATGAGCCACTCACCACCCAACAGGGCTTTCGATTGTTTTGTTTCCATGGGAAGACAGTTTTAATATTTTAGTATTAGCTATAGTTTATAGTTCATGGCAAATAGTAATACAATTACCTCGAAAAATTCTACTACTATGATCTATTTGCCATAAGCAATACACTATCACGTTAGATTATCATACACTCGCTGAAATACAGACTTCACCGTTTCAATCTCTTCCTTACTTACACCAATCAAAGCTTCATTCATGGTTTGATTGGCCAGGTCAATGGTAATGTCTTGTAATGCTTTTGCGGCGTCAGTCAAACAAACCAGATTGATACGTCGGTCCTCTTTTGATGCTGTTCTCTTTACTAGTTTCTGTTTCTCCAGGTTATCGATCAGTCTGGTAATACTGGGTTTATCACGAAAGGTTCGGTTACACAACTCTTGCTGACTCAAACAATCTTCCTTCCACAAATGATACAATACACTCCACTGCTCGATCGTGATCTCAAGACCTGCCTGTCGAAAATTCTTTTGTAATCTTCTGGCAACAGCTGTAGAAGCCATCCCATTGATTACACTGTATAATTCTCCTCTTTTAAATTGGTTGTTTGGCATATAGTTAGTTATGCAACTATTTTCAAAGTAAATTCGTTTCTTTGATATTGCCAAGAATAAAACCTTAAAATTCCAGTGTCAGACCCACATTTTATAGCCTATCGCCATTCCCGTATCCATTACTACCGTTTTGGTTACGGACCATCATGGGTATGCTGTTTTCATGGCTATGGAGAAGACGGAAGCAGGTTTAAGCTTTTTGAAAAAGAGCTGGGAGAACAATACACTTTGATAGCCATTGATTTGCCATTTCATGGCAAAACCGATTGGAATCAAGGATTATTACTTACACCGGAGGAGCTATTTGAGATTATTCGACTGATTCTACCTAAAGCAACAGAGATCACTTTGATGGGATATAGTATGGGAGGAAGAGTTTGTTTAGAATTATTAGCATCATTCCCAACTATTTTCAACAAGCTGGTACTCATTGCTCCGGATGGGTTATACAAAAACCCATGGCAAAAACTCTCTACCCAAACTCTAATTGGTAATCGCATTTTTGCTTTTTCGATGCAACATCCAGGCTGGTTGTTTACATTGATGCATCTGGCTGGCAGACTTGGGCTCTTCAATAAAAGTATCATCCGTTTTGTTCATCATTATCTAGATCATGCACATGAACGAGAAACACTTTATCAACGTTGGACTACGATGCGTTTGTTTCGTCCTTCTCTTTCTCAATTAAAAAAGATCATTTACCACCATCAAATACCCTTGTACCTGATCTTTGGCAAGTATGACAGGGTCATTGTTGCCAAACATGGATATAGTTTTCAAAAAGGTATGGAGTCTTTCATCCATGTAACTGAAATCGTAGCAGGTCATCATCTTTTGCAAGAAAAATACAAACATGAACTTATTATAGCCGGCCAACTTTAAGTTTCTTCATTATACACGTATGGTTACCAAATGCTAAATGTTGCATTTTATTAAGTTTCTTTGTTTTATGTACTTGGCGGGACTCTTACTGATATCTGCTCTTCTGTTGGCGTATTGCATATTGATTGTGCAGTATAAAAAATGGTTTTGTAGATTACAACCGTTTCATGCTTTGCAAAAAGAAAAGCCAATTACTTCATTTTCTGTGATCATTCCTGCACGAAATGAAGCTCATCATATTGGCTCATGCCTGAAAGGTATTCTTCAGCAATCTTATCCACCAGCATTATTAGAAGTGATTGTGATCAACGATCATTCAACCGATACTACAGCTGATATTGTAAAGAACTTACAACAAGAGTTTACTAACCTTCATCTGATCAATCTTGAAGATCATATAGATGGTTCTTCAATTAATGCTTACAAGAAAAAAGCCATCGAATTAGCTATTAGTAAAAGTAAAGGGGATTGGATCATTACCACTGATGCTGATTGCAGTATTCCAACCCGATGGTTGGAATTGTATGATGCATACATTCAGGAAAAAGATCCTGTATTGGTGGCAGGACCTGTTATGTTCAGTCATCAAGCAACTGTTTTATCACTATTCCAACTACTTGATTTTCTAAGTCTGCAAGGTATTACTGCAGCAGCTGTATCTGCCGGATATCATACCATGTGTAATGGAGCCAATCTTGCTTATAAAAAAACTGTCTTCTATGAAGTAGGTCAATTCAGAGGTATCGATCAGCTCGCGAGTGGAGATGATATGTTACTGATGTATAAGATCAAGCAGCACTATCCAAGGCAATTAGGTTATCTATTTCATCAAGATGCTATTGTAACAACAGAGTCAATGCCTACTTGGAAAGACTTTTTGAATCAGCGTATCAGATGGGCGAGTAAAGCAGATAGTTATAATGATAGATCCGTGTTTAGAATATTAGCACTTGTGTATGCAGTAAACCTCGGTTTACTCATATTACTTCCTGTCAACCTCTTCATCAGCGGTGAAATTGCACACTGGCTTACTTTAATGCTGATCAAAACCTGTATTGAGTTATACTTTTTAAACCCTGTGGCTGCGTTTTATCAGCATAAAAGTACTTTACTATATTTTCCGCTTATGCAACCTTTACATTTGTTGTATACCGTTGTAGCAGGATGGCTGGGTAAATTTGGATCTTATCAATGGAAAGGAAGAAAAGTGCAATGATCTATCAGGCAATACTTATTCTTTCTTCATAAAGTTTATTTTCCAGAACGATAACCATTCCAAGACAAAGCCAAAATAGACTTCCAATCTTATCCGTTTCAATCATATCACTCATAAAATTAATGATACCGATCATAACAAGTATCGCTCCAGTTATTAATGCAACGGTTCGAAAGAAATAACCATGAAGCTGATGATAGATCTTTTGGATACGCCATAACATCAGAAAATACAGTGCGCAGAAAATTAATAGCCCAATTACACCTTGTTCCAATGCTGTTAAAAGAAAATAATTATGCACCGTTGAATGTTCAGGATTGTTACTCACCCATGTTTCAAATCTTTTAACTGTATAGGGTCTATAGCTATGATAAAAGGTTGATGGACCAAATCCTGTTAGAGGGCGTTCTGCAAACATGCGTGCTCCTGCTACCCAACGATAAAATCGTTCAGCATTAGAAACATCTTTGAATGCAATGGTGGCTGACATGTGTTGTGAGAAGTCTGTATGAAACACTGTACGATCATGATCAGGTGCAAACCGAAAATAACGTTGATCAGTAGATAACCAAACGGTAGAGATCAATACCGTAAGCAGAGCGGTTATTATAAAGGGTATGATCATTTTTCTCCGAATTATCCAAATAGTTATAAGTCCTCCTATCAATGCGAGCCATGCCCCTCTTGAATAAGAAAAGACCACTGCAATTATTCCAATGATTATAAATGCTTGCAGCCACTTTCTGTACTTATTATCATTTTTTGTATGCTGATAAGCACCGAACGCAACCGCTAATAAACAAACCAACATCGCACCATAATTCACATGATTTCTAAAAAAAGGAAATAGGTGATGATTGATGCTTTCAAAGCTATACCCACTAACTGCATGTCGCAATAATGTGATCACAATAACAATCCCCATTGGAATCAGTAAACATTGAACCATTTTCTCAATACCACGAATATTATTCAGCCATAAAGCGGGAAATATCACAAAGGGAATGATGTACCAGGATTTAGCCAGCAAAAACTTTATGGAAAGAATGGGTTGTTCAGAATAAAAACAAGTAATTGCTATCCAAAGTAGATGAATGACTAGTAAGAAAAACAATGGATGTCTCCACACCATTTCTGGAAATGACCGAGGTTGGTGCCACCAATGCAATAAAGTCATTCCAGAAAGCAGCATCATAAGAGGTTCATCAGGAAAATCGAGTCCTAAGGAAGTTGTGATATTGATCTCTGTTGATAAAGGAAGCAAAAACAGCAGCAACCAAAATAATTGCTTAGCTGAATGAATAATGAATTGAGTTACAAATGGAATCAGCAAGAATCCAAATGGAATCAATAATAAGCGTTGATCATTCCATACTACAGAAAAGATGATCGCCAATACAAAAAGTAGTGATGCAGTTATCAAAAAACCATTATGTCGGATACGCATCAGCATACAACAATTAAGATCTTCTGTCTTTCAATAGCAAGAAAAGTATCGAAAAGAAAAAGCCTGCCAGTCCGGAAATCAATACAGCACTAAGTTTATCAGGTCGTTCGGCTTTGGCTGATGGTACCGCTTCTTCTACAACATAAAGTGCAGGAGGTACGGTTTCACCCATCAATTTAAAGGAGGCGGCTGTCTTTCGATATTTAGATAATTCATCCAATAATGTCTCCAAATGTTTTTGTAATAAAACCTGTTGTGCAGAAGATACTTTAGCGATGCTGTCACTTAATGCAGCATATTGTTGTTCTGTAGCAACAATAGAAGTATGGAGCTTGGAAACAGCTTGCTGATAATTGTCCAACCAAATAGATTCCAGCTTACGTTGTACAATTGCAATCAATGCATTGATGATATTCGCAGATAACCGACTGTCTTTTGTCCAACAGATAATTCGCAATTGCCCTTGGTCTGTACGTTGAAAAGAAATATCCTTTTTAAGTTTTAAAACTGCTTTTCGTTGAAGTAGTGGAAATGAGTCGCCTTGAAGTTTGTAGTATTGGATAAGATCAAACTGATGGATGAGTTGTTTGTAGGTGGTATCCATATCAGCTATTCCTATGATTCGATCCAGGTCATCTCCGGAGCCAAAGTATGAATATAGTCCTTGAATATTTTCATTGAACAATCGTGATTTATCAGTCAGTTGAGGATTGGCTGCAATAATGCCGGCACTTGAGCGAAAATATTGGGGCACTAACATGACTGTTGCCAATGCGATGATCATTGCAAAAAGTGTAAATAAAAAAATAAATCGCATATTCTTTTGTAATACCTGAACAGTGTTAGCCATATGTAAACCGGATGTGTTCATAGTTTTTGAAAATACAATTTAAAACTGATTTAACTTAACTACCTGAAGGTAATACCACTACATTCCTATCCAGACTTTCCTCTAATGAAATAAAAGTTTCTGTTCTTTCGATGCCTTTGATTTTTTGCAGTTCATCATGTAATACATAACGTAGCTCTTGAATATCCTTACAAACGATCTCCGCGAACATGCTATAGTTACCAGTAGTATAATTCAAACGAACAATTTGAGGTATTTTTTTCAACTCTTTGGCGACGGTATCATACAACGAGCTTTTTTCAAGATATACCCCGATGAAGGCAATAACATCATAACCTAGAGATTTGAGGTCTATAGATAATTTTTTACCTTTCACTACCTTTAGTTCTTCGAGTTTTTTGATCCTTACATGAATGGTACCGCCTGATACAAAGAGTTTCTTACCAAGATCGGCATAAGAGATCTCTGCATTCTCCATCATTTCCTGTATGATCTGGTAGTCTAGTTTGTCAAGATTTAATTTGGCAGACATTTTATGACTTGTTTTTAGATTAAATTCAATATAAAATCAAAATTATTGAATAATATCTATATTTTAAAATTATTTATTGAAATTTATACAACGAATAGGTTGTTTGTATTAATATTGTGCTGTCAAACAATGACAAAGCTCTTAAATACTGTGGGGTGATGAAATTTTTCGGCAGACATGCCCTCTTGTCTCGGGGGTGAGGATAACAGGACAAACGTAGTGTAGAGCCGTACCAACGGCAACGTTGGTACGACCAGGGTCGACCACTGAACTTTGCGCTATAGCTAACTGCCTCGTGGAGGTTCGATCCCTCCCCCTACAGCTAAATGCCTCGGAAGTCATTCCGGGGCATTTTCTTTATCTTCTATTCTACTATTATTTATACTTTATAGAATGTTCAATTAATATCAATCATCTTGAACCATGATTATTGTAACTCCTTAATCCAGATCGTTACATCATGGGGAGCTGTTTCGTCGCCGCCGAAATAAGGAAAGAGTTTATAGCCTTCCCCCATAACGGTGGGCGAAGTTCGTTTTACCGCTGTAGATTTACCATTGAGTGTGAAAATATATTGATTTCCCTGCACCTTGATACTACAATTGTGATCTTTCCCAATAGCAATGGTTTCCAAATCTTTAAACTCGCGAGTACTATCATTATAATTATAAGCCCATAGATGCAAAGCGTTCTGATACCAATTCCATCCAAATCGAGCACTAAAAAAATGATGAAAAGCATTATTGTCTGAAAAACCATATAGTTTATTGATATCTGCCTGATTATTAGGATTGGCGGTTGTATAAATCGCGCTACTATCAAACCTTGCAATAAACTTTAATTCCCCGGTTTTCACGATAACAATGGTATTTGAATCATTATTAGGGTAATGTTGTCCCTTTGCAATCACATATTTTGTAAATCCGCTAGTGGAAGATGGAGGTGTTACAGGGACAGCAATCGTATCATTCACAACCGATTCAGGTAGCTCATAACGTTGCTGGCAACCAACCAGTAAGAGAAATATAAATATGACTAATGCTATTTGCGTTTTCATAATGCAGCTATTATATTATAGATACGAATATTGCCAACAGAAGGTTTCCCATTGTTAATTCCGATTTTTTAAACCTTTTTTCACATAAATCAGGCTTCGTGGCCTCATTATTGCGTGTCTTCTTTCAAATTAACCAACCCATGGAGCATTACACCCTGCAAACCCGTTTTATTACCCAAACATCAAAAGGTAATACCTTATTGAACATTCTAACCCGTTTGTATAACAAGATCGCTTATGTACATGGCTGTCATCTCTACATTATCAATCAAGACACAGAGAACAGTGATCATATTCTGGTGACCGAACTATGGGATTCTCCTGAAAGCCATCAACAGTCGCAAAGTCTGAGAGATTTTCAAGAAGCCATATCCCAAGCCACCCCACTTCTGGCCATTGAACCTGAAAGAAGGGTGTTGAAGGCTGTGGCGGGGAAAGGGTTGTTGTAATGATGACTAATGAATATCGAATGTCGAATTGACTTCATGATTCGACATTCGATATTCATTATTCTCTATTCCTCCGTTTTACTACTTTTGCCCGAATGGGACAGAAAAAGTTGATACGTTTTGAAGCGATCAAGGGCTTTGATAATGTGTTGGAGTATCCTGAAGGGATGCAAGGAAAATGGAAGGATTTTTTTAAGAATAATCATGCCATTACGCTTGAGTTAGCCTGCGGTAAAGGAGAATATGCTGTTGGGCTCGGACGCATGTATCCTGATCGAAATTTTATTGGTATCGATATCAAAGGCAATCGTATCTGGCGTGGGGCTAAAACTGCCTTAGATGAGGGATTGAAACATGTAGCTTTTATCCGTTCACATATGGATAAGATTACACAGTATTTTCAACCCGGAGAAGTATCGGAAATATGGATCACTTTCCCAGATCCACAATTACGTATCTCAAGAGCAAAGAAAAGACTGACCCATCCTAAATTTCTCAGATTATATCAGCAGATTTTATCGCCCGGCGGATTGGTTCATTTGAAGACAGACAGCCCTGATCTCTATCAATTTACTTTATTGGTGATCCAACTTTATGGACTTGAGTTGGTAGAACAATCAGACAATGTGTATGCCCAAACCCAGATCAAACCTGAATTGTGTATCAAAACGCATTATGAGGGCCTAGACATTGCACAAAGTAATCGAATTCACTACCTATGTTTTAGATTGGACAAAGAAATGGCATTAGCGACTGATGACATTTTAAAACAACACTTGCATGAATCGACCGCTGATAGAGGGTAAAGATTTTTACTATGATGAACATGGTTATGTGGTGTTCACAGAAGCTTACCATATCAGTAAGGGCTATTGCTGTGGACATGGGTGTAGACATTGTCCATTTGAATATGAATCTGTACCTGAACCCAAACGTTCAGATCTATTGGCCCAAAAACAAAAAGCTACAGAGCCAAAAGCGTAAATTGCCTATCTAAATTTCTTACAGGTGCCTCCCAAAAAATCAAGTGAAAAGCCAAGGACTGTATTACCATCCGGCAGTAAAGATGTTTCCTTCTTTGAGCAAGTATATGATGTAGTACGTCAAATACCTAAAGGTCGTGTAACATCTTATGGCGCTATTGCAGCCTTCTTGGGCACCAAAATGAGTGCTAGAATGGTAGGCTGGGCAATGAATGGTTCTTTTCATGTAAAGCCAAAAGTACCCGCTCATCGTGTTGCTAACAGAAATGGTATGCTAAGTGGTAAAGCTCATTTTGCAACACCTACATTGATGGAAGAATTATTAGCCAAAGAAAAGATCAAAGTGAAGGATGATATGATCGTTGACTTTGAAAAAAAATTTTGGGATCCAGCGATTGAAATCGGGCTGTGAGGCAATAGCTACAAGCTTCACGCTTCAAGCTACAAGGTATTTGTCAAACATTACTGTTGCGGATCAATCACTTGTAGCTTGAAGCGTGCAGCTTGTGGCTCAAGACTTAAGAGTAATAAGGACTAATCATCCAATACACCACCGGACCTGTTACTGCAACATAGAACCATAATGGCCAAGTGATCTTTGCAATTTTTTTGTGTTGTGCATATTCTCCTGTAAGTCCTCTGTAAGCAGTGAATAGAATAAAGGGTAGAATAATAGCTGCTAAAAAGATATGGGTGATCAGAATGATGTAGTAGACCATTCGCATACTCCCCACTGCTAATTTTTCTGCCTCGCTTACCAATCCATCATGGTCAGCATCTCCGAATTTCGCTTCCCCTGCTAATAAGTGGTGTGCTATGTAGGAAACGAGAAAGGCTACTGAAAGTAATAAGGCCAGCATCATTAATCGCTTATGTAATGCATAGCTTTTTTGTTTTACTGCAACCAATGCCGCTACCAATAAAACAGCAATAGAGGCATTGATGAATGCATTGATCTTCGCAAAAACATGTACATCAAAATTGACACCTATATCTAGTTTAACACGACCCAATACTACTACAGCCGTGAATACTACAATTGAGAATATACCGATTAGCCAGCGGGCTTGTTTGTCGTTTTTGGGGAGTGTGGGTTCTAGCATACTATTTAATTTATTGCCACTGAAAACACAGAATTACACATAAAGTTGATTACCCATTGATTTTTCTACGATTACGCATATAGAGAACAAAGAAAATAACCGCCAATACAATGATCAGCCATAACCAACTCAAGTCTATGATCTGCATGAATACTGTACTCTTTTTCTTCTTGTCTTTTTCCAGCATCAAAAATCCAATATCACGAGCCAGCTTGGAAAGAGAAGTAGAATCAAGCCCGTTGTAATAGCCTCTTACATAACGATCTTTATCTAACAACACAAATCTCGTAGTATGCACAAAATCAGGACTCATCGGTTCTTCACTGAACTTATCTACTTTGAGTTCTTCGTATGCAAAACGATAAATAGAATCCTTGCTTCCCGTTAGCATCCACCAATTATCATGATTCACGCCGAAACGATCCGCATAGTCTTTTAATACCGATACAGAATCATGTTCAGGATCAACTGTAAATGAAACGAACTGAACAATCGAAGTGTCGATTTTATTTCGAACATTCCCGCCTTTCAAAAACGACTGTTGAAGCTTTGACATGTTTCTAGTGAGTCCCGGGCAAATGCTTCTACAACTGGTGAAGAAGAAATCAACGACCATGATCTTTCCTTGTTTATCATACAGGCTCACAGTTTCACCCAGTTGATTCTGCAAAGTAATGTTAGATGTCTTGTGCCAGATGCTATCTGTGATCATCTTACCTTTCTCAACCTTTGTGACTACGGTATCCAGTAAATATTTGCGTGGCATATCTACCGCCGTTTCACTGGCATATTTGAGGATCAGGTAACAAAGAATGGGAATGAACACCGCAACCATCAACCCCAATATTGCTTTCTTATTCATAATTCAACAGTATAAAAAAACCATCGCCAAAACAGCGATGGTTTGAACAGTAATAAGGTTATAACAAGTATCTCTTAGTGTTTGTTTTCCACCGCACCTTCACTCTTATGAGTAGAATCAGCGTGAGCGCCAGCTGCAGCACCATGCGATCCATGTTCTTTCTTCTCTACTTTGATGGTGCTTTGTTCTTTGAAATAAGGATCGTAAGTGTTACGCAAATTTCTGAAAGAATTACCATCTGCAAGGAAAGCAATGATGAACCAAATGAACAATGCCAAAGGAACCACGATCGTCATGATCAGGTTTTTGATCTCATGTTTCAGGTGCATAAAATATCCAACGATATAAAATGCTTTTGCTAACATCAGAATGATGATGGCACCTTTGATGGCAAGAACCAACCCTTTATTCTCCATACCAATCATCCAGAAACCAAGAGCTAATTCAATAATGGTTAAAACAGAGAGGATGATCGTAACTTTTTTGATCTCACTGGTACCGCCGCCATGTGTTTCTTCGTGACCTACTGAATGTGACATATCAATATCTTAATTAAATGAATGAATAGTTGATTAAACCAGATAAAAACAAGTGAACACGAATACCCAAACCAGATCTACAAAGTGCCAGTACAATCCTGCTTTTTCAATCATCAGGTAATGTCCACGCTGTTCGAATTTATCCATCAGTGTCATGATCAACATCACGATGTTGATGACTACCCCTGAAAATACGTGGAAGCCATGGAAACCGGTAATGGTAAAGAAGTAGTTGGTAAAGTTGGTTGAAGAAGCAGTTCCATCAGCGTTCAAGAATGGATTGCTACCCCACCATGCACCTTCATGATGTAGGTGTGTCCACTCCCAGGCCTGACAACCCAAGAATGCCAAACCACCGATAATGGTCCAGATCAGGTTTTTCACCACACCTTTTTTATCCATGTTATGTCCGGCATGCACGGCTAATACCATGGTTACAGAACTGATGATCAGGATAAAAGTCATGATACTAACGAACACCAACGGTGCATTCACTCCTTCCGGTGCAAAAGGGAAACTTTTAAAGACCTCATTCGGGTCAGGCCATCCATTGGTTGAGAAACGGATGGTGCCATAAGAGATCAGGAAAGCTCCAAATGTGAAGGCATCACTCATGAGGAAATACCACATCATCAGTTTACCATACTCCACATTGAAGGGACTCTTTCCTCCACCCCACAATTTGGTTGTTGTTGCAGTTGTTGTCGTTGCCATGATCGTTCTAAAAATTTCGTTACAAAAATATTGGCTGTTGTTCAAAAAAGGTGAATAAACCCTAACTTTTTCTTGAACTATCCGATCCAGTTATAAAAGATCAATAGATAGATCCAAAGTATGTCCACAAAGTGCCAGTAAGTGCCCGCTACTTCCACCGGAATAGCACTGTACGACTTCACTTTGCTACTGTATGCACGAATAAACATCACCAGTAAAGCGATTACTCCGCCTAATACATGCACCATATGCAAGCCGGTGATCACGAAAAGAAAAGAGGCAGCTGAATTGCTTTTGGGGCCTACCAATGCAATACCTCTTGCTTCAAGGTCATTGAAACCCAGGTATTGCAGAATAATGAATAAAAGCCCTAAAGCTGCCGTTACGGTCATTAATGTACGGTAACGCCCCATTTCTCTGGCCTTAAAGGCTTTGGTAGCCAGGTGCATGGTTAAGCTACTCACCAGTATCACCACTGTTGAATACCAGAATACAATCGGAAGATCAAATTCCAGCCAGCTACTCTGGTTCTTTTTTACAATGTAAGCACTTGTTAATCCGGCAAAAGCCATCACAATACTTCCCATCGCCACCCACATGGTGAATTTATGCGGGTGAATTCTTTTTGGTTCGTTTGTTGTCACACTTGTCATCATCTCAGTTTTTTTGTGAATGATGAATAGTAAGTAGTCAGTAGTGAGCAGAAAAGCACTCACTACTGACTATTCACTACTCACTATTTTATTTTATCCGCCAGCAAAGCAAGCAATACAATCGGCAGATAAATATAACTGCTGAACATCACTCGTCTGGCTGCTTTTACGTCCATGTCTTTATATAATCTGATACTTTGCACTACCATGAATAGGTTGGCAGCAATGAGTATCCACATACTTGTTTCGCCTGTCAATCCAAAATAATATGGCAAGATACCTACAGGTATCATTAACACTGAGTACATCACTGCTTGTAAGGCAGTAAATTTGGTAGGCCCCAGATCTGAAGGCAATAGTTTGAACCCTGCCTTACTGTAATCGCTGTGAGCTACCCAGGCAATGGCCCAGAAATGTGGGAACTGCCAAAGAAATTGTATCCCGAATAAGATCCAACCACCGGCACCAAAATCATCATTTCCTGCTACCCATCCGATCAAACAAGGTAATGCACCGGGAAACGCTCCTACCAATACTGCTATTGAATTGATCTTCTTCAGTGGCGTATAGATATACGCATAGAGAAACAAACTGAATGCAGACAATAACGCGGAAGAAAGATTGAAAAAGTACCACATCATCGCAACACCCAACAAGCCTGCTATTAATGCAAACAAGTAAGCTTCCTGCTGTTTCATTCTGCCGTTCGCAACAGGTCTTTTTCCTGTTCGCTTCATCATGGCATCTGTATCTTTTTCTACGGCTTGATTGATAGCGTTAGCACTTCCGGTCACTAACATACCTGCAATAAAAAGAACTACGATCATACCCAGATCATACTCCACTACTTTAGGAGCCAGCAGATAGCAGACCACACAGGAGAAAACTACCGTAAAGCTCAATGTGAACTTAATGAGCTGAAAGTAATCTTTCACTTTGGCCGCCATTGAAAACGAAGCGGAATCTGTTGTATCTGCTGTCATGTATCTTAAGGGTATCTTGTAAAGGCAATATCAATTTCTTACTCTTCTATCTCCTCTTCCGCTTACTGATATCCGTGCTTTGAATCTTAAAAACAATGCTCCCGATGAACGGGAGCATTGTCAATATTGGTAACCTGCGATTATTCAAATGATGCAGGTGACTGATCTTTTAATGATGACTTTCATCTGCTCCCACCGGTGTCGTCTGTGCAATGAATTCTTTGCCATCCTTACCGTAATCATACGCCCAACGGTGTACTTCAGGAATTTCACCAACCCAGTTACCGTGACCCGGCTTGATAGGTGTTGTCCATTCCAAAGTGGTAGCACCCCATGGATTCAATGTCGTCACTTTTCTTCCTTTGAAAATAGAATAGAAGAAGTTGAACAAGAACAATAACTGTACAGCGAATACAATCATTGCTACTGTACTAATGAATCTGTTCAGCTCAGCAAATTGCTTGAAGCTTTCCCAGATGCTGTAATCGTAATAACGACGTGGCATACCTGCCAGACCTTCATAGTGCATTGGCCAGAAGATCAGGTAAGCACCTGCGATGGTTACCCAGAAGTGGATATAACCCATGGTATTATTCAGATAACGACCATACATTTTAGGGAACCAGTGGTAGATACCTGCGAACATACCGAACATAGAAGCTACACCCATTACAATGTGGAAGTGTGCGATTACGAAATATGTATCGTGCAGGTGAATATCCAATGCTGAGTTACCTAACCAAATACCTGTTAAACCACCTGAGATAAATAAGCTCACAAATCCGATCGCGAACATCATACCCGGAGTAAAACGAATATTCCCTCTCCACAATGTTGTTAACCAGTTGAACACTTTGATGGCTGATGGTACAGCGATCAACAATGTCAAGAGTACGAAGATGGAGCCTAAGAAAGGATTCAATCCTGTTACGAACATGTGGTGCGCCCATACCAAGAATGCAAGAATAGCGATGGCGAACAATGATCCGATCATGGCCATGTACCCGAAGATTGGTTTACGTGAGTTCACTGAAAGGATCTCTGATACCATACCCATGGCAGGTAACAAGATGATATATACTTCAGGGTGTCCTAAGAACCAGAACAAGTGCTGGTAAAGGATAGCGCTACCGCCTTCATTAGGCAATGCTCCTACACCGTTGATGAAAATATCTGACAGATAGAAACTGGTTCCGAAGTTTCTGTCGAAGATCAACAGAATAAAACCAGAGAATAATACAGGGAAAGACAATACACCTAATACTGCAGTGAAGAACAATGCCCAAATGGTCAATGGCATACGAGTCATGCTCATACCCTTTGTACGCATATTCAATACTGTAGCGATATAGTTCAAACCACCTAATAAGGATGATACAACGAACAATGCCATTGAAATCAACCACATATCCATACCAATCTTAGAACCCGGTGACGCATCACCTAAAGCACTTAATGGAGGATAAGCTGTCCAACCGCCGCTGAAAGGACCTGTCTCTACAAACATAGAAGACAACATCACAATACTAGCTGCAAAGAAGAACCAGTAGCTCAACATGTTCATGAAAGGAGATGCCATATCACGTGCACCCACTTGCAGAGGAATCAAGAAGTTGGCGAATGTACCACTCAAACCGGCAGTCAATACGAAGAATACCAGAACGGTACCGTGTGTTGTAACCAAAGCATAGTAAGCTTCAGGAGTAATACGACCGCCTTTGGCCCATTTACCCAGAATATCTTCTAACCAAGGGAAAGTAGCATCAGGATAACCCAGCTGCAAACGGAAGAGAACACTCATCAAACCACCCAATACAGCCCAAACCATACCGGTGATCAGAAACTGTTTAGCGATCATTTTATGATCCTGACTAAACACATACTTCGTGATGAAAGTCTCATGATGGTGATGCTCATGATGATGATCGCCATGACCCTCGTGTGTGGTCACCGCTCCATGTGCATGCACTACTGCTTCGTTACTCATAATCGTCTTTTAAAATTTCTATCAATGATAACAACCGATCGCTATTACGGTTGAACAATGTTTTACAATTTGGCTACTGCTTTCTTAGCTGCTTCAACAGGCTTCACAGAAGCTGTCTTTACACTGTCAGTAGCCGGCTTTGGAGCAGCAGGATCTTTCTCAGGGAACTGCTGTACATAGTATGGTTTTTGTTTCACCATCCATGCATCATATTCTTCCTGTTCTACTACTTCAATCACTCCCTTCATTGAATAGTGACCGTTTCCACACATTTGATCACAGCTGATTTCATATTGGAAATCAGGATTACCCGTCATTTCCTTCATTTCTTTGGTAGTATATTTCGGAGTAAACCACATGGTAGTTGGTATACCCGGAACAGCATCCATCTTCATACGGAAATGAGACAGACCAACATCATGAATCACATCTCTTGAACCAATGATCAATTTAACAGGCTTACCTTTTACGAGGTACATGGTTTGTTCCATTACAACATCATCATGCGCTAATTCATCTTCCCAAATCAAACCAAGGCTATTAGAGGCATTATCAATATTCTTGTAATATTTTTTACCGAAAGAACCATCTTTACCCGGATAACGGTAAATCCAACCAAATTGCTTTCCGGTAACTTCTACTACCATCGCATTTTGAGGAGGTTCGCCTGTAAAGAGGAACCAGTTACGCAAACCGATCACAACCAATACTGTTAATGCAATCGCAGGGATTACAGTCCAGATAATTTCCAATTTATTGTTGTGAGGGAAGAAGAATACTTTACGTGTATCACTCTCCTGATATTTATAAGCAAACCAGAAAAGAATGATCTGGGTAATAATGAATACGATACCAGTAACAGCTAATGTAACCCATAACATAGAGTCCACACGTGCACCTTCCACACTGGCAGCATCCTGAACCAATAAGGTCTTTCCATAGTACAGTTCATTACAATACCATACACCAATCAGACCCAATACCAGAAAACCGATCATCAGGAATCCGTTGATCTTATTATTCTGCTTACGGCTAACTTCTTCTCCTTTCAGTACTGAAACATATTCACTTGCTTTCGCGATCTGGAAGATTACTACGAAAATCAGTACGATTACGGCTGCTGTTAAAAACATTGTCATAATGCTATCAGTATTAAATCAATTTGATACGCCGGAGGCAACCAAATTTTCAATTTTTCAAATTTTCTTGGTCATTATCGTTTTAGACAAATTCCAATTATACCTGGTGAATCACGCTCTCTTTTAAGAAAGGATGATATTTCGGAACCAACGGTTTTTTAGTCAGTGCTTTACCTACACCCAAGATCATCATACCTACAAACAAGCTCAGAATTCCAAAATCTAACCAACCTAAAGTCACATGTTCTTTAGACAAACTACCCATCACCATCTGGTAAAAATCGATCCAATGCCCAAAGATGATCAATACTGCCATAAAAGTTACAAGTGTGTAATTTCTCTTCGCTGAGCGTTTCATCAGGATCAACAAAGGACACAAGAAGTTGATGATCAGGTTCAGGAAGAAGATTCCTTTGTATGGACCTTGTACTCTGTGTTTGAAGTAAACAGTTTCTTCAGGAATGTTTGCATACCAAATCAGCATGTACTGTGAGAACCATAAGTAGGTCCAGAAAATAGAGAATGCAAACATGAATTTTCCAATATCGTGTAAGTGCTCCTGAGAAGTTAATTCTAGGTATCCTTTGTTCTTCAGGTAAATCACCCAAAGCGCAACCAATGACATACCGGATACAAATGAACTTGCAAAAGTATACCAGCTATACATCGTAGAGTACCAGTGTGCATCGATACTCATCATCCATAACCAAGGAACGGTAGAACCAACTGTTAATGCAAACCATACAGTGAATAATGCAGCACGAACTGTATTTCTCCAGATAAAGCTTGCGCCTTTTTCTGCATCCATTGGAGCTTCATCTGCTTCACTGCTTAACTGACGCATTCTCCATCCTAAGATGCTCCAAAGACCGATGGTCAATGTAGTCCAAACGATAAAGAATACAGGATTCAAGAATCCGGCTTTCCCTTTCAGGATTGGGTCATTGGCAACTGCTTCACTATCTAACCAATGATAGATATGGTGTTTATGTCCAACAACAACATAAATCAAAACTGCAAACGTGATGGCACCGAAAATAGGTACCATGGTAGAAATCGCTTCAGGAATACGACGGAATGACTGCTGCCATCCACCCATCGCCATGGTAGTAACGCAGATAAAGAACATGCTCGCATTACAAACCAGTGTCCAGAAAATGGTATTGTACATCAGTGTACCCCAGAAAATGGTTTGCTCATGTTCATCAGAACTGAAACCTTTGATCACAAGTCCGGCGATCAGCGCTACAAGACCTACACCGATCAAGGCGTAAGACCATGTTTTCATTTTTCCGGGTATCTCAAATTGCGTTTTGATAGATGCCATTTTTATTCTTTTAATCATTCTTCCGAACTAAAGTCCGGAGCTATTTGAAATCAATTTTTATTTCGCGGCAGTTGTTGTTGAGGCAGCTGCTTTTGCTTCTTTTTGTTTGTTCTTGATGTACTTGATCACCATCCAGCGTTGCTTACGGCTTAACTGAGATGCATAAGAACCCATCATGTTCTTACCATAAGCTACGGAGTAGAACATTTGTCCATCAGGCATTGCTTCATATTTCGCATCTCCTACCAATGTTGCAGGTTTTGCAGCATATGGACCATTACCATCTTTATACAATGGACCGTTACCATCTAATTTATTACCATGGCAAATACCACAGTTGATTTGATACAAACGCTCAGCTTCGATGGTCTCAACTTCACTCATTGTATCAATAGGATTGGGTACTGCTTTTGATGCGTTGTAATTAGTGGTGTCACCGGGAGCATCTTTTGCAATATGAAAAGGCAATTCAGCACCTCTTGGCATAGTACCTTCAACAGGCATTGCTGTGTAATGAATTCCTTTCTCAGTCAGATTGCTATAATCTGCATAAGACTCGTAGGCACGGCTATAAGCCATATCAGGCATATAAATGGTACCCGGCGTACGCTTAACATCACTACATGCTACGATGGTAGTTGCAGTGGCAGCAAGAGCTATGATCAGTAATTTCTTCATCTTCTTTCTTATTCAAAAATTAAGCAGCAACGATTTCTTTGTTTTCAAACGGCATTTCGTCTTTGTCGTAACGACCTAACCACCAACCATCTTCAGCAACCTGAACATCTGTTTCAACCGCACCATTGCTGGTAAGAAATGCTTTCAGATCATCTGTGTTGGTTTTATCGGTACACTCAATCACCATCACAAACAGATCATCTGTTGCGCGGGGATGGAAATGATGTTTCTTCACAAAAGGAGCCAGTTGACACAGGTAGCAGAAAGTCAGTACCATTCCTACCGCAGCAAACAATACCGTCAACTCGAACATGATAGGAACCCATGCAGGTAATGCAAAATGTGGTTTACCACCAATGTTCAAAGGCCAGTCGCGGGTAAAGATCCAACTGATACAACTCAATGCTGTTGTTGTACCGGTGATACCATAGATGAAACCTGCAGTATGCAAACTGGTTTCTCTCAATCCCAGCGCATGATCCAATCCATGTACCGCAAACGGTGTGTATACATCATGGATCTTGTAACCCGACGTACGAACTTTCTTCACCGCAGGAAACAATACTGCTTCATCATCAAAACAGCCTACTACGAATTTCTTTTTTGCCATTTTTTTTGCTTTTAGCTTTTAGCTGCTAGCCGCTAGCTTTTATTTCTTGCCTTTTTTACAAGGCCTTTATAAAAATCATTCGCCTCACTTTTCACTTCTCACCATTCACCTTTTAGTGATGAGCTTGCTCATGCACAAACTCTTCCAGTTTCTGCTCTTCAATATTGCCCATCTTATTCTTATAACCTTCACCGGTTGTTTTCAATACATACTTGATCTCTGCGATCGCAATTACCGGGAAGTATTTCGCGAAGAGGAAGAAGCAGGTAAAGAACAATCCGAATGTACCGGCATAGAAACCGATCTCCCAGATAGTTGGGCTATAGTATACAGACCAACTTGATGGCAAGTAATCACGATACAATGAAGTAACGATGATCACAAAACGTTCAAACCACATACCGATGTTTACGATGATACTCATGAAGAAGGTCACGAACAGATTTCTTCTCATTTTGCGGAACCAGAAAATCTGCGGACTCAATACGTTACATGCCATCATACCCCAATAGCTCCATCCATATGGACTGAACAGGTAAGCACGGCTATACCAGAATGTGTAACCTTCATATTTGTTTTGGCTGTACCAACCCATGAATAACTCAGTGAGGTAGGCAACACCCACAATAGAACCTGTTAATACGATCACCTTGTTCATCGCTTCGATGTGACCCATGGTGATGTAGTCTTCCATTCCGAACACTTTACGAACAATCACCATTAGTGTTTGTACCATCGCAAATCCTGAGAAGATCGCACCCGCAACGAAGTAAGGTGGGAAGATCGTGGTATGCCAACCAGGAATTACTGAAGTTGCGAAGTCAAAAGATACGATGGTGTGTACTGACAATACTAGTGGTGTACTCAAACCGGCCAATACCAGTGAAAGACTTTCATGACGCTGCCAGTGTTTAGTAGAACCTGTCCAACCGAAAGATGCAATACCATACAAACGCTTACGCAGTTTTGTGAAAGCACGATCGCGAACAGTTGCAAAGTCGGGAATCAAACCGGAATACCAGAATAAAAGAGACACAGTAAAGTAAGTAGAGATCGCAAATACGTCCCATAAGAGTGGTGAGTTGAAGTTCACCCACAAAGGACCACGGGTATTTGGATAAGGGAGTACGAAGAACGCCATCCATACACGACCCATGTGGAAGATCGGAAACTGACCGGCACACATTACGGCGAAGATGGTCATCGCTTCCGCAGCACGGTTCACACCTGTTCTCCAGCCCTGACGGAACAATAACAAGATCGCTGAGATCAGTGTACCTGCGTGACCGATACCTACCCACCATACGAAGTTGGTGATATCCCAACCCCATCCGATGGTCTTATTAAGGTTCCACTGTCCAATACCGTAAGTTACCTCACGATAAACGCTGTATACACCAAACAACAAAAGGGCTACAGAGATATAAAAACCGATGTACCATAATCTGGTAGGCTTGGCTTCAATAGGCTTAACGATGTCTTCAGTTACCTGATGGTAAGTTTTGTCACCGTACACCAACGGTTCTCTAAGCTGTGATTCGTACTTTAAATGCATCTGGTCTTATTTTGGTCCATGGGCCATGGTCGATGGTCCATAGTTATTTTAGATCTTTTGAGTCAATAGTGAGTAGTGAATAGTGAGTTATTAAATGTTACTCACTGCTGACTACTCACTAATCACTACTATGCGTGTTCTGCTTCTTTTTTAGTTTCATGCTTTCCTTCACCATGAGCCGATTCTGTGTTACGCACTTTCGCTAAGTAAGTAACACCCGGTAATACGTGCAGTTGCTCTAATACATAGAACTGACGATTCGGATTCTCGGTTCTCACCATCGTGATGGCGCTATGTTTATCATTGGCATTACCAAAAGTGATAGCGTTGGTAGGACATGCCTGCTGACATGCTACTTTGATATCGCTGTCTACCAATGGTCTGCTTTCTTTCTTCGCTTTCAACTTGCTCTCTTGTAAACGCTGTACGCAGAATGAACATTTTTCGATCACACCACGTGAACGTACAGTTACATCCGGGTTCAGTACCATGCGAGTAAGATCATCGTTCATGTTCAGCACCACATCATTCACAATACCTTCCTGGTTATTTGCAAAGCTGTCTGATCCTGTGTAATCTGACCAGTTAAAGCGACGTACTTTATACGGACAGTTGTTCGCACAATATCTGGTACCGATACAACGGTTATAAGTCATTTGGTTGATACCTTCAGAACTGTGGTTTGTAGCAGCTACCGGACAAACGTTCTCACAAGGAGCGTTATCACAGTGCTGACACATCAACGGCTGGAATACTACGTTTGGATTATCCATATCACCGCTATAGTAACGGTCGATACGTAACCAATGCATTTCATGTCCGCGTAATACTTCAGGCTTACCTACTACAGAAACATTGTTCTCCGCATTACAAGCCACCACACAAGCACCACAACCGGTACATGTATTCAAGTCTACGCTCATGCCCCATTTAATACCTGGTCTGTCGAACACAGGATAGATAGTACCCTGACTTTCAAACTTCTCTAATCCACCCCAAGGCTTCAATTCATGATCACGCTCTTCACGGATTTCTGTTGGATGTTTTTTATAATCAGCCAGTGTCAATTCTTTCATTACCTCGGTACGATTACCTTGAGTGGTATCATAACGATTGTGTGTTTGCGTCAATGCAACCGGATATTTTTCTCCTGTTACAGTGATCTCAACACTGCTATTGCTAAAACTTACTACACCATTGCTAATGCTTGCCAGAGGGAAGGCATTTTGTCCAACACCAGCAGCTGCTTTACCAATATTATTGCTACGGCCATATCCTACAGCGATACCGATGGTATCAGGATGTGTACCAGGAATGATCAATACAGGCAGTGAAATTTCTTTGCCATTGGCAACTACTTTCACGACTTTCTTTGGAGGATTTACTTCATAGGCATCCGCTTGTCCACCATTGTTCAGATCAATATCTAAAATAGTTCTCGCTAATGCAGGAGAAACAATTACATAGTTGTCCCAAGTAGCACGTGTAACAGGATCAGGCAATTCTTGTAACCATGGGTTAGAAGCACCTTGTCCGGCACCGATACCTACTTTTTCATACAGCACCAACTCATACTTACCGCCCTTCTTACCAGAAGTAGCAGCTGTAACAGCAGCACCTACTGCAGCGCCATTGAAAGAACCGGGTTTAGTTGCTGATTCACCAATGCTGATCACACCATCCTGAAGAGCTTTATCCCAACCGGTTTGTCCGCCCAATTTAGCGCTCCAGAAATTCTTCAAGTAAGCGAGATAATCAGATGTACTACCACTCCATTTCAGCAGGCTATCTTGCCACTGACGTGTTTTGAATAAAGGATAAATCGTAGGTTGGATAAAAGAGAAATGACCGGTTTTTGCTTCTGCATCACCCCAGCTTTCTAAGTAATGATGATCAGGTACTACGAACTTACACAGTTCAGCAGTCTCATCCATTTTAGAAGCAAAAGAAACGGTAGTTCTTACTTTTTTCAGTCCGGCTTTGAATTTCTCAGCATCGAACCAAGTGTAAGCAGGGTTTGCACCATAAACCAATAAAGTATTTACAATTCCTGCATTCATGTCTTCCACCAATCTCACAAAATCAGCATCTACACCTGCACGCTGGTGATTCATAACACCCCAGTTGATGGTAGTTCCACCGGCACCGATTGCGTTGTTGATCGCATTCACAATGATCTGAACATTCACATCATTGCTACCTGCTACTACCAATGCAGCACCTTTATTTTCATTCAGCGCTTTCGCAGCTTTTTCTATACCCGCTTTCAGTTTTGCATCACTGATACCGGTTACACCCTGACCATTCACTGCACTTAATAAAGCAGCAGCAATAGCACCTGTTTCAGATGGACGGTGTAAATATTTTTCATCGGCATTAGAACCGGTCAGAGAAGCTACAGATTCAAAATGAATATGCTTGCTCATACTTGGGTTCTTCTCGTCGATCTTTTTGCCGGTAGCATATTGTTTAGAGAATTCTACCGGACTCAACCAAGTACCGAGAAAATCAGCACCCAGACTCACGATCGCTTTTGCATTCTCAAAATGATAAGAAGGAATACCACGAACGCCATAAGTAGCTTCATTGGCTTGCAGCATCGCACTGTAAGAAACAGCATCGTATGTTACGTGACGGCTACCCGGGTTCTTAGCAAGAAATTCAGCAACAATAGCTTTGATTGAAGGAGATGTAATAGTGCTGGTTAAGATCACTACATTACCACCCATTGCAGCGGCTACGGCCTTATCGATTGCTTCGAATGTTACTTCTTTACCATCGATGGTAGGAAAACGCAAACGAGCAGTATCATAGAGGTCTAACACAGAAGCCTGAACACGGGCAGAAGTACCACCTTTAGTGATCGGACTTAGGTCATTACCTTCAATTTTAATAGGACGACCATCACGTACTTTCGCCAAAACGCTTACTACATCACCATCTTGTACGTAAGTGGTTGCATAGTAATTAGAGATACCGGGAACGATATCTTCCGGCTTATTAGCAAAAGGAATGGCTTTCTTTACGGGCATTTCACAACTAGCAGCTACGGCAGCAGCAGCAGTACTAAAACCCAGGTACTTCAGAAAGTCTCTGCGCGGAGCAGCTGTTTCCAGGAAACTCTTGCTTTCATCACCTACAAAAGGCAACTCTTCCTTGAATTCGTCTTTCACTTCTTTATTGTAAGCCTCAGACTGATTCAGCTCTCCAAAACTTTGCCAGTACTTTTTTTCCATTGTATTAGTTTGAAAATTTGTCCCGACCAAGTCGGGATGAAAATTCGAATGATCGTTATCCTCTCATCCTAACTTTCTTTCGGTACAATATCTAAATCTTAATTCTAATTGAGTTCTATTCTGCCTTATACAGAACGATTAATAGTGACATTTCTGACATTCAGTACCACCAATCGCTTCCACAGTAACACCTTTGGTGCTATCCATTTTTCCGCTCTTCAGATCCTGATGGTATTTCTCATAAATGCTATAGAAACCGTTGTCTTTAAACTGTACTTGTGTTTCGCGGTGACAGTTGATACACCAGCCCATGCTCAGATCGCTGAATTGCTTTACTTCACCCATTTTTTGAATCTCACCATGACAGGTCTGACACTCCACTTTACCAGCTTTTACGTGCTGAGAGTGGTTGAAATAAACGTGATCAGGCAGGTTGTGGATGCGAACCCATTCGATTGGTTTTGCTTTTGAAGGATCCCAAGTTTTACCGGGCTCAAAGCCTGCGTATTTGTATAATTTTTGAATTTCTGCTGTACCATTGATCTCTTCTCCATCTTCAGTGTACATTTTCTCACCATTGTACTCATTGATAGACATGTGACAGTTCATACAAACATTCACAGAAGGGATGGTAGCTTGTTTACCCTGATATACACCGGTATGGCAATACTGACAGTTGATCTGATTGATACCTGCGTGTACTTTATGCGAATAATAAATAGGCTGTTCGGGTTGATAATCTTTGCTACGACCCAATGCCATTGCGCCTTTTGAAGTCAGGTAACCACCTACTACGAACAAAATCACAGTGATCATAGCGATGTAACTCTTATTTCTCCAGAAAGGAACCGGCTCGATCGGACTGTGACCTTCACGCTCATCAGCTAATTTTTTCAGGTTTGCGTTCACTTGCAATAAGATCAACGCAACCACAGCCAAGATTAGGGTGAGGATACCAAATAACAAGGTATTATCACTTTCAGCCGCTGCTGCTGCATTTGGGTCTGCGGCACCACCAGCGGCGGCGGCAGCACCTGGAGCAGGAACTGAATTGATATACGTAATGATTGCGCCAATTTCCTCATCAGTCAGATTAGGGAACTGGTTCATCGCAGTTTTATTCCACTGATTGTACAGGTCATTCGCGTACTTATCACCTGTTTTCAGGAAAGCGGCACTGTTCCTGATCCAGGAATACAAATTAGCCTTATTAGGCCAGCGATCTTCCACGCCAGCCAGAGCCGGACCGGTTGAAGGCTTATGTACCTGGTGACAGGATGCACAGTTAGTAGTAAAGAGGGCTTTACCGTCTTGCGCCGATACTGTATTCACTGTTGAAAAACCCAAGAAAAGGAGTGCACTGAGCAGGCAGGTCTTGGTTATGCGTCTAAAAGATATCATATACACAAACGTGGTTCTTGGTGTGGAAAAATATCCGTGAACGGCTGCAAAAATATGACAGGATGCTGACAAAAACCAAACCTTGTAGAATTTTTTTTATCCTTATCTGGCTTGTGTTTCAGCGGATTGATGCATTTCAGACAAAATGAATGTCATGCTTTACCGCACATATTTGAAATACGACTGAAGACACAGAAGAACACTGAAAGAAGAAAAATATTCTGCGTCCTTCTGTGCACTCAGTGGTAAAAAAAACTAAAACTGAAAGTTTCCTCCTCTTTTTATCGCATTTTTGGCGCATGTTTCGTCGCCTGAAAGAAAAATGGAAGCTTACCTGGCCCAGCTTCATCCTTGTTTTCTCCACCTTCGCCCTCGGAGGAAGTCTTTGTGGTTATACCGGAAAGAAGCTCATGTCCTTCACTTCATTGGATAAGGGACTACTTTATTATATCGTTTACATCATCATGGTCACCATTATTTGGCCAATTTGTGTATTGACAGTAAGTATTCCTATGGGGCAATTCCCTTTTTTTAAAAAATATCTGGCGAAAATGTGGAAGAGGATCTCGGGGGGGAGAGGAAGTGAAAAGGAAAAAGGGAAAGGTGATAGGGAAGTCCATGGACCATGGACCATGGACCATGGACAAAATCAAAATTCGACATCCGACATCCGACATCTGTCATCCGATATCAAACGCATTGCCATTTTCGCCTCTGGTGCGGGGAGTAATGCGGCTAAGATCATTGAGCATTTGAACCACCAACCACATATTCAGGTTGCACTCATTGTATGTAATAAACCGGGGGCCGGAGTGATTCAGATAGCAGCATCACATCAGATCCCGGTATTGATGATCGAAAAAGAAAAATTCTTTCGGGGCAATGCTTATGTAGATGAAATCAAACACCGAGGTGAAATTGATTTCATTGTGTTAGCAGGTTTCTTATGGAAAGTTCCCGCCGCACTGATTCAGGCTTACCCAAATCGCATCATCAATATTCATCCTGCATTATTACCTAAATATGGTGGTAAAGGAATGTATGGCATGCATGTACATGAAGCTGTGATCAATGCGGGTGAAAAAGAAAGTGGCATCACCATTCATTATGTCAACGAACATTTCGATGAAGGAGAAACCATTTTTCAAGCACGTTGTGAAGTTACCAAGGAAGATACTCCTGAGACATTAGCACAAAAGATTCATCAGCTGGAACATACACACTTTCCAAAAATTGTAGAAAGGGTTGTGCTTGCTTAGATGTCTCGATGGATTTATTCCTCTATTCAATAAAAATATTCCTGTAATAGTTGCAGAAATCAATTATTCCCTCTACTTTGTTTTGTTAGTGTAAGATCTGTGTGTTGAATGAATAACATTTAAACACCTGCTTCATGAAGAAGCAAGGTGTTCACTATAACCCTAAAACAATATGAAACACACGCCTTTGCGTAATGCCTTACTATTGGCATGCGGGATCGTTCTTCTCTTTTTAATTTTCTGGGAAACCTATTTAAGATCAACCGGCATCGGCATCTCTTATGATGATGGTCCTGAATTATGGACCCATAAACGTTCACTTGTCACCAAAGAACAAGATCGTGCTACTGTGTTAATCGGTTCTTCAAGGAATAAATATGATCTTGATATTGAAACATGGAGATCATTAACTGGCGAAGATGCTATTCAACTTGCCTTTGAAGGCACTTCCCCCATGCCGATATTGAATGATCTGGCGAATGACAATTCATTCAAAGGAAAATTACTGATCGATGTAACAGAGATGCTCATGTTTTCAGCTAATCCGGAAGATTCACGATTGGCCAAGAAAGGACTTGATTACTATAAAAATATGACCCCGGCACAATGGTTTAGTTTTCGTGTAAATAAGGTTTTAGAATCACAGTTTGTTTTTTTGGAACGTGATTATTTTTCTACCAAAGCACTTTTAAAACGAATAGACATCCCATCTCGTGCGGGAATGGAAAAAGAACCGCTGTTCCCTATTGATTTTGGAAGAATCAATTTTGATCGTCAAAATAAAATGTCAGATAAATTTTTAAAGGAAGTGTCTATTCAGGATAGTGTAAAAAATATCTGGTCTTATTATAGCAAAATGGGAGCGAAACAACCTCCTCCCACACAACAATCCATCGACTCCTTATTTCAAGTGATACAACAAGATGTACAAAAAATTACAGCAAGAGGTGGCAAAGTGATTTTTGTAAGAACACCTTCAAGTGGTGTATTCCTCCAGATTGAACAACAGATTTTTCCAAGAGAACATTTCTGGAACAGAATACTCAGCATGACAGGTGTTCCGGGTATTCACTTTATGGATTACCCTGAACAACAGTTGATTTGTCCGGAAGACTCCCATCTTTCACCAACTGATGCCATTACTTACACAAAAAGTTTGGTGAAAGTTCTTGAAACAGAAAAGGGATGGAGTTTCCCTAACAAAACAAAAAGCAATTAATTACCACCACCCAACTATTATTTTATGGTTTTCAATTCATATACATTCATTGTTTTCTTTCTTGTGATGATGGGACTGTATAATCTTCCCATCTCATGGAAATCCAGAAAGATTATTTTGTTACTGGGCAGTTATCTTTTTTATGCAGCATGGAATCCGCCTTTTATATTATTGCTATGGCTATCTACTGTTGTTGACTTTTTTGTAGGCCGCGCTTTATATACGCAAGAGAATAAAGCCAAAAAGAAATTATTACTGGTAGTTAGTCTGATCGGTAATCTAGGTATGCTTTGTTTTTTCAAATACGGAGCCTTCCTACTCGAAAATTTTGTAACCGTTGTAAATGCACTGGGCATGGATTACCATCCTGCCAAACCTAATATCATTCTTCCTGCTGGTATTTCTTTTTATACGTTCACTACACTTTGTTATACGATTGACATGTATAAAAAAGAAAGTAAGCCGGTGAAATCACTTCTTGACTTTTCACTGTTTGTTACTTTCTTTCCGCATCTTGTTGCCGGACCTATCGTTCGTCCGCCACAATTGGCTCCTCAATTTGAATCGCCAAAAAAAGCAACAGCACAGCAGATCTATGAAGGCTTGTTTCTTTTATCGTTAGGCTTATTCATGAAAGTAGTACTAGCTGATGGTATGCTGGCCTCACCTGCTGATACCGTATTCGGTGCACAAAAGTCATTACATACACTCGATGCATGGCTCGGTGTACTTGCATTTTCCGGTCAGATCTTTTTCGATTTTGCAGGCTATTCTACTTGTGCCATCGGTGTAGCTGCTTGTATGGGCTTTACATTACCTGAAAACTTTAAGTACCCTTACGCCGCAACTGGCTTTTCTGATTTCTGGCGAAGATGGCATATCACATTGTCGGCTTGGTTGCGCGATTATTTATACATCCCTTTGGGCGGAAACAGAAAAGGTATATTCCGAACTTATATCAATTTAATGATCACCATGCTACTGGGTGGTTTATGGCATGGCGCTAACTGGACATTCGTAGTCTGGGGAGCCCTGCATGGTTTATACCTATGTGTCGAGAAATTGATTCAGGATATGACGAAGAAAAGCAGTCTGGATGAAAATGCTACAGCAGTATTATCCGACCAAAAGAAAAGTATATCATGGGGATTCATGAAAGCCATGTTTGTATTCTTTCTGGTAAATGTGACCTGGGTATTTTTCCGTGCACCTGATTTTACATCTGCATGGCGACTACTACTATCCATGTTTTCAACTGTTAAAGACAGTATAGCTGTACTGCCATCTCTTGATGTACTAGTTGTTGCGATCGTTATTATCTTGATGGTATTGTTTCACTGGCGTATGCGCAATACCAGTGTGTTGCAAGCTGCTGCAAAAATGCCTGCATGGTTGCTAGGTATTGTATGGTCGGCCATGCTCATTTTGTTAATATTAAGTCAAGAGAGCAGTGGCTCTTTCATTTATTTCCAGTTTTAGCATAGACAATAATAAATGAGATATCCCCTATTGGATATCTCATTTATTATTCCGAAATTTAATCAACAACAGGTTTTATCATCGCCAGGCATTTTCCAATCGCTATAGTGTTTTGAAACAAGATTCAATCAACAAAACCAATCGATATGGAAACAGGAACTTCACCGTACCAATACTCTATGGCCACACGTGGCATCTTGGGTGGATTATTTGTAGGTATCGGCACCACCGTCATCAATCTTGCTTTTGATCTGATCTACCGTAAAATAACCGGTTATGAATTTGCGGAGTGGGTCAACATCAACTCTATCATTTACTTTACGATCCCAACTTTAGTGGCTGCCGGCATCGTTTATGCTGCAATGGTTGAATACCTAAAAAAAGGAGCGATCTTCTACACATTACTTTGCATTTGTTTGGTAACGATCGTTGCCTTCATTCCACTTGGACCTAACATGATGCCTACAGGTGAACAACTTCCTGCTAGTGCACGTGGGTTGACTTTAGGTATTGAAATCATCACAGGCATATCCGGCTGTTTTGCACTTCCCTATTTTGCGAAGCATCCGGATGTTTGGGGGTGAGAAAACAAAAAATAAGAAACATGAAATGAGAAATAAGGAATGAGAAAGTGAAGAACCTGTCTTGCTTTCTCATTCCTTATTTCATGTTTCTTATTTCCTATTTCTACAGCTCTACTCTACGCATCTCATCCGTTGCAGCTTTCTGCTTAGCTGCTTTACCTGTTTTTCCAAAACGATAAGTGAAGGAAACAGTAAATACCCTGCTGTCTCTTCGGAGAATAAAATATTCATCTGCATTTAGAAAATCAGTCATCCCTTCCATCCAAAAAGTACGGAAGATGTCTCGGATAGAGCAACGTAGTGTACCACTATTCTTCATCACCGGCATAGAGAGTCCGGCGTTTAATTGACCGAATGGATACAACAGTTCCTGCAAATCATTACGTGAGCGACCTGTATAGGTTCCAGATAATTCACCGGTAATCTTTTTACTGATACGAAACTGGTTGTTCATGTTGATGGTCAACTGTGAAATATCAGAACGATAATTATTCCATACATAACCGATCAATTTCTTATAAGTGTAGATCGCTTCTGTATTCAGCGACCACCATCTGGCTGGCTTTGTGGTGAGCATACTTGAGAAAGTAAAGTTGTGCATCCTTCCCACATTACCCTGTGTATACACCAATGAACCATCCGGATCTGTTAGAAACAATTGCGAGAAATAATCTCTGATCAATGAATAAGAAATAGTGGTATGCAACAGTTGCTTATACTGATGTGATAATTCAAAGTTCCAAGTAAACTGCGGTCTGAAAAAAGGATTGCCTCTTTCCAAAGTGTACTTGTTAATGATGTTTACAAACGGATTCAATCGCTGAAAAGAAGGACGATCAATGCGTCTACCCACAGACAATGAAAATGTATTGATAGAATCTGCTTCGTAAGTAATAAAACCTGAAGGGAAGAACCCGTTATAATTTCTGCTAAAAGAAGAATCTTTTACTACCACATTCCCTAACTGATTGGCATCATAAGAAGTGTACTCATAACGTAATCCAGCTTGCAGAGTGATCTTTTTCAACTTCTGCTCAAACATACCATAAGCAGCATGGATCTTTTCTGAATACAAAAAATGATTGCTCATGCCATAATTAGGTTTCCATGGTGCATTGTTGATACTCATACTGTAAGCCGCATCATTATCTGTGTCGATCTTTGAGGTTTTCACACCTGCCTCAAGCTTAGCTTGCTTACTGAGATCAGCAGAATAATTGGCTGTCATCGATACAATATTGATCAACGATGGAATGAACCCTTGTGTAGATTCAGTATAACCCATACTACCGGTTCTATCACTACGAAATAATTGTTCATTACTCAGATCATAACGGGCAGCATCTACATCAATGTTTAATTGTGTTGTTTTTGAAAGTTTATGTCTGCTGCCAATACCAATGGTTCCGGTTGTAAACTTGTTTTCTGAATTGGCTATAGTTGAAACAGAGGAATCAATCACACCTTGTGGCGTTAACCAATCTGCTTTTGCAGTATTCCTTCCCTTTCGATTGATCAATGAACCGGAGAAAGAAAAAACAAAACTAAGTTTATCTGTTGCAGCATATTCAGTTCCATATCGTACCGTATGATTCAACCCTTTGTTATTAAAAACCGTGGGCTGTTCCAAAATGGCAGTTGGATTACCAGCAGCATCGAAATAAGTCCTTAGTGCATAGATGTCCGTTTTGGTCTTCGAGTAATTGAAGCCGTAAGAAAAATAATGACTCCATTTATTATAGCGATAGTTCAACAATAAAGACGGATTGGTTCTTGGATACCAACCCAACGCCGCGGCCAATGTAATATTACCATTGAAGCCAATCTGCTTACTTCTTTTGGTTTTGATATTAATGATCCCTGAATTACCGGCTGCGTCATATTTCGCAGATGGATTGGTGATCAATTCGATTTTATCTACTTGCGAAGTATTCATGGAGTTGAGTAGATTGATCAGATCGGCTCCTTGCAGGTAAGTAGGTTTATCATCGATCAAGACCAGTACACCGGATTTATTGCGTAAGCTGATGCCATTGTTACGATCGATCATTACTCCTGGAGATTTCTCCAATAACTCTACTACAGTTGTTCCACTATTGGTGGGTGATGCATCGGGATTAACGATGAGTTTGCCTTGTTCTCTTTGAATAAAGGGTTTGGTAGATTGAACAACCACCTGTGTTAATTCAGAAACACTCACTTTCAATTGCACTTCCAGATATACATCCGTTTTCGCCACCACCACTTTGGGAAGTAGTTGCTCCATATAACCTGTAAATGAAGCTTTGATATCATAACTACCGGAAGACATCTTGTCCAACAAAGCTTCCCCATTCTTTTTACTGATCACAGATCGAATACTCTTTCCTTGATCCATCAACTCTACAACAGCCCCTTCAATGGGCAACTGTTTTTCATCTGCTACTTTTACAATGATTTGATATTGCTGTGCATAGAGGGTGGCCGACCATACACATAAGAATCCTAATAAGACAATTATTCTTTTCTTCATAGCGGGTTGAATGGACAACAAATATCCATTCAAAGTAATAAGAAGTACGCTAAAAGATAGACCATGGCACAGATAAAAGGATATACGGCTAATGTCCCGTCTTTTTTGCGTCAGGGATGAAAAAGGCGAGGCGGTTTTTTACATGAAGTGGGTGAGTAGTGAGTAGTCAATAGTGAGTAAAAATTTACTCACTATTGACTACTCA
>CALRLC020000005.1:0-235168 GCA_943368425.1 Brevundimonas vancanneytii
CAATCCATGCTTTTTTAATGCCTCTACTGCATATTGCGAACAAGTAGGTGTGAACCTGCACTTAGGACCTATATTCGGAGAGATCACATACTGATAAAACCTGATCAACAGAATGAAGGGGTAGCTGAGTAGTTGAAGGAGGAACTTCATGAGGTGAATGGTCAATTGTGAATAGTGAATAGTCAGTAGTGAGTGTATTATTTATTTCGTTGTTTTTTTGATCAGTTTTTCTATTCCTTCTCTCACTTTTTCTCTGATCAATAGATGGTCCGGTAATTCTTTGTCGAGATAGAGAAAGAACACAGCAAAACTCTTTGATTGTGATGCCACTGCTTGAAGCAAAGGTTGCTTTTCCAAACGATATGCTTCTCTCAATAATCTCTTGATACGGTTTCTATCTACTGCTTTTTTGAAATGTCTTGAACTAACGCCAACACCGGCACTCACCGGAAATGAAACATCGTTGGTTTCTTTCTCAATAAAGAACACTTTGATGGGAAACACAGAAAAACTCTTTCCGGTACTAAAGACAGCTTTTAATTCCGTTCTGCTTTTGAGTTTTTCTTTCTTATGATAACCGTTTACTTTCATTTGCTGGGTACTAAACTAAAAAAGTCCCGCCGTAAAGCGGGACTTTATATTTTCATCCTTTATTCCGATGGATCGGAATAAGATTTATTTTAATCCTTTTTCGCTTGAAACTGTCAGCTTCTTGCGTCCTTTCGCTCTGCGACTAGCCAATACTTTACGACCATTAGCAGTTTGCATACGCTTGCGGAATCCGTGAACAGATTTACGGCGGCGCTTATGCGGTTGAAATGTACGTTTCATAATTACGTTTTTTTAACTAACCCTATAATTTTGTTTCATTTCATTACGGCAGTCACCATACTGCTGTCTGTGAAAGGACGGCAAAAGTAAGGAAAACCCATCAGAAATTGGCAAATATTCGCTTTATAAATTTTAAAGCATTGATTTTCAGTGGTAAAAACGCCCAGTTATAAAAGTTCAAGATGGCGAGATTGCAGATTTTCACCGAAAAAGATACTCGCATGGTTATCAAAATCAACCACAGAATCGGTGGTATAAAAAGTTCTTGTACCCTGTTTAGAACATCTTTGATCCATTGCAGGATGACGTTCCAAATACTCCTTCAAACTGGCTGCTACAATATTGCCTTGTGATAAAATGGTAGTACCTGCCGGAGCAAAAAATTTGATCTTATCGATCAGCAAAGGATAATGTGTGCAAGCCAATAACAAAGTATCAATAGCTGATGATTGTTTAAACAAACGATCCAGGTGCTGTTGTATAAAATAATCAGCTCCCGGTTTATTGTACTCATTGTTCTCTACCAACGGAACCCACATTGGACAAGCTTCCTGGTACACTTTTAAAGAAGGAAAGAACTTAGCGATCTCAATAGGATAACTTTCACTCACAACTGTTCCCGTAGTTCCTAAAATACCAACGGCACCAGACTTACTGTACTGACCAATTACTTCAGTAGTGGGTCTGATCACGCCCAGTACCCTTTTGTTAGGATCAATCCCTGCCAGGTCTTTTTGTTGTATCGTACGCAAAGCTTTTGCAGATGCGGTATTACAAGCAAGGACCACCAACTCACAACCCTGATCAAAAAACCATTTCACACATTGTAAGGTGTATTGATACACGGTATCAAAAGAACGTGGACCATAAGGTGCACGCGCATTGTCTCCCATGTAGAGATAATCATATTGAGGTAAGGTATTCACCAATTCTTTGAGAATGGTGAGTCCACCATAACCACTATCAAAAACACCAATGGGATGCTGCGCAGAAGACATGTTACGAAGTTAATGCCAATCGGCTCATCATTAGAACAAGATATAGACATAAAAATCCCGTCCATGTTATCATGAACGGGATCGAGTATCATTCACTGTATTGAATTAATTTTTCTTAGGTGCAGGGGTAGTTGGTTTAGCTCCGGTTGCTGCAGGCATAGGTCCGCCAGCTGCTTTCCATGCATCCATGATCTCTTTGCTCAATGGCAAATTGAGTTTCATGGCAACTCGAATGGTCAGGTTGTCCAATATACTCGGTTGCACATAAGGCGACAATGATTCTGATTTCAAAACCCAGGTATATTTCTGTTCTGCAACGATCTGTTGTAAAGCAGTGAACATTTGTTGTCTGTAAGGAGCCAGCAAGCGTTCCATTTTATCTTGTTGCATTTCCTGAGAATACTGTTGCCAGTTTGCGATCTTATAATACAATCTGTTCAGATCACTCAGTGCCATTTCTCTTGCTTTCGCAGGCATGGTAGCAGAATCTTTCTTAAACAGGCTGTCTCTGCGCTGATAATCTTGAACAGAGTAAGCATATTCTACATTCAGAGAATCTCTAAGGTAAGAGTTCATAACAGAGTCCATGGTTTGTTCTAAACCGGGGAACAGGCTCAGTAAGCTTTGTTCATCGAAGTGACCGATCTTAACCTGAGACTGGGCGTTGTTGGAGAACAGTAAGCTAGCCACCGTCACACACACAAGTAATAATTGCTTCATTGTAGAGAGGATTTTGAGATATTTGTTTTGTTTTAGGAGTTTTATTTGATCCCCAGTTCTTTTAGGATATCATCACTTTTATCCAGCTTGGGGTCGGCAAATATAACGGTAATTCCTTCACTTTTATCGAGTACGAAATCGTAAGAACGGGCTAGTGCCATTTTCTGAACGGCTGAATAAACCCTGTCCTGAACCGGCTTAATCAGTCTTTGGCGTTCCTTGAAAAGGTCGCCCTCATAGCCAAAACGCTTTTTTTGCAGGTCACGGATCTCTTTTTCACGTACAAACAACTCATCTTCACGCTTCTTTCTCAATTCTTCTGTAAGCATGAATTGCTCAGCCTCATAATTCTTGTACATCTTATCCAGTAAAGCCTGTTTATCATCAATTTCTTTCTGCCATTGTTCTCCGATCTCCTGAAGCTTTTTGTCGGCATTTCTGTATTCCGGTATCTTGTCGAGAATGTATTTGGTATCAATGATTGCATAACGCTGCTGTGCTTGCGCCATAAAGGTTGTACCAATCAATACAAGAGCAATGAGTAAGGTTTTTTTCATAAACTAATTTTTTGTTCAGGTTTCTATTCCGGTTCGAAGCCTAGCATAAAGGTAAACCTTGCTGCATCTTTCAACGGACCGCTTGGTGAGAACCTATCCAATCCTATGCCATAATCAAACCCAAGTAAACCGAACATGGGTAAGAAGAAACGCATACCCAATCCAACCGACCTTCTGAGCTTGAAAGGATTATAATCTTTCATGTTATACCATCCATTCGCAGCCTCATAGAATGCAAGCCCATAAATGGTGCTGCTCGGATTGAGGCTTAACGGATAACGCAGCTCCATGGTGTATTTGTTAAATATTGTAAAATATTGTCTGGCCGACTGTTGATCGGGGTTGATTTTAGGATTAGAGTTATCATATACAGGATATCCACGGTGAGCGATGATATCAAAACCTAACAGTGCAAACTGGTTACTCAATCCCGCGTCACCCACCTGAAAACGTTCAAATGGAGAGATCTGCAGATCAGGATTGAATCTACCCAAGAATCCAAATTTCGCAGAGGCCCTTAATACAAACTGCTTGTTTCTATCTTCACCATGTGGGCGACCGAGTGGTACAAACCATTCACCATTGAAACGCCATTTATGGTATTCAACCCAACGATAAGGATTGGCTTTGGTTGAGATATTTGGATTGATCAAAGAATACGGTGGTGTTACTGCCAAACTCAGCATGAAATTGGAACCCGAACGTGGGAACAATGGCTGGTCAACAGAAGAACGCTGCAATGCAACACGGAAATTGAAATTGTGTACATTACCATTATTAAAGCCGGGAAGATTCACAGGATCGATCGCATAATTACTCAGCTTATATCGTGTGAAGTTCAATCCAATCGACAAAGAGAAAAAGTCATCCGGCCATTTCAATTGCTTCGCCAAGCTAACTGTAGCACCGGTGGTTGAAATAAAACTGGTCTTCGATATATCAGGATTGAACAATCCCGTATTAGGATCAAAAGTTTGTCCGAATCTGGTATTGTAAATACTAAATGTCAACGCATTTCTTTTCTTACCACCCAACCAAGGTTCGGTAAATGAGAAATTGTAAGATCGGAATGCTTTACCATTACTCTGTACACGTAAACTCAGTTTTTGTCCATCCCCCATTGGCAACGGATCCCAAGCTGATTTCTTCCAGATATTACGGATCGAAAAGTTATTGAACGACACACCCAGTGTACCCGTTAAACCAATGATACCACCCCATCCTGCACTCAACTCTAACTGGTCACTTGATTTTTCTTCTACACTATAATTGATATCCACAGTACCGTCTTCCGGATTCGGAATTGGGTTGATGCCAATCTTCTCTTGGTTGAAATAGTTCAACTGTGCGATCTCACGCTGAGAACGAATAAGATCCGATCTACTGAACTTCTCACCCGGAATGGTTCTCAGTTCACGACGAATCACGTGCTCTTTGGTTCTATCATTACCACTGATACGAATGTTTTTAATGGTCGCCTGTGGACCTTCAATGATCCTGATTTCAAAGTCAATGGTATCATTGTAAACAGCCGTTTCTATCGGCTCTGTACGGAAGAACAAATAACCATCATCCTGATACAATCCACTGATATCACCTCCATCAGGTGATGCAGACTTACCCAGTTTTTTGTTCAGTACATCAAGGTTATAGATGTCTCCTTTACGGATACCGATGATCGCAGAAAGAACAGAGTCTGAATATTTGGTATTACCTCTCCAGGTAATATTCCCGAAATAATATTTACGACCCTCATTCATTTTAATGTCAATGTTGAGGTGACCGGCTTTGTTATAATAAACCGTGTCTTTCTCAATCACTGCATCTCTATGTCCAAGAGAGTTATAATAATCCAACAAGCTTTCTTTGTCTTCCTGGAATTTGATCACATTGAATTTAGCAGAAGACAATTTGAAACGTGCATAAGGATCCAATACTTTTTTGGTCTTGCTAAGCGTCAAAAATCCTTTCTCACGGAAATATTGATCAAAATCATAACGCTTCACTGTAACGATCTGTCCGCTATCAAAAGAAGGATTGAGGGTAAGTCTTGATTTTTCTTTGGTGCCTTTAAGTTGTTTTTTCAACTTACCTGCATCCACCGTATTACCACCGAAATTGATATTATTGATCTTTACTTTGGGGCCCTTTGCAATCACGAAATCCAGTATCAAAGTATTATCAAAGGTAGAATCAGCTCGTTCATCAATACGCACTTTAGCATTCTGGTATCCTTTGTCTGCGAAGTATTTTTTGATGGCTTCAATCGCAGAGATCTTCATGTTCTCTGTGATCACACGGTTACGAACCAGTCCTGCTTTACCGGTCAGGTCCTCTGATTCACCTTTACGTACGCCTTTGAAAAAGAAGTTAGACAAACGTGGACGTTCTGTTACTGCTATTTCAATCTCGATCTCTTTATCAACCAGTTTCGTAATGTAGATCTCCACATCACTGAAGTATTTCTGGTCCCAGAGTTTCATGATGGCTTTCGAAAAAGCATCACCACCCGGGATGGTGACTTCATCACCTACATTCATATTGGAAATAGAGATCAGCAGGTTTTCATCAAAGAATTTATTACCTGTGACCTTAATGGCTGATATCTTGTATTTTCTGGGAGTTCTCTGGTTGAAGAGATTGATCAGATCCGCATCCACGGAAGTAATAATAGTATCCTTACTGGTAGTTTCCTGCGCATAGGTTCCTACACTTACCAGTGATGATACTAAAGCCAAGACTAAAAATTTGTACACTTTCTGCATCCGGATTCTGTTTGTTCTTCAACTGGCTGGACTTGAAACAGCAGTCTTTTCAATGGTTTTGGGTTATATAAACGGGGCAAATTAACGGGAATTATTAAAAGTCTTTGTTAAATCAACCTCCGTAGTGATTGCGTTGTACAGCTTTGATTAAGCTAATTGTTTTTCCTCCTGAATTTGTTGACCTGTTTTACCAAATCGTCTCTCTCTGGACTGAAAATCAATAATTGCTTCATATAAATGCTCTTTGCGGAAATCAGGCCAGCGGGTATTGGTAAAATACAGTTCCGCATAGGCCAATTGGTATAATAAAAAGTTACTGATACGGTATTCTCCACTGGTACGGATCATCAACTCAGGATCCGGAAATTCACTGGTAGCCAGATATTGTTGAATGGTATCCTGATTAATGTTTTCAGGATCGATCTTCCCGGCTTTTACATCCAAACCAATCTGTTTGACTGCATTCGTTAACTCCCATCGGCTGCTGTAACTCAATGCCAATATCAAATTCAGACCGGTATTAGCAGCTGTCATATCTAATGCTTCCTTCAATTCGTTTCTGGCAAAATCAGGAAGCATACTCATATCACCGATCACATGTAAACGAATATTGTTCTTGTTAAGTGTGGGTACTTCTTTTCTAATGGAATCTACCAATAACCCCATCAATCCTTCTACTTCTTTTGCCGGTCTATCCCAATTTTCAGTACTGAATGCATACAAGGTCAAATAACCAATGCCCAATTCAGCACTACCTTCCACAATGTTTCTAACACTCTCCACACCATGAAAGTGGCCATAAAGTCTGTCCTGCCCCTTTTCCTTGGCCCAACGGCCATTACCGTCCATGATAACGGCAATATGTCTAGGCAGACGTTCTTTATTGATTTGTGTCATTAAGGTTTCCTGCATGGTCGTCCCTACGGTATTAAGGCTGCGAAATTAACAAAATCAATGGGTTACAGGGATTTAATTCCCATAAAAATCAGGAATAACAGCCCGTGAAGCCGATGGTTAGCCATTAATCTTACCTGGGGGTAGGACATTTATATGACTGTAAACTGAATGAAAGCCCTACTTTGAAGCTGGCAAAAGCATCTTTTTGAGGGCTATTGCCACGCTGGCGGCCTTTGATACCAATAGAAGTGCCCGTTTCATAGCTTCTGTCCTGTAAAAGAAAGGCTGGGGAAGGTGATCCATCCGGCAAAGGAGGAAAAGCATCCGGAGCATATTGTCCGCTTACGTCATCCAAATAATCGGTATTGGTAAAACGATAGGTGAGTTCCCCAAATACATTCATTCGCTCATTGAGTGCATATTTGAAACCCACGGTGAAAGGAATACTGATGGCAATAGGATTGTAAGGCTGCAGATTCGGGTATAAGGAACTCCCCTGACCTTCAGTACCTAGTGGACGGAGCATGTATTTTTCTCCATTCAAAAAAGCATAAGGATCATGCGAAAAAACTCCCAACCCAATCCCAACATAAGGGGTGTAATGATACCCTTTAAAACCGGGTTGAAACCGGAAAAAGTTGAAATCACCCGACACTGCCAGTTCCCAAACATTACTGTTAAAACTCAGGTTGCGTCTACGTTGTGCAGCATTGTCACTATACACATCAGAATAACCCAACATGGCATATTCCGCTGATAACCTAACGCCGATATAATTACTGATCTGTTTACGAAAGAAAAGACCTGCAGCAATCTTGGGTCTGTTCACTTTGATGTTTGGATTCAGGTCACCAAAATAATGCGCAGCTCCAACAGCCACACCCACTTCTCCCTGATGAATAAAACTTTCCATCAATTGAGCATGTGTCTGTTGTAGACCCAATGCCAGTAACACTGATACGATTGCTTTTTTGAACATAGCGTTTGTGTCTTTACCCTTTGTAAAATAGCACCAAATTTTGTTACGATAAAAGTTAATTTAACGGTATTTGGCATAGAACTATCACTACATGCCACTTACTCTCCGTTTTCTGATTATAGTAATAGTCTAAATCAATAGATATACATTTTGACAAAAATGATGCCTGTTGACTGTTTTTAGATAGGGATCATTAGTTCCTCTTATCCAGGCCCCAGGTAAGTTTGGTTCTGAGGGTAGATAAAAAGCTGTTTTCATTCAAACGTACTAGGTTGATCGAGAATTGTTCTTTTCGTACTGCCAATTGAACCGTTTTACCTACAATCTCTCTTCTCGCATCCAGTGCACAGATAAACATATCAGCCCTGCCTTCCACTTCAAAGGAAATAATATTGTTATCAGGAACAATGATAGAACGCACATTCAGGTTATGGGGTGCTACTGGTGTAATTACAAAGCTCGCCGATTCAGGAAACAAGATCGGTCCGTTACAACTCATGTTGTATCCTGTTGAACCGGTAGGCGTAGCCACGATCAATCCATCCGCCCAATAGGTATTCAGAAACTCTCCGTTGAGATAAGTATGTATTTTGATCATGGGAGAAGTGTCACGCTTGTGAATGGCAAATTCATTCAAAGCAAAAGGCGCATCCCCAAACAAAGGTTCGTTGGAATCAAGATGTATCAGCGTTCGTTTATCTACCACAAATGTGCGATTGATCAAGGCTTCAACAGCACTGGTTAATTCTTCCGGACTGATACTCGCCAAAAAACCCAATCTGCCGAAATTGATTCCGAGAATGGGAATACCATAATCACGTACCATGGTCACCGCATCCAACATAGTACCATCACCACCCAAACTGATCAAACAATCGATCTCTTCATTCAAGTCTTGAGGTCCATTGAAAGGAATCATTTTTTCAGAAAGATGGGGTGGTATTTGCATCGTCTCAATCAACGGACGATAAATATAGACCTGTGTTTCATACCGGGCTAGCTCATCCAATAAAATCAGAATAGGATTACCTATTTCGGAATCAAGACCCCGGCTATAAATGGCAATTTTCATTGTATTCTTTTGTGTGTTTGGCAAACAGACCTGTCTATCTGCCTTTGTGCAACTGAATCTTAAAACTCTCTTCTGGTCTGTAAATATAAGCCATTGCGCCCCAGTTGGTTGAAGCTGTAGTCGATTTTAAAGAGAAAATCATAGATCGATACAATATCCAAACCCAGTCCCCAGGTACGTAACAAGGTATTGTTCAGCGTATTGGATGCAACAGGGTTGGTATGATGTCCATAACCGAGGTCTCCATAAGCTTTCAGGAAAAACCGGATCGGAATTTTATCATGTGTTTTACTTGGGAATGGATTGCGTAGAATAAATCCGAATATCTGATGATGCAACCCCGTTTTTAAAACACCCCCTGCTACGCCATCAATAACATTGTATTCCAAGCCGCGCATTTGTGTGAATCCATAACCCAATAAACGTTGGTTAAAAAACACATCGTTATAAGGAAGTTTTACAATGCCTATGCCTTCCATATGTAAAAAGGTATTCTTGGAAAATGGTTTTGCATAGATGGCCCTTACACTGGCTTGCCATAGATCAGTTGCTTTCGTAACACCTCTCTTGTACAAATTTGCTTCTAATTGAAATCCTTTAGAGGGATAGGGTATATAATCAACATTGTAATACTTGTATTGATAATTAAAGTCGATATACCTGAATCTGGTCGCATTGCCCGGAAAGTAATTCGGATTGAGTTGAAGAATCGTATCCGATAAGTTCTCATCATTGTACGCAACCCTGAAATAGTGGCGATTCCGGACATCAGGACGATACGAATAAGTGAGATCTAATTTGGTATACTTTCTTGCAACAGATTCTTGTCTGTTGAACAGTTGCTTATTGTTAGCGGTTCCGTAATTGATTTCTTTTTGAGTAGATCTCACAAAACCAATGTTGAATCCTTTTGTGAGTTTTTTATCAATAAAAGGAATATCATACCTGAGTGTGATCTGTTGTGTATATCCATTGATCAGCCAAATGTTCAGGTTATCATTTCTCCCTGTGGCATTGTTTTGTATGAATTTGATGCCATAATTCACACGGTCCAAACTTCTTTTTTGATCTACCCACCACTGATTGAAATTTCTGTCTACCAATCTGAAATAAGGCATCGGAAAGAAATACCATCGCTCTTTGAGATCTACATTGATGAGGAGTACGTTTCCTTTTTTAGCTGCCACATACACATTCACTTCTACAAATAACAAAGTGTTCATGATCTGTTGTCGCGTCAGCTCCAGCAGTTTTTCTAATTCATTGTCTGGGATCCGATCTCCTTTTTTAAAAGGTATCTCTCTTAGGATAATGAAGTCGCGGGTTTTTTTATTGCCATTGAGTTTAACATCCCCAATAATCTGATAGACACTGCGCATGGCAACCCTTTCAGCCAAACTTAAAGATGTTTTATTGGTGGAATCCTGCGCGGTCTCATCCTGAGCAAAAACAGCGCCCGAGGATACGAGAAAAACAATAAAAGAAATAAATAACCTCTTGCGCATGAACCGCTATTATACAATAGTAAGCTTGTAAAAATAGGGAATCTGCGTTTGCGCAGGCTTTTTAATTCATTTTATATTGAATATCTCAACTTCAACATTCAAGATTCAATATCCCTCCTTCTTCTGTTTATACAAAGGCCTGTTGTATAGACAGCGCCGGCTGTGAAAACCATTTCGGACCTTCCTCAGTCATGTACACACAGTCTTCATGTCGTACACCAAACTCACCAACGATAGAAATATTTGGTTCAATACTGAAACACATTCCCACCTGTATTTTCAACTGATTGCCTTTTACCATATTGCCCCATTCATGTCCATCCATACCAATACCATGTCCGGTACGATGTGGCAAACCGGGTAATTGGTAACCCGGACCAAACCCAGCATCTGTGATCACTTTTCTTGCAGCGGCATCCACCATTTCACAAGTATTACCCAATTGAGCAGCTTGGTAGCCGGCAGTTTGAGCAGCTTTTTCTAGATCCCATATTTGTTGTTGACGCTGTGTTGGCGCGGCGCCAAACACAATGGTTCTGCTGATATCTGAAGAATACCCTTCTACCCTACAGCCACAATCCATCAACACAATATCTCCTTTCTTCAGGTATTGTGGTTTTGTACTTCCATGTGGAAAGGCAGAAGCTTCAGCAAAATTCACCATCGCAAAATCACTGCTACCACCCAGTTTGTTCTGTGCCGTAGCAACGATCTCAGAAAATTCTTTTGGTGTCATGCCTTCACGCAAACTTTCAATACCGATCTTCATTGCAGCAATGGTAACATCTGTAGCTTTCTGCATCAATGCCAATTCAGCAGGTGATTTGATCAGTCTACATGGAATTGTTACCGGATCAGCACTCACATAATTGAACTGCGGCGCCAGTTTACGGATACCGTCCATGATAAAAAAGCGAATGGACTCTTCCATGGCAAGATTCCCATTGTCAATACCCACATGCTTCAATGAATCAATGATAAGCTGGTACGGGCTTTCATCTTCTTGCCATGCATATACTTCTTTACCAATTTTAATGAGTTCGCGTAAACGGTTCTCTTCAAAACCCGGACAGATGTAAAACACTTCTCCTTTTGCGGGAATAATAGCTACCATGGTTCGTTCACTTCTTCCCCATCTGATACCGGTGAAATAGGTCATCCCTGTTCCAGCATCCAGTATCAAGGCTTGCATTTTATTTTCCAGCAATAACTGTTGTGCTTTTTTAATCCTTGCTTGCCTTTCTGTAACAGTGATGGGCTTTACATCACCAGTGATAGGTTCCAGTTTGTCCAAATTAGTTGCTTGTTTCTCTGAACCCGGGTTGGCGCCACAGGCAGATAAGCCTACTACAGCACCGGTGGCAGCAGATAGATGAATGAAGTCTCTTCTTTTCATAGACATTTTTATAGGAGATCAAGTTAGTAAGAAGCGCTCCTGCTCATTTGCAGAAAATTGACAGAAGCTTCTCACATCTTAACAGAAAACGGAGAAACAAAAATGCGACGCAGGCTGGGTACTACATGTTCAGGTACGCCAATAAGTGATTGTAATTTTCTTTCAGCTCGTTGGCATACTGCTCTTCACCGAAGTAATAACGAACAGAATAATCATAACGTTGGAAAGTGGCTACAATATCAGACACTTCCACTTTATTGATCTTGATGGTAACAATGATTTGTCCCGAATCATTTTCCGGATAGGTATTAAGCTGTGTGATATAGGCATCGTTGGTTTCCACCAATCTGCTGATCTCGCCAAAAGAGAAATGTCGTTTATCGGTTTCCAGTACAATCACACCGCCTTTTTCCTCTGTACTTAAAAAGCGGGAAAGATGTAACAGCATGGAGCGGGAAGAAATGCTTCCTACTAATTCGGACATTTCATTCACAACAGGCAGTATGGTAAGTTCATGTTCAGCAATGAGCTTCAGCGCAACCAAGAAATGCTCTTCACCTTTGATGGATATTTTTTTGAGAGATTGTTCTAGAGAAGCCAATAAGCCATCATCATCTGCATCCAGTAGTTCATCTTTTTCAATGATGCCTGCAAATTTTTCTTCACTCAGTACAGGTAGATGTAAAAGATCATAATCTTCCATCAGCTGCAATGCAAAAGAAACTTTGTCAAACAAGTTGACGGCTGGAAATCCGGTATTGATGAGCTGCGTCGCGAGCATGATAGATCCAATTCTTTCTTCAACTAATATACGCGTCAACCTTTAGGAAGGTTGTGAAACAACACTTAATTTTTGCAAGAAACCGTCGAGAATACGATTGAATTCATCCGGCACTTCCATCATGGGAGCATGACCACATTTATCAACAAAATGCAATTCACTGTTCGGGATCAATCGATTGAATTCCTTCCCTACAAAAGGAGGAGTAATGGTATCATTGTTTCCCCAAATCAGTAAAGTAGGTTGTTGGATTTGGTTCAACTCTTCACCTAAGTTATTTCTGATGGCACTTTTTGCAAGGGCAATGATCTTGATCACTTTCAATCTATTATTGGTGATTTCAAATACTTCATCCACCAATTCTTTGGTAGCAGTATTCGGATCATAGAAAGTAAGTTGTGTTTTCTTTTTGATGTATTCATAGTCACCACGCTTGGGATAACTATCACCCATTCCGTTTTCAAACAACCCACTGCTACCCGTAAGGGTCAATGATTTGATTCTCTCAGGGTGTTTCAAAATATGCACCAGCGCCACATGTCCACCCAAAGAGTTCCCTAAGAGATGAATATTTTCATACCCTCTCATTTCAATGAATTTGTGAACATGCTTTTCTAATCCACCAACAGACGTGTGAAAAATATCCAGGTCAAAAAGGGGCAGCATGGGAACCACCACTTTGTATTTGGGTTTGAAATATTCAATGAGGTCTTTGAAATTGCTGAGTGCGCCAAATAATCCATGGAGCAGCAACAATGGCTCACCCTCCCCTTCTTCGATGTATTTGAACTTGTCCTGATGTTTGATCTCGTAATTCATGGGGTTAATTTCTTATGCAAGCATTATATCCGTTACAAATAAAAGAAAAACCGTTAACAATATAAGAAACGTTTGAAACAGGCTCCGGATTGTGCCACATCTTTACTAAAATACTGATTTATAAGCAAAAATGTATGCTTTTACTGTGTCACCTGACCGGCAGGAGTTGTGCCGCCCTCAAAGAAATCGGTAAGAGAAGAAAACATGTCCCGAAAAAGAGGAACCACTTTTCCAATGCCATCGATCACTTTAGGCCCCCAAGGTTGTATGAAATCGTAGGTACGGGAAGCCTCCAATGTGGTTTTATCAAACAAGTGGAGTTGTTCTGCATAAAACAACACCACACTTAACACCAATGTATAAATGGCTGCATATAATAACATCCCCGCAATCTTATTCAGCCATCCCAAAAACACCATTTCTACCATTTTCTGAAGCGCTGTAGCACCCAATCTCACCAAAATCACCACTGCAATCATCACAATCGCGAAAGAAATAAAAGGCAACCACGACTGAGAAATACTGGTTTGTTGTCCCAGCTTCTCTGCTACATAGGCTGATAATTTCATCGCTGCCGCTAAACCTACTACAATGGCCACAAAAGAAAACACCGCCACAATCAATCCATTGCGGTAGCCCTTGATCAAGGCAAGAATCATACAGAGAAGGAAGATGATGTCGATGAGCATGGTGAATGAGTGAATAGTGAGTAGTCAGTAGTGAGTAGTGAATAGTGAGTTCTTGTAGTTCAATGTTAATGCTTCATTGTTACTCACTACTGACTACTCACTACTCATTTATCCTGCCGCCAGCAACTCCTTCACCACCGCAGAAATGGTTTTCCCATCTGCTTGGCCGGCGAGTTGTTTGGAGGCAACGCCCATCACTTTGCCCATGTCTTGAGGACCTGCGGCACCGGTGCTGGCAATGATGCCGGCAATGATTGTTTTCAGTTCATCTGCATCCAGTTGTTTGGGCAGAAACTGTTCGATCACCGCTATTTCTTCCTGTTCTTTTTTAGCGAGGTCTTCACGGTTTTGTTGCTGAAATATTTCCAGTGAGTCTTTTCTTTGTTTCACGAGTTTCTGCAAAAGTTTCAATTCACCTTCGGCAGAGATTTGTCCGTTAGCACCCGGTTCTGTTTTGGCTTTGATGATCTCGGCTTTGATCGCACGCAAGCCACGCAGAAGCGCTTCATCTTTTGATTTCATCGCTTCTTTCATACCCGTCATTACTTTTTCTTCTAAACTCATAGCGGTATGTTTTATTTGTTTTCTTTTAATTGAGAATCGCGGAATTTCTTGTAGAATTCTTTGGCGAAAGCTTTCATGTCTTCCATCATTTCCTTCTGCTGTGTAGCACGCATATAAGTATCTGCCATGCCCATCAGGGTTTGGTAATAGAAGTCGGCCATTTCATCCACCATCATTTCTTTGGTCCACAGATCAATTCGTAAAGCCGATTTATCAGCAGCATCCCAGAAAGCCACCATCATGGCTCTGGCAGGTTGTGTCATATCCGCAGTACTATCACTCGCTTTCCAGTTGATGGACTGTGGTACTTTTTGTTCATCCAAATGAACATCAATGTTTATTGTTGAAGTATGCATACGTAATTCGAAGGTTTTAAAATAAGGCGCAAAAATAAGGTTTAATCAGCAGCTGAGTGAAGGCTTATGCGTTCTGTACTGCTTTACGTAAAGATTCATAGACGGCAGCAGCAGTGGTATCCCAACTAAATTGTGCAGCCCTTTCCAATCCCTTGGCAATAAACGCGTTGCGGATACCTTCATTTCGGTATAAACTCAGCATTTCTTTAGCAATGGCATCAGGATCAGATGGATCCACTAACAAAGCCGCATCACCAGCCACTTCAGGCATACTGCTGGTATTGGAACAAACCACCGGAACACCACATTGCATGGCTTCGAGAATAGGTAGTCCAAAACCTTCAAACCAAGAGGGATAGATCAATGCATATGCGGCGGCCGTTACTCTTTGCAATTGTTCTTCAGGTAAGTAATCCAGCAACACCACATCTTCGCGATACTTATAGGTTTTGATCTTTTGCAGCAGATCATCGTATTGCCATGCTTTTCTTCCCGCCACCAGCAATTTCATATTACTGTGTTGCCATTTTTTGAAATGTGAGAAAGCTTTGAGTAGGTTCAGTAAATTTTTGCGTGGATGAATACCTCCTACAAACAAAAAATATTCCCTGCCATCCGCATAACCATCTTTCACTGCTTGTTTGTCTTCCCACTCCATGGGTTGAAAACCTTCGCGCACTGCACCGCCTATTACGCTGATTTTTGTCTCAGGAGTACGATACGTTTTCATGATATCCGTTTTTGAAAATTCAGATACCGTAATGATCTGTTTTGCTTTTCGTAAAAAAGCTGGTGTAAACCAACGATAATAAGCACGCTGATACCAACTGATGTATTCAGGATGATGCAAAAAAGCCAGGTCATGAATCATGAGCACTTGAGGAACACTACTTGTTACACTACAAAAACCATAAGGCTGAAACCATACATCGGCTTTCCATCGCTTCACCGCACGAGTAGCTTTTACATCATACCAATATTTGAAACTCAAAGGGTGACGTGCAGCTGGCGGTACCAATACTGAATGAACATTGGGAGCTGTGATAAAAGGTGTTTCCCATGCTCGATCATACAATAATAAAAATTCATCTTCCGGATGCAGCGCCACCATGCGACGTAACACTTCCGCAGTATAATGCCCATATCCTTCCATCGGATTGTTCTGCAGAAATATAGCGTTGATAGCGACGCGCATGGGTGATAAAATTATCTAGTAGTAGTTTATGAAATCCGGTGTATTCAACATTCAGTATTTATGACGCATAATTATAAAATCCCTTCCCCGTCTTCCTTCCCAATTCACCCGCAGCTACTTTAGCCGCTTGTACCGGCGATGGTGTTAAACGTTTAGGCTTACCCAATGCTTCCCATACAATATTGCTCACACCAAAATTGATGTCCATACCGATCAAGTCCATCAGTTTGAATGGACCCATTTTAAAACCACTGGCTTCCATTACTGCATCGATCACAGCAATATCAGTTTGTTCTTTTTCTACCAATTGCATAGCTTCTAGATAATAATGCCTTGCCACACGATTCACAATAAAGCCAGGAGCATCTTTACATACCACCGGTACCTTTTGCATTTGTTGACTGGTGGCGATCGTTTGTTGCATCACTTCCGAAGAAGTAGCATTTCCTTGTATCACTTCCACCAGTTTCATCAATGGAGCCGGATTGAAAAAGTGCATACCTACTACTCTTTCAGGATGTGGAACTTCGGCTGCGATCTCACTCACGGGAATAGAGGAAGTATTGGTCGCTAAAATGGTATCATCACTATTCAAAGCAGCAAGTTGCGTGAACAAACCTACTTTGGCTTCTTTCTTTTCAATGATCGCTTCAATGATCATATCTGCTACACAATCTTCAGCACGGGTAGTGAAAAGGATACGATCGATTATGGCCTGTTTTTCTTCCACACTGATCTTCCCTTTTTCTGCCAGCTTAGAGAGGCTTGATTCAATTCCCTTTCTACTTTTTTCGATCATATCTGCACTCAGATCAAACTGAATGGTACGGTATCCCGACTGGGCACTCACTTGCGCAATGCCACTTCCCATAGTGCCGGCGCCACAGATACAGATGGTTTGGATCGATTTCATACTGTATGAGATTGATTGGAGCGCAAGATACTTACATCTTTTCCACTTTAACTAAACGCCGTAAAATCCTGCTACTCATATGACTTACTTTTATGCCATGCAAAAAATGCAGCAACTCGATCTGTTTGGAATGCCTGTTGAACCGGTGAGTACACCTACCAAAAAAACAACAGCACCGAAAGCAAAACCTGTTCAGGAACCAATGCCTGAACCCCAGCCTACGGTTGTTGTTGCTGAACCAGAACCTGTGATCATTCCGGAGCCTGTTGCTGTTGCTCCGGTAATAGAAACAGAACAACCTGTAGTTGCTGAAACGCCTGTTGCAAAAGAAGACCCCGTTGTTTTTGCCGATGAACGCATCGTTGTTAAGATCAAACCCAAAAACATTGTCACAGAGGTAAAAGCAGTTGAAGAAACTGCACCTGTTACAGTAAAAGCATCTGAGCCTGTTGCCAAACAACCGGGCAAACGTGGTAGAAAATCTTTTCGTGAAATAGATACGGAAATAGATCTCGTTGATATTCCTGATGAAGAAACACTGAAACAAAAATTATACTATCCCATCAGTGAAGTAGCCAAATGGTTCAAAGTGAATACCTCTTTGTTGCGCTACTGGGAAAATGAATTTGATATTCTTCAACCTCGTAAAACACGCAAAGGAGATCGCTTATTCCGATATGAAGATATCCGTAACCTACAATTGATCTATTTCTTATTGCGTCAGCGAAAATTCTCGATTGAAGGTGCGAGAACTTATCTCAAACAAAACAAACACCAGGCAGATGTACAGGCACAGCTCGTACAATCACTTACTAAATTCAAATCTTTCTTACTGGAATTAAGAGCGGGTTTAGGAAACTAACCCTTCGTCGTCATTTCCGACTTACGTCGGAAGACTCCTCAGGGTGACGATCGTTTATATCATATAACAATGGTGATGGGTAAAACCCATCACCATTGTTATTTATTCTATGTCTTGTCAGCCTGAGGAGCTTTTAGCCCTCTGGCTGAAATTACGACGAAGGGATTTGTCTTACGGTAACATCTGTATTCGCAGCCGCCAATGATAGCTGATGCTCTTCCAACCAAGTAATAATCTCAAGATTCACCTGTTGTCTTAATTCATTGAACGCTTCAATCGACTGATCCATCGATGTGAAAAATTCAATGATTACCACATGTGCATTCTTTCCGGTTTCTGCGAGAAAAACCACTGTGCTGAGTACATCTGGTTTATCCAATATCTGTTTGACTGCAACTGTGAACGCTTCCAATTGCGATGCAGAAGCTGCCAGATCCAATTCCATTCTAAGCTCTGCTTTGCGTTGCGTACGTAAACTCACATTATCAACGATCGTATCCACCATCTGTTTGTTGGGTACAGAGATATAAGTTTTTTCCGCTGTTCGAATGCGAGTACTCCTCAATCCGATCTTTTCAATATTCCCCGTAAAGCCATTCACTTTCACCAGATCACCCACGGCAAAAGGTTTATCAAAGAAGATAATAAAAGAAGCAATGAGATTTTCCAAACTCTCTCTGGTAGCCAATGCCAATGCAGCACCCACAATACTCAAGCCGGTTAAAACATTCCCTACCGGTTTATTGAAAGAGAATTTCATGATTAAAAGAATACCGATGATCACCAATATCACTTTGAAGAAATCTTTGAAAAAAATAACCAACTGATTATCGGTTTGATCAGCCGTTAGATTGGCTTTTTCTTCCAGGATGATCGCTATAAAATCAATCACTCGCAAACACAACCGAATAAAAACAATCACCATAATACCACTAGCCATGGATTCAATAAACTGACGGGAAGTGATACGGTAAACTTTAAAATCCAATACACCTGGAAACTGCAACTTATCTACAGCAATGATGGTGATGGATAAAAACAAAAAAAGCCCCAACGGTCCTGCTACCAGATCTAAAAAAGATTGTCGGGCAGTTTGATTTCTCTTCTTGGTAATGGCTTTGTATAACTGATTGGCTAGGTACTTGGAAATAAAGCGCTTCAATACAAGCATCAGCAAGATCGTTCCCAACACGTAGAGATAAGCTTCAATGGTATTGTCCAGTATCTTTTGTTGCAACAATTTTTCCATGCTGCAATTTACTAAGAACCATTAAGACTGCCATTGATGCAACTGCATATCAGTGCCATCAAAGCTTGCATAAGTGAAGTTGCGGATCCAGTCGCCGAGATTGATGTAACGGCTTTTCTCATTGAGTTTGAAGTCGATGGGATAATGTCGATGACCAAAAACAAGAAAATCAAAATGTTCTTTTTCTAACATTTCTTTACAATAAATAATCAGCCATTCATTCTCTTCTCCCAGAAAATGTTGATCAGCTGTTCCTGTTTTTTCACGACTCTTTCTGCTGAAATAATTTGCCAAACCAATTCCCCATGTAGGATGTAACACACCAAACAACCACTGACACAGTGGATTGCGGAATATTTTTTTCAAAAACTTATAACCATGGTCTCCGGGTCCTAATCCATCGCCATGACCAATGTAAAATCGTTTGCCATTCCACTCAAATACTTTAGGCTGATGGTATACAGGGATGTTCAGTTCTTTTTCAAAATAGCCACGCATCCACATATCATGATTGCCTACAAAACAATGAATAGGAATACCACGATCGGTGAGTTCAGCAAGTTTGCCGAGTAAACGCACATATCCTTTGGGTACAACTTGTTTGTATTCGTACCAGAAATCAAAAATATCACCCACAATAAAGATCATCGCAGCACTGTCTTTGATGCTGTCCAAAAAAGCCACGACCTTTTTCTCACGAATAAGACTTTGTTCATGATCAGGCGCGCCGAGATGAAAATCTGAAAGGAAATATATTTTTTGTTGGGGTGTGATGGATGGCATCAGGTTATATAACAATTGTGCATCCTAAGCGATGCATGAATGATCTGTGAAATTACAGTTTATTTTTCTGCTGCATATACACGAGTAAATCACCACAGTCAATACGAGGTCTGTTACTCACGTCTCCTTTGTACCAGTAGATCCAGGCTTCTACAGTGGTATCATTCAGGTATACAGTGGTCTTTTCACGTCCATACAAAACGGGGTCATCCGCTTCACCATTGATACCTTCATAATCATCTAACTGACCTATGGCCCAAGGAAACTCTGTATCCTGTTTGATGGTATACAACTCACCAACGATCCAATGATCATCAAGGGAAGCTACTGCAGCAGGATAATCACCCATATCATACAATTCACCCCTCACTTTGGCCGTACCTACCAGTTCAAAATATCTACTGATATAAGTATAGGCAGGATGCTGAAAACCACTTCTCAGTGATCCATATACAAACAAGGGTAATACTGTTATAGACATATGCGTTAACTGCTTCTTTGTACAAGAAAACAAAATACTTCTTTCGGACCATGCACACCTACCACCAGCGTTTTTTCAATATCTGCTGTTCTGCTCGGACCCGTTGCCAACGTGATCATGGAAGGTAATTGCTCACCGTATTCTTTCTGCAACGATAACAAAGCTTCATCAATATCATACACCAACTGATCAGTGTAAGCGATACAAATATGTATCGGTGCATACACACTCACAGTTCTTCCGCTTTGTTGTCCGCTAGACAAAACCATACTACCTGTTCTGGCAACGAGGTATTCGCAACTGGTGATAGAAGCATCACAAGTTGCAACATCAGGCGCATTCATGGCATGAAAGCCTGCCTGAGTCAGCGTTTCTCTGAGCTCATCTTCTCTACAGTACAACTCTTTCCATTCACGCTTAATGAAAAGCATGTTCAGTTGTGAAGCCAGTTCTTTCTCATTTTCACAATAAGAAAAACGCCCTTGTAGTTTGGTGAAATGTTCCGCAAACAAAACATCCAATTCCTCAGTAGATGCCTGAAATACAGATGAGGTATCTGTTTGTTGGGGAAAGGGAACAGGCACCGGTTTTGACAGTGCCTGTTTTATTTTCTTTAAAATGGTATCTCTCGATGATTGTGACATTATACCGTTTCGTTTGAATCAGTATTAGGAGTAGTATCGGCTTCCGGTGTTGCTGTTGTTTCAGTTGCAACTTCGGTAGCAGTTACTTCTTCTACTTCCAGTATTTTCTTTTCTTCAAAAGGTCTTTTACCGATCAGTTCTTCCACATCGCTCTTATGCAGTACTTCTTTGTCTAACAATTCTTTCGCCAGTTTTTCAACTTGCTCTTTTTTCTCTGTCAACAAACGAATCGTACGCTGGTATGCTTCGTCAATGATACCTCTTACTTCCTCATCAATGATCTTTCCGGTTTCTTCACTGAATGGTTTGGTGAACGTATTTTCTTGTGTAGGATCGTAGAAGCTCACATTCCCTACTTTGCTGTTCATACCATAAGCAGTAACCATGCTGTAAGCAATTTTGGTGATCTGCTGAAGATCATTGGCAGCACCGGTAGAAATTTTTCCGAAGAAAATCTGCTCAGCAGCGCGACCACCCAATGTCATACAGATCTGATCCATCAACTGATCGGTATTGTACAGGTATTGTTCAGTAGGTGTGTATTGCGCATAACCCAATGCTGCAGTACCTCTTGGAACGATGGTTACTTTCAACAAAGGATACGCATGCTCTAAGAACCAACCACACACAGCATGTCCTGCTTCGTGATAAGCGATCACTGATTTTTCATGCGGCGCAATGATCTTGTTTTTCTTTTCCAATCCACCGATCACACGATCGATCGCATCCTGGAAATCACTCATATCAACCGCTTCCTTGCCTTTACGTGCAGCGATCAAAGCTGCTTCATTACAAACGTTGGCAATATCAGCACCTGCAAAACCCGGAGTTTGTTCCGCCAGTTTATGCAGATCCAGTGTTTCAGATATTTTGATCGGACCCAAGTGTACTTTGAAGATCGCTTCACGACCTTTTACATCCGGTCTGTCAATGGAAATTTGTCTGTCGAAACGACCCGGACGCAACAACGCACTATCCAATACATCCGGTCTGTTGGTAGCTGCCAGGATGATGATACCGGTATCTCCACCGAAACCATCCATCTCCACCAGCAATTGGTTCAAGGTATTCTCTCTTTCATCATTGCTCATGATGGCATTTCTACCTCTTGCACGACCAATGGCATCGATTTCATCAATAAAGATGATACAAGGCGCTTTCTCTCTAGCTTGTTTGAACAGGTCACGCACACGACTGGCACCTACACCCACAAACATTTCCACGAAATCACTACCACTCAAGCTAAAGAAAGGAACCTGTGCTTCACCGGCCATGGCTTTTGCCAATAAGGTCTTACCCGTTCCCGGAGGACCAACCAGCAATGCACCTTTCGGAATCTTACCACCCAGTGAAGTATATTTTTTGGGATTCTTGAGGAAGTCAACGATCTCCATCACTTCCACTTTCGCTTCATCCAATCCGGCAACATCAGCAAATGTGATATTCACTTTTGCACCTTTATCAAACAAAGTTGCTTTTGATTTACCGATGTTGAAGATACCACCAGGACCACCGCCACTGGCAGGTCCGCCCATCTTACGCATCAACAGGATCCATGCAACAATGATGATTAGTAAAGTGAATACAGTATTCAACAATGGTCCAAACCATTCGGGAGCTTTCACAACGCGCAGTTCAACCTCCGCAACATTGTTGGCTTTGCAGAATTCATCCAAACGTTCTTCAAAAGCTTTCCAGTCAACCACTTCAAAAGCAAAAAGCGGAGTGCCTTTCACCTTATCAGCAGACAAACGTCCTTTGAATTGTTTTACATAAAACTCTTTGGAAAGTCTATCGGGTTTGATGTACACATGTACTTGTTCTTTATTTTTCACCAGGTCCAATTTCTGTACATCACCGGGCAGCAAAATTTCATTTCTGAATTGCTGCTCAGAGATCACTTTGAGTTCGGGTGAAAAATTCATGACCTGTGCCAGGATCAGCACAATAGCGATGATACCATATACCCAATAAATATTGAATTTCGGTCCCTTACGTTGACCATCTCCTTTTTCCATTTTAGATTGCTTGTTTTCCTGTGACATATTCCTCTCTGTATTGACGATTCAGGATCTGATATATTCAGTGATCCTGTATTTTTTTATTTATTCATGGATCTGCGAACCCGCATCACTCCACATTTCTTCTAGTTTGTAAAACTTTCTGGCATCCGGATGCATCACATGTACCACAATGTTCACATAATCAATCAACACCCACTGCAATGCTTGTCTGCCTTCATGTTTATAAGGATGTTCATCACAACTCTTTTTCACTTCTTCTTCTACCGAATCACAAATGGCCCTGATCTGCGTAGTACTGGAAGCCTGACAAACCACAAAAAAGTCAGCTGAAGCTTCCGGAATTTTCCTGAGATCAAGACTGATGATATTTTCACCTTTTTTATCCTGAATAGCCTTAATAATAGCCTTGAAAATTTTAGAATTTCTGGTGAGTCTAGATACTGAACTCTTCGTGCGGCCCTGTAAAACTGAAAGCGGTTCCAATAATAGCGTTGATTTAAATTTAACAATGATCCGGGTCCTTTAAACCCTACCCAATACAGGTGTTGAACGGTCGGCTTACCTTTGACATCGGTAACTTCGTCAAAAATAGTAATTCTTTGCCATCAGACATCGTTAAAACACCAATCGGACAGCCGTTCGTGGAATTATCCGTTACGGATAGTACCAACATCTATGCCATGACCCATATTCAACACAATATGGCAACACATGGTTCAGTTTTTTTTGCGCATCAGCAAACAGCTGGTAAGGGACAACATGGTAAAACCTGGGTGACCGAGGGTGGACAAAACATCATTCTTTCCGCCATCATTGACCCAAATCCATTGATGATAGGGCAGCAATTCAGACTCAGTGTTGCGGTGGCATTGGCTTGTTATGATTTTTTTAGTCGATATGCAGGCGACGAAACAAGTATTAAATGGCCCAACGATATTTATTGGCGTGACAGAAAGGCAGGAGGTATTTTGATCGAAAACCAGATCCGCAGCCAACAATGGCAGTGGGCGGTGGCGGGTATAGGTATTAATATCAACCAGACCGTATTTAATCCTGCACTCCTCAACCCCGTTTCCCTTAAACAGATCACCGGTAAAAGCTTTGACCCTATTCAACTCGCCCAAGAACTTTGTAAAGACCTTACGCATCGTATCCATATGTTATTCAACACCCCTTTTGCAACATTGCTGGAGCAATACAATCAATGTTTGTTTAAAAGAAATGAGTCTGTTCAACTAAAAAAACAAAATACCCGCTTCACCTGCACCATCCTCGGTGTCAACGAAACCGGAGAACTCCTCGTAAAAGATGGACTGGCGGATAGGTTTGTTTTTGGAGAAGTAAGTTGGGGGTGAGAAACAAAGGTGTTAGGAGTTAGGCATGAGGGGTGAGGATGTATTTCTACTTTTGCTGTTCCTAATACCTAACGCCTAACACCTAACTCCCCGTAACTTGCACCCTAATTCTCTCCTCATGACTTCTATTCGCCTTACGCAGTTTTCGCATGGTGCGGGATGTGGTTGTAAGATCGCACCGGCTGTTTTGGATACGATTTTGAAATCTGATCAACCTGCGGCTTTGTTTCCACAACTATTAGTGGGCAATGCCAGTAAGGATGATGCGGCAGCTTATGATCTGGGTAATGATCAGGTGCTCATCAGTACTACTGATTTTTTTATGCCAATCGTAGATGATGCTTTCGCTTTCGGAAAAATTGCCGGCGCCAATGCCATCAGTGATGTGTATGCCATGGGCGGACAACCCATTCTTGCCATTGCCATTCTAGGATGGCCTGTAGACAAGCTACCGGCTGAACTCGCACAACAAGTGATCGAAGGTGCCAGAGCGGTTTGTGCTGAAGCGGGTATACCTCTTGCAGGTGGACATAGCATCGATTCTCCTGAACCTATTTTTGGTTTATCCGTCAACGGACTTGTACACAAACAACACCTGAAGCAAAACAATACTGCGCAAGAAGGAGATCTGTTATTGCTGACCAAACCTTTGGGCGTAGGTATTTTATCCACGGCGCAGAAAAAAGAATTACTCAACAGCGATGATCAAACTATTTTACTCCAACAATTGATGCAACTGAATAAAGCAGGGGCTGCATTGGGTAAGATCGATGGTGTACATGCGATGACAGATGTCACCGGTTTTGGATTGCTGGGACACTTACTTGAAGTAGCCGAAGGAAGCGGACTTTCCGCAGAACTCTATTATTCAAAAGTGCCGATCATTGAAGCTGCTAAAACATACCTCGCACAAAGAATTGTTCCTGATGCCACATATCGCAACTGGAACAGCTACAGCAGTAAAACAGGTTTTGGTGCCGGTGTGAATGTGATGGAAGCGTTCAACATTCTCCCTGATCCGCAAACCAATGGCGGACTCCTCATCGCCGTTGCGCCGGATTCATTAGAGCAAGTACAAAATATCTTACGTGAAAATGGACTTGAAAATTTCACAACCCCCATCGGTCAGATGATCGCTATGGCTGAAAAGACGATCACAGTGGTTGCCTGATTCTTGATTACGAAGGATGGAACGCAGATTTTTATGATCAATTATGATTTATTATCGCTGTGATATCTGCGTTTATTATAACGATCATAAAAAATCTGTGGTCAATCATTTAAGCAACAGGAATAAAAACAGGTGTAACAATAGAACTTATACTTGCTCCACCCATTTGTTCTATCGCATTCAGGGGAACTGTAACTATAGTAGCGGATGCACTAATCGCAGCACTTTGTTCTACCGTCAATTCAGCTGTATCTGACAGAAATAAAAATGTTTCTCCTTTGGCATTGGCACAACAGAAAGCATTGCCCATAAATGCTTCCAGCTGATCATGTGAGAATGGAATGATGCGATAGCCGGTTGATAATAATAATTGCTTCACTGCCATCAGATCCATATCATCTGCGAAAGCATTTTCACACAACAAAGCAAAATCAGGTCCTAAGCACAACATACGATTGGTATGCAATAAAAATTTTCCGGAAGTATCGGTTGCATAAAAAGCAATGGCTTTGTATTTATGTGCTGCCGCAAATTTCTCCAGCATCGCTGTATGGGTTCTTTGCGATAAGCAAGCATAAATCAGTTTGTGTTCATGATCCATTACCATACTGGCAGTGCCTTCGAGAAAAAATCCATCCACTTCAAATTCACTCCAGTCTTCAATATCATTGACAAGAAAATATTTACGCAGGTATTCCAGCACATCATCTCTTTTCTCTTGTCTTCTATCTCTTCGATACATCGGTAATACCGCTACAGTACCATCAGGTAATGTGGTTAACCAACAAGAAGGGAAAATAGCGTCTACAGCATCAGCCGCATCCTGCTCAAATACCACTGTTTGAATATCCTTCTCTTTGAAAGCAGCAAGTAAGGCATCAAACTGTTGCAATAATTTTGGATCGGCAGTAGCATCTGCCGGACGAATCATCAATACCAGATCAGCGGGCGAAGCCATATCAACACAGTTTATCGATTCGTTGCGCAAGGGTGCGATCAAGATCAGTTACAATATCACCGGCGTCATGTGTACTCAGCCAGATCTCCACCGTATTCCAGACATTACTCCAATACGGATGATGATTCATCTTCTCAGCCTCAATGGCCACTCTTGTCATAAAAGCAAATGCTTCAGAAAAATTCTGAAACTGAAACTTTTTATACAGCTTATTATTCTCTTCTTTCCACATGATAAAAATGAATTTTGAATGATGATTACTTTCCCCTCGTCTCTATTTGGACATTCCTCTGTTCCGTATTTCTTATTTCTCTGTTTTTAAAAGACCATATTCCCTTTGTTCTTGATCTGCTCATTGGTAAGTTCTGCAACCAATTGTACACCTGCTAAATTTTTTACCGACTGTTTGATCCAGTTACATTTTTCATCGTCTACCAGATCTCCTTTCATGAGCCAGAGAAAATCCATGTGTTTGAATTCAGGTAACAGGTATTCACCATCAAACTGGTTATGGTATAAATAATGCACCAAGAAACTATTAGGTTCTTTGGATTCATAGATGCTGAAATAATAACTACGCTCCTTTCTCCTCAAATGAATTTCCAATGTTGGATTCAACCTGAAATGATACCCCAATAAATGATTCAGCTGCAAACAAAACTGATAATTCTTCACAGGCGCCGTAATCCCCAACAAGCGCGTATCATCGAAGAAATCTTCGTTCAGCTCCTCAATGTTTAGTCTTAGTTTAGTTGTTGCCATAACGATTATGTTAAACTACACTATAAAAACCTTCTCTGCGAAAACTCCTTTACTCATGTTCTCTGCGGTGAATTTTATTTACCGCAGAGAACATGAGATAACAGAGGTTTCGCAGAGGAATCACTTAGAATTGGATATCGTATTCCTTCTCTTCTGTTCCTCTTTTGATACGCAGTTTAGCTTTGGCTCCTGGATTAAATTTACCCAATGCTTGCATATAACTCATCACATCTACGAACTTAAATTCTCCGAGTTGCAATAAAATGTCTCCTGCCTGTAAACCCACTTTCTCTGCCAACTTACCCGGACTCACACCATCAATACGCATACCCGTGCCGGAATAGCCATAATCAGGGATCACACCCAGACTTACAGTGAAGCGGCGCGTTTGTCCCATTTGAGGTTCAGTGGTTTTAGTGAAAGCGAGTTTGCCTTTGCTATCTGTAAGTGTAATAAGGTTGTAAATCAGTTTTACAATGTCTTTCTGTCCATTATAGTTGATCTTGTCTGCATCATCGCTGATCTTATGATAATCCGGATGACTTCCCGTGAAAAAGAACTGTACCGGAATATTAGCGCGATAAAAGCTGGCATGATCACTCGGACCACTACCGGTACTATCAAACTTAACGATCAATGGTGAGTTCAATCCTTTCCATACTTCACCCCAAACAGGAGAAGTACCATAACCACCTACCGTTAATTTATGTGAAGTATCATAACGCCCTACCATATCCATATTGATCATATAGTTGGGAGTAATTTTCACCGTTGGATTTTCTAACCAGTATTTACTTCCCAACAGTCCCAGTTCTTCACCGGAGAAATGAATGAAGAGATAATTATTATTGGTCGGTGCTTTGGTTTTCAGCATACGTGCCAGTTCCAGCAAAGCCGCGGTACCACTGGCATTGTCATCAGCACCATTGTGAATGGCATGGAAAGTATCTAAAGCAGATTTATCTTCTCCGTATCCTAGATGATCATAGTGTGCACCGATAATAACCGTATTGGCTGCATTGTTATTGAGGTAAGCAATCACATTTCTCGCTTTTCTTTTCTTCTCAGATAAGGATACTGTTACATTGATACTATAACTAGCCGATTCATCAGCAAAATATTTTTTAAACGCAGCTTTATTGATATACACCACCGGAATCGATAAAACAGCAGCCGTATCATTCTTGTTGAATTGAATATTGTCAACACGTGAAGAAGTATTGTATACAAACAAAACCGTAGCTCCTTTACCCGCTGCATGCTTGGCTTGCTGTTTGATAGCACCTTCTACATCAAAATGAGGATTGTTCTGGTTGTCTTCCAACACATCGCTCAGATCAAAAAACCAGGGCTGGCCTTTTTCTGTGAGTGCCAGTGCGGGTTTTCCTTGGATGGTTTTATTGGCACTATAGGTCAATGGAAAATAATCTTTGCGAACAGTAAGGGTTTGATCGTCTACTACCAAACGGGTAGCTGCATCAATCTGTTTTCCTTCTTTGATCTCAAACTCCTGCACATACCCATTGGTACCTTTGGCTTCGATACCCATTTGCTGATATTGTTGAATGAGGTACTGCATCGCCAGTTCCTCCCCTTTACTACCCGTTAAACGACCTTCCAGCTGATCATCAGCCAGGTACTGAACATGACTTTTCAAAGCAGTGACCAATGCAGCATTGGCCTTTTCTTCTGCAATACGTTTTTTACGTTTACTCTGAGACCAGGAAAGAACCGGAATCAACACCAACAACAACAAAATTTTCTTCATAACAGATACTTAGCTGCTGCAAAAGTACGTTGGGGGAGATAAGTATGGAGGGGAAAAGAAAAATTTATCATTTCTTATCCTTCACCCCTTACAGCGGCCGCCAGAAAAAACAACTAATCCTTTTGTAAAAGCTCTGCCATCTCAATCGAATGCTTCAAAGAATTCAAGTCCCTCCAATCGCTGTGTGCTACGATGATGTGTTGGGGTTGAAGATATTTTTGTTGAACGCGTTTTAAGGTATGCACATATTCCTTCACATTACCATCACCCAAAAAACCAAGATTGGTATCTGACGCACCTTTAATTAAACATCCGCCATACAAGACTTTCTCTCTTTGAAACCAGATCACAATATTGTCATCGGTATGACCCGGACCGGGATAATAGGTTTCAAACTGATATCCACCTACGTTAAATACGGTGTCTTTACTCATGAGAAAAGCAGCTCTCTTCGCACCATTCTTTTTACTAAGCTCATCTGTCTTTGTTGTAGTATAAGTTTTAATACCTTTTTGACGATAGTATTCCAATCCCGCTGTTTTATCACTATGCCAATGTGTAGCAAAAGCCATGATTACTGGCTGATGATGTCTGGCTTCAATGCTATCCAACAAAGGCTGAAACTGCGTCGTATCCCAAGGTGTATCAAACATTACCACTCCCTGCTTCGTCACTACATACATACCATTGGCAGGCACTTGTGAGTTTTGATAGGTGTTATAAGTGGTATAGATGTAAAAATGATTGCTGAGTGGTATGATCTTGAGTTTAGGTTGAGCGGGTTGCCCTACCAGGGAATTCATCGAAAAAAGAAGACAGAAAAAGGGCGCTATCTTAGGCATAAACGGTGTATTGAAAAATTTCGAGTAAGATAACCCTTTGTTCATAGACAGTTATCTACCATTCATATTTTTATGTCCCTTTTACCACAATTACTGCTATAGCTTTATAAGATCACTCACCTAAAACAACCTTATGAACAAAGAACTGGTTTTTTTAAGAACATTTGCTATAGCCTGTGCAGTAGGTTTTCTTTTCCTTGTTTCTTTCGCTTTCAAAAACATCGGCAACCAAAAATTCAGCGAGATAGATGTTGAACGCATCAATATTGTTGAAAAAGATGGTACCGTGAAAATGATCATCACCAATGTAGATCGCTTTCCGACAGGAAAAGAACAGATCAATAAAAGACTTACCAATGAAATGCGTAAAAAATATTCAGGTATGTTATTCTTCAATGAAGATGGTATTGAATGTGGCGGTTTCATTTATGATGGCAAGAAAATGGAAAAAGGCCATAGTGCAGGACTCTCCCTCACTTTTGATCAGTATGATGGAGATCAGGTAATGCAACTACTCACACAAGATCAAAAAGAAGGTGATCGTCGTTCTGTAAGCACCAGTCTGGTATTCAATGACCGTGCCGTGAATGAATCGCAATCAAAGATGGGCGAGATCATGAAAGAACTGGATGAGCTGGGTAAGAAAGACCCCAATGCCATGCAGGAGAAATTCAAACTGTACCAACAACAAGGACTGATCGGCGGTTCTCCTCGTATCATGTTAGGTAAATCAAGAAACCAAAACAACGGACTGTTTTTATTTGATGACAAAGGCAAACCAAAAGCCATGTTCTATGTAGATAAAAACAACCAGGCCAAACTTGATTTCTTTGATGAGAATGGAAAAGTAGTAGCTTCTTTCCCTGATATCAAAAAATAAAACCCTCTTTTATGGTCAAGTAAAGATTGGAAAGTGGTCTCACTTCCCAATCTTTACTTAGCTATATTATGTGAGCAACCGACTTATTATTTCGTTTTCCGCAGCATCACTCGTACCTCGGAGACTCTATGAGGAAATTTAACCCTTTGTCACCCTGAGGAGCGTTTATAACCAAAGGTTATAATCCGCGACGAAGAGCCCTTCGTCGTCATTTCCGACTGACCGTCGGAAGACTCCTCAGGGTGACAACACCATCTTAAAAAAACTGCTGATCGGCATAGCCGATCGGCAGTAATGATTCCGAAACCCCCTGTCACCCTGAGGAGCGTTCGCAACCACCGGTTGCGATCCGCGACGAAGGGCCCTTCGTCGTCATTTCCGACTTTCGTCAGAAGACTCCTCAGGGTGACAACTCTATCTTAAAAAAAACTGCTGATCGGCTATGCCGATCAGCAGTAATGATTCGGAACCCCCTGTCACCCTGAGGAGCGTTCACAACCACCGGTTGTGATCCGCGACGAAGGGGGGGGGTGTTCATAGGCTATTTTCCTGCATTCATGTTTTTGAGCCCTTCTCTCAGTCTTTACCCACATAGCTTTATTCCATCATTCACCAAAAAAATGATTGTATGAATAAAGAATTGATTTTCCTGAGAACCTTTGCAATTACTTGTGCAGTAGGATTTCTCTTTCTAGTTTCTTCCGCATTTAAAAACATCGGCAACCAAAAATTCAGTGAGATAGATGTTGAACGCATCAATATTGTTGAAAAAGATGGTACCGTGAAAATGATCATCACCAATGTGGATCGCTTCCCCAATGGAAAAGAACAGATCAATAAAATGCCTACCAACGAAATGCGTAAAAAGCGCTCGGGTATGTTATTCTTCAATGAAGATGGTATTGAATGTGGCGGTTTCATTTATGACGGAAAGAAAATGGAAAAGGGACATAGCGCCGGACTCTCCCTCACTTTCGACCAGTACAATGGTGATCAGGTGATGCAGTTATTGACACAAGACTATAAGGAAGGAGATCAAAGATTTGTAAGCAGTAGTCTTATGTTTAATGATCGACCGGTGAATGAATCTCAACAGAAAATGGGTGAGATCATGAAAGAGTTGGATGAACTGGGTAAAAAAGATCCAAAAGCCATGCAGGAAAAATATAAACTGTATGAGCAGCAAGGTCTCATCGGCGGTGCTCCACGCATTATGTTAGGAAAATCACGAAGCCAAAACAACGGATTATTTTTATTCGATGACGCAGGAAGGCCCAAAGCGATGTTCTATGTAGATAAAAACAACCAAGCCAAACTTGATTTCTTTGATGAGAATGGAAAAGTAGTAGCTTCTTTCCCTGATATCAAAAAATAAACACCCCCCATAACGGTAGCCCTGCTCAAACAGGGCTACTTTTTTTTACCTTGGTCACCAACACATGAAAAATTGGTTTGCACTTATACGGCAACATCGCATATTCTTGCTATTCATCGCATTGTTTGCCTATGCGCAATCAGTTCATGTTAGACTCCTTATCTGGAATAACCTTACCCTCTACATTTTTACACCCGATGCAGCACTCAGCACATTGATTGACGTGTGCATACTCTATAGCATCATGTTGTTCTTTATTCGTCGTTGGCAAGAGTCTACCCTCTTTCATACCATGGAGATGATCCGCATTTTTGCCGCATCCTTGTTGGTATACCTGATGGTTACACATTCATTCGGACTCATCATATCTCTTCTTTTCCAAAATGTTGAACGAAATTTTAATCCTGAAACATTTGCACGTGTCAGCTTTTCGCGTTTATTGGATGGATGTATCTATGGCAGTTTTCTACTAGCCTATTACTATTACCGCAAGAACAAAAAACACCAGCAAAAACTAACGGTATACCATCAGTCAATGGCCGAGCATAGGATCAAACAATTGAAAACACAATTAAATCCGCATTTTCTTTTCAATAACCTAAATGTTTTAGACCAACTCATTCAAGAAGACAAACACAAAGCCTCTGATTTTTTGTATGAGTTTTCAGAGATCTACCGCTATGTATTACAAGCTTCAGATAAACCACTCACGCCCATTCATGAAGAGATCGTTTTTGCTGAACAATATTTTGCACTCATACAACACAAGTATGGAAAAGCTTATCAATTGACAATCGACTTATCTGATATGCATGGCTACATCATTCCGCTCACCCTGCAGCTGCTGATCGAAAATGCAGTGCAACACAATTTGGGTACTGAAGAACATCCCGTGGTGATTCGCATGGAAGCAGTAGGAGATAACCGATTTCAGGTAACCAATAATCTACAATCTAAAAAACACAGCAAAACCACATCCGGACGTGCATTGAATAACCTGCGTGAGCAATATGCGATCATGACGGATCAAACAATTGAGATACAAAAAACAAACACCCATTTTTCAGTCATCATTCCCGCCATTCAAAAATCGGTACTGACATGACCCGTATATTGATCATAGAAGATGAAATACCTGCAAGAAACAAACTGAAAAGGTGTATTCAGTCTGTTGACAGCACTGCTATCATACTCGCAGAACTAGATACCGTAGAAACAGCCATTCATTTTCTACAACATACACAACCCGATCTTATTTTTTCTGACATTGAATTACTCGATGGCAATGCATTTGCCATTTATGAACAAGTACAGGTGACTTGTCCGATCATCTTTACAACAGCATATGATCAGTTCTGGATGTCGGCTTTTGAAACCAATGGTATTGAATACCTGCTTAAACCCTTTTCAGAAGAACGTTTTCGAAAGGCATGGGATAAATTTCAACGTTTCAGTCAGCAGACTTCAGCCAACAATACCATGCTCAGTAAACTCACCGGCTTGCTTGAACAAAACTTACGTGAGCGTGAATACAAAACACGTTTTACCATATCCTCACACCGGGGTATGTATTTTATCAGCGCGTTATCTATCAGCTATTTCACAGCCAATGAAGGTGTGTTGTTTGCATTTGATATAGAGGGGAAAAAACATGTACTACAGGAATCCGTTCTAAAAGAATTGGAACAACAATTAAACCCGGCCGATTTTTTTCGCATCAATCGCAGCGAGATCGTGAACAAGCAGCACATTGAAAAAATAACGCTCTACAACAAAAATGCATTAGCCATTCACATGAAAGGTGCTTCGGAAGAGTTGATTACCAGTCAAAGCCACACATCAGCATTTAGGAAATGGGTGGAGTAACCCTTCGGCGTCATTTCCGACTGTTCGTCGGAAGACTCCTCAGGGTGACAACACTATCTAAACTAATAACTCCAAAATCTCCTGTCACCCTGAGGAGCGTTCACAATCCCTTGGTTGTGATCCGCGACGAAGGGGGGAAATCTTCTTTCTTCGTAAAATATTCCAACGCCAATACCAATAACATGGATGAGGCAAAAGCTACTTTCTGCATCACTGCCAATAACCCCCAATTACCGTAACCATAGAGGTATAAAGCGAAATAGAAAACCAACATACAGAGAATACAAGCCACTTTGAAGACATGCAATTTCGATCTCAATATGTACACGGTGATATAAAATAAACCAAGCATAGAAAGTGTACTGGAAATGGTCACCATACTATCATGCAAAGGTGTGACCACTAGAAAATTGAAAAAGATATTTAAGATACCCACGATTTTCAATACCCATGAACCATGAGCGTCGGGCATTTTTTTGGCCATGTGTAAAAAGAACAGTCCATATCCAAGTGAATGAAATGCCATACCCACCATAGCCCAAATCCTCGCCGGATTATCAGCACCATTCAATGCCTGAGGCAAGAACAAATTGCTGATAAAATTTTTAGACCAGATAAATCCCACTGTAGTCTTATCAGATATCGTACCACCCGGATACAAAGATGCTGCAATACCTATGAAAACTAAGGATATCAAAATAAAGAGCAGTACAAGATGTTTCTTGAGCATGTGTTAAGGGTTGTGATGACAAACCTATTTATTTTTTTGTCGCCCTTCGTCGTCATTTCCGACGTTCGTCGGAAGACTCCTCAGGGTGACATTAACATCTTAAAAAGAACTGCTGATCGGCTATGCCGATCAGCAGTAATAACCCCGAAACCCCTTGTCACCCTGAGGAGCGTTCACAACCACCGGTTGCGATTCGCGACGAAGGCCCTTCGTCGTCATTTCCGACTGACCGTCGGAAGACTCCTCAGGGTGACAACACCATCTAAAAAAAAACTGCTGATCGGCTATGCCTATCAGCAGTAATGATTCGAAATCTTTTGTCACCCTGAGGAGCGTTCACAACCACCGGTTGTGATCCGCGACGAAGGGGGGGCATGGTTCGTAGCACTTGATGATAGCTTTGTTCAAAAAGCTTATGTATAAAACCGGCTATGTCTATATACTCACCAATGATGCTAAAACAATGTTGTATGTAGGTGTTACGTCTAATTTGGTGAAACGATTAGATGAACACAAAAAGAAAGTCCATCCAAATAGCTATACAGCAAAATTGAACATTCATTTATTGATCTATTACGAGACCTATACATTCATCGGAGATGCGATCAAAAGAGAAAAAGAAATCAAAGGATGGGTAAGAAGAAAAAAAGAAGCCCTCATCAAAACAAAAAATCCAACCTGGGAACCCATTAACCCGTAACCCTGAGGAGCATTCATAACCGCAGGTTATGATCTGCTCCGAAGGGCGTCATCATTTCCGCCCTTCGTCATCATTTCCGACTAGCGTCGGAAGATTCCTCAGGGTGACAACACCATCTAAAAAAACAGTGGTGATGGGCGCTGCCCATCACCACTAATAACTCCAAAACCTCTTGTCACCCTGAGGAGCGTTCGCAACCACCGGTTGCGATCCGCGACGAAGGCCCTTCGTCGTCATTTCCGACGTTCGTCGGAAGACTTCTCAGGGTGACAACACCATCTTAAAAAAAACTGCTGATCGGCATAGCCGATCAGCAGTAATAATTCGAAATCCCTTGTCACCCTGAGGAGCGTTCACAACCTCCGGTTGTGATCCGCGACGAAGGGTTAGCAGCCATCTGTTTTAGGCACTCGCTTGTACAATATCTTAGCATCTTTTTCTACATAATTACCCGTTATGATCGGATACGCATACTTAGGCGCATACGATACCATATGACTTTTGATCAAGATCTTATCATTCACCTTCAACTCTTTAAGTTGTTTGAATGCCTCGTTCTCTTCCGGACCAAAACTTAAAATATACTCCTCACCATTGATACTCACCATCACTCCAAAACCCAATCTTGATCCCGGTGGTAGCGACAGTGATGTAACCACCGCTTCCATATTACTGGATGCATTGATGTACTGTCTTATTTTATTAGCACCGGTCAATACTTTTTGTCCGGCAGGAGAGGTTTTCCAATTGTTGAATCGGATACCATCGGGAGTGGCTTCCCATGTTTTCATGGCTGCTGTCTTTTCTGCAGCAGTGAGGGGCACGGGCTTTTTGACAGGCTTATCATTGGTTTCGTGATTCGCGAATACGATTCCACTTACCACAACAGCGAGCGCGAGGATCAGCGCAAACATACCTTTCTTCATATTTTTTACAGTTTTAATGAACATATTTCTATCTTCTGTTTTATCAACTCTGTTAGGCCTGATGGCCTTTTCAGTTGATACGATAAAAGTACGCTCACGCTGTGCAGACAGTCGAATCTGTATTGTAAATAATCGTGTAAAGATTGTAAATATTAGTTTGACATGACGCTGATCAGAAAAATACTTGCACCGATCCAACGAAAACACTTTGTTGGATTATTACTCATCATATGTATATCAATGATCTGCGTGGCATTCACCATAACGGGTAAGGATGATTTCAACTTTGCCAGAAGAGAAATTTTACTTCGCCGACTCGGACATGAAATACTGCTACAGTCGGGCGACAGTGTTTCAAGGGTATTACCGGTACAAAAGATCTCTGATCATGAATACCGCATCCGTTTTGAACAGGCATTTACTTTTCAACCCGACTCCTTGGTGAAAACAACACAACGTTTATTCGGTAAAGACCCGCTTGCCGGTGATTATGTGGTGAATGTGCTGAACTGTACCGATACCAGTGTGGCCTATGGCTATGCAATTTCCAACAACAAAAAGAATGATATTGTAGCCTGTCTCGGAAGAAAACAACCCAGCGCTTGTTACTTGATCAACATTCAATTCAAACCCACGGGGATCATGGATGAACAAAACGGCTACCTGCTCGGCGCCCTCTCTATTTTGGCATTGGTCGGATGTATGGTTTGGATACCTCGCAAAAAACACAAGAGCATTCCTGACATGGAGCCAACCGGCATCTATACTTTAGGTGCTATGCGTTTTGATGCAGAGAAACGCAAACTCATGATGCATGAAACATCGATAGACCTCACCCGCACTGAAACCCGTGTACTCCGCATTTTTGCCTTGTCTCCGAATGAAGTGATCGAAAGAAGCCGACTACAAAAAGAGATCTGGGAAGATGAAGGTGTGATCGTGGGGCGTAGCTTGGATATGTTTATTTCGAAATTGAGAAAGAAATTGGAGTTAGACCCAAGTGTTAAGATTACTGTTGTGAGAGGGAAAGGCTATCGGTTGGAAGTGAATGAATATTGAATGATGAAGTGGATAGGAAAGATTTGCCTGTGGAGTCCCTCATGTCTCGGAAAATCTATAAAGAATAAGCCCTAACCCCGGAGGGGTTAAAGATTGTAGAAAAAAAATCACAGACCATATTTACCCCGGAGGGGTAACACAAATAGTTGGCTACGCAAGCGGAGAAGCTATCATTTTGCTGACATCAACAAAATGATCTAACCTTTCATTTACCTGCTGAGTATCCTCGGTACGCGGAACTCAACAACCACCATTTCCAGCAGAGTAACCCATGAAAGAATAGAAAAACAATCAATGATACCAGAGATGGTATTTCCCTAAACATATTGATATCTCCAAGAACGATAGCAGTAATCGTGGTAATCGCCAATACGATATATACTCCTTTGAAAATGATCACCCGTTTCTCTTTCTTAGCAAAGAAGGAAATCACAAATATCACAATAGCCAAACCAAAACTTGTTCCGATAAAAGTTATCTCCTGAAAAATAGATAAGAAAAATATCAAACCCAATGGTAGGATGAATTTATCTCCTGTAATCAGAAGCAATACAAAAGATAGAAAGGAGCAGAGATCGATTATGATAGAATATCGAAGGAAATTTTGCATGATTTAAGTTAATCATTTTTGCTTTCACCTTTGTAAGTAAGGACTAGCTTCATCATCTAAAAACAACTGCTGATCAAAAATCACTCTTTTAAAAGACCAGTCATTTCCTGATTTTTGAAACAAAAGAACTTTGGCTGCGGGCCAATAGTTCAGGTGACGTACATAAATGATCAAACAGTTTTTTCCATCATTAAAAAAGTACGGGACCGTAATCTCAACAGCATGTTTTATAAAATCATTAGCGATTTTGAATGCATGATTCGCTTGATGTTTTAGCTCAGCTGGGGTTTCTTTCTTTTGTAAGGGTATTGATTGAACAGATATTGCTCTTTGTGAGTCTCTTTCGGCTTTTGCATATTTTTTTTCAAGATCTTTTCTAATGGAATCCACAGCATAGAATGAATCTATCCTAAAGAGCTGATTGGGAGAAAATAAATCTTGATAAGATTGCTTAACAGCTGAAGACCTTATATGCTGTAAGAATGGATTTATTACACTTCGCATTTCTTTGCTTGTATCACGCTTCGTTACAACTTCGATCCTATTGACCAAAACACTATACCGTTGCGCAAAAAAAGCATGATTACTTTTATCATTGATTCTATGCAGACCTTTTGAAGGGAGATAATGATTCAAAAAATAGGATAAGAAGTCTTTGGTATCTGATTGAGAAAGACAACAGATAGAATTGATTGAGAATAAAATAAGTAAATAGACTTTTCGCATAATCACTCCTTATTTCGAAAATTGCATTTCTTACCACGCACTTCTACAGCTACAAAAGATTTTACGAAGAAAGAAAAACTTTTAGAAAGCTCCGAAGCTTTCCAAAAGTTCATTCTCATTTCTTAGTTACGAATAAGATGAATTGAATTAAGTAAAGTAAAAACAAACCAACACACTCCAGCTGTGTAATACGCAGAGTCCCTCGTACCTCGGAGACATGTGCGATGAATTTGTTTTGATTTGAAGACACTGCGAAGAAGGAGCCCCTTCGTCGTCATTTCCGACTTTCGTCGGAAGACTCCTCAGGGTGACATTACTTTCTTATATAAAAACTGTTGTTAGTGGTAGTTTATTTGGCCAATATCATTCCTTGTTTAACTTTTAGAATAATGGATTGATTGATTGATTTCATATCGTTTAATGGATTCGAACCTAATACCAAAAAGCTTGCTTCGTAGCCCTCTTTTAAATACCCGATCTTTCTGTTGGGGAATGTGGTCATAGAAGAATTTTCACACCACATTTTTAGTAGTTCCAGATTGGTAAAAATGCCCCACTGATTGAGTAAAGCGGCTTCCTTATGCGAGTTATCGGTAAAAATATCTGAACCAATGGCAATTTTTACTCCCGCATTTTTTAGCAATAACAACATCTTTTTAAGATTGTCTACTAATAAGTCGTAATCAGTACGATTTTTGTATTTCTCAACAAGGCTTACCGTTGTTACAACAACCGTCCCATTTTTTTTCGCCAATGCAATATCTGAAGGATTCAGTTGCTCCACCTTTTCGATACATGGCATATGCGCTATTTCATCAACGCCTGCCGTTACCGCTACATGAAAGTCATAGGCAGATTCCACATGCGCAGAAACCCTTAGTCCTTGTGCATGTGCTTTTTGTACGATATCCGGCACAAGCAAAGGATTCAAACCTTTTTGCCCAAAATATGCGGCATCATCTTTTCGTTTGGCATATTCTTCCGACCAGAGAAGCATGATTTTTATAAAATCAGGTGATTGACTCATTATGGCAGGCCATTTACTATCCAGGTCTTTTTTTGTATCCATAATAAAATATCCATGACCTTCAATTTCCTTTTTTGAATTGAACACCCCTTTAAACCTCCCCATATCGAAAAAATTTTCCCTAAGTTTTATTGGGTGACCACCACTAGCTGTAATGGGTGCATGTGCATATGAAACATCAACAGACCCAGGTGTATTGAATTTATCCTTTATAATATCAATACGCTTTTTGATAGAGGAAAGCATTTTTACATAAAACACCCCATTATCCAAATACTTGCTTATCGCATCATCAATTTTATATTCACTTTCAAGATTGTGATTATGTGCTTCGCCAAAAGGGGGAATAACATATTTGCCGGCGATATCGATGGTTGTGTCAATTTTTGTACCCTTGTTTGTAAAGCTTACAATACCATTATTGACCCAAGCCGTTTTATTTTCAAAAGTCTTTCCATTAAACCAATTTCCGTTGACAAATTTTATGGATAAGCTATTTGATTTCTCATTTGCTGTTTTTGTAATTGAAACATTCGCTGAAAGAAATGAAGCCAGAACGAATGCTCCAAACAATAGAAAATAAAGGTTTTTTTTCATAGTTGTTATTGTTATAGAAAGGTCTACATGATCGCCAATGCATAATTAGCACACAAAGACGCGATCACCTTTGCACAACAATCTCAAGTGTATTTTCCAATAAAATCAGGAAATGAAAAGTAGGAGGAAAATCTAAAATACAGACTTATTTGAATACCGAAAAAACAGATATTGTTATTAAAAAGTCAAAATTACCGCCGCTCTTAAATATGCGAACTTATTTCACCGTAGATGTCTCCGAGGTAAGAGGGACGCTGCGATGAAACTCTTTTGATTTGAAGACTTTGTGAAGAAGAAAAACTATTGCCGGTTCATTGCAAGTGTGAGTAGGAAAAAGCATTCTGACAACGCTCTTACACCATGAACAACATTTTCTCCTAATGCTATGATTTGGTCCTTTTCAATTTCAATGCATTTTTGTTCTACGGTCAATTCCATTTTCCCTTCCAGAACCTGAATACTTAGTACGCCATTGGCTTTATGTGGTGGTAGTTCCGCATTTTCGTGTAAGCCTATCAATACCATTCTCATAGTATCTGACTTAAAAATGGTTATCGAATTACGATCACTTTCAGCCCAAGTTGTTTCACTTTTTATTTGTTGAATAAATTGATGCAAATCAAGTTCTACAAAAGGAGCGTTTAAAATACGCTCACCCTCAGGGCGTTGTGGTGTAGCAAGATTTGAACTGGTTTCCACAATAGGAAGTGTTGGATTGGTTTGTAGTGTATCTACCAGTTTTGAGAATACTTCGTCTGAAGAAATACCATATCCATTTACTAAAGTTCCTTTTACGTTATACTTTAGAGAAGAAATAGCATACAGTATTGACTGGTAATCAGGATCCGATGCACCTTCAAAGCGATAGACTTTATCTATTTGAAACGCTTCCGGGGATCGTCTTATATCTATACTTTCATCTGTAATATTAAAGTCCTGTGTATAACCCAACTTAACTAATCCGTTGATGGTTTCTGATAGTGTTCCAAAACTTTCGTCTAAATAATTGTCGTTCATCTTTTAAAGTGTTAATACATCCTGATGTCTAAAAAGAGAGGTTGATAGAGAGGAGTGCTGTGAATACTCAATATACGACAACATGAAGGGTATCCGGGATATAATACCCAAATGGTACAAACATTAACAAATAGACGGTTATGATTCTCTTTATTCTTCCCAGCGTCTACGAGGTACGAGGGACTTTGCGAATTTTCACAAAAAAAAAATTGATGCAAACTCTATTTATTCCCACATTCCAAAAGATGTTGAACCATAGTTATAAACTAAAATCATACCGGAGAGTAGTTGAATGGCTGCATTACAATGGGCTAAGTTTAACTTAGACTTTGGTAAAAACTCAATTCGTTTGCTATTAGTATCATGAATACTTGCCATTATTTCAACTGTAGCACTCTTACATAGAAAACTTAAGCTTCCATCAGTAGTCTTGTGAACATTTTCTTTGCTGAATAAACAATTAAGATATTGCACCCCTATCACACAAACATTATTTTTCACAGGGCTTTGATTGTCTTTCATAAGCTGCATTACAATACCGTTATTGTTCCTCGGATTTATATGTCCTGTTCCAAATGAGGCAAAAAACTTTGGATCTTTCCCATTTTTTGAAAGTTCTTGATACAGTCGAAGGAAGTTTGACACCATGGCTGTATCCCTTCTTGATGAAAAATTGAACTGTGCATTTGTAATCAACAAAACATCAACATAGTATTTGTCTAATAAAGAGCGGCATAGTTGTTCATTTTCTTTCAAATAGGATTTTAATTTTATTAGATTTCTTTCCAAATCCTTGAATTGGCATTCGACAATATCGCGTAGCAATAAAGCTAAAGCTTGTGAAGTAGAAATATTCAGATCGTCGAGGATGATTGCAAGTGCTTTTTTTGTAAATTTTCCATTCTGTCTATTTTCAAAGTCAACACCATAAAAGCGTATACGCTTATTTGCGTCTATTCCATCATTGTAGGCTTTTATATTTTTTACATACTCGAATTTTGCATCTGGATGAATAAATTTTAAAAAGAATTCATTCCCTGTTGATAAATACCGATTAACTAGAAAAGCGACAGAATGAGAATACTCAAGCACTTCATATTGTACATTAAACTTAGCGTTGAGTGAAAGTAAGAGTTCTGTTTCTATAATTGTATTCGCTTCATTATTGTGTAATTGTCCTACAAAATAAACTTGACTATTAGGCAAACTTGATACTATATCAACACCCAAATTACTTTGACTGGACGAACAGAGCCTGATGATGCAGATTAAAAATGAAAATAAGTATCTCATCTAAAGTTTATTAAAAAACATAGAGTAGTTGATAGATGGATTCTTCCTTGTCAGCTAAGAATTAACTACACCCTAGTTATGCTAAACGCAGAGTCCCTCGTACCTCGGAGACATCTGCGATGAATTTGTTTTGATTTGAAGACTCTGCGAAGAAAGAATGAACTTGTTTTGATTTGAAGACTCTGCAGAGAAGGAAATTTTGCAATCATTATTTTATTGATTGTTTGATTGATTTTATAAGAAGTCCAAACTTGATTAAAAAATCTTTTTTGTATTTCCCTGATATTTCATTTTCAAGTCTTCTGAGCTTAATTCTCTTTTCCTGATTGTCATCACATAATATCGTTTCAACACCTAGGTTATAGCAAATTATTTCTTTAACTTCAAACGCATCTCTATTGACTGATTTGTAGGTTTCTATTATTTCTTTACTACCTGATAAAATCTCTCTAGCTTTAAGTGGCTTAGAACTTAATGAATAAGTTAATGCTAAAAGTGAACAATATTTTGCCTTAGTCATTCTATACTCTTTAGTTTTTTCTTGGGATAGAACATCAATGCTTTTTTCAATTGAATTTAGTAATTCAATTGCCTTTTCGTTATTCTTAAAAATTTGATTTTCAGCAAGTGTTATTATCGTCTTAGATGTCCAAAACTTGTGCTGATTGTCTCTAGGAAACGTTGGCTCAATTTCCTTTATTGACTGTATTATTTCAAAAGATTTATGATAGTTTGCAGATTCATAATATGCAATTCCTGCGTCAATTGCATATCCTATCTTTGGGTCAATCTGAAATGCCTTATAAAAAATAGGAGCATATTCTCTATAGGATTCTTTCTTATGTTTTCTAAGCAAACGGGCATATTCATTTAAGACTTTGGCATCTTCTGAGTTTAATGTTATAGATTCTACAAAGAATTGCTTGACAACTCCATATTCATAGTCTATTTTCCGTAACTCAACTAGGGCCTTGTAGTATGGAATTAAATAAAACCTTGGCGCTAATCTTTCTGCCTCATTTATTAAGTTGTAGGCTACCTTCCTATTCAATAAACTCTCAGTTACAATTTTAAGACCTTGTAAAAGCTTAGATTGGGCTAATTTCTGTGCCGGTCTAAAGTCCTGATTTTCTTCACTTGAAATTTTATCTAGCTCTTGCTCTATTTCAATTATTCTTCTTTCATATTTTTCTTTAAGGTCTCTATCTATATCAGTTATGTTATTTATGAAAGTTTGTGCTAATCCTAACAGATTCATTGTTTCAATAATTCCATTTTTAGAATCAATTCTTTCTTGACTGATTAGGGAGTGTTTTTCCAATTCAAAAATTGCATCAATTAATTCTTCTTCAGTTTCAAGTTCTGCTATATAAGCAATAATATTCCTGTCGGGGATTTCTTTGTAAAGAGCTAATGCTCTTAAAATCTTTTTTGCATTTTTCGATAGTTGCTTATATAGCTTTTGAAATATAAATTCCAGAAGTGCATTTTGAGGTTTATTTAATTCGGAAAATGCGGCCTCAAGTTCCATTTTTTTATTTGCTACAAGACTTAAACACCATTTAATAACCAGAGGATAGTAATTGGTCTTTTTAAGCAAATCTTTTATTTTTTTATTATTAATTCCTGAAAACTCAATTTTGTAATACTTACATAAGTTCTCAAAAAGTTTGAAAGCAGAATTATCATCTAGAGGCTCTAGTTTATATGTTTTATTAATTTCTCCTAACCCATTTCTACTTGTGATTAATACAAAGTTGGGAGGGATGATTTTATTTTTAATAAAGTCTAAAATTTTAGGGTCATCAATGTTTTCGAGGTTATCTACAACACAAAGTATTCTGCTATAACTTTTAAAAATGTCTTGAATTTCAAATTCTAGTTCTTCCTCTTTGACCGATTCTAAATTTGTCGCAAATAATTCCTGATAAAAACCAGAAATGAATTGATTTAGAAAATCTTTATAATTATTACTGTAAAAATACTCAGGCTTTATTTGTGAAATACCAGAGTAGTCTAAAAAATTATTTTTTGAGGTTATCCAAATTATATGCTTGAATAAATAGCAAGTAGGTTTAAGGAATTCATAGCTAATATCTAATGCTAGTGCTGATTTCCCAATACCTCCACCACCTGTTATTGCAATAATTCTGTTATACCCTTTTTGGAAGTCCTCTATGATATCTTTTTTGATGTCATTTCTGCCAACTAAACCATACCACTCATCATAGTCTGGTTTTGGGAGATTGTTGTAGATGGCTTCCAAACTATCTTTTAAGTAATGATTGCTGTTTATAATGCTGTTCTCAATATCTGCTTCAACATTTTTATAGCGAATAGAAAGTGAACTCAATTGAAGAATGTTACAAATTATCTGTGTTGCTCTTAAATAATCTCGAATGTCAGTTATATATAATGTTTTACCAGCTGGATGAAAAATTAAATTTCGAAATCTGTTGGCTTCGCTAATTGAGTTTTGCAGTAATACTTTTTCTTTTGGAGATTTGAAAAACTTATTAAAGTATTCATTTCCTTTAGTTGAAAGGCTAGTTATTAATTCTATTGGGTCAGCAAAGTCAATGTTCTGTTTAAAGTTTGAGAATATTGAAAATTCAGTTGAACGTTTATTTTTTATTGCGGTCTTTTCAGCCTTCTCAATTATACCAGAATTAATCAAGGGAAGCCATTTACTCCATTCTTTATAAACACCAGATTCAAATGTTCCAAGTAATGTCACTTCAAGGTCATGCAAAAGGTCAAATGAAAATGCTTTAAGCGTCTTTTGGTTAAACTGCATTGTTTTTTTTATTTAGAAATAAGTTGAATTTTCTTCCTATTGTCAGAAGTATTAATATCATATTGAAATATTGCAGTAAGATTGCCGATAATATTTTAGCGCTTGACACAGTCGCAGATTGCGGAGCACAAAACTGTCACTAAACCACAAAAGTTGATGCGAGGTAGAATGTTCAATTAACCAAGTCACCCGCCAATGAGCCAAACGCCTATTATGGGTTTGCCTTTTGTCACGCCAAATTTTTAACGTCATTGTAAAGTGTTTTTAGATGTTCATCAGTCAAGTCCATTAGTGGTTCATACATAAATGAGTTTATATGAATGTTTTCAGCAGTCATAAGATTTACTCTGTCCAAAACTCCAATATTGTCAGTTAAGGCAAGAAACTCCCTTCTGTATTGTTCAACTATTTTACCTGTCTCTTTTTTTAATATGTGCGTATGAAAATTAGCATCTGTTATTTTGGAAATCATAAATCTTTCTGCAATTAATCTTATGCCAATGGATATACATATTTTGTATTTTATATCTAAAGGATTACCGTCAGCAAGATTGTATATTTCTTCTGATTTGTTAAGTATCAAATCAAATACCTTATCTTCTAAATTTGCTTTGGTTTTTGCTTGGGCGAAAGTTGAATTAAAAATTTTCAGAACATCATCAACTTTTAAATCTTCAGTTTTAGCAATAGCTTTGTCTACACGTTCTGGTTTTAAATGCAATAAAGATGTTAAGAGAAGATAGTTATCATTGTCATCGCCAATTGTAAATTGGATTAAGTTCCTGACAAATGGAATACAAGCAATAAAAGTAAAGTCGCAACTATCATAATCGCTTCTGAGGATTGGAAACACATCCCTTTTCTCACCCTTAATGAGTTCAATTTCTCCCGACTTTCTAATGGTTGACCAATTCCCTTGATAGTTTATTTTAGCCCCCAATCTGCTTTTAATGGTTTTATAAAAGTCAAAGTTGTGTGTGAGTATTATCATAAAGAAATGAGGGTCATCTAAAACGTCTTTGAGATACTCAATTATTGCGTATTTATTCTTGTAATCAAATGAGTCAGCAATATCATCTACAACAACAAGTTGGTTTCTGTTGAGTTTTTTTCTCGTCTCGATTTGAAATATTATATTTAAAAGATAAAAAACTCTTTGTTCTCCAGTGCTTAATGATTCTTGTAGTTCAGAGCCACCTAATAGTTTTTCATCATCAGGGTCATTACCATCTTTATATTTAAACAAAAGGGAAGCTGGCTCGCTGTTCAAAATTACATTTTCTTGATTTTTAATCTGTACTTCAAACGGAACGGTAAATCGTCTTTTAAAAATGTCAATTACTTCTTTCCATTGCGCTTGTTCTTTTTTAGCTTCTTCTACAATTTTAGCTCGTTGTTCAGATGTGTCTTTATGTAGTTTAAAAAGCACATTGAACTCATTTTTGTATGTAGCAATGTAGTTGATTATGAGCTTCTTTCTAAAGTTATTTAAGTCTGCAAATTCTTTTATTATATCTTGGTTATGTTCAATGTAGCTCCTGAATTTTCTTAACTCTGCGTTACTGTTTAAAGACTTATCAATTTCATTGAATTTGCTTGTCAGCTCTGGGTCGTTTAGAACTTTCTCTTTTTCGCTATTAATTAACTCTTCAAGTTCTTTTGCATCGCTAATTTCCTGTTCCTTGATTTTTACTTTATGTTTAGCTGAAAAGAAGTTGTTGTCTTTCAGTGATTTTGTTACTGTGTCAGCATTGAAATGATTAAAAGTACCTTTCATAAAAAGAGTATCATTTTCATTAACAAGCGTGTCATAAACCCTTATATAATCTTTAATTTTTGATTTGAAGTCTTTGCTTTCAAGGAATTTTACCGCCTTTTCATTAAAAATTTCAGTGTATAGAATATTTGTGTAAACAGGCTCAACAATTTCATTTATTTGGGATTCGTAAGACTCAAAGAATTTAAAAAAGTCCTGTTTAAAAACGGTTTGAATTTCTATTTCAATTTGATTTACTTTCAAGCCAGTAAAGGGTTGAATTAGCTTAACAAACTCTGTCTTTGACTCATTGAGCTTTGCATTAATAGAATCATACTCGTTTTTAAGTTTTTCGTTAGCAAGAATAGTTGATGCTTCTTTGAACTCAACAGTCTTCATTCTCTGAATTACAAAAACTTGCTCTTTATCTATGTCAACGCCATCCACCTTTACTTCTCTATGGTTGACCCTGTGTGAAAAAATTCTGTCTTTAGAAACTCTCCCTTCGGCTATATCTTCTAATGTCAATGCAAGTGAAGATTTCATTACACCGTTGGGAGCATAAACAAGTTGTGTTTTAGATTCTCCAAAATTAAACTTGTGTTTAAATCGTCTAATGCCGTAGCAGTTTTCTAAGTGTATTTCTAATTCAGTCATTTAGTTTGATTTTGTCTGTTTGAGTATTGTTTTTTAGGCTTGCCCATAACTCATAAATATGAGAACCTCATCTTCTAATATCAATTACGCAATTGCATATATTCACTTCAAAGCCAATTAAGTAAAAATATATGCGCCTATAGTTTTCACTTTCGTAAATACACGATCCAAAGATGTAATCACCTTTGCACAACAATCTCTCGTTTGCACTTCAATAAAATCAGGAAATAAAAAGTATGGGGGAACTCTAATATACAGATTTATTTGAATACCAAGAAAACAGAGGAATAAGAAATAGGAAATAAGGAATGAGAAAGTGTTTGTCTATGACTTCACTATGCTTTCCCTATGGAATCACTATCATTCTCTTATGAATCTCGTAACCACCTCATATCTCTTTCTTAGCTTTCTCTTATAGCTGTCAGTACCCGGTCAAGTACCTGTCTTATGAGTTTACTTACACTATGCTATGAGATCAAGCGAGTCGTTTTGTTTTAGCCATACCTGCTAGCGGTGGGAGCCCCTTCGTAGCCGACACGATCGGTGATCGCGAGGCTCCTCAGGGTGACGGGTGTCATGCCGACGTAAGGAGGCATCTCCCACCACAAGCGGGTATGCAGAGAACAAAACGATTGGCGAACACCCTCAAGGTGAGAGACCTCTCCTTCGTCGAGGTGACCCTTCGTCGCCGACGCAATCTGCGATCGCGAGGCTCCTCAGGGTGACGGGTGTCATGCCGACGTAAGGAGGCATCTCCCACCGCTAGCAGGTATGCAGAAAGCAAAACGATTGGCGAACACCCTGAAGGTGAGAGACCTCTCCTTCGTCGAGGTGACCCTTCGTCGCCGACGCGATCGGTGATCGCGAGGCTCCTCAGGGTGACAAGTCATGCCGACGTAAGGAGGCATCTCTCACCACAAGCGGGTATGCAGAGAACAAAACGATTGGCGAACACCATGGAGGTGAGAGACCTCTCCTTCGTCGAGGTGACATGTCACCCTGAGCGCAGCGAAGGGGCGAAGGGTTCCCAATCTCGTAACTACCTGCCCTTTATTGCCACTACTTTTGCAGCCACATCCATTGAGTCACAGGAAACTACATATCGCCCTTGTTGGTAACCCGAATAGTGGGAAGAGCTCATTGTTCAACAGTCTTACCGGTCTGAACCAGAAAGTGGGCAACTTTCCGGGTGTTACCGTCGATAAAAAGACCGGCACCACCAAACTCGATGAACGCACTGAAGCTGAACTGATTGATCTGCCCGGTACTTACAGTCTCTATCCTCGCAGGGCCGATGAATGGGTGGCCTATAAAGTACTCATGGGTGCCGATACCGATCTGAAAGCTGATGTGGTATTACTCGTGGCTGATGCCAGTAACCTCAAACGCAACCTACTCTTCTGTAGTCAGATGATCGATCTGAAGATTCCGGTTGTGATGGCACTCACCATGAATGATATCGCTTCCAAAAAAGGTATCAAGATCGATATCAGCGGACTGGAAGCCGACCTCGGTATTCCTGTTGTAGCAGTGAACCCCAGAAAGAACAAAGGTCTCAACGAACTCAGGAAAGTATTGGCGCAGGTATCCAGATTGGGTAACAGTGCCGTGCCTCGTGATTTCATCGACAATAAAAAACTGGCACCACAATCCATCGACGCCATTCAGGCCATCGATCCGTCTTTGAGTGATTATGCCGCCATGCATTACCTCATCAACCACGAAAATTTTCCGCTTTCCGATACCGTTCAGAAAAAGATCGAACAGATTGAGATCGATCATAAATTCAATCCCACCAAATCACAAGCTGAAGAGATCATGCAGCGATACACGCGTATCCGCCAGATCATGCAGCAAAATGTATTAGAGCCGGGACCGCTTGAGAAAAAACTCTTTACTGATAAACTCGATAACCTGCTCCTGCATCATACCTGGGGTTATGTGATCTTGTTATCCGTTCTCTTTTTACTCTTCCAAAGTATTTTCTGGCTCGCCGCATTCCCGATGGATGGTATTGAATGGGGCTTTGCTGAAATCAGCGGATGGCTCGGCACTCATCTTCCTTCCGGTTGGTGGAGTGATCTCATCATCAATGGACTGGTGGCAGGATTGAGTGGTATCCTGGTTTTCGTTCCGCAAATCATGATCCTCTTTGGATTGATCACCATTCTGGAAGACACAGGCTATATGGCGCGTGTAAGTTTTCTCAGCGATCGACTCATGCGTAAAGTAGGTCTCAACGGCAAGAGTGTAATGCCCATGGTGAGTGGTTTTGCCTGCGCCGTTCCTGCCATCATGAGTGCGCGTAACATCGAGAACAGAAAAGAACGTTTGCTCACCATCATGGTTACGCCATTGATGAGTTGCAGTGCGCGTTTACCCGTGTACACCATTTTGATATCTCTCGTCATTGACGATACATACTATTTTGGTTTCCTCAGTTTACAAGGCCTGGTGATGATGGCGCTTTACTTACTTGGTACCGTCATGGCGCTCATCGTGAGTTATGTGATGAAGTGGTTCATCAATATCAGTGAAAAAAGTTTCTTCATCCTTGAACTACCCATCTACCGTGCACCTCGCTGGAAAAATGTGGTGATCACCATGGTAGAGAAAGCGCGCATCTTCGTAACTGATGCAGGTAAAGTCATCATGATCATCAGCTTACTGTTATGGTTCTTGAGTAGTTATGGTCCGGGTGACAGGATAGAAAAAACGGAGACCAAATATGTGGCTCTGATCCAGCAAATGCCTGATCAGATTGATTCTTTGCAAAGACAATTGTCTACCGAAAAATTACAGAACTCTTATGCAGGTATCCTCGGACAATTCATTGAACCTGCGATTCAACCTCTTGGATACGATTGGAAAATTGGTATTTCTCTCATCACTTCTTTTGCTGCGCGTGAAGTGTTTGTGGGTACGATGGCGACACTCTATAGTGTGGAAGAATCGGATGATAGTTCTTTGCGCGCTAAACTGCAATCTGCGAAACATGCGGATGGTTCTAAAGTGTATACGCTGGCAGCGGCACTTTCACTGATGGTGTTTTATGTGTTGGCGATGCAGTGTATGAGTACACTGGCTGTTGTAAAGCGTGAAACCAAGAGTTGGAAATGGCCTACGATTCAATTGATCTATATGACTGTCCTGGCGTATGGGATGAGTTGGATTACTTATGTTTTGTTTAGCTAAACAATTATTGATGTGTGGGATGAACCGCAGATTTTTATGATTCGTTATGATGAACGCTGATGATTAAAAATCATAATCAATCATAAAAATCTGCGGTCCGTCAATAATCATAAAAACACTTACTTATGAGACGTTGATCACTTATGATTTTTTATAATGAACACTGATCATTAAAAATCATAACCAATCATAAAAATCTGCGGTTCATAAAAATATTTCTAAGAAACTTATCTTTTATAATACTTCCACAACAAGGCTGATAATTTTCGGGTGAGGGCCCAGGCTTCGTTGGTGGAGGTCCAGCTTTGGTCTTGGTTGTTTTTGGTGCAGATGCAGAAAACATAGTTCACACCTTCACCTTGTACATAGATCACTTCACTTCTGCTTGCATTCACTGCGCCGTTTTTGCTGGCTACAAATGCTCCCGCTGGTATGGATGCTAATCCTTCTTCATCCCAATAATTTCTGCCAAGTAATTTCAACATCTTATCACTGGCTGAATCACTGAGTATTTGTCTGGCCGCAATTTTCTCAAACAGTGTCGCCATTTCACGCGGCGTGGTTTGTCCCCATCCGTAGATCTTTCTGATCTCTTCTCTTCCGGGTGTGCGACTGTTTACTTTGGTATTTGGAAAACCCAAACTATCCATCAGTTGATTGATGCGTGTTCCCGTACCTGCCAGCGATTGCAACCATAAACTGGCAGTATTATCACTGGTGGTGAGCATGAGCATCATCACTTTACTCAGCTCGATCTTTTCATTGTTTTTGAAAGAGCCCAATATGTCTACACCTTCATACAACAACGAATCTGTGTATGTCAATGACTGATGATAATCCAATTCTTTTTTGCTGATCTTATCCATCACACCGATCATGATCGGCACTTTCACCATACTGGCGGTGGGGAATATAGTATCAGCATGTATTGCTACTACTTTATTTTTCTTTAGGTCGTGTACATACACACCAATATCGCCTTTGTATCCTTCAATGAGTGATTCAATTCGTTGTTGTAATTTTTTATCGGTCTTCTGCGCATTCAACTGAATACAACCAATAAGCAAACAAAAAAAGAAAATGCGTTGCATAGTGAGAGATTGATGCAACAAGATAGAAATTTAAAATATATCCTCCGCGTCATCTCTGTTTCTCTTGTTCTCTGCGGTGAATCAACCCAAATTTTTACCGCAGAGAACGAGAGCGAATGAGGTAACGCAGAGAAAAATGAATACCCCTCCGCGCAATCTTTGTTCCTCTTGTTCTCTGCGGTGATGCAAACACATGTTTACCGCAGAGAACGAGAGAAAAGGAGGTAACGCAGGATTATTATTCACCCCATGCAGCTAACACTTCTTCCGCATGTTTTTTAGAAGTAGGTTTTTGAATGATGTTTTTGATTTTACCATCCTCATCGATCAAAAAAGTAGTGCGGATGGTACCCATGAATTCTTTACCCATGAATTTTTTCAATTGCCATACGCCATATTGCTCATGAATCTTCAAATCTTCATCAGCCAATAAAGGAAAGGGTAATTGATGTTTGGTCTCAAATTTTTTGTGGCTTTTCACATCATCACTGCTCACACCGATCACCTGAAAACCTTTCTTCTTTAATAAGGCATAATTATCTCTCAGGTTACATGCCTGAACGGTACAGGTTGGGGTATTATCGTGGGGATAGAAATACAACACCACTTTTTGTCCCTTAAAATCGGTCAGAGACAATTTCTTTCCATTCTGGTCTACTCCCTTAAAAACAGGAGCTTTCTTGCCAATCGCCGGTAATGCCATGTTTGAATTTTGCGCGAAGGTAGGTATTGGGTGCTAGGTACTGGGTACTAGGTTATGGTTAATTTGTATCTACCAAATCTCCTACCACCTAATACCCAGCACCTTGTACCTAGTACCCAGTACCTAGCACCAAAAAATAATCCCCCCATAACCCTCCCTTCCTTACATTTGCACAATTTATTTTTTCGTCCCATGCCCAAAGATCTATCCATCAAATCAGTGTTAATTGTAGGTTCGGGTCCCATTATCATTGGACAGGCCTGCGAGTTTGATTATTCCGGTTCTCAGGCTGCCAGGAGCTTGCGTGAAGAAGGGATCAAAGTGATCCTTATCAACAGCAATCCGGCTACCATCATGACCGACCCTATGATGGCTGATAAAGTGTATCTCCTCCCCCTTACCGTTGAAAGCATTGAACAGATCCTGGAAGAAAACCAGATCGACGCGGTGTTGCCAACCATGGGTGGACAAACAGCCCTCAACCTCTGTAAAGAAGCGGATGAATTGGGTGTTTGGGAGAAATATGGTGTACGTATGATCGGGGTGGATGTGGCTGCCATTGATACGGCAGAAGACCGTGAAAAATTCCGTCAGCTGATGGTGAAGATCGGAATGGCCGTGGCGCCTAGCCGTGTGGCTAACAGTTTTCTGGAAGGTAAAGAGTTTGCACAGGAGATCGGTTTCCCATTGGTAATTCGTCCGTCTTTCACCCTCGGTGGAACGGGTGGTGGTTTCGTGCACAGCAAAGACGATTTGGATGCTGCACTCGAGCGCGGACTGAAAGCTTCTCCGATCCATGAAGTACTAGTAGAGAAAGCAGTGTTGGGATGGAAAGAATTCGAATTGGAATTATTGCGTGATCAAAATGATAATGTGGTGATCATCTGTACAGTGGAGAACGTTGATCCCATGGGTGTTCATACCGGTGACTCGATCACAGTAGCACCTGCTATGACCCTTAGCGATACCGCTTTCCAGGAAATGCGTAACAAAGCCATGCTGATGATGCGCTCACTGGGTAATTTCGCCGGCGGTTGTAACGTACAGTTTGCATTGAATCCCGAAACAGAAGAACTGATCGCAGTGGAGATCAATCCACGTGTAAGCCGCTCTTCTGCATTGGCATCGAAAGCAACGGGTTATCCTATTGCAAAAATTGCTGCAAAACTGGCGATCGGTTATTCACTGGATGAATTACAAAACCAGATCACCAAAACCACATCTGCATATTTTGAGCCTACCTTGGATTATGTGATCGTGAAGATCCCTCGCTGGAACTTCGACAAATTCAAAGGCGCTAATGATACCCTCGGATTACAGATGAAGAGTGTGGGTGAAGTGATGGCCATTGGTCGCAGCTTCACGGAAGCCATTCAGAAAGCTTGTCAGAGTTTAGAGAATGAAGCGGTGGGATTGGGTTATTATGGTAAGAGTTTGATGAAGAGTGATGAACTCACTGAATATATCAAGACACCGAAATGGGATCGCATCTTCAGAATCAAAGATGCGCTGATGCAAGGTTCAACCGTAAAATCTATTTCTCAAGCAACCGGTATTGATCGTTGGTTCATCTATCAGATACAACAGATCTGTGTGATGGAAAAAGAGATCGCTAAATATTCATTGGATACTTTACCGGAAGACCTGTTGAAAGAAGCCAAGAAAAATGGTTTCAGCGATGCACAGATCGCCAATATCTTGCATGGCGATTGCAATGATGAACAAGTCTACGAAAAACGCAAAGCCCTCGGCATCACCCGCGTCTACAAAATGGTAGACACCTGCAGCGCCGAGTTCGAAGCGAAGACACCTTATTTTTATAGTTCTTTTGAGGGATGAGTGGAGTGAGTGGTGAGTAGTCAGTAGTGAGTAAAAACATCTCTCACTACTCACTACTGACTACTCACTAATTGCTCAATATCCCCTTTCTTTGCACTGACTTTCAAAAAACAACACCGTATGAAACTTAAAGACATTCAGATCCTCAATGAAAAAGAAACACGTGCCGGGTTTGGTGAGGGTATTCATGAGCTTGCGAAAGAGAATGAAAATGTAGTGGTACTCACTGCCGACCTCGCAGGATCTTTCAAGTTAGGACCCTATATCAAAGATTTCCCTAACCGTTTTATACAGTGTGGTATCGCCGAAGCAAATATGATCGGTATTGCTGCAGGTTTGACCATCGGTGGTAAAATTCCTTACACAACAACTTTCGCTAACTTCAGTACGGGTCGTGTGTACGATCAGATCCGTCAGAGTGTGGCGTATAGCGATAAGAATGTAAAGATCTGTGCATCACATGCCGGATTAACACTCGGTGAAGATGGCGCTACCCACCAAATTCTGGAAGACATTGGATTGATGAAAATGTTACCCGGTATGACTGTAGTTGTTCCTTGTGATTTCAATCAGACCAAAGCTGCAACCAAAGCCATTGCTGATTTACATGGCCCGGTATACCTGCGTTTTGGTCGCCCGAAATGGCCCAACTTCACCAAAGAAGATGGTAGTGATTTCGTGATCGGTAAAGCACAAAAAATGAGCGAAGGATCTGATGTTTCCATCTTCGCTTGTGGTCATATGGTTTGGAAAGCAATTGAGGCCGGTAAGATCTTAGAAGAAAAAGGATTCAGTGTTGAACTGATCAACCTCCACACCATCAAACCACTGGATGAAGCTGCGATCATCGCTTCTATCAGCAAAACAAAATGTGCTGTTACCGTAGAAGAACACAATATCATTGGCGGACTCGGAGATGCTGTTGCACAAGTGGCAGCAAGAAATTGTCCCGTTCCTATTGAATACATCGGTACCAACGACACTTTCGGTGAAAGTGGTAAACCCAACGAACTCCTCGCTAAATACGGACTAGATACGCCGTTCATTGTTGCGGCAGCGGAGAAAGTGATGGGGAGGAAATGAGGTGCTGGGTGCTGGGTACTAGGTGTCGGTTACTGGGTGTTAGAAAAAATGAATAGGAGCGTCTTTTAAGAAGAGGCTCCTATTTTTTTACGCACGATCCCTCACACCTAGCACCCAGCACCCAGTACCTAGTACCTCACTATCACCCTATCCACCGACAACTTACCCGAACCGGAAGCAACCAGTGCTAATGCAAGGCCAATCACTAAGAGATGATACTCGTAGCCTTCTCCTTTTTGTGTACCGAACCAGTTCATGAAAAATCCATACTCAGCATGACTGGTGATGATCATTCCGATGAACATGATGACAGTACCGAGTGCAACCAATCTGCTGGCAATACCCAGCAAGATGAATAAAGCACCTACTGATTGTAACATGATGACCATGAAACCTATGAGCCAGGGTAATTTTTCTACCTCGGTAAAGTATTGCATGGTACCGGCAAAACCATAGCCACCAAACCAGCCAAACAATAATTGACAACCATGTGGTAATATCACCAATGCCAATGTGAGTCGAATGATAAGCCCTGTGATATGATCAGAGCTGTTGAATAAAAATTTGATCTTTTGCATACGAATTATTTTGCGATACAAAAGTTCATCGCTTCCCATCCCTAAAAAATGAACCAGTTCAAGTTTTTGCAATTTCAGTCCTGATAACTGATTTCTTGAAGCAGTTCATTTTTCAGCCAAGTGGCTGTGTTGAGTTTTGCTGTAAATAATTTCAGTATGAAAATGATATTTACAGCAGCATTGTTTCTATTCATTGGAATCGTGCATGCACAAAACATTCCGGTTGAACTGATGGCAGGTAATGAGTACCTCAATTACCAACACAGCATTCATCGCAAAACTTCAGTTGGTAGTCGCTTTGGATGGACGCATATCACCAATATGGTCAGTCGCTATCAAACCAATACCGTAAAAGGCGGTAGACCGAATGAAATGATGAATCAAGGATATGTTACAGCGATGATTCATCCTAAGATCACCATCATGGGAGGTTTCTTTTATACACCTGTTACTGATGTGAAAATATCCTTTGTAACACAGTTTGCGCATAAGACCAAAAATTGGTTCATGATATTATCGCCTCGGTTTGATGCCGGGAAAAACAATTCGTATGAACTGTTTGGTTTGTTGGAATACCAGCCGACTCTTACCATGAGAACAAAACTCTATTCTCGTTTTCAATTCATGACCAATCATGGTAATGAAGGACATAACAGAAGCTATCAACAATTACGTGTTGGGATCGATAAAAAAAATATTCAATTTGGTGTAGGTATTACAGTAGATCAATATGGGCCAAAAACAGAGATCACGACCAACTCAGGTGTATTCATTCGTAAGCTCATATAATGTTACGAGACTTTGATCGTTGTTTTTCTACGATCCTTTTTTTGATCTTACTGAGGAATTCTGCAGACATACCTAGATAGGAAGCAATATGTTTTTGTGAGAGATGTTGATCCATATTCGGATACAATTCACGAAAGGCGAGATAACGTTGTTCTGCATCCATACTCAAAGATTCCAACACCCTTCTTTGAAAAGCTGCATAGGCTTTTTGTATCAGCAATCGAAAGAACCGTTCCATAGCGGGCACTTGACGATATACTTCCTGCAAGTGATCATAAGAAAAAGAGAGTACTTCTGTTTTTTCTAAAGCTTCTGTATACAGTATGCCTTTGGTTTGTGTGATGAAACTGCTGAAGTCGCCCGTCCACCAATCACAAATACCCAATTGAATAACGTGCTCTTGTCCGGCCTGATCAATATAATAAACCCTTGCAGCTCCGGAAACAATATAGTTGGTATATCGATTGACTTCTCCTTCTTTGGTGAGAAACTCTCCGCGTTTGAATGTTCTTGGAGTAAGATGATTGATAATGATCTGCTCTTCTGCTTCAGTAAGCTGTATGTATTGTTTTAAATGTTGCAGCAGTGGATGAACAGTCATAGCTTAAAAATACAAAAGTTCAAGAAAGGCTGAGACCAAAGCGTGATAAAAGTAGTATGATGGAACAGAGAAAATTAGCCGCAGATCTTTTATGATGGATGATGATTTACGCAGACTGTTTGTTTACAATCATAACTAATCATAAAAATCTGCGTACCATAACCAATGATCTGTCAAGGTGCCAATCTCTCTACCTTCCAGCCCTGTTCTGTTTTGGTGTATTTGAATCGATCATGTAATCGGCTGCTTCTTCCCTGCCAGAATTCTATCACTGTTGGCTTTACACGATAACCACCCCAATGCTCCGGACGAGGAATGGTTTGTCCGGAAAACTCACTGGTAAATTTAGTTACGTTGGCTTCGATCACATTTCTATCAGGTATTACCGTACTCTGTGGCGATGCCCAAGCACCAATGCGACTTCCTTCCGGACGTGAATGAAAATATTCATCACTCTCTGCAGCACTGATCTTCTCTACGGTTCCTTCAATGCGTATTTGTCTTTCCAACTCTTTCCAGAAAAAAACCAATGCCGCTTGCGGATTATCTGCCAGTTCTTGTCCTTTATGACTATTGTAGTTGGTGAAGAAAACAAAACCTTGTGCATCATATCCCTTCAATAAAACGATACGAGCAGAAGGTGTTCCTGATTTGGTTGCCGTAGCCAGTGTCATCGCATTCACTTCATCGATTTCACTTTTCACCGCTTCCTGCCACCAGTGTTCAAACTGAACATAAGGATCAGCTGCTACATCACTTTCATTGAGGGAATGTTGTTTGTAATCTTTTCTAATATCGGCTACGGATGTTTTCATACAATGAGTTTCTACTGCAAAAATACGATGTATACAAGTAAACTTAACGACATAAAAAAGGGGGAACACCATCGCTTCCCCCTTTTTGAATTTTGACTTTTGATTTTTGACTTAATCCGTAATATCCATCTTCTTCGCCTCATGCTTACCGGAGATGAACGTGTACACAGCAGGTATCACAAACAAAGTCAGTATCAAAGAGAACATGATACCTCCTACGATCACAATACCCAATGGCATACGGCTGGTTGCTGCGGCTCCAATACTCAAGGCAATCGGCAATGCACCTAACGCTGTTGCCAAACTCGTCATCAAGATCGGACGTAAACGTTGTGCTGAAGCTTCAATCACTGCTTCTGTTTTCTTCAATCCAAACTCACGTTTCTGATTCGCAAACTCCACGATCAAGATACCATTCTTGGTCACTAGTCCTATGAGCATGATCATACCAATCTGTGAGAAGATATTCAAGGTTTGATCAAACAACCATAAACTCAACAATGCACCCGCCAATGCCAACGGCACCGTGATCATGATGGTGAATGGATCTTTGAAACTTTCGAACTGCGCCGCCAATACCAGATAGATCAATACCAATGCCAATCCGAACGCAAACGTGGTATTCGATGAACTCTCGGCATAATCTCTTGATGCACCACCCAATGCAGTCTGGAATGATTCATCTAATAATTTATCGCCGATGGCTTGCATGGCTTTTACACCATCACCAATGGTTTTACCTTCTGCCAGTGAGGCTGAAATGGTGGCGGCTTTGAATCGGTTATAATGATAGAGTGTTGGCGGATTGGAATTCTCTTCCAGTTTCACCACCGCTGTTAATGGAATATTTTCTCCTCTTGCATTTCTTACATACAGATTGGAAATATCACCCGGCTCCTGACGATCTTTCAATTCTACCTGAGAGATCACTTCATACTGCTTACCATTCATGATGAAGTAAGCCAGTCTTCTACCGCTGAATGCACTAGACACTACATCTGCTACATCAGAGATCGATAATCCTAAGTCTTTCGCTTTGATACGATCGATGGTGATTTGTAATTCAGGTTTGTTGAATTTCAGGTTCACATCTACGTTAGAGAAGGTCTTATCTTTTCGGGCTTCTTCCAAAAATTTTGGAATCACTTCTTTGATCTTTTCAAAATCAAGATTCTGCAAAATGTATTGAACCGGTAATGATCCACGTGAACCTAATCCCACAGAAATGGTTTGTTCTTCTACGGGGAATATTCTTGCATTATTGAACTGGGGTAGTTTTTTACTGATGGCTCTTGCTATTTCACTCTGACTTCTGGTTCGTTTATCAGGATCTACAAAAGCAATACGGGCTGTACCGCTGTTCACACCACCGCTACCACCGAAACCCGGTATCGCTGCAAAAACGAAATCTTTTTCAGGGACTGAATCGGATAAATAGTCGATGAGTTTATTACCTACCTCTACCATATAACTATAACTCGCGCCTTCAGGACCAGACATCTGGAAACGAACACTGCTTCTATCTTCCAGTGGTGCCAATTCACTTTGCAGATTACTACCAACGAGATAGATCGCACCCAAACACAACAATACGATCACCCAGGCCATCCAGCGTACACGCAGAAAAGCAGTGAGCATTCGTTTGTACCCATTCTCCATACCACGGAAGAAAGGTTCAGTCATTTCATAGAACTTACCATGTCCGGCATCTTTTTTATTGAGGTACACATTCAATACCGGTGTGATGGTGAGCGATACAAATGCGGAGACCAATACCGCTGCTGCTACTGTAATACCAAACTCACGGAACAGGCTTCCCACAAAACCTTCAAGGAAGATCACAGGTAAGAATACCACCGCTAGCGTGATTGAGGTTGAGATGACCGCAAAGAAAATTTCCTTACTGCCTTCCAATGCTGCTTTACGAATTGGTAAACCACCTTCTAGCTTTCGGAAAATATTTTCTGTTACTACAATACCATCATCCACCACCAATCCTGTTGCCAGTACAATACCTAATAGTGTCAATACGTTCACAGAAAAACCTGCGATGTACATGATGAAGAAAGTAGCTACCAGTGAAATCGGGATATCGATCAATGGGCGAATGGCGATCAGCCAGTTTCGGAAGAAGAAGAAGATCACCAATACCACAAGACTGAAAGAGATCAATAATGTTTCTTCTACTTCTTTGATTGAGCGTCGAACATTTTTGGTTTGATCGATCAGTGGTGTCAATTCAAAATCACCTTTCTGACTTTTCTGAATGGCCTCTACACGTTTATAAAATTCATCCGCAATTTTAATATAGTTGGCACCGGGTTGTGGTATGATGGCCAGACCTACGGCATTCACACCATTCAATCGCCAGCTGAATTCTTCATTCTCCGGACCGATCTCTACTTTGGCCACATCACTCAAGCGAATGATCCCTCGGTTGTCTTCGAAGATGATAAGATCACGAAAATCTTTTTCTGTTTGTAATCGTCCCAATGCACGAATGGTCATTTCTGTATTCTGACCATAGATCTTACCGGAAGGAATTTCTACGTTCTCTCTATTCAGTGCATTGCGCAGATCAGCAAATGTGATATTGTATGCATTGAGTTTATCCGGATCGATCCAGATACGCATAGCCGGGCGTTTTTGTCCGAATATGTTGATAGAACTTACTTCCGGAATGGTCTGTAATCTTTCTACGAGTACATTCTCAGCATAATCACTCAACTCTAACAGTCCTTTGGTGCGGCTTTGTACAGCCATCAGCAAAATGAAATCACTATTCGCATCTGCTTTACTTACTACAGGTGGTGCATCAATATCTTGCGGAAGGTTTCTGGCAGCCTGACTCACTTTATCACGCACATCATTGGCTGCTGCTTCAAGGTCTTCATTGATGTTAAATTCAACCGTGATATTACTGGAACCATTGGAACTGGAAGAAGTAATGGTTCTGATACCCGGAATACCATTGATGGATTTCTCCAGTGGTTCTGTGATCTGACTTTCTACGATATCTGAGTTGGCACCGGCATAAGAAGTACGCACATTCACAATGGGCGGATCAATTGCAGGGTACTCACGTACGGAAAGGAAAGTATATCCAACCACCCCAAACAACACGATGAGAATGTTCATCACTGTTGCGAGGATGGGTCGTTTTAACGATAGTTCTGAAATATTCATAAGATCAAGTGGTTAAGGAAATGAAAACAGGGTTCAGTGAATGGGACCTTATTGTTGTACCATGAATTCTGAGATCTGTTTTACACTTCTCACTTTTATTTGAGAATTGGGTCGAACAAACAACACACCTGATACAGCAATGCTGTCGCCAACATTGAGTCCACTCACTACTTCAGCAGCTCCATTGGCACGCAAACCTGTCACGATATCGGTGAGTTTTCCTTTTCCATCTTTTACTACCACTACTTTCTTGGCTTTCGCATCAGGAATGATGGCATTGGTAGGAACAAGAATACTGTTGTTTTTACCTCCTGCATCCAATACTACTTTTACGAATGCACCAGGATTGATATTTGCCCCATCCAATACGGCTCTTACTTTGAGATTACGGGTAGTGGCATCGATCTGTGGTTCGGTAGCGATGATGGTAGCTTTGCGTATGGTTGTATCTGCATTGGTTTTTACGTTCACCGTTTCCCCTTTACCGATCACATCCGTATACATTTCCGGAACGGTAAAATCGATTTTTACTTTATCGGTTTGTTGTAAAGTAGCGAGAATAGTGGCTGGTGTTACATATGCACCCGGACTGATCATACGCAAACCAAGAATACCGGTAAAAGGAGCTTTGAGAACTGTTTTATCGATCTGGGCTTGTGTGATATCAAGGTCTGCTTTCAGGGTATTGACCTGATTGAGTACCGCATCATAATCTGCCTGATTGATCCCGTTGATATCCAATAATTTTTTCAAACGAGCTTCATTCTTCTGGGCCAACTCCAATTGAACACGTATCTTTTTCATGTTGGCTTGCAGATCAGCATCATTGATCCTTGCCAATACAGTGCCCTGAGTTATTTTGGTGCCTTCAGGTAAATTGAGATAGGTTAACCGACCACTTACTTCCGGTTGCAGATTCGCTGCTTCATTCGCAACTACGGTACCATTCACTTCGATGGTATTGGAAATACTGTTCTTTCCTGCGATGATCACATCTACGATCACTGCTTGTGGACCTCCATTCTGTTGACGTGGTTCTTCTTTTTTGCTTTTGCAGGCGACCATAACGATGGCTGCAAAAGCCCAAGGATACATTCTTTTCAAGACTTGAGATTTAAGGCCGATAAAGATAGAATTATTTAATGTCTATTGTTGCAACATTGTATGAATGGCCGGGGTGTGATCTACATCGGCGATTCTTCACTTTCCTCAGAACATTTCGCTAAGAAATATACAGCTATTGAGCCTGTTTGTTGGATACTTTTCGGCGAATGACCCAGTCTGCCTGTCCATACCGGAATAAAACCAGGTTATACTTCATCAGGATATCATTGAACTCGAAATTCAGGTGTATACCGGCACCTTTTTCTTTGCCTTCGTTTTTACATCGTATGGTGAGATAATTCCATTCCTGATCACCTAAATTGGCTCGGAAGAAAAATCTTTTTTCACCGGGAACAACATTGTCTTCCAATAATTTTCCATTGAACCAAATACTGAGTGTATCCTGATCTTTGATACCATTGTCTACCAGGTTACCATAAACTGCAATGACATCTGTTTGAATGGTATCATGAATAACGGGAGATGGTATGGGTGTTGTCAAACTTGTTTCTGCGAGTTTATTTTTTTTCAGAAAGGAATAAACTAGTTCAGGATTGATGGCCACATTCTCATTGACTTTTTCAAAAAAGAAAGTTCCAAATCTTTTGCTGGTAAATGGATCTTCCCAAACACCCCAGAATACAAAAGAAGAATCTGTTTCCTGAAAAGTGCCGCGCATATCAAACAGGTCTGCACGTCTATCACTTTCCTTAACCACGAGAGATTTCCCTTGTAGATGAAATTTATAAAACTCTTTTGGTGTTGGTCGTGCATGAAACTGATACATGGTAACCAACTTATTATCGACACTATAAGAAGTGAGTTGAACCACAGAGCGATCATCTATTTGTAGCCATTCTAATTTAGCTCTTGTGTCAATTGCTGTATTTGTAATGGTACTTGTAGCGAAACTGCTAGTACCCGCTCTACCCATTCGGCTTTGCGGATCATTGGGTGGCATGATCGCTCTGGGTGTAGGATTAAATTTAGGATCAAAACCATATTCACTAAACCTTACTACACCACGCCATACACCTGTTTTATCTTGTGCATGTAAAAAAGAACAATAGCACATCAGGAATAAGAAGAAAAAGGATACGCGCATAGATCGATTTTAATAAGGTTTAATCTTCTCTTCGCCTCAAACCTCCTCTCCAACCATATCGAAGTGTTCTGTATTGGTCATAACACCTGTTGATATAGTAACCCAATTCCAGATCATTCATTTGTGTCAACAATTCATACGATGGCCTGTAGCGGTTCATGAAAGTATCTAAATCAGGTGAGTTCAACAAAGTAAGCTCACGCACAAATTTTTTACTGAACCTGCGATCAATGTATTTCTGTTGTTCTTCATCCAGCAAACGATTCTGTAAAAATTCCATGTTTCGATTTCTTCGGGTTCGGAACATGTTGATGAGTTCTGTCAAATCGAAGCCTGCTGTTAATCCACCGGGATTGTAATTCGGATTGGTACTCAACCGCACAGTAGGTTTTCTGAAATTAAATGCTTTGGCATAATCCTGCCTGTTCTGTATGGAATCGAGCTTGTAATAATTGTTTCGCACTTTTACTTCCGGGAGATCGGTAGCGCGTACATGGATCATCACATTAAAATTATCGACATTAATGATGGTATCTACCGGATACTTCATGGTTGATTTACCTATCATTGAAAACCAGATAGAGTCTATTCTTGGAACGGTAATGAGATAGCGTCCTAATGAATCTGTTATAGCTCCACGACCTGAAGTGCTTAACACAGCTACTGCTTCCAAAGGTCTTCTGGCTGTAATATCATACACATTACCGGAGATGGTTACAAACTGAGCAACAGCTTGTTCTTTCACACAGCATAGAGCAATCACTAAAAGAAGGAATAGTAGCTTTTTTCTCAAACCCATCAATTAAGCTGTAATATTAAATCACGATCACCAGAAAGCATGAAATGTGGAGGGAATTAACGTGGTTTTTGCAGAGTAGCTTATGGCAAAACCTGTTAATACTATTTGGAATTGGCATATTGCCTATTGGTCATAGCTTATAGCAAAACACTTCCTTCTATTTGCCATAATAAGCTAAAACTTTACATCCACAATATACGGCAACATCGTACGCCAGGTGGGCCAGTCGTGGGTGATGTCTTGTCCCCATACATCGAGATCATACCAGATACCTTTGCTGTATAGGATGCCTGCAAATTTTTTAGAAGCTTCGGGATCTTCATAAGATCCACTGCCGGTATAGATATGAATATGATGACTGGCCTTGATCTTATCAAGATACCAAGGGTCTGTAAGTGTAGGCAGGTAATGTGCGGGACTATTATAAAACACCTGATCATCCCAATAGCCTTTGGTGTATTCTGTAAGATCATAAACACCGCTCATACTAATGGCTCCATTGATGATATCGGGTCTTTTCAAAAATAAGTTCATGGCATGTAATGCTCCAAAGGATGCACCACATGTGTAGATCATTGTTTCATTACTGGTATGCGTTCTGATAAACGGAATCACTTCATTGAAAACATATTCATTGAACTGATTGTGACGAATAGCTTTGTGTGCCGGTTCCATTTCATTATTCATCCAGCTTTCTTTGTTCATGCTATCAATACTGAATACACGAAGCTTGCCGCTATTGATGAAAGGAGCCAATGCATCAATTAACTGAAAACGTTCATACTCTAAATAATCAGCTGCTGCTGTAGGAATCAATAACAATGCAAATCCATAATGACCATACGATGCGATCGGCATTTCTTTTCCCAATGCCGGACTATACCACGACGATAAATGTCTTTCCATAAACCACGGTTTAACAACTAAACAAGAAATGATTACTGAATACAGTTCTTTTTGATCTCTTTCCAAAGATCGCGATAGCATTGTGCTGCGTAACTACTGGCAGCATAGGTTTCAATAGGTGCTTCATGTACACCCATTTTCTCTACATCACTTAAATATGGAATATAACTTTTCAGAAAATATTTGTCTTTATAAAACTCATTCATCACTTCATGATGCAGGTTTTTCCGATGGTCTACCATACTAAAGAAACACTTGATCTTTGAACGATCCAGATCATTTTCTTTGAAATAATCATTCACCGTTTCAAAAGAGCGTATGGATAATGTGGTCGGAATATTCGGCATGAGTACCCAATCTGCCGCTACAAAAACGGCATCATGCAGTACGGAAATACCCGGTGGACTATCCAATATCACGATATCATAATCATTTTTGAGTGCAGATAAGAGTGATAACAGCTTTCGCTTCGACTGCTTCATTTCATTCAACAAAATATCTGCATGACGTGCAGAAATATCTGCCGGAATAATATCCAAGTTCTCGTATGCAGTAGGTTGAATGGCATCTTTTAGATCCATCTCACTATTGAGAATTTTTCTGGATTCATTTTTTATGGTGGCTTTGGCTCCCAAATAAAAAGAGGAGGAGCCTTGCGGATCTAGATCCCATACCAATGTTTTGAATCCTTCTTTGGCAGATGCATATGCCAGATTAATGGACGCAGCAGTTTTGCCTACGCCACCCTTGAGGTTGTAGATAGCTAATGTGACCATGCTCTAATATACGCCTTTTGTGGAAAATAAAGGAGATGAGTTGGGAGCTGCAAGCTACAAGCTACAGGCCACAAGCAATTATGTGTTGCCTGATAGCTCAGCTAACTATGCTAACTTACCTCCCTTTTGTTAATCAAACTCACTACTCACTACTCACTACTCACTACTTGTAGCTTGCAGCCTGCAGCGTGAAGCCTGAAACTGAAGCCCAAATCTCAATGAACCAAATAGCCCAAGAGCAGGCAGCCCATCACAATCAATGGAGCAGGAATTTTATTCATTCTGAGCAGCAGGAAAGTTGCTATGATGATGATGATATCCCAAATAGCAATGATTCTGCCTTCAAACAAAGCAATGAGGAAGGTATCTTTCATTAAGTAAAAGGTGGCTCCCGTCATAATACCCACAACTGCAGCATTGATTCCCTCCAATGATCGAAAGATCACGGCATAGCGTTTCAAGTTATGCCATACGGGAAAGAAGAAAAGAACCAATAAAGCACTTGGCAGAAAAATAGCGATGGCTCCGATCAAACAACCCATGAGTTGCCAACCTGCCCCTTCATCTTTCAATACCATACCACCGGCAAATGCACCGATAGAGAATACCGGTCCGGGTATAGCCCTTACCATTCCTGATCCGGTCAGAAAATCTTCTTTGGACATTTTCAATACATCTCTTCCTGTTTCGCGAATACGTTTGGATTCAGGGCGGGTAACATATTGTTCGTACATCAGTGGCATCATCACATCACCACCACCAAACACAAGACTGCCGAATCGATAGGCGTTCTCAAAAAGGTTGATGGCTTTACGATTTTCCCAGTTGTTACGGGTTGCAGTTTCTGAGATATAACCGGCAGTACCAAAGAGTAAAAAGAAGATGATGATATTACCCCACTTGATCTTTTTAGGTGGTATATCTTTTTGTGGGATACGTTTATCACTGAAGTTGGTCGCTATACCTGCTCCAACAATCAATGCAGGAAAAATCCAAGGTGTTTTGAATAACAAAAAAGTAGCGAATGCCGCTACTGTCATGATCACACGTGTGATCGTATTGTGTACGGCAATATTGAAGATGCGATACGTTGAATAGGCGATAAACCCGATAGCCATCGGCTGAATGAACATGAAAAAATCTGGGCGAACATCTTTACTGCTGAAGTACTGCAATAAAAAAGATAAGCCCCCCATTAAGATACAAGCAGGTGTAATCCATATCAAGAGCGTAAGAATCGCCAATGGGACACCCCCCCTTTTGTATCCGATGAGTGTGAGCGTTTGTGTGGAGGAAGCCCCTGGTAGCAATTGACAGAATGCATTGTATTCCATCAATTCGGTCTCTGAAACATCGCGACGCTGTTGAACAAAGGTCTTCATCATCATCCCCAGATGGCCCTGTGGACCACCAAACGCAGTCAAACTATGCCACAAAACGGCTCGCAGGAATGGGATATGGCGTAATAGTATCAAGGGTTAATAAAGACAACTGTTGAGATTGGAAATTACTGAAATCCTTGAAACTGGGGAAAATAGCTTGAAGACGGGGCTTTGAAAGCATCAAGCCGCAAGCTGCAAGCTACAAGGAAGTGTAAAGACACAATTTGTAAGGTTTCTTGAAGCTTGTGGCTTGAAGCTTGCGGCCTTCACTGTTCCTTATTTCTTAAGCCCAATCTCTCTCAATCTTTCATCCAAATATTCTCCTGCAGTAGCATCAGGATACGCTTTGGGGTGATTGGCGTCAATACAGCTTTCTAAACATGCCAGACTCATTTCACTTCTTGGGTGAAGGAAGAATGGCATCGAGAAACGGCTGGTATGCCAGTGTTCTCTTGGTGGATTTACTACACGGTGTGTGGTACTGCGTAATTTGTTATTGGTAAGACGTTGCAACATATCACCTACATTCACCACGATCTGTTCAGGCAAAGAAGTCACATTCACCCACTCACCTTGTTTCGTGAGTATCTGTAAACCATCGGCAGAAGCACCTACCAACAAAGTAATAAGGTTGATGTCTTCATGCTGTTCTGCACGAATGGCACTTTTTGGTTCAGAAGTAATAGGTGGATAATGGATACAACGTAAAATGGAGTTCCCATTTTCAATGTGTGCATCAAAATAGTTTTCATCCAATCCTAAATACAATGCAATGGCTTGCAATAGAGCACGTCCACTTTTTTCAAAATTTCTATACGCATTGAACAATGTTTTATTCAACGGCTCAACTTCTTTTACCACCACATTATCGGGATATTCATTTTTGATGGGATCTCCATTTTCAACCGTTTGTCCATACTGAAAAAACTCTTTCAGATCCGGTGCCTCACTGCCTTTTGCATGCTCACGACCAAAACTGGTATACCCTCTTTGTCCGGCTAAACCCGATATCTCATACTGTAATTTTTTCTCGAGTGGCAGTGCAAAGAACTGCTGCACATATTCATATTGTTCTGCGATCAGCTGATCGGGAATACCATGATTTTTTACCGCAACAAACCCTACTTCTTCATAGGCTTTTCCAAGTTGCTGTACAAAAGCGGACTTGCGTGATGGATCACCACTTAAAAATTCTGCAAGATCGACTACTGGTATAGACATAACAATCAATTTAAAATGAATAATAGCAATGGTTTTCGAGAACCGTTTGGAAAAGTACAAAACTACTTCGATTTCCGTATATCTGTTGATAAGAGAGAGTTTCAGGTATTTTTATCAACTTTAGGAGATGAAAGGAATACTTTGGTTCTGCTGTTGTACACTGCTGGTAGCAGGTTGCAGTAATGGCTATCATAAATACGCCTCTCGTTATCAGTTTTCTCCATCGATAAACGCACCGGATTATGCTGATCTGAATTTCTGGGCGGCACATCCGTATAAACAGGATCCATCTGATAGCGTTCCAAAACCTTTGCGCAAAAATTTCAAGCCCGATTCTTCTGTGGATGTGTTCTTTATTCACCCAACTACTTACACAGATGAGAAACGCCCATTTGGTTGGAATGCTTCATTAAGCGATGCTTTACTGACAGCAAAAACAGATTACAGTACCATTCTTTTTCAAGCTAGTATTTTCAATGAAGCAGGGCGCATTTTTGCACCAAGATATCGACAAGCCAATTTAAGCGCTTATTTCCCTGTGTCTGCCTCAGATACAATTGCCGCGTTACAAGCATTTGAAATAGCATATGCAGATGTAAAAGCCGCATTCACAACGTATCTTGAAAAGTATAACCAAGGCCGACCCATTATCATTGCAGCCCACAGTCAGGGTACCACACATGGTAAAAGATTGGTAAAAGAGTTTTTTGATGGCAAGGCTTTACAGTCAAAACTTATTGCAGCCTATTTAGTGGGTATTCCGGTTGAGCCTGATTGGTTTACTTCAATTCAACCCTGCAGTACACCTGAACAAACAGGTTGTTTATTGAGCTGGAGAACTTATAAAAAAGGATATAAACCGGAGTATGTGTTGAAAGAAAATTATCGTGCCGTAGTCACCAATCCTTTGACCTGGAGTAGTTCTGATACTGTTGCCGAAAGAAAAGAAAATAAAGGTGGTGTTGTAACGGACTTCAATGGTATTGTTAAGAAAGTAGCTGCAGCAAATAATGCAGATGGTGTATTATGGACCAGCAAACCTCGCTTTTTTGGTAATATATTTTTTAGAACTAAAAACTATCATGTAGGGGATTTTAATTTGTATTACATGAGCGTTCGTGAAAATGTAAGGCAAAGAGTAGATGCGTACAAAAAGAAAGGGACCCCATAAGCGGAGCCCCATTTATCGCAAAGAGTAAAGCTTTATTGTTTGATGAATCGGATGGCTTTGATGAATACATCCCCATTGAATGCATTGAGAATATAATTACCACTGCCCAGATCGCTAAGATTTAAAGCAAGTTGTTGTAACCCTTCTGCCACATCAGCTACAACTGTTTTGGCCATATGCCCCTCCACATCAAGCACTTTCAATACCAGATTTCCGGTACGCTCCGACATTACTGTTAGGTAGCTGTCGCTTTCGATGATATTTGGTTGTAGACTCTTGATGTACATAAACCCTCCTTTTTTAAAATAAACGAAATAATGGCCCAGGGGGATGTATTTATTTGACACCAAATTTGGTGCCAGTGCTGCACAAATGAAGTCTCTTTGAGAAGATTTTAATGTTAGAATTCTGTTATAGCGATTTATTGCCACTGAAGGCACTGAGAGGCACTGAAAAATTTTCTGTGAAATTCTGTGTTTTCAGTGGCAATAAAATGATCCTCCATATTTATACTTACTCGGATCATAAACGCAGACTTACCACTCCACCAACACCAACACCGGTCGATGATCCGAAGCCATTGGTTCATCTATCACCATCGATAACTTCACTTTGAAAGGATCTTGTTTGCGTGTAAGAATATAATCAATACAACGATCCGGACGATCAGCCGGAAAACTATTGACTTCTGAACTCAATAATTTCCATTGCTCCTGCAGAGACTTCATAAAAATCGAGGTTGGATGATCATTCAAATCTCCGGCCAGTATCACTGGCTTTTTTAGGCGTGCAGCTTCACTGGAAATGATATTTGCTGATGCAATCCTGTCTTCTTCTGTAAGAGATAAATGTGTACAGAGAAAAAAATATCGTTCAAATTCTACCAATAATAAAACTCTTTGCTCTTCCCGTCCGGGTAAAGACAAGTAGCGAAATGACAACGGTTTTTCTTTGGACAAAACACCCACTCCATATTTACCTCCATTAAAATCAATGGCTGGTGCATACACTGCATGCATACCTGTGAGCAGAGATAAATTCTTGAGTACATCTTCCTGCTTACTTCGTTGTGTAACACTATCCAATTCCTGCAATGCAATAACATCAGCTTTAGCACCGAGTAGCACATCCGCAATACGCTGATAACTCGTTACATTATCCAACCCCTTTCCATTCCGAATATTATAGCTCAATACCCGTAGCTGATGGGATTGAGCGGAGGTAAAATGAGCGATGAAAAATAAGCTAGTTGTAAAAAGGAATTTCTTTAGCATGAACATTGCGTTGAAGTGGGGACGTTTTAGTGAGTAGTGAATAGTGAGTAGTGAGTTTAAATCTACTCACTACTCACTATTCATTACTCACTCTTTCCTAGTTCCCATACACACTCAAAAACTTGATTCGCATGATTTTCAGCTGTTCCCAAGTGTAGTCATTCTCACTAAGTTCCTGTTGTGCTATTTGGAGGGAGGATGTTTCACAATTCTTGAAATATTCAATGATTTCTTCCTGATCATATTCATCCAGCCATTCATCGATCGCATAATCCAGATTGAGCTTGGTGCCACTGGCTGCAATGGTTTCCATCTCTTCCAGTAATTCATCCAAACGCAGGTTTTTATTTCTTGCGATGGTTTCTAAAGGAATTTTCTTATCAACATTCTGAATGATATAGATCTTATTGTTAGCCTTGTTCGCCACACTCTTCATCACAAAATCATCCGGCTTCTCGATTTCATTTTCTTCTACATATTTGGCCACCATTTCCACAAATGGTTTTCCATATTTCAATGCTTTTCCTTTACTTACTCCCTGGCATTTCTCCAACTCCTGTAAGGTAGTAGGATACAATGTCGCCATGTCTTGCAAAGAGGTTTCCAAGAAGATCACAAACGGAGGCAAGTTCTTTTTCTTGGCTTCCTTCTGACGCAACTCTTTCAACATTTCAAAGAGCTTATCATCCGCAGCTGCACCTGTTTGTGTTCCACCATCACCTTCCTCATCATCCGCATTCGCATCTTCAAACAAATTGTTCAATACAATTTTGAAAGATACCGGCTTCTTTAAAAATTTCTCTCCTTTTTCGGTGATCTTCAGCAATCCATACTCTTCAATATCTTTTCTGATCAGATTCTCCAGCATCATTTGTCTGATCAAACTATTCCATAAGTGCAACTCCTTATCCTTCCCAATACCAAATACTTCTAACTGATCATGTCTGAACATTCCGATCTGTGGCGTGAGTTTTCCAACCAGTACATTGATGACATAATCTGTTACAAATCTTTCATCCAATGCTTGTATGGTTTTCAATACCTGCACCACTTCTTCCTTCACTTCAATTTTCTCTTTCGGATTGCGACAGTTATCACAGTTACCGCAATTCTTTTCTTCCCAGGTCTCACCGAAATAATGCAACAAGATCTTTCTTCTACAAACAGAACTTTCAGCGTAAGCAACTGTTTCATCGATCAGTTGTCCGCCCACTTCTCTTTCACTCAAAGGTTTATCACGCATCAAATGTTCAAGCTTTGCTACGTCTTTGTGTGAATAGTAGAGTACACAGATACCTTCCAGTCCATCTCTTCCTGCGCGACCTGTTTCCTGATAATAGTTTTCGATTGATTTGGGGATATTGAAGTGTATCACAAAACGGATATCCGGTTTATCGATACCCATTCCGAATGCGATCGTAGCTACAATGACCTGCACATCTTCATTCAAAAATTGATCCTGTCTTTCAGCACGCAATTTTTGATCCAGTCCGGCATGATAAGCCACAGCTTTAATGTTGTTGGCTACCAGTAGTTCAGCCAGTTCTTCAGTTGTTTTACGATTCAATGTATAAATGATCCCACTCTTTCCTTTATGCTGACTGATGAATTTCACAATGTGTTTTACCGTCTGATCTTTTTTGATCTTAGGTTGGATCTCATAATACAGATTGGTACGGTTAAAAGAAGAGATCAATATATTCGGATTGCGTAGACCCAGATTCTTTACAATATCGCTCTGCACTTTAGGTGTAGCTGTTGCCGTTAATGCGATCACAGGTACATCGGGGTTGATAATATCCATCATCTCACGCAAGCGACGGTACTCAGGTCGGAAATCATGTCCCCATTCAGAGATACAATGCGCTTCATCCACAGCAAAAAAAGAAATCTTGAGATCACGGAAATATTCCAGATTTTCCGCTTTGGTCAAAGTTTCCGGGGCAACATAGAGCAGTTTGGTTTTACCGCTATCCAGATCTTCTTTGACTGCTTTGATCTGACCTTTATTGAGTGAGGAATTCAGGAAATGTGCTACATCATCTTTTTCACTATACCCTCGCACCAGATCTACCTGGTTTTTCATGAGTGCAATCAGAGGAGAAACAATAATGGCGCAACCATCCAGGATCATGGCAGGAAGCTGATAACACAAACTCTTTCCACCACCTGTAGGCATGATGACAAAAGTATCTTGTCCACTTAACAGACTTCTGATTGATTTTTCCTGTGTTCCTTTGAATTCACGGAAGCCAAAATAGGTTTCCAGAGCGCCGTGGATATCGTACTCACTTCCTTTCAGGGCTACAGGACCGGTTCTTTTCCCGACCTTGATGGGGGGTCTCTCTTTCACCGCTGCTTTTTTCGCCGGGGTTTTCTTTGTAGTTGTTGCCATGTATTTACGATAGGTTTTCCGCACCTGCGGAGCCGGTTATAGTCATATAAGATAGCTCTTTTCTCCGGAATTTTCACTTAAATTTTGCCCAATGGCGCAGAGGAAGTGTTTCCGGCGGAACCGGTCTTAGGTGCACTTTTGAGTCTTTTTTTCAAAAGGACGGCGAAGTTAACGAAGAATGGTATGATTACACACTCTTTGCTGTTAAAGTTTACCTTTGTACAGCATGAAAAAAACGATCGTAGAAACAGCCTTGAATACCATACAGCTCGAAGCCGCATCTGTTGCCGGATTATCGACATTCATTGACGATTCTTTTACTAAGATCATCGACATATTGGCCAATTGCAAAGGCAGGATCGTGATCAGTGGTATTGGCAAAAGTGCCATCGTTGCACAAAAGATCGTAGCCACACTCAACTCTACAGGATCTCCATCTTTATTCATGCATGCTGCAGATGCCATTCATGGCGATTTGGGCATGATACAACAAGATGATGTTGTGATCTTGATCAGCAAAAGCGGGGAGAGTCCGGAGATCAAAGTACTGGTTCCTCTTATCAAGAATTTTGGTAATACTTTAATTGGTATGGTCGGAAATACGCAAAGTTTTCTGGCACAATCTGCTGATCATCTATTGAATACCACTGTAAGCAAAGAAGCTTGTCCGAATAATCTTGCTCCTACCAGTAGTACCACTGCACAAATGGTCATGGGTGATGTATTGGCAGTATGTTTGATGGAATTGAATGGTTTTTCAGGGCATGATTTTGCGAAGTATCATCCGGGAGGTAATCTTGGAAAGAGACTGTATCTACGTGTAGCTGATCTATGTGCCAACAATGAGCAACCGAAAGTACAAGCGCAGGCTTCTTTAAAAGAAGTCATTGTTGAAATAACAGAAAAGAGATTGGGTGTAACTGCAGTGGTTAATGATAAAGATGAAGTAATTGGTATTATTACAGATGGTGATCTAAGAAGAATGTTGGAAAAAACGAATGAGCTGAGTGCTATTACCGCAGCTGATATTTTGTCTAAAAATCCTAAAACGATTGAGCCTTCTATGCTGGCTGTAGAAGCACTAGAAGTATTAAGAGAAAACGATATCAGTCAATTACTGGTTGCAGAAAACGGAAAGTACCTGGGTATTTTACATATACATGATTTGGTAAGAGAGGGAATTATTTAAAGATTCGAGATACAGGAGCACAAGCTACAAGAAAGAAAAAGAGACCAGCATCCGATAAGAAATATCATTAAGATAAATAGTTGGATTAATAATTAGCCTGTAATATTGCACCGTCTATTCAGGGATTAAAAAGAATGTGAATGAATCAACATCACTACGTAGCGATCATGGCAGGTGGAATTGGCAGTCGTTTTTGGCCCATGAGCAGAACCGCTTATCCAAAACAATTTCTGGATATTTTACATACCGGCAAATCATTGTTACAGTGGACCTATGAGCGTTATGCTACTTTTATTCCGCAAGAAAATATTTACATCGTTACTACTGCTGAATATGCATCCATTGTTCAACAGCAACTGAAAACATTACCTGCTGATAACATTCTTGCTGAACCAAGCAGAAAGAATACAGCACCTTGTATTGCATACATTTCTTTTAAATTAGCACAAAAAGATCCGGATGCTTCCTTGATCGTTGCGCCGAGTGATCATATGATCCTCGATAATGAGGCATTTAGAAATATCACTTTAAAAGCACTTGATTTTGTAAGTCATATCAAGTCCCTAGTCACTTTAGGTATTACACCTACTCATCCGAATACTGGCTATGGTTATATTCAACATGATAGCATGACAGTGGCGGAAGGTATTTATAAAGTGAAAACCTTTACCGAAAAGCCCAATCTTGAACTTGCCAAAACCTTTATCAGCAGCGGAGATTTTTTGTGGAATGCCGGCATCTTTGTTTGGCAGGTAAAAAATGTATTGAAAGCTTTTGAACATTACCAGCCCGAAATGTTTGAATTGTTTGATACTGAGAAAAACAATTTTAATACAACAGAAGAAAAAGCCGCCATTGAACGTATTTATCCGCTCTGTACCAATATTTCCATTGATGTAGCCATTATGGAAAAAGCCGATAATGTATATGTGATCCCTTCTTCATTTGGATGGAGCGACCTAGGTACCTGGAACAGCGCCTATGACAATCTTGAAAAAGATTACCTGGGTAATGCAGTTGCCAGTGACAATGTCATTGTTATTGATGCTACCAAATGCATGGTATCTGCTCCAAAAGAAAAATTATTGGTATTACAAGGACTTGATGATTTTATTGTAGTAGATACCAAAGACGTTTTATTGATTTGTCAGAAAGACAAAGAGCAATCGATCAAGGAATATGTTGCTGAAGTTAAAAGAAACAAGGGAGATCGATATTTATAATACATGCAAAAACTAACACCTAATCGCATCTTGAAAAATAGTTCAGGATGGTTGAAGTGTTATCAGTAGATTTGATATTACCTGTTTATTGTATCAGGAAGAACCGACGACTTCGTTTAAATGCCAGAGATGAAAACCGTTATTACCGGAACAGGAAGTTATATCCCTCCTCACATCAAGACCAATCGTGATTTTACGATTCAGGATTTTTATTCGGAAGATCATGAAAGAATTGTTGCACCACCCAATGAGATCATTGAAAAGTTTCGTGATATCACCGGTATAGAAGAGAGAAGATATGTTGGCACCGAATTCAATGCATCAGATATGGCAATCATCGCAGCCAAACATGCTATTGAAGATTCCGGAATTGATCCTGAAACCCTTGATCAAATTATAGTTGCGCACAACTTTGGAAACGTTGTGAAACACACCATTCAAACCGATGTTCTTCCTGCCTTGGCATCTCGCGTGAAACAGGGTTTACAAATTCGAAATCCTTCTTGTGTAGCTTATGATATTTTATTTGGTTGTCCTGGTTGGATACAAGGCGTCATTCAAGCTGATGCATATATCAAAGCCGGGATTGCTAAAAAATGTCTGGTCATTGGAACTGAAACGTTAAGTCGTGTCATTGATCACTATGACCGCGATAGCATGATATTTAGTGATGGTGCAGGTGCATGTATCATTGAAGCCAAAGAAAGCGATAGTGGTATTCTGTCTGCTAGCGTGCAAAGTCATTGTATGGATGAAGCTTATTACTTGTACATGGGCAAATCCAATTTCCCTGAATCAGATCCGCGTATTCGTTATATCAAAATGAAAGGCAGAAAAGTGTATGAGTATGCCATCAAAAATGTTCCGGCTGCTATGAAAGATTGTTTAGAAAAGGCCGGTGTACATGTAACTGAAGTAAAAAAATTCTTCCTTCATCAGGCCAACGAGAAAATGGATGAGGGTTTTATTAAAGTACTTTATAAATTATACGGACTAAAAGAAGTACCTGTTGGTGTTATGCCAATGAGCATTCATAAACTGGGCAATAGCTCTGTTGCCACAATTCCAACTTTATACGATCTCGTAAAACGAGGTGTACTAGATGATCATTCTTTGCAAACAGGTGATATTGTCATGTTTGCATCTGTTGGTGCAGGAATGAATATCAATGCAGTGTGTTATAAAGTTTGAGTTATTTATTCGTAAATGCTATTCTTTCCCGAACATACATAAGCTAATAAGCAAACGATGATTGCATAGGGTAATATTTCTTTTCCAAATAACTCCATTGCCATTACCATACAAGCCAGTGGTGCATTGGTAGCTCCTGCGAATACTGCTACAAAACCCAATCCTGTTAATAATGACAGCGGTAAAGGGATCCAGATAGATAAGGCGTTGCCTAGTAGTGCTCCAATAAAAAATAAAGGTGTTACTTCTCCACCTTTGAATCCTGCAGATAGTGTAAGAATGGTCAGTAACATCTTCAAAGCGAAATCATACACTGCCATCTGCTCACTAAATGATTCGACGATCACCGGTATTCCCAATCCCATGTATTTACTATTACCGATCCACCAAAACAATAATACAAGAACAATACCTCCTATCAATGGTCGTAATGGCGGATAAGTAATCAGATTTTTATACTGCCCCGATGTTAGATGTATAAGCTTTGTAAAAACAAAAGCACAACATCCAAATACCATCCCAGCTAATGCTGTATTAGCGATGTTGAGCCAAGAAATAGATGGAATGATATCTACAACATACGAGGTATGTGGAATACCCCAGGCCCTTGTTACCATATCAGCTAATATTGCTGAAACAAAAGTGGGAAGTATAGAATGATAACTCAGTTTACTTCTTCTATTGAGTTCTAAAGCGAATATGAATCCGGCCAATGGTGTGCCAAACACAGCACCAAAACCTGCTGCAATAGAAGCGATCAATAAAGTACTTCGTTCTTGTTCGCTTAATCGAAATGGTTGACTAAGTTGATCCACAATAGCCCCCGACATTTGTAATGCGGTACCTTCTCTTCCGGCAGAGCCCCCGAACAAATGAGTGATCAAGGTTCCTACATAAATAAAAGGAGCCATGATCCATGGGATGGTTTTCTGTTGTGGCTGTTGAATGGTCGCAAGTAATAGTTTGTTACCCGTCTCCACTTCTTTACCAAAGCGATGGTAACACCAACCAACGAAGAAACCTGCGATCGGTAAAAAAATAATGATCCATAAATGGCTTTCCCGATAGTTTGTGACAAGATCCAAAGTATACAGAAAGAAAGCAGCTGCTGATCCGGAAAAAAGACCGATCAATACACATAACAGCGTCCATTTCATTAGACGTTGAAAAAAAGAATACGGGTTGTTAACCGTGGGAGTTTGTAATACTGTCATAGATTCCTGATTTAAATGTAATCAACATTTATGATCAGGCGCCATCAGCTTTTTAGGGCGGTTCAATTAGGAAGACACCATTTCCTTTGAAAGAGATACAAAGATAAATACCTCGACTCACTAAAAAATTATGATTTAAGACTCCCAAATACCATTCATAGATGTGAGTATCACAGGTATATCATCTGTTATCAAAATGGTATGTTCATGTTGTGCAACATAACCACCTTTATTACCCACTAATGTCCATCCATCTTGTAATGTATCGGCCATGGTAGAATCAGTAGCGATAAATGTTTCAATTGCTACCACACTATTTTTTCTGAATCTTTCTTTATTGTTACGGTCACGAAAGTTAGCGATCTCATGTGGTGCTTCATGTAAGCTTCTTCCAATACCATGTCCGGTAAGATTCTTGATCACCTTATACCCCTCTTTTTTCGCTTCTGTCTCAATCAACCCACCAATATCAGCAATACGAACACCTCCTTTAATAGAATGGATCGCTTTATGTAATATCTTTTTGGAAGCATTCACCAATTTCTGTTTCTCATTATCCGTGTTTCCTAATACAAAAGAGCCTCCATTATCCGCCCAAAAACCATTGAGTGATGCAGATACATCAATGTTGATCAGGTCACCTTCTTTCAATACAATTTTATTGGAAGGAATTCCATGTGCCATCGCTTCATTCACACTGATACAAGTATATCCCGGGAAACCATAAGTAATATAAGGAGCAGATCGAGCCCCAAAAAATTGCAGTAACTCGCCTCCGTATTCGTCCAATTCTTTGGTAGTCATACCCGGACGCGCATATTCCTGCATTTTCTTCAAGGTAACTGCTACCACTTTACTCACTTCCTGCATTCCTAGTAACTCCCATTCTTTGGTAATGGACATAAAACGTCTTTTGGGTGTAAAATGCAAAGTTCTGCCATTTGAATAGGGCACAACATTAAAAAATGTCAAACGGAGTCATGGCTTGACGAAAGACAATTTATCAATCACGAAATTGATCAGGATCAAATGAAATAAAATAAAGATCCTCTTTCATTCGAACACCTGATCTATCCTGACGTGCAAAATATAAGCGCTTTTCTTTGGCATGGTAGAATGGACAAAACTCTGCCATTGGCGAATTGATAGGACTACCCAGATTTTTGGGTGTTGTCCATGTACCATTTTTATTAAAACTAATATATAAATCTACTTCACCCAGCCCTTTTGGATCAGAAGAGAAATACATCAAGAAGCTTTCATCCGAAGCAATAAATGGATTGGATTCACGATGATCGACTGTGTTAACAGGCAAGCCAATATTTTCCGGTACTTGATACGCACCATTGATCCATCTTGAAACATAAATATCTGAGTTACCTTTTTTATTTTCATTTTCTTTCATGAAATAAATATGTCCGGCAGTTGTGATGGACGCAAAAGATTCTGAAATATCTGTATTGATAGTGTTACCCAAATGATAAGGGGCAGACCATCCTTTGGCTGTTCGCTTCACAGCCCAAATATCAAATCCCGTTCTGTTGGGTTGATCGGGAACAGGGCGTGTAGATTGAAAAAGAACTTGTTGTCCGTCCGGACTAAATATCGGATCAATATCTTTCCATGCAGCTGTTGCTGTAGAAAAGGAAGCAATCTCCGGTTGTTGCCATATACCATTTATCTTTTGCGATTCTTTAATCACTAATGTATCTCTTCCGCCATTAGACTCTACCCATAAAGCAGTATTACCATCCGGTGAAATCGTTAAACCAAAAACACCTCCGTTGGAAATTTTGCCCGGCTCAAACTTTATGGGGGGTTTTTGAGCGAAGAGAAAGAAAGGGAAACAAATTGATAGAATACCAAGAAGAGGTTTCATGTGACAGGTTTTACTTATGGAAATAAATCAATTCCGATAGTTTACAACTATGAAATATGGATGATTGGTAATTACAAGATACAACAGGCTTAATTGTGTATATAAGCAATCCTTTTGAAAGCTAACTGCAATAAAAAAGGAAGTACCTCATTCGTACTTCCTTATAAAGTATAGTGATGTTGCAATTAAATCACATCTGCAACCGGGAAATCGATTTCAAATTCCGTGAGGTTGTGTATATAATTACTGATGATTTTATCACCTACTACAATAACTACATCAATCAAATTCGCTTCAGTATAACCCGCGGCGAAGAAATTGTTTTTGCTTTCTTCCGTAGCTTTTCCACGGTTCGTTACTACAGATGCTGTGAATTTTGCCAATGCATCTAATTTACTGTCAAATGAAGCGGTTCCTTTTCTGATCTCCAAAATTTGCTCATCGGTAAATCCATTCATTTTACCTATAACCGTATGAGCAGACTGGCAATAGCGGCAGCCGTTGATCTGACTAGTGACGAGATTGATGACTTCTCTTTCTTTGGCTCTTAAAGAACTTTTACGATTTTGTAAAGTGAGATAATCACCCAATGCTGTTTCACTTTTTGCGAAATACGCGTACAGATTAGGAACGAAACCCAGACCTTTTTGCAGGTTATCAAAAAGCGATTGATTGATTTCTGAAACTTCTGCTTTGGTTGGAACCGTAAAGATTCGTGTTGTGGTCGTTGACATGGTATGTTGTTTTAAAATTGTTTGTCATGATTGACAGAACAAAATTGCAACGACCTGTACAGTATAAAAATGATGTAGTTTAGGAAATGAGGTTGATCTAGATCAACTTTTTTTAGATGCTTTTTTATTTCTGATCCTTGATAAAAACTCTGTTGTCATTCCTAAATAAGAAGCCAAAGCGTACTGGGGAACCCTTTCAGCGATTTGAGGATATTTCTCCATGAAACGATCGTATCGTTCTTCAGCTGTTTGTGTAAGATTAGAGATGATGCGTTGTTGCATGAAAGCGGCTGTTCTTTCTGCTCTGATTCTAAAGAAAGTTTCAAACTTATGGTTGGATTGTTTCAGCATTTGCTCCTTTTCATAAGATATCTCCAGAATGATACTATCTTCCAACGCAATCACGAACATGGTAGCAGGCTTTTGTAAAATATAACTGTTATAATCTGTGATCCACCAGTCTTCGATAGCAAAAGCAATAGTACTATCTTGCCCATGATCATCTACTACATAAGCTCTAAATGCACCTTTGATCACATAATTTCTATTCTTAACAATGAAATTAGGCTGAACAATAAATTGACGTTTTTTGATCTTCACCTCACGAAAAGATGCTGCAAATGTTTCTGCTTCTTGATCTGTTAAATCAATGGTTTTCTTGATGTATTCGATAATGAGATTCCTATTCATCATTTCATTGATTGAGATGTAAAATCATTGTTTCAATTCTTTTTTATCATTATTTATTTGATATTTTCAAATCACAGAAATATCCTTCTGTACCCACATCAACAAATAAGCCGATACCACCTGAAGCTGCTGCCCCGTGTTTAAGATCATTCACAATTAAAGACGGATATTGCTGGTCATTCAAATACAGCTTTGCCTGATTACCCTTCACAACGATCTTCATATTGATCCATTCATTCAACCCCATGTCTGCATAAGACTCATATTTTTCTGGTGCTTCTTTTCTTAATCTTGAAAATTTATAATCGGGAAAAGAGAAGTATTGTATGGAATGATTGCGTCTTATCTGATCATCGGCCCTTCCATTGGTGGGTCGTATATAAATACTTTCAAACTTTGAATTGTTTTCGCCAATTCTAAACGCCAGTCCAATAAATCCGCGATCCGTTGGAGAAGCAGTAGGCAAAAGTCTGCTCAATACTTTTACTTCAATGACACCATCTGTAAAATCAATATTTTTAATGCGTACAAAAGTGGGCTCATCTGCTTCTTTTATTGTTGAATCTTTGACAACCCTTACAATATTTTTACCATCAAGCATTCCTGTAGACATATATACCTTATTCGCTACAAGATTAGTTGGATCCAATTTTACTTGTTGACCAATGATTTGACTTGTTATCAATAAACTGAAAAGAGAGACTAACGTCCGCATTTGAATAGATTTACTTTCACACAAGAATTACTATAAGCAAGGTACGTATTAAGTTCTCCAACAAAAAACGCCTCATCCAAAAATGAGGCGTTCAAATTATTCTAACCCTTCTGCGGGCTTGATTTTAATATCCACGAATATTCTTCCCTTCAATAAAATTCAAAAATGCTTTATTCACTACTTTGTTACCACCCGGTGTTGGATAGTTACCTGTGAAGTACCAGTCGCCGGTGTTGGTTGGACAACTATCATGCAAGTCTTCAATGGTCTGGTAAATCACTTCTACCGGTATATTGATCTCCGCCGGAGTAATGAGTTGTGCAATTTTATCGGAGATTTCTTCTGGAGTAAAAGGCTTGTATACCTGACGTACTACATTCTCTGTATGTAATTGTCCGGCACGTGCCAGTTCTTTTATTTTTTCATGCACTTCTGTGAGCACATGTTCCATATTTTTTTCTTTCAATAAAGCGATCGCTGCACGGAAAGCAATGAAATCGCCGAGTTTACTCATATCGATTCCATAGCAATCAGGATAACGGATCTGTGGTGCTGAGGAAACTACGATGATCTTTTTGGGTTTCAATCGCGCCAACATACGTACAATACTTTCTTTCAAAGTAGTACCACGTACAATGCTATCATCGATCACCACCAATGTATCTTCTCCCAGACGCACTGTACCATAGGTTACATCATACACGTGCTGTACCATTTCATTACGATTGGCATCTTCGGTAATGAACGTACGCAGTTTCACATCTTTGATAGCGATCTTTTCTTGTCTGATCTTACGCGTGATCATCTCTTCCAATTTATCAGGCGTAAAATCATTGCCCCAGCTGAGAATACGTTCTACTTTGATCTTGTTCAGGTATTCTTCCATACCCTTCACCAATCCGTAAAAAGCAACTTCTGCAGTGTTAGGTATGTAAGAGAAGATCGTATTCTTCAGGTCATTATTGATACGCTCCAATACAGTCTGACTCAAATGATGCCCTAATGCAATTCGTTCACGATAAATTTTTTCATCACTACCACGTGAGAAATAAATGCGTTCAAAACTACATGCTCTTCTTTCTTTCGGTTCTAATATCTGCTCAATGCTGTAATTACCAGCATCATCAACAATGATTGCTTTACCCGGCATCAATTCCATCACTTCATTCTCACCAACATTGAAAGTTGTTCTGATGGCTGCACGCTCACTGGCCGCAACAATCACTTCATCATTGATATAATAATAGGCGGGGCGAATACCATGTGCATCACGCATTACAAAACTGCTGCCGTTACCCAGCAGACCACCAATGGTATAACCACCATCAAACAAAGGCGTTGCTTTCTGTAATACATTTTTCAGATTTGCTGCATTGGGATGAAGCTCATCTTCTTTTGACAGAAAATGATGAATCACTTCCATCATGGCAGCAAGGTCACTTTGTTTTTGGAAATCACCCGGACTCATATTGATGAGATCAAATAACTCATCGGTATTTACCAGATTAAAGTTTCCGGCAAGGGCCAGGTTCTTACCCGGCATTAAATCTCTTTTAATAAAAGGGTGACAAAACTCTACATTGTTCTTACCCTGTGTGCCGTAGCGAAGATGTCCGAGTAACAATTCTCCTAGAAAAGGCAGGTGTCCTTTCATTAACCCCGGATGTTGTTTGATATCAGGCTGGTATTTTTCAAGTTCCTGCACTTCCTGTCCGATCTTAAAGAAAATATCTGCAATAGGTTGCGGTGCATTACTGCGCATTCGATGCAGGAAGGGACTACCCGGTTCAGTATTCAGTTTCACAGCGGCGATTCCGGCTCCGTCTTGTCCACGGTTGTGCTGTTTTTCCATCAGGAGGTACAGCTTGTTGAGGCCATAGGTTACCGTACCATGTTTCTGTAAATAATAGGAGAAGGGTTTCCGGAGTCGAATATAGGCAAGCCCACATTCGTGTTTGATCTCGTCGCTCATGTTATGATTTAAAAAGAAGTGGCGAAGTTAACAACTCCGCCACGTTTTATAAAGTTAATTGTAAGCCGTACTTAATTCCGGTCTCAGTGTCTCTGCCAACCAGAGGAACTCATTGGTAAACAGGTCAATAGACTTGCTGAAAGAACTATCTGTGAGTTCACCCGCTTCATTGAATTTCTTGTCTACAAAGGGGGTTACCAGCATATAAGGTGAAGCAATTCCGAATAAAGCCGGAACTAACAATAACAACTGTTGACTCGCCCTCATACCACCCATAGCACCTGTAGATGCAGTTACCAGACCAAAAGGCTTATGTGCCTGTTTAGGAAAATGATCCATCAGGTTCTGTAATGCAGGTGAATAACTACCATTGTATTCGGGTGTTACCAGAATAAATGCATCAGCAGCAAACATTCTTTCTGCCAGAGGTTTGAATGCTTCCGGAGTATTCTCAACAGATGAAAATACATTTTCCAATAAAGGCAGTTTCCAATCCCGTACATCAATGATATTCACCTGATGAGAGGTATGTTGTGTCAAATGTTTTTGTAAGAACAATGCCACTCTATTAGTAACGCTATTTGTTCGTGGACTTCCTGAAATGATTTCTATGTTCATGTTTTGTAAGTTTGAGGGTGGTCCATGGTCCATAGTCCATTGACCATAGTTAGTACATTCTCATTTACCTTGACCATGGACTATGGACCATGGTCTATCGACTACTCTAATGATTAATCGGCACCTCTATAACAATAAAGCGGCTCTCCTGTTCAGTATGTAAGGTAATTTCATGGGTGTCCCAAATACCCACAGCGTCTCTTTTATTGAGGATTGTTCCGTTTATCGTAAGTGAGCCATCGATTAAGAACACGTATACACACTTGTTCAAGGGAGGAAATGAATAATTGATTTGCTGTTGTGCATCAAAATAGCCCAGACTCAATTTTGCATTTTGATTGATCCAGCACTGTGTAATCCCCTCTTCATTACTAACGATGGTGGTCAGTTGATTTTTTCTTTTCGCTTCCGGAAAATATCTTTTCTGGTAACGTGGTGTGATGTTTTGCAATTTAGGCTCGATCCATATTTGCAGAAACTGCACATCTTCATCACCAATATTATGTTCTTCATGTCTCAAACCTGTTCCCGCGCTCATGATCTGTACCCAGTCTTTCTCCACTACTTCGGCATAACCCATCGTGTCTTTATGATTCATTTTTCCTTGTAGCATCACACTGATGATCTCCATGTTGGTATGTGGATGTAATCCAAAACCACCACCTGCTTTCACTACATCATCATTGAATGTGTGTAATAATCCAAATCCTTTGCGAGATGGGTTTTGATAGGAAGAAAAGCTAAAAGAAAAATTACTGATGAGCCAGCCGATATCTTTCAGTCCTCTTTCTGCTGCAGGGAAAATTGTTGTTTTCATATAATTCGTTCTCTGCGCACCTCTTGTTTCTCATGTTCTCTGCGGTTAATTTTTTACCGCAGAGAACATGAGAAGGGGAGGTGGCGCGGAGTTTTTTTAGTTGATAGAACTGTTTACTTCTATTGATCCGCTTAATGTTTTGGATACAGGACAGAGTTTCGCGATCTGTAATAATCGATCTTTCTGTTCCTGATCTAGGTTACCACCCTTCAGTTGGATGTTGCGACTGAAAACCGTTTTTCCATCAATTCTTTCTAAACCAACTGTTACATCTATTGCTTCTACGGGCCATTGCTTCCGGTCTGCATACATCCGAAGGGTAATGGCAGTACAACTCGCCAACGCAGCTTCCAACAACTCATCAGGCGCCGGAGCTAGATCCGTTCCTCCTTGCGCCTCGGGTTCATCCGCTTCAAATACATGCCTACCGTTCTCCAAACGAACCTGATATTTTGTGGTGGTGATGTTGGCTTTTGTCATACTGGTTATGTTTTATGAAAGGTTGCTGGTGTCAGTGAGTAGTCAGTAGTGAATAGTGAGTAAAAATAAATACTCACTATTCACTACTGACTGCTCACTACTACGCTTGCTTAATCATCTGAACAGCTAAGTGTAATTTCACTTCATCACTTACCACAACTCCACCTGCTTCTGTTACTGCACCCCAGCCCAGACCAAACTCTTTACGGTTGATTTTTCCGTTGATTTCAAATCCGGCTTTGTGCTGACCCCAAGGATCTACCATGGTACCACCGAATTCTACTGCAAGGTCAATAGTTTTAGTTACATCGCGGATGGTAAGATCACCGGTAAGGGTGTATGCATCATCACTTTTCTTTGTCAAGCTTTTTGAAACGAAAGTCAGCTTAGGGAATTTTTCTGCTGCAAAGAAATCATCACTCTTCAGATGACCGTCGCGCTGTTCGTTATTGGTGTTCACGCTGTTGATATCTGCTTCAAAAGAAATTTTCGCATCGCTGAAATCAGCTGCTTCAGATTCCATAGTAGCATCAAATTTGGTAAAGCTACCGGTAACATTGGTGATCATCAGGTGTTTTACCTTGAATGTGATCTCACTGTGTGCTGCGTCGATTTTGTAAGTTGCCATTGTGTTTTGTTTTTTGTTATGTTAGATTGTTTGTTGTGAATTGTCAATTGTGAATGATCAATAGTTATACATATTATTCACAATTCACCATTGACTATTCTTCAATTAACACCCCCATCTTCCCCAACTGATAGTCACGGAAAGCTTCCATGAGTTCGGTTTGGTTGTTCATTACGAACGGACCATGAGAGGCTAAAGGTTCGTTGAGTGGTTCTCCTGTTCCAATGAATATGGTGCTGTCTTCCAATGCCTCCAATTCAAAACCTTCACCATCCTTTTGAAAGACTGCAACATATTTTCCTTCCACTTCACTATCGCCTGTCACTTGTAACTTCCCTTGAAGTACATAGATAAAAGCGTTGTGTGAAGAAGGTATCTGAAAGAAATATTTACCGCCCTTTTGAAAAGATGCCGTAAAAGTGTTCACATCAGACAGTGTATGAATTTTACCTATTGTATCACCTAACTTTCCTGCAATCACATTGATTTGCACCAGTCCATCAACAGTATTGATCTTAGGAGTATCGTCTGCTGTGAGTGGTTGATAAGAAGGTTGATCCATTTTATGTTTCGCTGGCGTGTTCACCCACAATTGAATGAGTTCTTGTCTGCCACCGATCTCATGAATATCTGCCGGTGGTCTTTCGCTATGGATCATACCCATTCCGGAATTCATCCATTGTGTGCCGCCTGCATATACCACATTATCATTGCCCCTGCTATCGCGATGATGCACACCTCCTTTGAAAATAAAACTCACCGGAGAGAAACCACGATGCGGGTGAGGACCTACACCTGCATGTTTAACATCAAGATGTGTAGGCACTTTGATATCAGCATGATGCAATAATAAAAATGGATCAATGCTTTCTGCTTTGGCAGAAGGGAATGGTTGTCTGATAGGCATACCACCCATATCCATCGGCGTTGCGTATAAAATATTTTTAATGGTTCTGTTCTTGTTCATCTTATGCCTCCTCTATTTTCATAGGTACATCAATCAATAAAACTTCAGCATTGCTATTGGCAGTGATATTGATCGTTTCTGTTTCCCAAATTCCTAATCCATCTCTCGCATCAAGTTGCTCGCCATTGATGGTTACTTGTCCACCAATGATAAAAGCATACACTCCATTTTCTTTTCTTTTGATCTGATAAGTTTTCTCTACACCTGCTTCCAGATTAGCTAGAGAGAACCATGCATCCTGATTGATCCATACTGCATTCTCATCATCCGGAGCTACAACAGTCAATACTTGGTTCAAACGATCTTCAGGCTTAAAAGATTTTTGCTGATAACGGGGCTCAATATTTTTTTCTTTAGGAAATACCCAGATCTGTAAAAACTTCACTTCTTTATCATGATTGGCATTGGTTTCACTGTGTGCGATACCACTACCTGCACTCATGATCTGTACATCGTGCTGACGAATGATCTCGTCTCTACCCGTAGTGTCTTTGTGATGTAAGTCTCCTGATAAAGGAATCGAAACGATTTCCATATTATCGTGAGGATGTTTAGAAAAACCCATGCCACCTTTTACAGTATCATCATTCAATACACGAAGTGCACCAAAATGAATACGATCCGGACTATAATAATGACCAAAGCTGAATGTATGGTAACTGTTCAGCCAACCAAAACTGGCATGTCCTCTCGTATTTGCTTTGTGAAGTATTGTTTTCATAATGTATGTTTTGAATACATGTATATACATGTATTTGTTCAAAAAAATATCAGCTTTCTTTTTCCCTTACTTTTTCCAGCAGGATGTTGATCGATGAAGCTTCTGATTCACTGATGGTCATCACTTCATTGAATATGGCGTTGATGCGTTGGGTACTGGCTTCTAGTACTGCAATACCACTTTGTGTAAGTGAGATCACCGTTTCTCTTTTATCTGCTTCAGAAGTGGCACGTTTCACCAGCTTCTTGATCTCCAATCTGTCAATGATCCTCGGAACGTTGGAACTTTTCTCGATCATCCTGCAAGCAATATCTTTCACACACATCAATTCAGGATGCTTACCCTTCAAAATCCTTAACACATTGTATTGCTCATGCGTTAAGCCAAACTCTTTCAATTCTCTGCTCATCACTGTCTTTAACCACCAGGCCGTATACAATATATTTAACCCTGCCTTTTGCACTTCATTCTTGAATCTGGTACTTTGTATGGCTTGTTCCAATTTCACAACACAAATATATGTATGTACATTGAATTAGAAAAATAATTTTTCCGTTTTGGCATATCTTGTTGATTTACAAATGTTTAATTCAAAATTAAAAAATCAAAAATAATAGATGTACCTACAAAAATAGAGCGGATCAGTAACTGATCCGCTCTCTTATATCTTGTTTCGTATATCTTTCTTATCCCTTGAATCTTCGTTCTTATTTCTTGTCAGTATTAGTTTTTACGATCTCTTTCTGCTTTTGCTGCAGCTGCTTTCCATTCTTTTAAACTCTCACAACCTGTAAAATCTTTATCAATAGAAACATAATAATTAGGGATGTGCTCTTTGAACCATTTATCCAATGCTTGTGTCTTTTTAGATTCCAAAGCACGTTGAGCAATTCTATTGTAATCATCCATCAGGTTTTCACGATGGGGCTCTGTTCTTCTCTTCAAATGAATTAAACGAACCGCTTTACGACCACGCTCATCAGTATACACTTGTGGAGCTGAAAATTCACCTGGCTTCAGATCTTTCAATGCTACAACCATATCCTTATCGAGCATATCGATACTCAGGAATACATTACCATCTTGTGCAGAAATTGAGCCTGCACTGAATTTGCTGTTCTCATCTTCACTGTACTTACTCACCGCTTCGCCAAAAGAAAGTGTACCTGCTACTAATTGCTTTTTTACTGAGTCGAGTTTCTTCACCGCATCTTTGATCTCATCTTCTGTTACCGGAGGAATACGCAGGATATGTCTTACCACTGCCTCATCACCCGAACGCGACATCAACTGAATGATATGTAGACCAAATTTTGATTTTACAACAGGAGAGATCTGATTTTCTTTTAATCTAAATGATGCTGAAAGAAAAGCAGGATCCCAGTTACGATCATTTCTGTTCAGGTTATATTGTCCACCCTGATCTTTACTTCCCGGATCTTCTGAATACAACTTCACCAACGCTTCGAACTTCTGCGCGCCTGATTCTACTGATTTTTTATAATCGTACATCTGTTTGGAAACGTATTCTTCTACATCGCGATTGGCTTTGGGTATGATCACGATCTGGCTTAACTCTACTTCGCTCTCATAAAACGGCAAACTATCTTTTGGGATCTTATTATAGTATGCTTTTACTTCTGTTGGAGTGATCTTTACCGTTTCGATGATCTTATTCTGCATCTGCTCCGCTAGCTTTTGTTCACGGAAACTATTGCGAAAATCTTCCTTCAATTGATAGACGGTTTTTCCGGCGATCTCTTCAAGAATATCTTTTGATCCATACTGTTGAATGGCTGCACGAATACGATTGTCAATCGTTGCATCAATTTCTTCCTCGGTTACCACCAATGAATCTTTTTCCGCTTGCAACACCAAGGCTTTTTGAATCAGTTGTCTTTCCAGCACCTGACATTCCGTTGGAAAAACAACGTTTTCTTGTCCCTGGTACTGTCTCTTCATATCAGCGATTTCATTCAATACATCCGAACGCAGGATGATTCTATCGCCTACCTGGCCCACAATTTTATCGGCCACCACTTTTTTTGCCTGTGCCATAACAGACATCATACCGGCACTTAACAAAAGAATTATCAGAAATACCTTTTTCATATCAAATTATCTGCTTCAAATGTAATTAATCAAGACGTGTTTCCTTTGTGTGATAAGGGTTTTAACAAAAAAAAAGCGACAAGCGGCAAGCTACAAGCAACAAGATTTCATTTAAAGAAAAGGGAATGAAACCATCTTTAAATAGTAGTCATTCCCTCTCTATTCTTGTTGCTAACGGCTTGTGGCCTGAAGCTTTACAGTGTTCTCTTCACTTCTTCCTCTTCAAACGCTTCTACGATATCGCCTACTTTGAGGTCGTTGAAGTTTTTGATGGTCAGACCACACTCCATATTGGATGCAACGTCTTTCACATCATCTTTGAATCGTTTCAAGCTGCCCAGTTCTGCACTTTGTCCTTCTCCTTTAGGGTATTCAACGATACCATCACGGATGATTCGGATCTTGCTGTTACGGCTGATCTTTCCATCGAGAACAAAGCAACCCGCAACGGTAGCCTTATCAAATTTATATACTTCACGTACTTCCACGTTGGCAGTGATCTTCTCCTGAATCTTAGGTTCCAACATCCCTTCCATCGCACTCTTGATCTCGTCGATGGCTGTATAGATGATAGAGTAGAGTTTGATCTGTACCCCTTCGTTCTCAGACAATCTATTCGCCTGCATAGAAGGACGCACATTAAATCCGATGATGATGGCATCAGAAGCTGTTGCCAACAACACATCACTTTCAGAAATTTGTCCAACCCCTTTGTGTACCACTCTTACAGCAATCTCTTCTGTAGATAATTTCTGTAATGAATCACTCAAGGCTTCTACTGAACCATCCACGTCACCTTTGATGATGATATTGAGTTCTTTAAAGTTACCCAATGCCAAACGACGTCCGATCTCATCCAACGTGATATGTTTTCTAGCACGCAGACCTTGCTCACGCAGGATCTGAGCACGTTTGGTAGCAGTTTCTTTTGCTTCTGCTTCGTCTTCAAACACTTTGAATTTCTCACCTGCTTGTGGTGCTCCATTCAAACCAAGAATGACAACTGGTGTTGAAGGTGGCGCTTCTTCAATGCGTTGGTTACGCTCATTGAACATGGCTTTTACACGACCATAGTATTGTCCGGATACGATCAGATCTCCCTGACGCAATGTCCCGTTTTGTACCAATATCGTTGCAACATAACCACGTCCTTTATCGAGTGAAGCTTCAATGATTGTACCTGCAGCTTCTCTATCTGGATTGGCTTTCAGGTCTAACAATTCCGCTTCCAACAATACTTTTTCCAAGAGCAGGTCTACATTCAATCCTTGTTTTGCAGACAATTCCTGGTTTTGGAATTTACCACCCCAGGCTTCTACCAGGATATTCATTTGAGATAACTGCTCGTATATTTTTTGCGGATTCGCTCCGTCTTTATCGATCTTATTCACTGCAAAGATCATCGGTACATTCGCCGCTTGTGAGTGGCTGATGGCTTCTCTAGTTTGAGGCATCACTGCATCATCCGCAGCAACTACAATGATTGATATATCTGTCACTTTCGCACCACGTGCACGCATGGCTGTAAATGCTTCGTGACCCGGTGTATCCAAGAAAGTAATCGCTTTTCCATTTGGGAGTGTTACCTCATAAGCACCGATGTGCTGTGTGATACCACCTGCCTCACCCGCTACTACATTGGCATTACGGATATAGTCAAGCAATGAAGTCTTACCATGGTCAACGTGACCCATGATGGTAACGATGGGTGGTCGTGGTACCAGATCTTCTTCATTGTCTTCATCCTGATCATCATCAAATTCATCTGTTTCATCCACACCAATGAACTCAACTTCAAAACCATATTCGCTTGCTACCAGTTCAATCACTTCAGCATCCAAACGCTGGTTGATTGATACCATGATACCAAGGTTCATACATTTTCCGATCACATCTGCAAAGCTCACGTCCATCAGATTGGCCAACTCACTTACCGTAACGAATTCCGTTACCTGTAGTTTGTTGTCTTCGCCCATCTCATTGCCCATGGCTTCGGCTGCTTCATCACGCTTCGCTCTTCTATATTTTGCTTTCAGACTCTTACCGCGACCACCTGTTCCGGCCAATTTCGCCTGTGTTTCGCGGATCTTCTCCTGAATTGCTTTTTGATCGATCTCTTTGTCTTCTACCTGTCCACCACCTCTTCTGTTTCTGTCACGGCCTCCGCCACCACTTTTGTTACCGCCACCACCTTGATTACGGTTAAATCCACCGCCGCCGCTACCTTGAGTATTTCTGTTGTTCGCAGGAACAATCGGACGATTGGGTCCAGTAAGCGGACGTCCATCAGGACCTGTTTGTGGAGCAGGTGCCCCACCTTCTTTTCTATCTACAGGGATGCGTTTGCGTTTGCGCTTCTCATCTCTTGCTGCAGGTTTAGGACGAGTATCACTATTCACAGGCAGTTCAATCTTACCAAGGATCTTCGGTCCTTCTAATTTTTCTGCCCTGATGTTTTCAATCACAGGAGGAGCATTATTATCAACTACCTCTTCTGTTACCTGTGGTGCAGGTACTTCCGGAGCAACAGGAGCAACCGGTTCTTCTTTTTTCGTTTTTGCAACCGGCTCTTTCGGAGCTACAGGCTCTTCTTTTTTCTTTGACGCTTTTTTAGGACGTGTAGAAGAGTCAATAGCAGATAAGTCGATTTTGTTCACCACTTTCGGCAACTCGATCTCTGGTGCCTCTGCTTTGATCACTTCTGTTTTTTCAACAACCGGCGGCTCAGGTTGTACTTCAACAGGTTTTGCTTCTACTACCGGCTCTGGTTTCACCTCCGGTTTAGGTTCTTCCTTAGGAGCTGCTGCCGGTTTTTTCTCTTCTTTTTTATTGAAGGAAAGATCTTCTTCGTCTTTTTTCTTCTTCGCCTCAGCCTGTGCAGCTTTGGGTATTTCTACCTGATCAGCCTTATTCTTGGCTACTTTATCACTTTGAAACTCTGCCTGAAGGGCATAGTACTGATCTTCTGAAAGCTTAGCGGTAGGCTTCAGTTCATCTTTATTAAATCCTTTCTTCACCAGGAAGTCGATCAGGGTATCCTGACCAATATTGAACTCCTTGGCGGCTGCTAACAGTCTTGGTAATTTCAGTTCTGACATTCAAGTTTTTTTGGTCCATAGTCCATAGTCAATGGTCCATGGACTATGGACTATTGTCCATGGACTAATTATTATACGGCTACCAATCTATCAGGCAATAGTAAGTACCCGACAAATATAGCTCCTTCAAAGCGCTTATTCTTCTCTGTCGAATTCTTCTTGTAAGATTCTTCTTACTTCGGCAATGGTTTCTTTTTCCAGATCGGTTCTTCTTTCCAGTTCTTCAGCGGTCAAATTGAGGATACTGCGTGCAGTATCACAACCGATACGCTTGAATTCATCGATCACCCATGGCTCGATCTCATCACTGAATTCATCCAGATCAATATCAAATTCATCTACTACTTCTTCATCTTCTCTGAATACATCGATCTCATAACCCGTCAACTCACAAGCCAGTTTTATATTTACCCCACGACGACCGATGGCCAATGAAACCTGATCAGCTTTCAAGTACACTTCTGCGTGTTTCTTCTCATTGTCCAGTTCCATGTAGCTGATTTTGGCCGGAGTCAATGAACGCTGGATCAATAACTGGATATTGGTGGTGAAATTGATCACGTCAATGTTTTCATTCTTCAACTCACGTACGATGCCATGGATACGACTTCCTTTCATACCCACACAAGCGCCCACCGGATCAATACGATCATCGTAAGATTCAACCGCCACTTTCGCACGCTCTCCCGGATCACGAACGATCTTCTTGATAGCGATCAAACCATCAAAAATCTCAGGTACTTCGATCTCTAATAATTTGGCCAGGAATGTAGGACTGGTTCTTGAAAGAATGATCACCGGTGTATTGTTTTTCAGATCCACACGTTCAACCACCGCACGGATGTTCTCTCCCTTTTTGAAATAATCCTGAGGTATTTGCTCTGATTTTGGAAGGATCAATTCATTTCCTTCTTCATCCAACAGCAATACTTCTTTTTTCCAAACCTGGTATACTTCAGCGCTGATGATCTCTCCAATTCGATCACCATATTTTTTGATGAGTACATTCTTTTTCAAATCACTGATACGACTTGCCAGCGTTTGTTTTGCAGCAAGAATCGCACGGCGACCAAAGTCCACCATATCCACTTCCTCATACAATTCTTCCCCTACTTCAAAGTCGGGTTCAATTTTCACTGCATCTGTATAAGCTACTTCAGACAAAGGATCGATCACTTCTCCGTCTTCTACGATCATACGTCTACGGATGATTTCCAAGTCTCCTTTCTCAGCATTTACAATGACATCAAAGTTTTCGTCGCTACCGTATTTCTTACGAAGCAGTGTTTTGAATACATCTTCCACCACTTTCATCATCGTGGGACGATCAATATTTTCTGCGTCTTTAAATTCCTGGAACGCTTCGATGAGGTTGATACTAGCCATGTCTTAAGTTTTAGATATTCGCAAAACAAGCTTCAAGCTGCAAGCTTTAAGCTGCAAGTCTTGCTGAATTAGAATTTGATTTGAACTGTTGTTGATTTTATATGATTGAATGGTATAACCAATTGTTGAGTCACCGCTTTTTTGCCTTTGCCTTCGGTATGTTCTATGATGATATCTGCTTCCGCTACTTCGATCAGCTTTCCTTCTTTTTTGGTTCCATCGGCAAATAATACTTCAATGAAACGACCCATGTTCTTTTTATACTGACGATGTAATTTTAGCGGCTCATCCAATCCGGGTGATGATACTTCCAGTGAAAACTCTCCTTCCGGATACATTCCCCTTTCTTCAATCAGCTTATATAGCTTTCGATTGAAGGACACACATTTCTCAATGGCCAGCCCTTCATCCCCATCCAAAAACACTTTTACGTTATTGGTAGGTTTGATCCGAACCGACACACAGAAATAAGCCGGTTCCTCTGCCAGCATGCTTTCTATCAGCTGTTCGATCTTTGTGATTTGTGTTTCTATTGACATATCTAAATAGAAGAAGGGAACGCTTCCGTTCCCTTCTGTTGTTCTTTTCCAAGTGCAAATGTAGTGTATTTAACCCTTACACTCCAAATTAACCTCACCTCTTCCCCTCTCCCTTGCGGGGAGAAGGGTGGCGAGTGCAGCGATGCCAGGGTGAGGTGGTGAGGGTTGTTTTTTTATCTTTGTATCATGATGAAACTTATTTTATGGGGGTTTTTGATCTACTTCCTTTATAACCTGATATTTAAATTCATAGTGCCCGTAAGCAAAGTGGCTTCTCAAATGAAAGGTCAGGTGAAGAAAATGCAGGAACAACAAGAGGCTGCGAGAAAAGAATTTGAAGAACAACAAAGATTCCAGCAGCAGACGCCAAATCAAACTTCAGCACCCAAAAAAGATGAGGATTACATTGATTTTGAGGAAGTTAAGTAATGAAGAAATAAGAGGCAAGGAACAAGGAAGGTACAAGATTCAAGTAGCCAGGATACAAGTTTTGCGTAGCGCCGGACATCAGTCTAGCGAATAAGAGAAGAAGGAGTCTGATTGAAGAAAAATACTTTGATGCTCTGTCAACTGTCATCTACCAACTATCAAATCCCCTAAAACCCCAAATCCAACACTGTTCTACCATTATTTAATAGCATGGTTTGTAGACCGGCTTGTTTTGCACCTTCGATATTCTTCGGTGTGTCATCAATGAACAGCGTTTCTTTCGGATCTAGTTTTTCCAGTTCCATGATCTTAAGATATGATTCCGGATAGGGTTTTCTCATACCCAATTCATGTGAATAATAGGCTTTTCGAAAAAGGTCGTTAAAGGATGTTTGCGGGAATTGTTGTTCAAAATTTGCTATAAAGCATTGATAATGAATAATATTTGTGTTTGAGAACAAGTACACTGGGTATTGTTGTGCAATGTTTTCCAACCAACGTAATCGCTCTTCCGGAAAATCTAACAACATGGCATTCCATGCTTGTTGGATGGCTTCATTGGAAACAGCCAGTTTTGTTTCCTTTCTGAACGCATCATAAAAATCGTTGGGTATGATCTTCCCTGTTTCTAAAGCTTCAAATAACTGATTAGAAAATTGCTGACTGAACAGAGCATTAAAATCTTTAACGCCGAGATCAACAAAAGCTTGTTCTGTTTTTTGATAATCGATATTCAAAAAGATACCGCCGAGATCAAACAAGATATTTTTAAATGCATTCATAACGATTCTATCAGCTGCAAACTTAGTTTCTTTCTTACCATAACTATGTTTCATGTTATATAGAAAAGATCATGCTGGATCACGATTTTAATACATCAGTAACAGTTGTTTCTGTTCCATTGAATGGACCGGAAGCTCCTATTTTTATAGATGCCATCGCTGCACCAAAGAGACCTGCATCATAGTAATTTGCTTTTTGAAAACGTTTGTACAAATAGCCCGCCATGTATGTATCACCACAACCGGTTGCATCTACCACAACTGTTGGTTGTACTGCAGGCACTTCATAAAAAATTCCTTCCGCATAAATCAGTGACCCTTTACTTCCTAAAGTGATGATCACTTCCTGAACGCCATCATCAGCTAATGATTGAGCAGCATCATAATGATTCGATAAGCCGGTTAGCTTTTCTGCTTCTGTTTCATTGGCTTTCAAAATATGGATGTAAGGCAGTGTTTCTTTTTTGTTGACCCAATCTGTAGCCATCACTTCTTGATCCATCACTTTTCGAAGAAATCCTTGTACGTCCAATGAGATCTTCCCTTTTGTGGAAAGAGATCGTATCAACTCTACCGACATATCATTCGCTAACAAAGGACCCAGATGAAATAACGAAGCTTGCAAATCATTCATATCGGCTGCTAGGAAAGGATCGGCTATAGACAATACTTTTTGTTCTCTATGATCGCTGTGATCGGGATAGATATTTTCAAAGTATACGGTGTGCTTGCTGGGTAAGACCGTTGCATTAATTCCTGCTTGAATCAGGTCATCTACAAAATGGAGATCTTCTTTGGCCAATGCAGTTATCAAATGGTATTGAACCGGCATATGTTTGATGGCATGAGAAAAATAAAAGGAAGTACCTCCCGCCATGTGAACTGTATGATGCGGGGTTACAATTTTATCGTGGGTGAGATGGCCTATGCAACAGATATCGTACATCTAAAAATGATTCTAAAATAAAGTGAGAAGATACAGAATAAGCTACAATCTATCGACGCTGGTAGGTTATTGATAGAATTTAATTACTCAATCCAGATCACATGAATATCTTTCGCTTACTTTCTCCTTCTTCAACCAGGAATAGCATAATGGCAGTATCGCGCTGCGAATTATTAAACATTTTGTTGTGTCAAGAAAATTCTGGTTGATCATGAAAAAAACAGCTTACCTAATTCTGGTACTTGGTTTTATTGTATTAACACTTGTTCAATGCAGGGTTATTTGGTTGCCTCCAAAAATATATACTCCTGAAAAATCTATTTTGCTGAATCCTCCTGTAATGACGCTAAGAGAATACACGACTAGCGGATTGATCAATAAACATGCAAGACCTTATTTGTACCAAATTAACAGTAGTACAAGCGATGGTGCAGTTTATGTTTTTGGCGCAGAGCACAATAAAGATCCTAAGCATCCGCAAGTAGCAAAGATGGATAGCATTTGGAAGTTATTCGACCCAACTACAGCCATGTTGGAAGGAAGATTAGGCTATTTGATTACTTGGTTACATAATCCAATAGAAAAAAAGGGAGAGAGTGGGTTTACAGCTAAAAAAGCAAAGAAGAAGGGAATAGAGCTCTATACGTGGGAACCAGGGCGTGAAAATGAAATCACTGAGCTGATCAAAAAAGGATACCATCCAAAACTTGTGGCTGCATTCTTCTCTTTAGGTATTCATAATAATAATTGGAAGAATTTTTCTGCGCAAGATCAGGATAAAGAAATGATGAGTGCCATTGAGAAAAGAACAAAAAAATATGCAGCATTAAAAGGACTTATTACGTCGGTACATGAAATTGATAGTATATGGAAAGCAGAGACGATTGGGATTCCTAGCTGGCGTAGCTATAAACATCCAAGAAATGGCTGGCCTACTGGCAAATTGGAAGATATTTCTGAGTTAACTAGTTCTATACGAGATGAGCATCTTTGTAAATCCATTATTGATCAGGTGAAAAAAGGTAAGCGCGTATTTGTAACCATGGGTGCTAGTCATGCAGTTACTATTGAACGTACTTTACGGGCAATGATACAATAGTGAACATTTATTTATTTCATGAATTAATTAGTAGGTTATCGTAATCCCTGCACCCAATCCCATATCACTATCATAATGAGAAGAAACAGAAAAATATTTTGAAACGATGTACCGAAAACCGGTAGTATATTCTTTATCTGTATTCCACATAAAATTCATTCTGAGTCTGCTACTCACCGGTATATCTTCTCTGCCAATTAGTATACGGATATTTCCCTTCATATCTACGCGAGCATCAAAACGTAACAACATAGGAAGCGTGTACTGAAAACCTACACATATCACACCTCTTTGATCTTTTGTATTTAACTGTCCAAAAAGATTCTTCTCTTGCTCACTATGTTTTCGATATCGCCAATCAAATCCGATGTAAGGCATGAACCATTGGTTTCTTCCAATCAATCGCCCTAAATGAAATTCATTTTCATATCCCTTCTCCGGTGTAAGTCCTAATCGCCATTCATTTTGGATCGCCCATCTGGTATTGGCGAGCATGATCTCACCATCACTACCATTGCTTTCCAATCCTATTTGTGCGCCAAAGTAAAAACGTCTGTCATCACGATAAACTTTTCGCAAAGCTTTTTTGGGATCAGGAATTTGTGGATTGGCAGGCGTGTTCTCATAAGAAAATATTCTGCCCATACCACTCATCATGTGATAAAGAATATGACAATGGAAATACCAATCGCCATATTTCTCTGAAGCATGAAATTCAATGGTATCAGTCTCCATAGGCATAATATCCAACACTGTTTTCAATGGAGCATACTCGCCTTGTCCGTTCAGCGTTCGAAAAAAATGGCCATGCAAATGCATCGGGTGACGCATCATTGAATTGTTAGTGAGTATGATACGAATATTCTCTCCTTGTTTGATCAATATCTTATCCGACTCAGAAATGGTTTTATTATCGAGCGTCCACACATATCGATTCATATTTCCGGTGAGTTCAAATTTCAACTCGCGTACCGGACCATTGGGTAGCGTAGTTTTTTTCGGTGCTTTAAGCATGGCATAATTCAGTGTCACAATATTTTCATTGCTATCAACAATTTCAGGATACATCACGGTATTCATATCCATTTGTTGCAAGCTCATCTTCATACCCATATCATTCATCGTGCCATCCATGTTCATCATACCATTCATCATCTTCATTCCCTCAAAATATTTTAATCGCGGCAACGCCGGAGCAAACTTTTTCTCACCATCACCTAACCATAGCGAGGTGCTTCGTGTTCTGTCTTCTGCTGTTGACAGTAATTCATAACTGCCGTTAGCCGGAATAGTAACAATCACATCATAGGTTTCCGATACACCGATAATGAGTCGGTCCACTTCAACAGGTACCACTTCTGCACCATCGTTTGCTACAACACTCATTTTACCACCGGCAAAACGCACCCAGAAATAAGTGGAGGAGCTGCCATTGATGACCCTTAGTCTTACCTTATCCCCGGCTTTATATTTTTTTTGTTCTTCTATAACTTTCCCATTCGTAAAGAGTGCGTCATAATACACATCACTTACATCCATTGCCATCATCCGTTTCCACTCATTGGTCACTTTGGTTCCGAACTGTTTCTCACGAATAGCCTGTATATAATTTTGTGTTGCTCCTTTTTTGATAGCATACCAATCTGTAGCAAAATGCAGTGATCGTTCTACTTGATGTGGGTTTTCATCAATCCAATCGCTCAATAAAACCACTTCTTCAGCTTGAGGTAGTTTTTGCTTTGGCTGTATTACAATACCACCATACATACCGCTCTGCTCTTGCAGCATCGTATGTGAATGATACCAATAAGTTCCACTTTGAACAATAGGAAACTTGAATATATGCGTACTCTGTTTGTGAATGGGTGCTGTAGTAAGATAAGGAACACCATCTTGTTCATTGGGTAATATCAACCCATGCCAGTGAATGGAAGTTTCCATATGCATCAGATTATGAACATGAATCTCAGCGCTGTCACCTTCTGAAAAATAGAGCGTAGGGGCTGGAATAGAACCATTGATAGCAACTGCTTTCGCCTTTTTCCCTGTATAATTGACAATGGTGTCTGTTACATATAGATGATATACGATTTTATTCCCTTCCCGCACCATAAAAGGCTGACGTATTTCGGAAACAGAATGACCGTTATGCTGAGCAATTCCATAGATAGAAATTGATAGCAGGAGATATAGTAAAGCCAATGAACGCATGTCTTTAGTCTTTGATGGTTTCTTTGATACTACCACACGAAAGCATTGCATTTCCATAATAAGGATTACGGATGGTTTTTTCTGTACTCAACCAATATGCTTTTTTCATCGGGCAATAATCTACATATAATGAGGTCTCTTTAACAGAAACAACTTTAAACAAATCAATCATAGATTGCGATAAGCCTGCAAAAGAAACTCTTTGTTTTGCCAGATCTGATTGAGATGACAGCTCTTTTGCATGTTTATTAAGTGCGTCTTTTAAAGAAGAAAATGCCTTGGCTTCTTTTTCTGAAAGCGCTTGCGCAGCCAGATTTTCGATCTTTCCATTCAATGCAGTTGCAGACTTTTGCGCATTCACAGCATTACTTTCTACTAGTTGATTTTTTAGATCAAGGTATTGACGTAAAAGTTCTTGCAAGGACGATGTTTGTCCAATCCCCATTTTTGACATGAGAAACATGATGATGATCAGTAGCTGTTTCATATAATTGATTTTAGTGTTTACAATGTGTAATTACAGAACCCATTATTGAATGGGTTCTGCTTTAAATCCTGCTTCCTGTACCGCTTTTACAACATCACTGGCAGAAGTATTTCCGTCTGTCTCAACTTCTAATACTTTATCAGGATTGTTTACATCTACTTTCCAGTTTTCAGATCCTGCAACTTCATTAAGGAAAGGAGTGGCTTTTGATACACAACCCATACATTTAATGGTTGTCTTGAACTTTAGTGTTTCCATTTTCACATTTAATTTATCAGGATAACTCCTGGTTGAATAACAATGTAAAATTAGATCCACTTAGCGCCTGCTTTGTTATAGAATCTTGAAGTAGATGTATATAATTTTCAGTTGACCTTCAATTAGTCTTTGATTTTATCTAAGGGTTTGCGCTTGTTTTCCTTGAGTTGCTTGAAATGAGAAGGCGTTAGTCCGGTTACTTTTTTGAACTGTTGGGATAAATGCTGAACACTACTATAACCCATTTCATAGGCTATTTCACTGAGACTTTTTTCATCGTACATCAACAGTTCTTTCACTTTTTCAATACGCTGGAGTATAGTGTATCGTTCAATGGTGACTCCTTCTACAGAGGAGAATAAGGTACTGAGATAATGATAGTCTGTCTGCAGTTTTTCTTCCAGTATGGCAGATAATTTTAAGTTTAGCTCTTCTGCGTCTTTACCATGTATTAAGGACACGATGGTCGTTTTGATTTTTTCAACAATCATAGATTTTTTATCATCAAGCAGTTCGAAGCCATGATCCTGCAAAAGCGATCTGATCTTTTCCAATTGTTGATCACTGGGTTGCTCTTTCAACTCAACTTGACCTAATTGAATCTGATGAAAGTCAATGTTCAAATCAATAAAAAGTTGTTTTACGACCATGATACAACGATCGCAAACCATATTTTTTATGTGTAGCTGTTCAGACATACAATGATCAAAGATACTACTCCTGTTACAAGAAAGGTGGAACTGAAGATTATATACAATTTAATATAAATGCTATAACAATAGCCCTTTGAGTCATCGATAGCTTTGCATTCAATAAAATATGATAGTCATGAACTCTACTACAAGTAATAATATGATTAGAAAAACATTTCCGGTCCTTGAAATGACTTGCGCTGCTTGTGCAGTAAGTGTTGAATCAATGCTCAAGTCTTCAGAAGGTGTATTAGATGCAGGAGTAAACTTCGCCAATCAAGATGCTTGGATTGAATATGATCCTCAGTTAACGAGTCCTGAAAAGTTACGGGCGGTTGTTCAATCCATAGGATATGATATTGTGATTTCTGAAGAAAATAAAAATGAGATCAAAGAAGCCGCAAGGATCCAACATTTTGAGTCGATTAAAAAAAGAACCATTTGGTCCTCCATTCTTTCTATTCCCATTGTGATTCTTGGTATGTTCTTTATGGACCTAACATGGGGTAATTATGTGATGATGGCACTGTCGGCTCCTGTGGTCTTCTATTTCGGCAAAAACTTTTTTATTACTGCATGGAAGCAAGCTAAACATGGCAAAGCCAATATGGATACACTTGTAGCACTTAGTACTGGTATTGCATGGCTTTTCAGTGCTTTTAATACTTTATTCGCAAACTTCTGGCATGAGCGTGGCACTCATCCACATGTTTATTTTGAAGCAGCAGCTGTCATTATTGTATTTATTTCATTAGGAAAATTATTGGAAGAAAAGGCGAAATCAAACACCTCTTCTGCTATCAAAAAATTAATTGGTCTTCAACCACAAACCGTGACGTTGGTTACCGAAAATGATCAGTTGAAAGAAGTACCTGTCGCTTCAGTACAAAAAGGAAATACATTATTGGTAAAACCGGGCGAAAAAATTCCTGTGGATGGTATGATCATCAGTGGAAACTCTTATGTAGATGAAAGCATGATCTCCGGAGAACCTGTTCCGGTTGAAAAGGTAGCCGGAAAAAATGTCTATGCAGGAACTATCAATCAAAAAGGTAGTTTTCGATTTACTGCTGAAAAAATTGGTTCTGAAACATTTCTAGCCCAAATTATTCAAATGGTAGAACAAGCACAGGGAAGTAAAGCTCCTGTCCAAAAATTAGTAGATAAGATCGCAGGCATTTTTGTTCCGATTGTTATAGGCATTTCGATTCTTACATTCATCAGTTGGATGCTATGGGGTAATGAAAACGCTTTCACTTATGCACTGATGAATGCTGTAACAGTACTCGTTATTGCTTGTCCTTGTGCTTTAGGTCTTGCAACCCCCACTGCTATAATGGTCGGTATAGGAAAAGGTGCCGAAAACAATATACTGATTAAGGATGCGGAGAGCCTTGAACTGGCACATAATATCACCACTATTGTTTTAGATAAAACCGGAACTATTACAGAAGGTAAACCTGAGGTAAGCGATGTGATTTTTAAAGATGAACATGAGATGATGGAATTACAATCTGTATTGTTATCAATAGAATTACAATCCGAACACCCTTTAGCAGAAGCAGTTGTCAGGCATTTTGAAAATAGCTCGATCATACCAGTACCTATTCATAAAATCGAAAGCGTGACAGGTAAAGGAGTAATGACAGATTATAATAGCCAACAGTATTTAATAGGAAGTCCAACAATGATGATAGAGAACAAGGTTGCTATTGATGCGCATTTAGAACAAAGAATTCATGACCTTCAAAAACAAGCTAAAACAGTCATTGTATTTTCTAAAAATGGAATTGCAAGAATGGTGTTGGCCATCACCGATAAAATCAAATCAAGCTCGGCAGCTGCTATTGAACGTTTACAAAAAATGGGGATTGAAGTGTTGATGTTAACCGGCGATAATCAACAAACAGCCAAAGCCATTGCTGATCAAGTGGGTCTTAAAACATTTAAAGCAGAGGTTATGCCTGCTGAAAAAGCAGCTTTTGTGGAGGAATTACAAAAACAAGGGAAGATCGTAGCAATGGTTGGTGATGGCATTAACGACAGTCACGCTTTGGCAACAGCTGATGTTAGTATTGCAATGGGAAAAGGAAGTGATATAGCGATGGATGTTGCAAAAATGACATTGATTACTTCAGATTTAAATAGCATCCCTAAAGCAATACAATTATCCAAAAAAACAGTAGCCACCATCAAACAAAATTTATTCTGGGCGTTCATCTATAATATCATTGGTATTCCTATTGCAGCGGGTATTTTATTTTCTGTGAATGGATTTCTTTTAAACCCAATGATCGCCGGTGCAGCGATGGCTTTAAGTAGTGTGAGTGTGGTGGGTAATAGCTTGAGGTTGAAATTTTCATCTATATAAAAGTATTATTAAGTTGTACGCTCATCACAGAATATAAAAGTTATCAGACATGAAAGTAATAACGGCCACTATTTTTCAAAGATTTCAGTAAAAGCTCTTTTTAAAGTAAATCTTTTCATTCCCTGATCTTTACATTTTTCTGTAACTATTTTTTTTAATACTGTATAATTAGAGAAATAAAATTGTGAGATACGTACTAGCTCTTTTGCACCATTACTTACAATCAAACACTCATAGGGCAGTGGAAGTGCAGGCTGAAGCATGGTTTCAAATCCGCTGATAGACTCATAGTTATACACTTGCATTGTTCCTAAACCAAAAAAGGGCTTAACCTCAATATGGGTCTCAGTTAAAGAGATCTGAAGCGCTCTCAATCTAAACTCGCCCCAACAAACAACCATCCACATCACCAATAAATGAACAAAGGCTATCAGTCCTCCAATAATATCGATAATATCACCAGATGTAAACATGTACCAGATAGTAACAGGTAATAATGCTGTACTGACCAACCCAAAAAATAAAGGGACAATGGCTCTGATTGAAAATTTTGATATGATTATTGTTTGTGCCATGTGCTTCTTCCTCCGAAGAATTTATTTTTTTGAACGCTTCTCGAAAATGGTTCTCATAGAGGGCTCTGCGAGCGCTCACATTTGCGGAAGTTAATCATTAATTTTTAGGATCGTTTCTTCAATAATGGGTTAGTTTGCTTTAAAGTAATTGATATACTCTAGCTGAGTAACATGCAAAGTCTCTTCATACCTTAAGAGACGATAAGCAACCCTCATTTGGATCCAACAGCCTTCGGAGAAAGAAAATTTTACATACTTGTCTTAAAATTCTAAATTCATATGAAGCATCCAAAAAGGTCTTAATAATTGGAAGCTTTGTACACTGATACTATTCTGGGTAAAATTGATATCAGTGAATTGGCCATCATTGAATAGGTTGTTACCGGATATCATAAAACTTAGTTTGTCTTTGACTGCCAAATACTTCAGAAGGAACTCTCCCATATAAAGATGATTCGAGCTCTGTTTTCTTTTTTGTTGAACATATTGAAGTTTTGAATTCAAAAACCATCGGCTATTGAATCGATATACAAACTCCGTTGAGTAAAGACTGATACGGTTGGTGGCAATTCTCTCTTTGGTTGAATTAGGATCAATTCGTTGAGAATTAAATGTTAACTGGGCTTGTATGTTAGCAGTAAGCTTTTGCGTGATCAATGTTTTTAGCCTAGATGAAATTTTAGAACTATGCAATTGAATGGTGCCTAATCGATCATTGGTACTATAATAAGTAGATGCTTGATTTAAATAAAGTGACATATCCCACTGGCTCTTCATTTTAGGTAGATACTTTGACCCAAATACCATAAGTCCGGCTAGACTTGCATCTTTCCCCAAGAAAAAAAGATCACTCACAGTAAAAAAAGGAGTAGGATCAATATTGGGCAGATAAAGTAGCGGTGTTCGAGAATAAAATACACTTACATTTCCAAACATTCTTTTTCTGGTCATTTCAGAAAAAGAATAAGTGGCCGTAAAATTTTTAGACCTTCCTACCTGAACGTTATTGCTTCCTTTAAAAATAGCATTTGCGTTAGCAAATAAAAGTCCTTCGGCTAAGTTGGAAACAGAAGGTAAAACATTACGAATGTCAGTGGAAAGATTCAACCTACTATTCTGAGAAAAGCTGAATCCAAAACCAATAGAAGGTAAATAATGTAGGTAGCGGAGTTGAGGTACTATAGCAAATGGAGTATATTTTAAATTGCCGGTTTCTAATCTTTGACCTGTTCGAAAAAATATCCATTTAGTAAGTCTCCGTTCATAACTCACTGTGCCCGTAAGTATATCAGAACGCAAAACAGATTGGTTGCGTAATGAATCTACTGGTGGAACAAATATTCCGCCTGTACCAAGAAGTGAAACCATAGAATTTAGCTTGGTATCATTATTTGAATAAGTGAGATCACCTGTAATCGTATGTTTACTTTTTTTGACGGTCAGTCTTGCCTGTAATAAATATTCGTTATTATCTTGATCAATGCCGGATCGTAATTTCTCAAATCCGGAACCTCCTGTAAAAGAACGGTAGAGATCTGCGGGAAATAGATTTGCAGAAGTATTCGTAAGTTGTTTCACTTGCATGGCTCTTAGGTCAACAATGCGATTACTATCTAAAGAGAATGAAAAACCTAACTGGTGTTGAAATCGTTGATATGTATCAGAAAACTGTGTATTGGTTATAAAAGATTGGCGAATATCCTGTAAACTATCAGACTCCTGTCTAGCATTGAACCCTGCTTTATAAACAAACTGAGTATAGGTAGACGGAGAAAAAACGATTTCTGACGATGCGTTAAAAAATGGTATCTTTTTTTGAATAAATTGTTGGTTCTGTATGACCAAATTGCTTCCCGAAACCGTATAGTCTATGGCCTGTTGCTGTTGTTGTTGGTACTTGTCTCGATAATATTGTAATATGGTTTTAAATTGAAGCTTCTTGTTAGGCTTGTATAAAAAATTATTGGTTAATACATTGGTCGTATTTTCAACCATTTTATTCTTAGGGAGAATCGAAGAATGAATATCTGGAATTATGGCGCCTGTCCCCATAATACTTCTGGGCACAAGATCATAAGCAATAGCCTCGTTTTTATTTTTAATAAGCTCCGCCAGATTAGATCCGTTACCTAAAATCTCTGAGGCCAGTAGCCCTGTATTATTGAAATTGGTAGTAGTGATAGATTTGAATTTTGGAATTAGCGAGACAATATTTTGCCTAACCTTATAAAAATCGATCCAAGGATCGATGCTGGAACCCGCTTCATTAGACCCAATGACCTTGTATAGATATTTTTTATTGAACTTCAAATTCACAGCAATGTCTTGCCCCTTTTGAAGCCGATTGCTTAAATAGGTTTGGTCCTGATAATTCTGAATCAACTGAATCTTTTCAATTCCTTTAGGACTAAGGTTCTGTGTTAATACATTATAGTCAGATCCAAATAGATCATCGTCTTCTATCAAAACTGTATTTACTGGTTTGCCATTATAACTGATCCTTCCATTATTGACTGAAAAACCGGGTATCGCACTTAATAATTCTCCAACATTTGACTCAATACCCTTTTTAAATGCATCCACTCTAAATGTTGTGGTGTCGCCCGATACTGTGATTGGAGGTAAAGCAAAAACATGGATATCGGGAAGAGTGGATGTATCGCTAACAAGGTAAAAATCCTTTGTTGTTTGTTTAGAATCAACCTGAATCAATAAGCTTTGATTTTTATAACCCAACAAAGAGCATTCTATCCAATATGTTTTGGAGGATACCGGTAATTTGATTTGATAGATACCTTGCGTATTAGTGATTCCAAAAAATCGGGGTAAGCCATTGGCAGAGTCTTTGATCTTTACAATTGCATTGGCAATCGGATTCTTGTGATCATTGTATACAGTGCCCTTTACACCGAACTGAGCATTCGATTGAGCAGAAATAAAAAATAAAGTGGCTAGTAATAGATTTCGGAAAGCACTGTATATCCTCATAAAGTCAATGTTCCATATCCTTAAGATACATCTAGTTATTCTTCAGTCTTTGCATATTTCGTAAATCCTCCCTAATTTTTGCAGCTTTCTTTTCTGCTTCTGCAGCGCTGATTAAGGGTAACTCCTTACATTTTGCCAATTGATTGAAATCTTGACCTTCTAGAGGAAGCTTAACTGCGACCGCTTGGTATTGATGATATTTTGATTGAGCACTAAGAACGATTCCTGGAAGTCCAAATACATTTCGCGGTCCATATGCCAGTGGGATATCAATAGCAAACCAAGCTGTGAATTCTCTGAAAAAGCCATCCTCCCAAACAACTTTACTAGTGGCCTTTTGACAAACAAATCCGAGTATGCGCATCGTATCAGATTGCAACTCCCAATTAAATTCTGGCAAAGAATCTACACGACAGAAATTAAAAGAACCGGTAACCCATGGACGGTAATACATCATGGCTCCATTGGGGCGATAACTATACTGAAAACGTCTATTTTCATACACATCGATGAGCTCATTTGTCATACGTTTGATCTCTTCGGCACTAGCATTTAAGCCTTTTAATTTTTCGTTGATCATGATCGGATTTGCACCAATTTTAGTATCAATAACAAAAGCAGAAACAGTATCATTGAAATATAACCAAGTTGTATCTACTTTATCAGAAGCTCCGGGAGAATAAAGACTATGCTTAACTGTATTGACATAAGTAATTTTTCCAGAATACTTCTGTGCAGAAGCCGAATGGAATAAAAGGATACTAAGGAAAATAACAATGAGAATATTGAATTTCATATAAATAATTAAGGACTTCTGTTTTAAAATGCCGTGTAACTAAACTTAATTATATAGAACTTGTGGGACGGGCAATCGTCTCATTGAAATCTGTGATCAATTAACCCAATTGTAATCATACAATCGTTTTCAAGTTAATTGCTAAGTCGAAATGTTTTGGGGGAGAATATTTACAATAGCAATAAATTATACCGTACTATTTCTCATGTGACTTAATTAAAATTATAAAAAAAATTAATCCGATTTTTTTGTCTTGAGGGTTTTACCCCACTTCAATAAGAACATGCTATAACTATCTTTTGGGCAATGTTTTACTCTTTAAACGTTCCATATCTTTTAGCAAATAAAAAAAGCGAAGATGGAGTTCTTCGCTTTGTGGGCCCACCAGGGCATGATCCTGGGACCCCCTGATTATGAGTCAGGTGCTCTAACCAACTGAGCTATAGGCCCTAACCTTTCGGTTGTGGCGGCAAAAATAATGAATTACAGTTGATTTTTTTTGTCAATTAATTGCAAAAGCATTTTACGACTTTTCTATTTCTTTATCTGTTTCTCACGAACCAGTGCCGCCGACTTGTTTTCTTGCAATTCTGTCCAAACGATTTGCCAGTCTTTCGCCTTACTGGTAAACCCCAAGTGCTCTGAGAGATGTTTAGTGAGTCGGTTTTGTGTGTCGGAAGTGGAACCAATATAATATCGATCTAAAACTTTTGAATATAGAATGTATACATAATACACTATATTGATTTACTCTGGGACCCTCCCGACTAAAGTCGGGATGCTCTAACCAGCTGAGCTATAGGCCCCAACCTTGAGGTTGAAGCGGCAAAAATAATGAATTGAACTTAATTTTCCTGACCAATTAAAGGCTAGCCAAGCTATTACCCCTGCTTTCTCACATACTTCGTCAATATCACAATCATCTGCCCTTCAATTTTTCCTTCTATTTGTTCCTTATTGTCTTTTACCAATCGAATGTTCTTCACTGCCGTTCCTACTTTGGCACTCATACTGGTTCCTTTTATGTCTAAGGAACGCGTTAATAAAACAGTATCCCCTTCTTGCAAAAAATTTCCATAGGCATCAGTATGTAGCTCTGCTTCACCGTCATTTTCATGATCTCCGGTTGCTTTAGCCCAAGACAGATTTTCTTCATCGAGATATAACATATCCAATTGATCTGCCGCCCAGCTTTCTTTTCTGAGTCTATTTAGCATGCGCCATGCCATTACTTGTATACCGGGAACTTCACTCCACATGGTTTCAGTTAGCGCTTTCCAATGACCGTAGTCCAACGGTTCTTTTTTCTCTACCTGTGCCAAACACTTATTGCAGATCATAATGGTATTCTCAGGATAAGCATGATCTTGCGGCAGAACTTTATACATCTGCAATGGCGCTTTTGAGGAACATAATTCACAAGATTGATTACTTCTGTTCAATACAATTTCTTCCAGTTTCATGTTGTAGGGTTGAGCGCACAAGGTAACGGAACATTCATAAGAATACACTGATAAAAGTCAGCTAACTTTAGAGAAACCTATTGTATGAACTTGGGAATTATTGTTATAGCCATTATTGCAGCCATTGCGCTAATCAGTTTCCTCATCTATCGAAGTAAAATTGATAGAAAAGAATTGGAAGAAGAATTGAATAATGAGTTTGAAGATGTGAAGCACAAAAGAGATACAAATCGTGATTAATCACTTCTCCAATTTTTCACTGCTATTCTGTTCCCTTAAAAATATTTTTTGCCCCTTCTTTCTGTTGCTCCGTAATTCCAATAAAGCCATACTTACGTTCTAGCTCCTTATACATACCCACTGTTTTACGAATACGTTCGAAATCTGTCTCGGGTATTTTGGCAATCTCTAATGCTTCTTTTTGTTTCCAAACTTCGGCCTCGATCAACATATCAGCCTGCTTACCATTCACTTCTAACTTGTCCATCAATATTCTTCTGTACTTATTACGAAACTGTAATTGCAATTGTGGCTTTGCAATTGTATCATAATTGCGATTCACCCTCAACGTGATGATTTCACATGGCTCGTTTAAACTTTTCTTTCTGCGTTCTACCAATGCTTTTACCTGATCACCTGATAAAGAAAGTGATTTGTATTTTTTCACTACTTCTTCCTCTACTTCCCCTGCAGTAGCGAAAGTATCGCTAGCATTTGCCTCGATTTTGATCTTGGTGAGTCTTGCCCAATGATGAATTTGTCCGATCCTGTCAGCCACTGCTTCCGATATTTTCAACTGCTTGATCAAAGTAGGTTTCTCACAATAACCAAATAACTCTACCTGCTGCTCGGGCGTCCACTCTTGTGCTTGTATCGTTAACGCAGATAAAAGCATTATGCATACCACTTTCAGTACTATAACTATCTTTCGCATGATCAAAAATTTGTCTTGAAATTACACAAAAGATTGGGTTGAAAATAAAGCTGCCATTGCTTTAACTTTTTTATGACGATGTAGCACAAAGTTTACCTTTACAGTATGAGTCATGTTCTTGACAATGCCATTTGGGAAGCTCTTACTACATATCAACAGTACCTGAATACCGGTAATGATATACTGAAATATTTCCCAAAAGAAATATCGCCACTATTTGCAGTTGAACATTGGGATGCAAAAGATCAGGATGCATTAAATCATCTTATTCCAACAGACAGGTCTTTCTTTGTTTTGATTGCCAGAGAAGTGGAGATACCAGATACCATGAAAATACAACTGACTTTACCACTGTATCAAATGGTACATACAAAAGCTTCTGTTACAGAAAACCACCTCCTCCCACAAATTAGAAAACTTGAGCAAAGCGATATTCCTCAAATGTTGGATCTGACAGCTCGCACAAAACCAGGACCTTTTAACGAGAATACGATCGAATTTGGTAATTACTTTGGTTTATTTGAAGGAGATCAATTAGTGTCTATGGCCGGACAACGCTTACAAACCGATGATTTTACAGAAGTAAGTGCTATCTGTACCGATCCTGATCATCTAGGAAAGGGTTATGCGGCAGCACTCACACAAAAAGTTTGTACTTGTATTTATGATACCGGGAAGACGCCATTTCTGCATGTGAGACAAGATAATGTGGGCGCTATCAAACTTTATCAAAAATTAGGGTTTGAAATCCGGACAGATATATTCTTTGCGATTTTCAAAAAAAATTAATCGAGGCTCTTACTAAAAATAATGGCTTACATAACGCCATACCCTTTCTGCAATCATTCGCATTCCCCGATCATTAGGATGTCCGGCAGTTCCACGATTCTTTGAATCTGAAGAAATATCTGTAATAGACACCAATGCTATCTTTTGTTGTACGGCATAACTACGTATATCATTGTTTACCTTTTCATTTTTCCAAAACCCATCTATAATCAACTTTACAGCCTTGCCGGAAGGATTAAGGTAACGGATCAATTGATCGTATTTAGATATAAACTGACGATAGGATGGTTGTGATGACTTTACATTTTCTGCAATCTTTATAATCAGCATATCCGCATCACGAAGAGAATCCAATGTACTCAATGAAAAAGTTAGATATCCAGACTCAAAATCAGCAATATTTTTAAATCTTACCGCAACATCGTTTTTCTTAGCCTTTAAACTTTGCAGCAAGAGGTGAATAAAATCATTTTCTTTTCTACTTGCTGCCAAACCCCAGTTACCATTCCAGCCTATTGACTGATCCGGTCCATATTGTACAATACTATTGCCCAACACCACTACTTTTTTCACTTTTTGAATCATTGAAGTATCAATAGGTGTTGGATATACTTGTTCCAACTGCTTCTTGCAGCCAAAGTGTAACAGCAGTAATATTAATATGGCGAGACTACATTTATTCACCGAAACATGTTTCTAAACACAATTGGCTTGATAATTTATGAACGATAAAGTTACATAACCAGAGTAGTATCGAAAATCTTATGCTTAAAAAAAGCCCCGACAAAATCGGGGCTTTTTTTACAGTTTTACTCCTACCGTTAAAAAGAAATTCCTAGGTTCAGCAGCCATTAATCCAGGTCCGGGATAACCACCTGCTCTTCTTGTAAAATATTTCTTACCCAACAAGTTATTAATACCACTTTTCACAAAAAATTTCTCAGTGAATTTATAAGTACCACTGATATCTACCAGATCATAAGAAGGTATCAATCCATTTACACCATTTGCAGTTGGAGTAATGGTATTGTTAGCATCACTGTATGCTTCTGATACATAACTATACTGGGCTGTAACAGTAAGCTGCTTTCTGTTATAGGTAACTCCTGTACGATAAATTCTTTCCGGTGCATTCTCTACACGCTTATTTTTCAGATTCGATTCCACCAACGTATTTCCTTGACGAGTGATGACACGTAAGTTATCATACTGTGCATTGATAAATGCCAAAGAAGCAAATACTGTTAGATTACCAAATACAGGTTTTACCCCCCAAGCTTTGAAAGGACTAAATTCCACCAGTGCTTCCACACCTTTGCTGCTGCTATTGCCAACATTGGTGCGAAGGTTATAAAAGCTACCATCTAATCTTTGTTGAGCGATCAGTCCAATTCGATTGTTGTATTGCAACAAATAACCGCTTACATCAAAGAACAAATACTCTTTGATACGACCACGATAACCCAGATCAATATTGTATCCCTTTGCATCTTTCAAATTCTGATCTATCACATCAGTTGTAGGATTACCTGTCAAATCACTGAATAATACCGGACGATACGCTTGTGAGTAATTGGCATAAATTTCTGTCTGACCAATGTGATACTCTGCGCCAACACCCGGCAAAACAAAACGACGAGTTTTATTTTGATTGTTGATTTTTACTTCCGTATTACCACTGAGACCCACTCTACCATCCGCTTCATTCTGAATATTCTCTACACGCACACCGGGTATGATCACGAGTTTATCTCCAATTCTGAACATGTTTTCAGCGAAGAAGGCGGTATTGTTGGTAATAAAATTCAGGTCAGTAGGAAATGGATCAAGAATATTCAGGTTATAATCTGATCCGGTATCACCTCTTCCGTTTTGAAAGCGGTCTGTTCTTCCTCTGAAATAACGAATACCTGCAGATAGTGTATTTCTCATTTTACCGATCTGATAGTCGGTGATATAACGTGCTTCTATTCCAAAATTTCTGTACTGATCGATATCAACTCTACGATTATTATAACGCAGTGTAGCAGCATTAATGGTATCGGCAACATTGGGTGCCTGCATAAAACCAATGCTGTTACGATCACCCGCCATGGCAAAAGTCTTTACATTCAATCGGCTCATATCATTGATGGTATAATCAACATTCAAAGCAGCCATGTTCCATTTTACTTCAAACCAGTTTCTTTGACGCAGACTCTTGTATGCATCTTGTGCAAACTGTGCATCAGTAAGTCCACCAGGCTGCTGACTTACATAATCAAAATGCGTGATCTCCAATCCAACCTTCAATCGTTTGTTGATGTTCCATGAAAAGTTTCCAAATGCAGTATTTACTTTGAATCCACTATTCTCACGAAAACCATCTCCTCTGCGGTGATCCCAGAATGCATAATAATGTGTCTTACCATTTTCACCACCGATGGCATTGTATGAATTGAACAGACCAAAACTCCCTGCTGTTTGCTGTGATTCATATTGGAAAGGTTTATTGATCTCACTTCCATCTTTCATAATGAAATTCACCATACCTCCGAATTGAGGACCATACTGCAAACTGGCAGCTCCACGAAGTACCTGAACCCTTTGAACTGAATTTAATTGAGGTGTATAGTAGGCTTCGGGATAACCAAAAGGATCACTACTGATATCATAACCATTCTGACGAAGATTGAACTCCCAACTACGATTCGGACTCAATCCACGTGCAGCAATACCAATTTGAATACCACTCGGATCACTTTCCCAGATCTGAATACCCGGCACTTTCGCCATCACTTGGCGCATGGTATTGGTGACTACATTGCCTTGTACATTGTCCATCATGATCAAGGCATTCTTTTTCCCTGCGTTGATCGTAGTACCTACTATTTCAGGTAAGAAGTGAATATCTGCCTTGGTGTATCTACCTACCAATGTAATATCGGGTAAAAATTTAGCATGAAAGAAAGAGCTATCGATTTTGCTTTTGCTTTCTTTTTCCTGTGCATCTGTCGTTGTTACGATTAATATCCCTAATAAAAGGGCTGTCATCCATCTGTTCATCGTTTTCTTTTTAAATCGGGTGCAAGTTGTTTTGAAATCATACACACTTACTTACGAGAAAAGAAAAGCGATTGACGAAATGCAGAAAAATAAATTTTACTTAGCCATAAAAGGATTCTTCAAATTCAATAATGGTAAGTATTACAGCGATTTTTTTTGTTGATCGTACTAATATAAACAGATGGTTGTCAGAAAATTTTTCATGACATTCTAATGACATTAAGTTGCAGATTTTTGATGCTCATCAATAATTTTGAGTCCATAGTTTCTGATCACAGTGATCAGTTGCATGATGTCTTTTCCTTTTTCTGTCAATGAGTATTCTGTTCTCGGTGGGACGACAGGAAAAACTTTTCTTTCAATATAGCCGTCTGACTCCAACTCTCTAAGCTGCGTAGTCAGCATTTTATCTGAGATATGCGGAATGTCTTTTCGCAATTCACTATACCGCATGACTTGATTGTTCAATCGCCAAAGGATCGGAGCTTTCCAGGTTCCACCTATCTGTTCCATCACCAATTGAACCGGATTATAGTAGACTCTCCCATTATAAATGAAATCAGGCATATTATATAGTATTGATTATCAAATTACTTTCATAAAAGTATGTATCATACATATAAGTATATATGATCGCAAATGTAGGTACAGTATTCAAATTTGTAAGAGAAAAAACAAAACGATGAAAAAAATAGTAACGCTCATTGGGTTGGTTCTTGCCACCACCATTACAGTTGCACAACACAATGCTGGCAATAATGGTAAAGTTTTAATGATCGCCAGTAATGCAAGTATTTCAAAAACTACCGGATGGCCTATTGGTGTTTGGTATGCAGAACTCACTCACCCTTACTGGGTATTTTCAGAAGCCGGATACTCTGTTGATATTGCTAGTCTGGATGGTGGTGAATTACAATTTGATGGATTCAGTGATCCTGAAGATGCAGCAAAGTATGCAGCTTTTGATTACATCTCACTAGGGTTCAAAAAAGATCCATCGAAAATGGCACTCACCAAAAAAACACTTAAGCTTTCTGCAATAAATCCAAATGAGTATAAAGCCATTTTCTTATGTGGTGGGCAAGGACCTATGTATACCTGGTACAAAAATCCGCAGATCAGTTCTTTTTTTGCTTCATTTTATCAGACGGGTAAACCTACGGCAGCCATTTGTCATGGTACAGTGGTGTTATTGGATGCAAAACTGAACAATGGCAAACATATCGTAGAAGGAAAACGATGGACAGGTTTTGCGAACAGTGAAGAAAATTATGCTGATGCGTATGTTGGAATGAAGATCCAACCATTTCGAATTGAAGATGACGCAAGAAAAATACCGAATACAAAATTTGAAGTCGCTAAAATGTTTGAAGCGCATGCCGTGAGAGATGGCAATTTGATCACAGGTCAGCAACAAAACTCGGGAGAGCTTGCAGCCAGACTGGTTGTACAAGCATTGAAAGAAGACAAAAAAAGATACCCTACTTATGTGCTGGTGCATGGTGCATGGGCTGATGAGAGTGCGTGGGGTGCCGTTAGAAATCAATTAGCAGTGAATGCAAATGTGGAGGTTGTGAATTTACCTGCACATGGCGCAGACAATACTTATGGTGTCGGAGTTGGTTTGAATGATTATGTAAAGACAGTTTCCGCTGCGATTCGTCAATATCCGGGAAAAGTAACACTAGTAGGACATTCGATGGCCGGAGTTATCATATCACAAGTAGCAGCATTGATGCCGGAGAAAATTGATAAGCTGATTTATGTAGCAGCTTACTTGCCCAAACAAGGAGAAAGTGTACAATCGATCAACAATAAATTTTATGGCAACAAAGCCATCGACATTTTCGAATTCAATAAAGATTATTCATTGATCTCAGTAAAAAAACAAGCCCTACCTCAAGTTGTTTGTGCAGATTGTTCTACTGAAATGAAAGAAACATTGATCAAATATCACCGAGCTGAGCCTGTGAAAGGTTTTAATGACAAAGTAAAACTCAATGATGCTTTCTCAAAGATTCCTAAATATTATATCAGCACTCTACAAGACAATGCAGTTCCTTATCAGCTGCAACAACAAATGATCAAAGAAAATGGAACTGTGAAAAAAGTGCTTGAAATGGAAACATCACATTTACCATTTGTGGTGAAGCCGAATGAATTTTTACAGAAGCTTACACAATTCAAATAAGTCATCCATGTTGTTAAGATGGATTCTATGTGCTGTGGTATCGATTACAGGTATTAAAAATACCACAGCACAATCTGTTGAACTATATGGAGGAACTGAAAGAAGTGGTATTGATTTGATGTGGTTCAGGTATCTCAAGAATAAAGAAAATCAGTCAACCCCGTTTCTTTTTTTCAGTAGAAATCGTGCCAGCGTCGGATATAAAACAAGTGGCTCTTTGATGGGATCTACCAATGCCATTTCGTATAATTTTAAAAATGGTTTAGGGCTGGTGTTGGTAGGATCTTTTCTGAATAGTGGATTTACCGGTAAAACAGGTATGCAGTTTTATCGTCAGAAAAGCAACTGGTTATTTTTTGGTTGGTTGGTGGCCGATATCAAAAAGGCTGGGAATATGGATCTCTTTGGTATGTTTCGTTATACACCTGCGATTAATCATACTTGGAAATTGTTTTCACAAGTGGAAGTCTTTCCGGTATACCAACCAAAGAGCGGAATTTGGAATGTAACAGAACGGTTACGATTAGGATTCAAAAAAACTGCCTGGACAGGAGGAGCAATGATAGATTTAAACCAACACAGTTTCGTTTCATTACAGGCAAAGAATAATATGGGTATTTTTATTCGTCATGATTTCTGATCATCTATAAAAAATCTACAACATGAATATTGCAATCATAGGAACCGGTAATGTTGGTGGTGCATTGGCTACCCGTTGGGCTGCTGCCGGACATCATATTTATCTGGGTGTTCAGGATATTCAACAATTCAAAGGAAAAGATCTGTTACAAAACAAGCACACAAGTGTGCACACGATCGCAGATGCTGTTACACAAGCTGAAGTGATATTGGTTGCCATACCACCGCAAGCCATCTCTGGTATTGTAGCGCCATTGGGCGACCTACATGATAAGATCATCATTGATGCAACAAACGCAGTAAGAACTACTCCGGAAAATTACCCTACTGTGTATCATTTTTTATGCGATCAAACAAAAGCATCTGTGGTAAAATGTTTCAATACAACCGGTTTTGAAAATATGTTGAATCCTATTTATGACGGAAAAGGTATTGATATGTTCATGGCAGGTGATGATGAAAAAGCAAAAGCTGTAGCCAAACAATTGGCATTTGATTGTGGCTTTGAACACTGCTATGATTTTGGTAAAGGAGATAAAGTACAATTACTAGAACAGTTTGCTTTATCGTGGATCAATCTGGCTATTATGCAGGGGATGGGAAGGGATATTGCATTTAAATTAATGTTCCGGTAAAATATTGGAGAGCTTTCTTTGCAACTTTTGGAAAATTCCGAAACTTTCCAAAAGTGCATTCGCAATCTTTTCAGATCAATGATATGCCGGAAAGAATTTTTTCAAATAGGCATCCATAGCTTTTTCAAGATCAGGCTTGTTTTCCATGAATGGCACATGTCCAACCTTACTTGGCCATAATAACATATTGGGAAAGTTGATTCCCTTATAGTGATCTGGACCTATCGTCCAATCTGTTTTTCCGTAAAAAAATAATACAGGCAATTTTATTTGAGCCGTATATTGTTTAAAGTTCACCGTATAATCCTTGTGTGAAATACCAATACCAGCAAAGTCATGATTCCAGTTTGGAATTTCGCTGAAAGTAGCATTCATTTTTTGTTCGTTTTCTTTTTTGGAAAACGACATTTTCCATGACAACCCATTTTTATTCAGCAAGGAAAACAGTTTGTTTAGTTTTTGCTGTATGGTAATGGTGTCGCTTGAAAAATAATCGGCATCCTTCAATTGTAATACTTTTAAAGCATGGGGTATCCAGCTTTTCTGAATACTTTGCTTGATATCAAGTGTGCAATTAAACATCATCATTCCTTTTAATGAACTGCTGTATTGCATAGCATACCCTGTTAACAGTGAACCAGAAAATGAATGCCCCATCAGCAGCCATTGATCAATTCTTAAGTAATTACGGAGTTCTTCAAAATCTTGTAATAATCTATCCATGCTATAATCTTCTTTAGCCGGACTTGCAGAGCGTCCAACGCCTCTTAAATCGAGATAAATCATCTTGAACCGTTTTTCCAGAATATCGCCACTAAATTTTTCCATCCAATAACTTCCTGATCCCGGACCACCATGGATGTATAAGCAAGGAGTACCTGTTCCTTTTACTTTTACATATAAGCGAACACTATCGGAAGTTGTAAATATTTGCTCTTGTGAAATACCAATGTTGGTTAGCAGGATTGTACAAATAATTAATATCGATTTTTTCATCTGAAAGTTTATTTATCAGGTCAAAAAATTACAATCTCTATGGTATTTGAATAGCGATTAGAGTAAATAATCTTTGATATACCAAAGCTGTAATGTTATTCCAAATTAGACCTTTAAATCCATCATAATAAATCGCCTGACATACACCTTGTTATTTCATATCATCATACTATTGTAACGAATGTATGTAGTTGGGTGTATTCAATAATGTTTAGTCGCGAATAGCTGTTGGTGGTCAGGCGGCCAATAATGGCAAGGGATATTGCATTTAAGTTAATCAGGCGGTAATCAATTACTCTTTTTTACTTTTATCAATAATGGGCACTACATCGATCAATTCTAATGATTGAACCATTTTTTGTGTGCTATTCTTGTATTTCTGGAAATGTGCTGTTTTTATATGACTTTCATACGCCGCTTTACTGGCATAGGTTTCGAAAACAGTTATGTGGTAAGGTTTATCTTTTTCAGATACCGCATACATTTTCAATACTCCTGTCTCAAGTTTTACAGAAGTTACAATACCTTCTTTTAAAAAAGCATGGTACTCTTTTAGTAGAGAACTATCTACAACAATTTTAGCAATGCGTACATAAGGTTCTTGGGCAGTTATTTGATTGCTCCATAAAAAACCGAGTATCAAAAGAAAATAGAGGTGTCTTTTCATACTTATACATATTAATTCTTCAATTTTAATTTTTGAGCAACGCTGTCATAATATTCTTGTGTCAATTTCTCACCCCAAATGGTAGGCTGGGCTCCTCCATAAATAGCCAAATAGGTTACATCAGTTTCTTTCGTAGATGTATGCCAGTGTTCTACATCTTTATTACACTTGATGACATCTCCTTTTTGCATCACGATTGGCTCTTTACCTCTTTCTTGGTAGTATCCTTTTCCCTCTAAAACGATGAGTACCTGTGGTGTGGTATGCTTATGCCAATCTAAGGTTGAATTTGCTTTAAATGTTGCTTTACTGATGTTGTAATTCATTTCTGTATCGGCTTGCAGTAAACTACTCAACCATGCTTCGCCAATATAATGTGTGTTCGGTGCTTTCGGACCTTGTTCCAAAAAAGAGGTAATCGTGTATTGATTTTTTTGTGTTAACCCTAGCAATGAGGAACATAAAAAAACGAGTACTAAAAAAGATTTCATAATGATTGGTTTGAATTTATTAAAGGTACTATAATGAATTCTCCTTTATCGATAGAACAACCAACAAAAAACCCCCGCATTGCTGCGGAGGGTTTCGCTCCCAAAGCTGGACTTGAACCAGCGACCCTCTGATTAACAGTCCTGTGTTTCGCTCAAATGAGCTATTGGGATATATAAATAGTGTCTTAAACTAATTGTTGGAGAAAATGGTCTAAATCAGGTATTTTATTTTCAATGATATCCCATACAATATCATAATCAATTCCAAAATACTCATGAATTAATTTATCGCGAGTACCTGCCATTTTTTTCCATTCGATATAAGGATGTGCAGACTTAAATTCTTCATCGATTTTCTTAGATACTTCTGACCATCGCTCTACACAGCACCTCATCATGAATCACTTCATCTTTTGTTTTACCCTTAACATGTTGCAGTATAAAATGGGTTTCAACCAGTATATGACGAACTAACTCTAGATTAGAGGCTAACATTTTCTACCTCTTTTAAAATGTGAGGACCAATAAATTTACTGAGCGATTGTGGAGTTACTAGTTCTACCTTTCTCCCGAACAGTTCTTCTAGAAAAAAGGATAGCTCCATAAAATTGTCGAATGTTTTTTTACCGGGTAAAAAATCCACCAGCAAATCAACATCACTTAATTCTGTTGAAGTTCCTTTTGAGAATGAACCAAAAATACCCAAGCGATTTACTCCATAGGATTTTATCACTTCTCGATTTGTAGAGATAGCAGATAAGAGTTCTTGCTTACTATGTAGTTTCATCCGGCTCATTCTGATGATGAATTTACGTTTTTTACCGTATGTGTTGGTTAGGCGACTAACAAAAAAGCCCTCCACATTACTGCGGAGGGCTTTCGCTCCCAAAGCTGGACTTGAACCAGCGACCCTCTGATTAACAGTCAGATGCTCTAACCAACTGAGCTATTTGGGAGTATGTTTTTCCAAAAAAACCACTTGAACCAGAGATCCTCCCGACTTACTGTCGGGATGCTCTACCAAGCGAGCTTTTAGTAAACCGTTTTCCCTTTCGGGGTGGCAAAAATAGGGAAAAATGCAATCTGGCAAAATCTATATCCAAAAATTTGGTCAAAAAGCTACGTATAAGCCGTCTTCACGCTGTTCCAAAGGGTAGGTTTTCAGGTAATAACCCTCCCCACTGGTATTTCTGCCATTTTTAATATTGAACCGGTAACGGTGCAGGGGGCATGCGACCTGTCCGGTGGCATCAATAAAGCCATCCGCCATTACCCCACTGGCATGTGGACATTTATGCGCAAAAGCAAAATATTGGTCTTCAAAACGGGCAACCGTGATTTTCTTACCGGCTACTTCTACCAAACACATCTGGTTCGACTGCCAATCCAGTGATTCGGGCGCAGCAGTGAGTAAATGCCATTGAGTTGTAGAACTAAAAAAAGACATTTAGAAATGCACGGTTTTATAAGGGTAACGAACCTGATACATATCTCGAACTTTTCCAAGGATCAGCTCTCGCAATGCATCAATATTTTTTCTTTCCAATGCGGATATGAATACACAATTATGATCGGTAGCACGTTCCCATTTTTCACGCAATTCCAATAAGATCTCTTGCTTTACTTCATCTTCCAACCACTCGTCGAAATTTTTCTCTTCATAGAGATCCATTTTATTGAAGATGGTCAGCATAGGTTTTTCGAATGCTTTCAGCTCTTGCAAAGTTTTATTCACCACGCCGATCTGATCTTCGTATTGCGGGTGCGATGCATCCACCACATGTAATAAAATATCCGCTTCTCTTACTTCATCCAATGTACTCTTGAAACTTTCAACGAGATGGTGAGGTAGCTTACGAATGAATCCTACGGTATCACTCAATAAAAATGGAGTGTTTTCAAAAACAATCTTACGAGTAGTGGTATCAAGGGTTGCGAAGAGTTTGTTTTCTGCAAACACATCGCTTTTACTCAATACATTCATCAATGTACTCTTCCCCACATTCGTATATCCTACCAATGATACACGGATGAGTTCTCCTCTCTCTTTGCGTTGTGTGAATGATTGTTTATCGATCTCTGCCAGTCTTTTTCTAAGCAAAGAGATCTTGTCTTTAACGATACGACGGTCTGTTTCAATTTCTGTTTCACCCGGACCTCTGGTTCCAATACCACCACCTTGTCTCTCCAAGTGTTTCCACATACCTTTCAATCTGGGTAACAAGTATTGGTATTGTGCCAGCTCTACTTGCACTTTGGCCTGAGCGGTTCTAGCTCTACGCGCAAAGATGTCGAGAATCAGATCGCTTCGATCGATCGTTTTCACGCCCAGCTCTTTTTCAATATTGGTGATCTGTGAACCGGTCAATTCATCATCAAAAATGACGAGATCAATTTTTTTACCGCTTACATACGTTTTGATCTCTTCCAGTTTTCCCTTTCCTACAAAAGTTCTACTATCAGGGTGTGGTAGTTTCTGTGTGAATTTACGTACTGTCTGAGCACCCGCAGTTTCAGCTAAAAATGCGAGCTCATCCAAATATTCATACACCTGTTCCTGGGTTTGTTCTTTCTGAATCAATCCCACTAAAACAGCTGTTTCTTCACCCTTAATTTTATGTTGCTTCTCAATCAAAGTCTGTTCTTCTTTTTGCAAAGGTAACCTTTGCATTTTGCTTAAAAATAAAAACCCCGCTAACACCTAAGTTTCAGCGAGGTTTCAATAAGATATGTTTTAGATTATAATCCGCTGATGGTAATACCCACAGAGAATTTTCTCATGGATGGACCAACACCATCTTTCAATACTGTATTTAGCTGATAACCTGCATCCAACGATAAAATTCCATATCCAATTCTTGCAGTGGCAGCTAGCATGGTTCCATTGATGAATCGTTTACTGCTTTGTTTTTCTACATATGAAGTTCCATAGATGCTTTGTCCGTTCTTATTTACATAGTTCTTTCCCTTTGTGTAAGACTTCAATAAGGTACCGATCTTCAATCCAACTGCAGCTTTCCAAGATTTAGCAGGATTTTCCGGATTAGAATAATAACGCAACTCCAGTGGGATTTCAAAATAAATAGTTGTGAGTTTACTTTTCTGAAAATGATCTGCACTATCTACTTTAGTAAAAGGCAATCTTGCTGCCGGAGATTTAATATCTACGCGTGTATTATTGAAAAAGATATTACTAGTTCCCAGACCCGCACCTAAGCCTAAACTCATTTTCTTATTGGTCTTGAAGGGCTTATCTATCATGAAATAGATATTGAAATGTCTGCTGAACCCATTTCCGGTACGAACACTGTCGGGGCGATTCAACCATGTATCACCGCCATATTGAATCATAAAATGATCTGCAGGTCGACCACTAAGATCTATTTTACTCCAGTCTGTTTTTGTCTTGGTTTCTTTCTTCTGAGCATTGGCCAACAGGGTTCCTGAAATCGCCAATAAGAGTACTACTAATTTTTTCATTGTCTCGTTTCGTTGCGCCAATATATGGCAATAGGGCGCAAAAATAACAGAAATGGGTGCACAGAAGTGGTTAAAAATTAGTCAAATCCACCTTTTACCTCATTTTACCGTCTTTTCAGCCATTATTAAAGGATAGAATCAAGCTGTTCTGCGTATCAAGCCTGCCCTCAATGCGTAGGTAATAACGGATGCCACACTTTTAGCCCCCAGTTTATCCATGATCCTCATTCGATAGCTTTCGATCGTTCTTTTACCTACTTCTAATCGCTCTGCAATTTCTTTACTGGTCAATTCTTTACAAATCATCACGATGATTTGCTTTTCAATTTCTGTCAATACCACATGTTGTACCCCTTTTTTATGATGATACCTGCCTGCAATGATTCGAGTAAGTTTTTCTGTAATATCAGCAGAAAAGTAAGGCTTGTGCTCATATACCGCCTTAATAGCCGTAATCAGTTCTTCTTCCTTTATTCCTTTTAAAAGGAATCCTTGTGCTCCCGCCTCCAACATATCAATGATGAGATGATCTTCACTGAAAGAGCTGAGTGCAATAACCCTTGCTCCAGGAAATGTTCGACAAAGTTTTTTAGTCGTTTCTATACCATCCATGTGTGGCATTTTAACATCGGTAATAATGATTTCGGGAGCATACTGTTTCGCCTTTAGCAATAACTCTTTTCCATTCGATGCCTCAGCTTTAAGTACGATTTCCGGGTGACGGGATAATAATTCTTTTAGTCCTTCCCGAAAAACAAGATGGTCATCAGCTATCACCACTGTTATCTTTCCATTCATAGTACCTACTTTGAAAGCACATAGTATCATCTGCCTTGTACCTTAAGCAGTACAAAACATCTTTTACACGATACATGCTTAATTACGAATTGATTTCTGTTGCCGCTATGGTGAATTTGATATCACCATAACCAATTTCCTCAGGTAAATTTTCTTTCAAAAGACGCAGACTGCTTTTTCCATATTTTGTCAATGCTGCATGGATCAGCTCCTGCTTATCGGGGGGGACTATATCATCAATATTCAGCTTTCCGGAAGAAACATAATATGATAGATGCGTTTCAATGGTACTTACAGAAAGAGATCTTTGCACCGCAATATCAGCAACACTCATTCCATTTTGATAAAGATCCAGCGAAACTTTTTTTGTATCGGTTTCCCTTTCTCTTGACTGCTTGATCTTTCGTTCTCGCTTAGGTTGTTTTAATTCTATTCTTGTATCCAATCCTTGCTCATTACAATAATCCTGAACTTTTTCTAAAAACGCATCGCCATACTTTTCGATCTTATACACACCAAATCCGGATATTTTACTCAAATCTTCTGGAGTAAAAGGTAAATATGTGGCCAGATCAATCAAACTACTATCACTAAAAATAAGATAAGCCGGCACATTTTCCTGATGAGCTATTTTATTCCTAAGTTTCTTCAGGTCTTCAAACAATTCTTTTTCATAAGGCAACTGCTGATAAATTACAGGCTCTTTTGCAGTTACGATCTGAATAGGTGCGTGCAGAAATACTTTCTCTCCGCGAAATAATACTCCTTTACTTTTTTCTGTGAGTTGCAAAACGGGGTACTGACTATCACTCATCTGCAAATAACCACCGGATAAAAGTTCACGGGTATAATGCATCCATTCATCTTTGGGTTTGTCTTTACCGACACCGTAAACTTTCAACTCTTTATGCTCGGGTCTTATCTTTTCACTGTTACTCCCACGTAATAGATCAACAATATACCCCAGACCAAATCTTTCATTCACTCTTGCTACCGCACTCATGATTTTTTGTGCCACAATGGTTTGATCAGATAACTCGGGTTTATGAATACAAGTATCACATGTACCACAATATTCCGGAGCTTGTTCACCAAAATAATTCAACAAATATTTTCTTCTGCATTGCTTGGTTTCACAGAAAGCCACCATTTTATCCAGCTTATCCAACAGGATTTTTGTTTGCTCGGGGTTGTTATCGATCTGAGCAAAATTTTTCAGTTTCATGACATCACCTGCACCATAAAATAAAACAGCTTCACTTGGTAACCCATCTCGCCCAGCTCTTCCTGTTTCCTGATAATATCCTTCAATGTTTTTTGGAAGATCTACATGTATCACATAACGCACATTACTTTTATTAATACCCATTCCAAAAGCAATGGTAGCTACCATGATATTGATATCATCTTTCAAAAAAAGATCCTGACGCTGATCCCTTGTTGTTTTATCCAATCCCGCATGGTAAGCTTCTGCATTAAATCCATCTGATTTCAGGTCTTCTGCTAATTTTTCTGTTGCATTTCTACTTAAACAATAAATGATACCACTATCTTCTTTGTGTGTTTCCAGATAATCGACCAGCTCATCATAATAATTCCGTTTAGGCTTTACATAATACGTGATATTGGGTCGATTGAAACTGTTTTCAAAAACCTGATAATTTTTCAGTTGCAACTGATCAATGATATCCTTCTTGGTTAGTCCATCAGCAGTGGCCGTCAATGCAATGACAGGAACATCGGGGAACTGTATTTTCAGTTCATGTAAAATGCGGTATTCCGGTCTGAAATCATGTCCCCATTGACTGATACAATGTGCTTCATCAATGGCAAATAATGCCGGAGATGCTTGTTCTTTCAAAAATTGTAGGAGATTGATCTCTGATCCCACCAAACGTTCCGGTGCTACATACAATAATTTCAATTCATTATTGCGCAACTGTTGTAAAATAGCTTCGCGTTCTGACGGATGTTGTGTGCTATTGATAAAAGCTGCTTTCACACCTGATAAGATCAATGCATCTACCTGATCTTTCATCAAAGCGATCAAAGGACTCACCACAATGGTAACACCTTCCAAACAAAGAGCCGGTACCTGGTAGCATAAACTCTTACCACCACCGGTAGGCATCAACACAACTGCATCTTTCCCTGACAACAAATGATCAATGATCGCTTCCTGATTGTGTCGAAACGAAGTGTACCCAAAAACAGATTGTAAGATACTAGCCGGTGATGCCATCATGAATTCATTCACTTAACGAGTGCGCAAGATAAGGGGAGAAAAGCGAGGATGGCAATAGGTATTTTTACGCAATCTTTTTAGAAGAAACAAGAATAAAGAAACAGGGGACAAGGAAGCAATAAGCCACAAGCTTCAAGCTGCAAGTTATAAATCATTTGCTTGACCCTTCTACTTGATTGCTGAATATGGGTTCTTGATACTTCCTTGTTTCTTGTTCCTTGTTCCTTATTTCTTACTCTTACAGCTCTCTCACCCAAATATTTCTATAACTCATCGGATTACCCCCATCATTGCCATGGTCTTGTAAGATCAATGGTTCTTTATCGCCGTGCTTTTGATAGCTGGCCGGACCGATCCATTCTGTCCCACCTTTGATCTCTACATTGTTTTGTACCAATACACCATTGTGAAATACCGTGATTCTTGCAGGCGTTTGTATTTGTCCATCAGCATAAAACTGCGGGGCAGTGAAGATCACATCATAAGATTGCCACTCACCCGGTTTTCTGCTTGCGTTCACCAATGGAATATGTTGTTTGTAAATGCTGGCTGCTTGTCCGTTCACATAAGTAGGATTATTGTAGGAGTCCAATACTTGCAACTCATAACGACCCATAAAAAAAATTCCACTATTACCACGTGATTGCCCATTACCCGCAATCACTGCAGGTGTTTTCCATTCAATGTGGAGTTGACAACTACCAAAGCCTTGTTTGGTTTCAATATCACCAGACATTTTTACAACAGTCAATGATCCATCTTTCTCGATCTTCCAACCTGGTTGTCCACCACCTTTTTTCTGAAAGCGAGTTAGATCTTTCCCATTGAAGAGTACAATAGCATCCGATGGTGCATCAGCCGATGTCTTCCCCGGAGTAACGACTGTGGGTAAGGGTTCCCACACTTCTGTTTTCTTTGATTCTTTTACAAGGCTGTCAATATTGGGTCTTTGTGCTTGTACAAATGTTCCGCACAAAATGGCAGCAGTAGCCAGCAATAGCTGTTTTTTCATATGATCGTTGCTTTGTGTTTGACAAATTGAGGGTAAAAATTAAGAAGATTTATGCAGATACCCTCATCTCAATTTATGCAGCTGTTTCTGCTTGCTTCATAATATGTACAGGAAGACCTGTTACCTGATCAGGTTCATCAGGGAATTCGTCTACTTGTAATCGTATCCTTTGTGTAATATCATTCAACGATGCAATTCTTTGTACGGTGTATGGGATGGTATCCAATCCGGATACAAACTTCAGGATATAGTTATAAATACCAATGATATTACCGGCAAGCACTGTTGTACCTGCTACCTGATTGGTGATCAGAAGTGATAATGCAATCACGACCATTACCATTAGTTCCATCATTCCAAAATTCCATGCTTCCTGGTCACTGATACGTATCTGCCATTTACGAAGGTTATTGAAATGTTTTTGTATGGCAGTAGAATCGCCGGAAGAAATCACATTCACCTGTTTCTCCAGTTCATCATTTTTCAATTGTGTAAGCCGTTTCATTTTCTTACCATAAAAATAACTGATGGTCATCACCGGTAGCAAAATGGCCAAACAAAGCAATACAACAGAAGACTGATAAAAAAACAATAAGATCATTGAACCTAAAATATTGTATCCAGCTTCAATGATATACACTAAGTCGAACTCCAGAAAATCAACAAACTCTCTAGCAAGCGTAGAGTGAGCGCTCAATTTAGAAACCTCTTTGGGTTTGATTTTTCTGGAAAGAAAATGAGTTACGAGTGATGTATAAATAGCAGAATAAGTTCGGGTATCATACCGATGTCTGATAGTGCCGATCACTAGCCAGACAAAATGTACCAATGACAATAAGATCAACCCCCTGTAAGAATGTTCCATCAGATCATTGATCGCCATCCCTAAAAAGAAAGGGCGCAATAAAGAACCCGTCATTTCCAATGAAAACAACAGATAGGTGATTCCCAATCTCATCTTGTGCGCTTGCACCAACTTACCCAATACATTCATCCTGATCATAACAATATACTTTCATGACAATACAAATACAATAGCCTATTCAAGACCATTGACGCAACTAGAATGGGTTAGTTGTTGGACAATTGAACCGGCGCTACGTTTAAGAGCGACGTTTGTTTTCTCTTTGTGTTACGGTATTACCCGGTGTACCGGTAATTCGTTTTCTGCAGTTAGATGAACCGCATTGACATTCAAAAGGCTCCATGTGTTCATCCAAAAATGTGGCGTAATCGAGGGTTAATTCTTCGCCTGGTTGTATGTGTCGGATGGCGACAACATTCAAGCCATCATAAGCAGTATTAGGTTGACAACTATGATTTTGTGGAGCCCATGCTGCCGGATCATTATCCCACAGCAAAAATACTTCATTGCTCACTGGATAGGCATAGCGCCGAAAAATTTCTTTTTCTACATCATTCCAATGTGTTTCTACATGACGTTTTGTGACAATACGTTGCGACTGTTCTTCGCCGGTGAAAATCACTTCATTACACATGATAGATTGCGTTGCATAAATGCCAAACCCAGACAATGCATTTCCTTTGATCTGGTATTTTTTCTGCATGCGTAAGTGACGTGAAATTCCTTCTTCGATCATTTTTTTCAAGAATCCGGCTTGACCAATGCCATCGTATTGTAGAATATAATCAGCCGATCCTTCATAGCCATTGGTATAAAAAACAGAGCAGGTAAAATTGATCTCTAAAAAAAACAAAGTGCCTTTGGCATCCATTCTAAAATCTAATCTTGCATAACCTACACCATTGAACCCTTTGAAAATTTTAACACCCGCATCTTTTAATGCATGACTAATAGCAGGATCTGTACAAGGTATATTGGCCGATGGATGTAAGGCGGATGTTTTCAATGCATAGGTCTTGAATTGATAGCCTTCGGGGAAAATAAACTCTACCGGTTGAAAAGGAGTAACTGTTTTCCCATTATCGTCAGCGATCAATAAAACAGTAAACTCTCTTCCTTCAATGTATTGTTCAACAATCAGCTGTGGGTATTCAGGAAGCAAAGCTTGCACTTGTTGAATGAGTTCAGCTTTATCATGTACTACTGAATGTTGATCTATTCCCAAACTATCTCCCGCTTTAGCGGGTTTAACAAATAGTGGGAATGGAATTATGATCGTATCAAGATCATCTAAACTATTCACTAGCGCATATGCAGGTGTAGCAACACCTTCGCAGTAAGCTAAATATTTCATGATCTGTTTAGATGGATCATACAATTTTGTGTTCGGGCCGGTATAAGGTAATCCTAATAACTCGAGCGTATAGATCACATCAATGGATGGCACTTCCCATTCCAGATAGCCCTCACAGAGGTTGACGAAAATATCATAGCCTTTGTATTGTAGCGCTTTTAGCTGTTTATAGGTAGTAAGCTTATTCAGAAAAACATGATCAACTTCTGCACCGGGTAGTAAAGCAGAAAGATCTCTTGGTGGATCATAATTTTTGTAATCAACATCGGTAGTGCTGTAATCAGGTTGCAGTACACAAATCTTTTTTCCTTTTGCCCAGTTGTCGTTCATTGTATATGCTATTCTACTAAAAAATTTATGCCTCAATACTTATAGAATCGGCTTCCGAATATTTTAACTGATATCGTTTTACGCCTTCGGTTAAGATCGTATAAATCAGTGAGGTAAAACTTTCATCATTCACTTTTAAAATAGCACCAATAGAAGTATAGTCTTCATCTTCACTCAATCCACACTGAGCATTTACTTCCAATACATACAATTGCCCGGTTGTACTGTCTTGTCTAATGTCTACCCTTGTGTAGCCCGTTCCTTTTACCGAAAGAAAAGCAGCCAGACTTAGTGATTTTATTTTTTCCTGAAGCTCATCTGCAGCTTTGCGGTACTCATAAAAATTTTCATCTGAAGGCATTGGCGTTTCTTCTTCATAAATCTCCCATAATCGGTCAAAGGATAAAAACTTTTCTTCTTCAGGAAGTGAGGAATGAAAAACCCTTTCCACTGCATCATACACCTTACAATGATCCGCATCATACCAAGATCCTACGATCATGGTTGTAAATTCAGGCCCCTGAATAAACTGTTCAGCGATAATACCATCTGCCGCTAAATTCCAGCCCCTATATCCTTTGAACATTTGAACCACCTGATCTTTTAGGGATGCCTCATTGGCTACCACATTACGAACACCAACACCCATACTTCCTCCTGAAACAGCCGGTTTTACAATGAGTGGAGAACCTAATGCATCCAATAATGACTCATCGGCATCATCAATAGTATATATGGCTTTCCATTTTGCAGTAGCAATACCTGCTTCATCAAAAGCCCTTTTCATGGGGATCTTTGAAGTGGTGATCATGTAAAAATATTCATCTGACCCGGTGTACATCAATCCATAGGAATCTAATAAACGCACTACTGAAATACCGGGAGTTCCATTGATTTCATCTCCATCACAAAGATTAAGCACGATAGGAAAATATTCTCCGCTTTGTTTCTCTTTCAGAATAGCTGAAATAATTGCAGGATAATTTTCCATAGTAACAGGCTGCCATTGCCAATGCATCTTCAGTGTTGCAAAGACCTTGGTATACTCTTGAATACTTTGCGAGAAATCGTAGTAGTAATCAATATTAGGGTCATTGGTAATCAGCGAAGGCGCCAGTACCCAAATTTTTAATTTTGCATTCTCTTCTGGGGTGAGTTGAGGGATCAACATGAAGCACTTATCTATTTTTCAATTGCATGTGTATGAATGAAGTTAACCGATATCCTTGCAGCACACCCTCTTGTAAACTTGAAGCCCCTGCAATCACACCCAAACATTTTTTTGAGCCACAGTTACAGGTAAAAGCATTTGCCATTTTCCATTCTGTAGAAGGATAAAAAAAGACCATTTCATCATCAGGCTGTATTGATTGCAATGCAATCAATTGCATTTGATCAGTATCAAAGAACACATTAGGATCACAACCATGATTGGTATACCGTAAACAATCTGGTGATAATAGAATATGCTTTTTCATTCCAATTTGTAATGTTTTGTAACTAGGTGTATCCACTATTTCCACTGCACTAAATTCACAGATCACATCTCCTTGATCAAAAAATGCGGTTGCATGAAGAGAGTAGTGTCCGGTTGCAGGGTTTCTAACCACTCTAGCAAAATCTACCCGATCTATTTTTTCTACTTCAGGAATTACGAGTGGCAGAGGTATCATACCGGATGATGATTGGTTACTTAAAGTTCCTCAATACCATGCAACCGAAGTATTGATCTTACCTTTTATTAGTCCACATTTTTGCTATGAATTATCAACAATGAACAGTTTGTTATAGTATTTTATAACTTGGCTGTATAGAATCATCTTTGTTTATGGTACAACGCACACCTGAAGAAGCTTTTGCAGCATTGCAATTGACCCTTCCTCCCGCGCCGGAGCCGTTGGGGTTATACAAACCTTGTTTGGTAGATGGAGAATACCTGTATCTATCGGGTCATGGTACCTTACAAAATGACGGTAGCTGGATCGTTGGTATTGTAGGATTAGACATGGATAAAGAAGCAGCAAAACTTGCTGCCAAACAGGTAGGTCTGGCCATGATCGCCACGATCAAAAAAAACATTGGTAGTTTGGATAAGATCAAACGGGTGGTTAAAGTTTTGGGGATGGTCAATGCTGTACAAGGTTTTGCAGATCATCCTTTTGTGATCAATGGCTGCAGTGAATTATTTGCTGCCATTTGGGGACCTGATCTTGGTGTAGGTGTGAGAAGCGCTGTAGGCATGAGTTCTCTGCCCGGGAATATTCCTGTTGAAATTGAAGCCATTTTTGAATTACATGTATGAGTGAAAAAAATAACCCTTGGTTTACGGTGAAGGATGTATCATCCATTGATACACCCACGTTACTCGTGTACCCTGAAAGAGTACAACAAAATATCGATGCAGCGATCAAGTTAGTAGGAGACCCTTCCAGACTCAGACCTCATATTAAAACACACAAGACAAAAGAGGTCACAACAATGCTGATGCATTCAGGTGTACATCAGTTCAAATGTGCCACCATTGCAGAGGCTGAATTATTAGGGCTTTGCAAAGCGCCGGATGTTTTACTTGCTTATCAACCTGTTGGTCCTAAGTTGAAACGATTTCTTTCACTGATAGAACATTATCCTGAAACACAATATGCCTGCTTAACAGATAATATTTCTGCTGCTACAGAAATTGCCTTTGCTGCAAAAGATGCGAATATTATGCTGCCTGTGTATATTGATCTGAATGTTGGAATGAATAGAACCGGTATTGCGCCGGAAGAAGCAATTGGTCTGATTGAATTCTGTTTGCAACAATCATCTCTTCAAATTGTCGGATTACATGCTTACGATGGACATATTCGTAATCCCGACCCAGCAGAGAGAAAAAAAGTTTGTGATACAGCTTTTGCCAGAACTGAAGCATTACAAAAAAGTGTACAAAATGAATATGGTATCACATTAACCATCATTGCAGGCGGAAGTCCAAGTTTCCCGATACACGCGAAAAGAGAAACAGTGATTTGCAGTCCGGGTACTTTTGTCTATTGGGATCATGGTTATGGTTCATTGTTTCCGGAACAGCCTTTTGTTCCTGCGGCACTAGTCTTAACAAGAATTATTTCTTTGCCCGCTCCTGGTATGATTTGTACAGACCTAGGACACAAATCCATCGCTGCTGAAAACCCATTAGATAAAAGAGTCGTTTTTTTGAATGCGCCCGAACTAAAAGCTGTTTCTCAAAGCGAGGAACACCTTGTTCTGAGTGCGCCTAATGACCATACCTATCAGCCCGGAGATATTTTATATGGATTACCGATGCATATCTGTCCAACCTGCGCCTTATATGAAAGAGGAATGACCATCATCGATCATCAAAAAAATGGAGAATGGATGATCACAGCAAGAGACAGAAAAATTCAATATTAAGCTGTTGAAAAAAACCAAAAGCGTTATTAATAGTATATGTTAATGCCCTTGCTACATTCTATGCTTACACGAACTCGATGAATACCAAGGTAAAACAGATAATACCCTAGTTTGGCACTGTATTTGCCTTACATGAGTAAATAAATCATTCGAATATGAAGAAGCTTTTTTTACTCTTGATCATCGTTTCAGGAATTATTGGTATTCAAACTGTTCAATCTCAAATTCGAATCAATGCCAACATTAATATCGGTAATCAGCCTTTATGGGGACCTGCGGGATATGATTACGTAGATTATTATTATATGCCTGATATTGATGTATACTACTCTGTACCTCAGCGCAAATTTATTTATCAGGATGGTGGCAAATGGATCTTTGCCGCAGCGTTACCTGCTAGGCACAGAGGTTATAATATATATGCATCACCAAAGATCGTTATCAATGAACCTAAACCTTATTTAAGAGCCGATGTATACCGTGTTAAGTATAAGAACTGGAAAGGACCAAAACAAATTGTGATCAGAGACAGCGATGATGACCGTTATAGAAATCATCCTGGCAAAGGTCATGGGCGTGGAAATGGCAACGGGAAAGGAAAGAATAAAGGCTAATCATATTATTACCCTAATGAAAAAAGCTGTTCGTAATACGAACAGCTTTTTTATTGTATAATCAGACGGCCTTTCAACACCTTATCATTCGATTGAATGATGACATAAAAATAAATACCTTTTTGCAAGAGTGGCATCTGTAGTTGATTGCGGAAACCAACAAGTGATTCCTTCATGACAAGCCTTCCAAACACATCATACAAACGAAATTCTCTGTTATCAGGATCAGCATCCATGACATTCAGGGTATTCCCGGGTTTTATGGGGTTAGGAAATACATAATACGGTTGTGTTCCAAATAGAAGTACCTGCTCAGGTTGCGTGTAATAAGTAGTACCATTTTGTAATTCAATCTTTGCGCGATATACATTCAACCCATTATTTGCAGGTGTAGTGATAATAAACTGTGTATTTGTTACCGGTGTTATTTCACGAAATGAAGTAAAGCCTGTAGCCGATAATTTTTCAAAAACAATTTTAGCAACTTGATAGGTAGTACCAAGCTGTAAGCTCAATCTTGCAGCACTATTACCTGAGGGATCTGCAATAAAACCACTGATATAACAAGCCACTTGCTGCTGTGAGTAATCAAATGTATAAGCACGTTGACCTTCTATTTGCAAGGGTAAAACAGGTGCTACGCTAAAAAATCTATACAGATTGTTTTGTTTGAATTGAATCAAGGCTGTATCGGTAATTTTAAGAAACGGTTCAAGGTATTTTTCTCCAAGTCTGTATACCCTGTAGCTATCAACTTTTGCTTTTTGCCAATAAATCAAAAAAGAATCAGAACAATTGAATCCTGTATTGATCAGTAAATTCTTTGAAATCCCTACGGTATCACTTAGCCAAACCCTTTGAGGATTTTTCATCCGTAATTGAATAGCCGCAAATGTATCCGGCGGTTGCCACTGAAAATATTTTTTTGTCAGATCTATTCCATGAGCAGCTGTTTGCCAACTACCTCCATTCATTTTGTATTCAAGTGTAGCTGTATCATTGATAGTGGTCTCCCAACGAATAGTATTTCTTCTTTGAGGATCTAGTTGATCTCCTTTCACAGGATAGCTAAACATAAAGTGAGAAACGGTATCATACTGCCAGGCGATAGCATAATCTTGCGAAACCTTTGGTAAAGAAGATGCAATAACTCTTATATGATACAATCCTGCAGGAGGATTTGCAATTGTAATTTGTTCATGATTATTCAGTGTATCTCTGCCCCTAACTGCATTTTTACGAAGTGAATCAGCATGAGGAGTTGAATTTAATACCCAAGGCTGCCATGATTGCAATGAGGCGGGATGTTCTAATTTTAAATCCAGATCATTCACCAATGCTTTATATGTATTTGTCTGACCCTTATAATCGACCCAACTAAGCGTTACTTTAAGATTTATGGCGCCAGTCGGGATGACTATTTGATGAATGCGTTGATCTTGCTCACGAACAAAATCAAACAATAGCCTATTCTCTTGTATGGTTTGTACTGCTCTGTATGTATTTACCATTCCGTATCCTGAAATAAAATCAGGACCCGGAGATCCAACATCATCAGCACTATTAAATAAAACCGCTCGAGTAGCATCTAATCCAATAGGGCCATTATTTTTTTGTTGATAGGCATGTTGTACCAATGCCGTAATACCTGAAACAATAGCAGCCGCACCCGAAGAACCATCTTCTCCCAATGCTACCAGTTCGGGTTTCAGTCTACCATCATATGCAGGACCACGCGAGCTGATAGGCAGTACAACACCAAATGAATCTGTAGCTCCTACCGCAATACTATTCTTTGACATCTTAAAACTTCCAGTAAGATTCGCGTATCCGCTGATACCTGCATAATTCCCTGACGAAGAAGTTTGTGTTCCTTGATTTCCCGCAGAAAAAATATGAATTACTTGTCCCGGGCTTGCCATTTCCATATCATAAGCAGCAGCATCGGCTCCGTAATAATTTTCTATGCCTGTTCCATACGAATGATTTTGTACTGTAATTCTTGGATTGATGAGTGGCAAAAAGGGATCAGGTAAGAGATTAGCAAAATCAGAAGAAGAAATTGATGCGCCATACGCAAAACCCTTTCCTGTGTAAAAAGTATTTCCCCCTCCTGCTGCAATGGTTGCCATTGTGGTGGCATGTGTTTCCATTCTTGGTGATGCCTGAGACGAATAAACATATCGACCTTTAAAATCAATATCGGCAGTATCCATTTTATTTTCTTTGATAGAAATGGTACGACCGCTGCCATTAATCAAAGGCCATGTGCGATGTGCGAGATTTCCTTTATTCGTTGAAAGGTCAAATCCTGTTAGCTCTCTTTCGACTGAAATTTTGGATACGGGTGCAATGAATAAAATTGATGGGTCTTTTAATAAATGTTCATCGATCCATTTCCAGGATGTTCTGATTTGAACTTGTTTTCCATATCTACTCATGATTTCAACCATATCCTGAGTATCAATCCATGATGATATGATTGATTCATTGATTGCCTCAACCAGCCATGTTTGTTTTTGATATATTTTATCTGGAGTTGCAGGAATGATAAATCCAGGGGGTAATTTCCACAAGTCGTTTACCTGAATCAATTTTCCTTGAAACAAAAAAGAATCGATGAACGCTGAGTCGTCAATCTTAATGATAGCAACACTATCGGATAGTTTGCGTAAACATTGAACAGCTATAGGCATGTTGCCAACGACTGCGAAAATATTTTTTGTTGACCTTTTTGCTTGATCATTACTTATTGGCTCAACAAAATTTTTTAAAACATCAGGAATTTGTTGCGTGCTCAAATGTTGAGACCGAGCAGCGGAGATGGAAAATAATAGCAAACAAAACAAAACGCTTCTCATGTGCATAAGAGACTGGGGTACTAAAGATAAGTAAAACACTTTTCCTCATATCTCCGTAAAAAATTTAAAGAAGGCTGCCATTTTATTCCGCTTTATGAATCATCATGCTGTTTTGCAACAGCGTTGCTCAAATTTGCTTTTGTCTGATTCATACATTTCTTAAATTCATTCTGAAATCCAATGATGCTGTAAACCATTTGCAAAATCCAAACTAAAACACATGAGAAAAAACATGCGCCTTTCTTTGGCTGTTATCGCTTTATTGATAACTGCCGTTTCCTGTCAAAAAGCAGTAGCACCTGAACAAGAGATCAAAAAAGAAGTATCACAGGATGTTATTAATAGTGTGAAAGCACTCGGCTTTTCTTCTGATAATATTATTGCCGAAGACGGCGGTTATATTGTTGAGGGAGACATTTTTATTCCTGCCAATGAATTAAAACGTTCTTTGAATGGAACCATTCTTCGTGTTGGTGAGGTAGAGCAATACCGAACCACCAATCTGGTAACGCGTTTACCAAGAACTATTACTGTAGCATTGACGAGCAGAATTGATGCTGCTATTTACGGACCTGTATTAGATGAAGTGGTTCGTCGTTACAACGCAGAAAATTTACAGATTACACTTCAGCGTGTAAGTTCTGGCGCTGATATCACATTTGATCGCGCTAGTGGTAGCTATTTGGCTTCTGCCGGTTTTCCAACTTCCAGTGGTGATCCTTTCAATTCTGTAAAAGTGAATACCAGAGCTATTGGATCCGGAACTTCAACCACTTTTATCAATTATGCTGCAACCATCTTCGCACATGAGTTGGGTCACTGCATCGGCTTCCGTCATACAGACTATATGAACCGTGCTTATAGTTGTGGCGGTTCTGCTACTAACGAGGGAGCTTCTACTGTTGGTGCGATTCATATTCCTGGTACACCTACAGGACCTGATCCAAATTCATGGATGCTGGCTTGTATTGGTAACGGTGTAAATCGTCCATTCAATGCGAATGATAAAACAGCTCTTAGTTATTTGTATTAATACCTGAAGTCTTATTAAAAAAAATGGGTTTACAGCAAAAGGGCGACAGAATCTGTCGCCCTTCTTTATGTATTAGTATAAGATGATTGTTATGCTTCTGTTTCTTTTCTTCTGCTATTTCTTCCTACAGCATAATGTGGTTTCAGGTCTTTATAAATTTGTCCAAACTGTTCACTTCCCGAAAGTGCCGCATTTTTTGAATTATGAAAATAGGCTCTGGTTTGTTTCAATATTTCATTACCCAACAATAGTTTGGCATCTTCCATTTTTGTTTTGACCTCTTCCAATTCATTCAACAACTCATTGTATTGTTTGTACAACTGAATATAATTGTTACAAGCATTTACATCAACATAGGACGGAACCGTTGCAGGATTTTTCCGCATTGATAACACCGCTTTTTCTACAAATTCTTTCTTTTTATCATTTAACTTGAACATGCTTCTGCGTTCGGCAGGCTTTAATTTAATGTTCTGTGGAAGCATGTTTCGCAATGCGGCTATATGCTGTCTGAACGACATTAACTCTGATCCTACAAAGCTTCTAAAAGAGGCCATAAGACGTTATTTTTTACTATAACGTCTATTCAAATTAGAAAATTGCTTATTCTGCTGATTTTAATCTACCCTTTCCGGTTAATGAGGTAAGCTCCGCCTATGAGCATGAGTACGCCCATGACCTTACCCCAGTTAATAGAACTTTGTTTGAAACCGAATAATCCAAAATGATCAAATACTAGCGCAAACAGTAATTGCCCGGCTATCACCAAAGCAAATACATTGGCTGATCCGATCTGTTGTACTGAATAGATGATAACAGTCACAAAAAAAGCACCTAATAAACCACCTGAAAACTTATACAACTCAATTTGCTGTAGTTGTTGTGTAGTAGGGAGTTGTTGTTTGGTAAAAAGTATCACGAGGGCTAATGCAATGGATCCTACAATAAAAGAAATGAAAGCCGCTACCCACTGATTATTGACAGCCGTTTTGAGTTGGCTGTTCACACCCGCTTGTGTTGTGATTGTCAATCCCGCCAACAAAGGCAGGATATAAACCAAGTATTTCATGAAATGATATTTGTGATAAGAAATTACTGTGTTGGTCTTCTTTCACCTCTTGGCGGGCCTGATCTTCTATTACCTTGTGGTCCTCTATTCTGTCCGCCTTGTCTTGGAGCTCTGGGGGTATAAGCTGGTGTTGAACCAAACTCTTCCGGTACCGTTCCTTTCGGAACCGGTTCGCCGAGTAAGCTTTCAATGGCAGCGAATTTATTTTGCTCTTTCTCACTTACAAGTGTAAAAGCTGTTCCCTTACTTGCTGCTCTTGCTGTTCTACCAATGCGGTGTACATAGTCTTCTCCATCATTGGGTACATCAAAATTGATGACGAGGTCAATATCTTCTATATCAATACCCCTGCTTAAAATATCGGTAGCTACGAGGATGTTCAGTTTTTTATTCCTAAAATCTTGCAATACTTGCTCTCGCTTTAGCTGATCAAGATCTGAATGAATTTCTTCAGCAGAAAGTTTGGCTCTCTTTAGTTCAGCTGTGAGTTGTTTTACATTTTGCTTTTTGGAGCAGAAGACAATAACATTTTGAAATTTCTTACTGCCCAACATATCTTTTATGATCGGTATCTTCTGTGGCTCATAAACAATGAATGCTTTCTGAACAATTTGCTCCGGCGGTTTTGAAATAGCAATATTGATCTCAACCGGTTCACGCAAAATCTTTCTGGCTAGCTCACGCATTTTCATGGGCATGGTAGCAGAAAAAAGCAGGTTTTGTCTTTCTTTGGGTAGAAAAGAAATGATCTTCATGATGTCATCATTGAAGCCCATATCCAACATTCTGTCTGCTTCATCAAGTACGAGATATTTCAGCCCCTTAAGTTTCACATAGCCCATGTTGAGATGTGCAATCATCCTTCCGGGTGTACACACCACAATATCTACTCCCTGTGTCAATGCCTTTTTTTCTGCATTGAATGAATCACCACCACTTCCTCCATATACAGCAATAGAGCTTACATCGGTGAAATAAGAAAGCCCTTCCAAGCTCTCGGCTATCTGAATAGCCAGTTCTCGGGTAGGCACAATGATCATGGCATTGATCTCATTAGAGTCATGCGGAACCGTTAATAAACGATGTATCAGTGGAAGCAAAAATGCAGCTGTTTTTCCGGTACCGGTTTGCGCAGAAGCGATAATGTCTTTCCCTTCTAAAATGGGTACCATTACCTGTTGTTGAACAGGTGTTGCAGTTTCATAACCCATGGCATCAATGCCATCTAAAATGCGCTGATCAAGTCCTAAATCTGTAAACTTCAAATTGGTCTGTATTTATTTGTATTCATTGTAAAGATACTACTTAATGCATGGTGGCTAACAAAACAAAGACCGCAAGGATTGTTTTCCTGCGGTCTTTGCAATAATATGAAGGATATGCTAGTGCGCCTGAGGTACCGGTGTTTCAGCATTCCACGTATCACGATATCTTTTCCAGACGCCATTTTCCTGTTTCCAGGTCACCAAGAATTTACCTGCTTCAACTGATTTTCCTTCTTTATCCAGAATTTGATAAACGCCTTCTTCAGAAACCAGTTCAGGACCTCCGGTTACTTCAACGATATCGAGCTTCATGCCACCGATACCCATTTCAATCCCTCCTTTTAAAAATGCATAAAGGGCTTCCGGGCCACACATTTTAGGAGCGCCATCAGGCATCAAACAACCATCTTTGGTAAAGAGGGAAACAAATAACGCAGAATCCCCTGTTGCAAATGCTTTAATAAAATTTTCTTTATTGGTTTCAATCTGTGCTCTTACACTATCTATGTTGAAAGCAGATGTGGTCTCAACATTTTTTTCTGATTGATTACTGCATGCTGATAAGATCAGCACAAAAAGCAAAAAGGAAATAGTTTGTTTCATGGGTTTATTTTTTGATATTGATCTAATGAAATTTAAAACAAACTACTCCAAGAACCTTAAAACTGCAAACAAGAATTACAGTTTTTCATATAAGGCCCTGAGTTTTTCTCTGGTCATGATCTTTTCCCAGTCTTTCCCCAAAGCGTTCTCCCACAAGGGTTTCATGCCTATTGAAACGTTGATCATAGTATCAAACTGGTCATCTGTTAGTCCTTTACAAATTCCTTGAGGTATATCGATCTTGTTTTTTTCAACCATGTATTTAAATTCCTTAACACCAGCCGGATAATATTCTTCCAGATGATTCATCACAATACAATTCCCTATTCCATGTTTGGTTCCGAGTAAATAGCTCAGTCCATAACTTACTGCATGAGCAACACCTACCTGAGAATAAGCGATACTCATTCCACCGGCATAAGAAGCCATCATCAACTGATCATCACTTTCGTCATCCCAATGATCTTTGGTGACAAATACTTTCTGACAAAGTTCCAGTGCTTTCTCACCGTAGCTTTTACTAAACTCATTGAGATAGGTGCCTTCTAAACTTTCGATGCAATGGATATAGCAATCCATTCCGGTATAAAAACGCTGGTTGGCCGGCGCATCTTTGGTTAATTCAGGATCTAATACGATCTGATCGAACGGGGTAAAATCACTGTTCATACCCAATTTTCTAGTAGGCCCTGTAAGTACGGTGGTACGACTCACTTCAGCACCTGTACCACTTAATGTTGGGATACCTGCTTTATATACACCCGGGAACTTTACCAAATCCCATCCTTGGTAATCAGCAGAAGAACCCGGATTATTCATCATTAATGATACCGCTTTGGCCAGATCCATGGTAGAACCGCCACCTATACCAATGATGCCGCTAACGGTTCCAAAATCTTGCTTCAACTGATTTGCTAAAGCATCTACCTGAGTGGTTTTGGGCTCATACGTTACATCCGCAAGAATGATCTTATCCTTACCACGTAAGGGTATTCTATTGATCAGTGGCTTCCCTTCAAAATAATGATCAACCAAAAAAATCATAGGTGCATCAGCTTTTCGTTGCGGTGCCAGGATTTCATCCAATTGATTAAATGCACCTCTTCCGAAAACAACATAATCCACCATTTTAAAATTGCGAAAGCTCATATAAAGAATTTTGAATACCTATAATGATACAAACATAGTTAGAACCATTTACTTCGTAAAAATCCATCGGTTAAATCAAGTCTACCAACTTAAAATTCAACTAAATTATAGGTCACAAAACACGCCCTGACCTTTTACAGAATATTTTTGATAAAAAGTTGGTATTCCCCTTATATGTCAGAGTAATAATCAGCCTCGTTCTTCCGTTATTGACTGTTTTATAAGAAACCATGGTGTTTGAGACCGTTTTATGTTCAGATTACGTAAATTAATGTTTGAAATACCCGAAACCGGAACCACTTATTATTTGACGAATGACATTCATGGGGATTAGTACACACTGTTTCACACTCCTATCCGGTTCTATTGGAAAGGATTTTCTCAAATTCATGAGTCCGGAAAATCTTATGAGGGGCGTGGAGATCATGTCTGTATGTATTCTTTTGATCGTAGCAATGATCTACATACAAACGATTGCTAAAAAGCGCCTCTTTTTTCATACGGAACGTATCAAAAGCAACATTGAGGTATGGATCAGTCATATCATTCTCGAAGAAACCATTGAAGGTATTGAGATCCCTAAGAAGTTCTTTCGAATGCTTAATGACCCCAAAGCAAGACAAGTTGCCATTGATGAGCTAATCAAATGCAAAAAGAACTTTTCCGGTGCTGTTGCTGATAATATTGTTGCGCTATACAATCAACTCGGACTACGAGAAGACTCTTTACTAAAAATGAAGAACAAGCGAAAATGGTATCGTCAGGCAAGAGGAATTCAGGAGTTATACCTGATGGATCAAAAAGATCTACTAACAAAAATTTATCGTGAAACCAATAGTAAACATGAGTTTGTTCGTTCGGAAGCTCAAATCGCTGTGATTCATCTCACTGGTTTTAATGGTCTTCGATTTTTGGATGTGATCAAGTATCCGCTTACTTTATGGCAACAAATCAAATTGTTGGAACAATTAAAATTATTTGGGAAGAAAGAAGATCTGTCAGACAGAATTCCCAAATGGCTTTTATCAAAAAATGAAACGGTGGTGGTTTTCGCACTTAGACTAGCTGGAGAATACCAACAATTTGCTGTAAAAGATAAGGTGATAGATTGTTTAGTACACCCTTCCAAAATTGTTCGTACGCAGGCCATCAAAACACTGATCACCCTTTCAGATGAACATACAGCTTCAATGCTGATCGGATATTTTTCTAAAGAAGATTTCGAAAATCAAATACAAATTCTCAATAGTTTAACCGGTCTAGCTACCGATGATCAAAAAGATTTCTTGATCAAATTATTGGATGCGTCTGATAATATCATTAAAGTAAAAGCTGCAACTATACTGACAAATAATTGTACAGATGGCATTCAAGTCATTGAAAAAAGAGCATTGTTGGAACCTGAGCCTTTCGAAAGAATACTCAGACATGTAAAAAGTGTTAAATGAACTGGGACTCGATCTTAAATATTGCTTTTGATATACTCACTTATGGAATATTTATTTATTCCACTTTATTATTGTTGTCTTATATCGCCATTGCTATTTTTTCCATTGGTGAAACCAGAAAATATATTCACAAGAATAGTTTTACAGACTACAGAGTACTTGCATCATCTACACATGCCCCATCAGTAAGCATTCTCGCACCTGCATATAATGAAGGGAAAACCATTGTTGAAAATATTCGATCGTTGCTTTCTATTTATTATGTGAACCTCGAAGTCATTGTAATCAATGATGGCAGTAAGGATGATTGTTTACAAAAAATGATCCAGGCGTATGAACTGGAAAAGATTGACTACTTCGTAGATTATAAAATAAAAACCAAAGATGTAAGAGGTGTCTACAAAAGCCGTAATCCCATTTATCATAAATTACTAGTCGTAGATAAGGTAAATGGAGGTAAAGCCGATGCCCTAAATGTAGGTATCAATATCTCTTCCAATAAATACCTTGTTTGTATTGATGTGGATTGTATCCTAGAACAGGATGCGCTTCTAAAAATGATCAAACCATTTTTGGAACAAACAGGAGAGCGTGTTATTGCCTCCGGTGGTGTAGTACGTATTGCAAACTCTTGTATTATTGAAGACGGCCGTTTGGTGAAAGTAAAAATGGCAGAAGATTATTTACCTAGAATGCAGATACTAGAGTATATCCGTGCATTTATTTTAGGGCGAATGGCTTGGAGTCGATTAAATGGATTGATGTTAATCTCTGGTGCTTTTGGTGCTTTTGATAAAGAAATTGCCATTAAATGTGGGGGCTATGATCATAATACAGTAGGGGAAGACATGGAACTTGTTGTTCGTATGCGTCGTTACATGGAAGAGCGTAATGAGAAGTACCGTGTCACTTATATTCCGGATCCATTGTGTTGGACAGAAGCACCCAGTTCGTTTGATATCCTCGGCAGACAACGTAACCGATGGACAAGAGGAACCATTGAGACTTTAAAGTTTCACAAGCAAATGTTCTTCAATCCAAAATATGGATTGTTAGGAATGCTTAGTTATCCTTACTGGTTCTTCTTTGAAATGTGTGCACCCGTCATTGAGTTTTTTGGATTTATTTGCTTCTTTTTATTTGCTGCTTTTGGCATGCTTGATTGGGGTTTCTTTTTTGCATATTTCCTTTTTATTGTTTCGTTCGGATATCTCTATTCTGCTTTTGCGATACTCATGGAAGTCATTACATATCATCAGTACAAACGAAGAATAGATATTCTTGTTTTACTATTAACTGCATTGACTGAACCATTCTATTTCCACCCATTTGTTGTTTGGAGTGCTATCAAAGGATATATTGATTATTTCAGAAAGAAAAAGAGTTGGGGTGAAATGACGCGACAGGGATTTGCCAAGAAGATTGCAGATACCGATCAACCTATACCAATAGTTCAGGAACTTCCTGCTGAAGAAATTGTTGTAGTTCCAGAGATAATTGAAGAACCCGTTCCTCTTATTTCAGAAGAGTCTGTAATAAGAGCTTCGTGGTACAAAAGAAAATTGGCGCCTATTATCAATGCAATACCGGATGTATTGTTTCAGTCTTTCCGCTATTATCTAGGACATATACTTTCTTTGTTGCTGTTGTTTATTATTGCCCGGGGAATTGAAATTGGGTTAGATTATAAAGAACACGGTGAACCGGAATTCTTTAAACAAGTCATTCTTTATGGCTTAGCAAAAGACATCGCATTTATTTCATCGCTTGCCTTATGGTGTTACCTTCCTTTTACATTATTATATGTTTTCAGTAAAAAGATAGCCCACATTACATTTCTCATTCTCGGATCCCTTGCCATATTAATTCAATTTGCTTTATCACAATACTTTATTCAATCTTTTGTGCCGCTAGGTGCTGACCTCTGGAGTTACTCTTGGGCCGATATTCAGCAAACTGTGGGTGCCTCAGGAGGATTAAACATTATGTCTGTAATCGGATTATTATTTGTGATCGCATTATCCGCTTTTGTACTGATAAAACTACCTAGAAGGTTATTGGCAAACGATGGCATTGTTGTCTTCTTTATTTTACTGATCACTGTAGCAGGTATTCGGGATTTGAATAAGGTTACAGAAGCTTTACTTCCTGGAAGGGAATACAGTAATAATCTTTCACTCAATAAGTCTTACTACTTCTATTCATCTAGCTACAACAGATTTTTTCCTAAAGATTTGGAAGAGGATATTTATCGTGATGACTACCAATCTGATGGTATTCTGGCAGATGCAGAAATTGATAATAAAAACTACCCCTTCTTACATAGAACGGATAGTAGTAAAAATGTATTGGGCCATTTCTTTTCACAACAGGACTCATTACCTCCCAATATTGTTATACTAATGGTTGAAGGTTTGGGAAGGGCTTTTACTAATCAAAATGCTTATCTGGGTAGCTTTACACCGTTCCTTGACTCTCTTTCCGGTAAAAGCTTGTATTGGGAGAATTTTTTAAGTACCGGAGGAAGAACATTTACGGTATTACCTTCTTTACTGGCTTCACTTCCTTTTGGTAATAGCGGCTTTACAGAGTTGGGAGATCAAATGCCGGCGCACTTATCCATTGCAAACCTTATGAGATACAATGGCTATAAGACTGCTTTCTATTATGGTGGCGATGCTTCATTTGATAACATGCGACCCTTTTTGAAAAAAACAGGTGTTGAAAATATTTTTGATGAAGCTTCATTTCCGGCAAATGGATATCAACGTTTACCAAAATCCAGTTCCGGTTTCAGCTGGGGTTACGATGATGCTTCCTTATACAGACATATGCTTTCAAAAACCACTGAAGACAGCATCAGACCGCATTTAAGTGTGATTCTTACCGTTGCCACACATAGCCCTTTTTTGATCAATAATCAACAGGAATATATAGATCGTTTTGAAAGAAGAATGGGCGAGCTGAAGTTCTCTGCGGCACAAAAAAGAAACTATAGAAATTATACAAACCAATATGCCAGTATCCTTTATGCTGATGAGTCTATCAAAGAGTTCATCAACGCATATAGCAGAAGGCCCGATTTCAAAAGAACTGTATTCTTTATAACAGGCGACCACCGTTTACCTGAAATTCCTATGAGTACAAAACTTGATCGTTATCATGTTCCGCTGATAATCTACTCACCTATGCTGAATAGAACTCAAAAATTTAGAGCTATTTCCAGTCACTTTGATATTGCCCCCACTATTACTGCATGGTTGAAATATAGCTATGGCCTGACCATGCCAAATATTACGTCTTGGCTAGGTACAGGTATAGACACAAGTGTTGTTTTCAGGAACAATCACTCGATTCCTTTAAAACAAACAAAACCAGAATTAATTGATTTTGTCAGGGGGTCATATATGTTGAATGGAGATGATTTATTCAAGCTCAGTAGCAATATGGATTTAGAGCCAGATCTAACTACAGAAAAAAAGTTTCAGTTGAAGTCTTCTTTTAATCAGTTCAAAAAGAAAAATCTTCAGTTTATGAAAGAGAGAAGATTGATTCCTGATAGTCTTATTCAGAAGTATACACGTTATTGATCTTTTTGTATGCTCTTATAGTAATCATTAAGAATTGTAGTGATCAAAGGACGATACAACCTCCAGAAAAAACTTTTTCGTTCAAGAGGTTCTCTCTCTGTATACATCATCCATTTAAAGAGGGCAACTCCTTTGAAATAAGAAGATGACAGAGAAATAGGATTATCACAAAAGTCTGCTGAAAAATAAAAGAACCGATAGTCTTGATTGATATGTGTGGTTATTGCTGGAAAGCTTGCCGGTATATTATATTGAGCCAACTCTGCTTGACCAGCCTCATTTATATCTATCTTAAAATCGGAGATCACATGATTTATGTTTTTGTTGACACTCACGACATCAAACCAAAAAGAGTATTTCATTTTCTCCGGCATACCATAATGGTTAACCCCTTCTTTTGAAGCATAGATGTAAGGCAATTCCGTTTTTAAATGTTTTTCATTTTCCAAGATGACTACGAGATCATTATCCGCATTAATAAATGCTACCCCACCTTTTTTAAAAGGCCATTGATCATTGTGTGTTCGTTTATAATTTTTTATTAGCCAGCTGGGTAATTCCTTGTTAACTGTGGTATCAAACGACTCAAAATACCGGCCGATCCAACCTGACCATTTGATGCCAAATGTATTTTCAAATTTATTTCTGATAGCCGGTTCTGTGGGTGACCCAATGGAATTGAATTCCGTGATGATCAGCTTTTTTTTCTGCTTCATGAGCTCCAGAAAATAGATATCCTGTTTACTCATACCGCCATATACAATACCGGACCTGTCCTGAATATTTCCCAATTTGAACCATTCATTTCGGAAAACCCCATATGCATCTGTGATGTAAGCAGCATCTGCATCTTCACTTAGCTTTTGAAGTTGGGTTGAATCAAAACGTTCCAACCCTTTCAATTTATATTTTTCATCTTCCATTGGGAAAAAGCCAAAATAGTCTTTATCAGGTTCGTAGCGTTCTGTATTATTCTTTAGAAATTTTTCCTGGTTCAACACCCAATGCAAAGAAAGATGTTCCTGACCCGGATATTCAACCACTGTTTTATCAACAATTGCTATCAGTAGTTTTCGTCCCGGTAGAAAAAACCAAACAACCAGCATCCAGAATGGCAATAAAAATAGAATGATGGCAAGGAGTCCACGCCAAGAGATTTTGATTCGAGTGCGTTTATTTAAAACCTTCTCAGACATCCAATACTGAATTGATATTGATTACCGACTGTTTTCGGCAGATACTCTTGATTCAGCCAACTGCCATCAATAGTCAATACATTGAACTTTGCGAATTTTTTTCGAAAAATGAACCCTGCTTTATAAGAAGTTAGTTGTTGTACACCATTTAACTGAATAACATTGAGTCTATCATCGGGAGAAACGCCATAACCAATATTGAAACCCAACATATCATCTGCACTTGCGTAATAGTAACGAGCTGATAGATTATATGATGAAGAAACAGTACTAGTAAAAGTACTGGGTGTGATATAAGCCCTTGCACCAAACAACCAGCTTTTATAATATTTTCCTACATATCCTGTATATACATAAGTAGGGTCGCCTGAAAATTTCAAATAACGTACTCCTAATTCGGCCTCATAGCTTTTGGGCAAATTCGCATACAAGGAAAATCCACCACGCCAGTGAGGAAAAACACCAATATTATCTGAATAGGCTAGGCCAACGTAACTGTAAAAGGTATTTGAAATACGCGGATACGCTTCTAATTCATACTGATATCCATTGGAAGCAAAACGATTGGCATAGTTGAATCGACCAATAATAGAGCCAATCCCAGTATTTCTTCCATAATCAACACTTACAAGATGCCAAGGATCAGAAAATTGCTTATCAAATGTCACAAAATCGTAGCTCACGCCGATTCTGTTTTTCACCGCATTCTCTCTGATACGATTCGCTAATGCTCTTGCTTCTGTATTGTTTTTATTGATCGATATAACAGTTTGAACAGCTTTATTTGCTTCATTGAATTTACGCATGCTATTTAAAACTCTTGCTTTCTTTAAATACAAGCCCTCTGATTTTGGATTGTATTTAATTCCCTCTTCACAAATAGCTAATGATTTTTCACTTTCATCGTTCCAAAATGCCATATCAGCATAAGCCATACAGGCATCTTCATAACCCGGATTTTGCTTCAACACTTCCTCAAAACAAATTCTTGCACTATCATAGTTTTTTGTCCAGGTATAGATCCTTCCCAAAAAAACGCGGAGATCTGAATAATTTGGGCTTTTTTCTAATGCTTTATACAAATAAATTTTTGCCTGAGGATAATTGTTTTCATCGAATGCTGCTTTGCGAGCCGCTTTCAATAATCCATCGGAGTTACTAGTATCATTTTGGGCTGTTACAGCAGACACAGACAGGACTGCTGCAAAAAGAAGTTGACCTATTTTAGAAATGAAAGACATACAATCATTTTAGCGATTAGGATTTCCCTAATCGGGTCATTAGTCGTTTAACGCGAATTGATAGTTCGTTAAGACTAAATGGTTTTGTGATATAATCATCAGCACCCAACTCAAATGCTTCCATCACTACTTTTTCTTGTTCCATGGCCGATAAAATAATGATGGGTATTTGTTTCTCCCTTTTTTTAAGCATAGCTGTTAGTTCCAACCCGGATGCATAAGGCATCATAATATCAGAAATTACAAGATCCGGTTGTTCAGATTCAATCTTTGAGATAGCTTCTCTGCCGTCAATTGTTGCAATAACATCATACCCCTCTTTCTTAAGCTTTAGCTCAATGGTTTTTAACAACATGGGTTCATCTTCGGCTACTAGGATTTTCATATTCAGCTTTCGAACATTAATATACTAAAAGTACGAGATTTCAGGTTATCGACCCATGATCTGGTTCTTTTCGTCAATTAATTGGATTTTCATTTGTTCAAATAATGCGCATACCTCAGTTACCTTATCCGGTATTTGATCTACGTCTTTTCTTTCTCTTCCACTTGCTTCAATCTTTCCCAGTAATTCAGAAATATGGGTTGCTTGCAACATTGCGAGTGCTCCTTTTAGTTTATGCGCCAACTGATATAAGGCGTCCCAATCCGCTTTTTCTGATAAAGCCGCTAATTCTGTCATTTGAGCAGGGGTATTTTCCAAAAAAAGATTTAAAACATCCAAAAGTGATTCTTTGTCGTCCAGGCCTTCCAATAAAGAGAGATCATACAGTTTTTGGGTATTCATGGCATCATGATTGTCGGGTTCTTTTGTTTCTTTTATAAGTAGTCGTATAAGTCGTTTATATAGATCATCAAAATCAAATGGTTTCAACATAAAGTCATTCATGCCTACTTGTACAGAACGATCGCGATCGCCTTTCAATGCCGTAGCAGTCATAGCAATGATGGGCGTTTGCAGCTGAAGGGTTTTCCGAATGTATTCAGTTGCTTCATAGCCATCCATAACGGGCATCTGAATATCCATAATAATGAGATCATATGCCATTTTGTTTTGTTCTAATAAGTCGATAGCCGCTCTTCCGTTATTGGCTATATCAACTGCCCCACCTACTTTTTTCAAGACATAACTCACTAATTTTTGGTTTACTTCATTGTCTTCAACAACCAAAAATCTTTTACCTTTTAATAATTGTGATTCATCTTTTTCCCTAGACTGTTCGGTCAATACCTCATAAGGAATTTCAATGGTAAACTCTGCACCATCGCCGGGTTTATTGACAGCCTGAATGCTACCACCTTGTAACTCTAACAATCCTTTACAAATAGACAATCCTAAACCAGCTCCTCCATAATTTCTTGCGATCTCTGGTCCGGCTTGTGTAAATGGCTCGAAAATGGTTACTATTTTCTCATCCGGTAACCCTATGCCTGTATCTGATACTGTAAATCTGATGACGGCTTTGTTTCCCGTTTGCTGCAGGACCTCTGTTTTAATTCTCACTTCACCTGAAACAGTAAACTTTACAGCATTACCAATCACATTTACTAATACCTGATTCAACCGATAAGGATCCCCAATGACTGTTTCAGGTAATCCCATATCATGGTCAAAAACGAAATCCAGTTCTTTTTGAGCGACTTCATGTTCAAACTGGGCTTTGATTTGATTCAGTACCTCTCGAATATGAAATGGCACTTTATCTAAAGTGATTTTTCCTGCTTTAATTTTAGAGAAATCAAGAATATCATTTACGATTACCAACAGATTGTTTACAGATCTTTTGATCATGGAAGTAAACTCTTTTTGCTGGCCATTGAGTTCCGTCTGTAGTAAAAGATTGGTCATGCCTTGAATACCATTCATTGGTGTTCTGATCTCATGGCTCATATTTGCCAAAAACTGCTCTTGCAGTTGTTTGGCTTCTTCTGCATTCTTTCTTGCTTCTATAAGTTTCTGCTGGTACAATACCCTATCCGTAATATCAGTGGCTATACCACCTATCCCAAATATTTTTTTTCGATGATCAACAAGTGGAAATTTTATAACGAGTAAATTTTTTCTTCCTTCCGGACCAAAAATCCATTCTTCCGTTTCTACTGCTTTACGAGTGTTGATGACTTCTTCATCCAACATCTTATAGTGATCACCGGCTTCTTTTTCACTGAATTCATAATCTGTTTTACCAATTACCATCTCATCTGTTACACCCATTACTTCTTTGAATCTTTTATTAATGGTGATGTATCTGCCATCCAGCCCTTTAATAAAAATGAGTGATGTAGTATTTTCGAGAATGGCTTCCAATCTAAGTTGGTTTTCTTTTCTGAGTTGCTCTGATTCTTTCAGCTCCAGTTCAATTCTCTTTTTTTCCGTGATATCACGCACCATACATTGAAAACCTTGCACCATATTTTCTTTAAGGATCAATTGTGCTGTTTGTTCTACCCATTTTTGATGTCCGGCTTTTGTTCTTATAACAAATTCAAGAGAAGTAGATGCTGTTTTACTTTGAAACTGCTGTGTATAATGATTGAAGACCTGCTGCATCCAGGAAGGATGTAGAAGAAAGGAGAAGTCTTTTCCAATAAGTTCTTTCACAGAGTATCCTGTAAGATCGCCTACCTGCTGGTTAGCAAATGTGATGATACCATTCAGATCAGTGGTATACATTACCATACTTGCATTTTCAATTAAGTTTCGATACCGTTCGTCGCTATAGCCAACATTTTCTTCAGCTTTCATCCTGCGTGAGATATCTCTATTTAGCTGGATGATCAAAACCAGTACAATAATGAACGCAATGACCGCTCCGATAATGGCTGCATAAATGCTATTTGAATAATTACGGGCATTGGCTTGAAGTCTTAGATCGAGAACAATTTCACCACATACAGTTAGTCTATCAAGTATGTTAAATGCTGCTCTCGATTGCTGTGGACCTTCTCCTGATAGGGATATCCTTTTTTTTATTGCTTCTGCGGTAGCAGTATCAGCAAGAACACTCTTCTGAAATCGCTGTTTATTATTGATCAACTCTTTCAATAAAATCAATGAAGAAAAAGAGAATGCAGTATCATTTTTAATTTTAGACTCTATTTGTCCGAACAGAGTGTTTGTTTTTTCGTGTAGTCGCTCAATAAGCGGTTTCCAGTTTTTATCATTACTGATCAATAAGCTGCGTGTAGCTGATTCGGCTTGACCAAGAGAACTTTTTACTTCCGCAATATCTTTTAGAACAGAATAAGTATAATCAACAGAGGCCCTGGTCTTATCCAGGTCTTTTTTGATTAAGTATAAAACAATACCAAAACTGATTAAAGTAAGTACAGCAAAAAAGAACAGCCATCGAACCCTGCCATGCATTACAACTGATCTATTTCTGTTACTATTACTCATGCGCGCAGTATTGGTAAAATGATGTGGGGGTATTGTAAAGATAAAGTTTTGCCCTATGACAACAGCATGAACTCAAATGTCATTGAATTAAAATCTCCTTATTTATTCAGGTATTGTTCGGCTCTTTTTAAGTCTTCAGGCGTATCAATTTCTACACCCATATATCCGGTTACTACCATTTTGATGGGTATGCCATACTCTAAATAACGAAGGCACTCTATCTTTTCTGCTTTTTCCAATGGTGTCATGGGCCAATTCGTAAAACGAAGCAATGCCTCCTTTCGAAATGCATACACGCCAATGTGTTCATAATAAGTAATGGAAATGTCCTTGCTTCTTGGATAAGGAATCACGCTTCTGGAGAACATCAAAGCATTGTTGTTTTTGTCAATCGCTACTTTTACATAGTTGGGGTCTTCAATAAATTGCTGCTCTTTTAGTTCCTGCATCAGTGAGGCAACTTGTACCGATTCCCCATTTTCTCCTTTAAATACATCCAATAGTTTTTGCAAAGGATCGCGCTGAACAAAAGGCTCATCACCCTGTACGTTTACCACAATGTCTATATCTAGGTCTACCACTGCTTCAGCAATACGATCACTGCCACTCTCATGATGTTGTATACTCATCACCGCTTTACCGCCGTTGGATACAATCTCTTGATAGATTACTTCACTATCAGTTACAACATATACTTCATCAAATAATCCTGTAGCAAGGGTATTATCATAAGTATGTCTAATAACAGGCTTGTTTCCCAGCAACTGCATGAGTTTAGCAGGGAACCGGGTTGCAGCATATCTGGCAGGAATAAACGCAGCGATCTTCATGAAAATCTTTTCAGCAAAGATGCGCTTTTATTGCGTTTAGTAATCGGTCTTAACAGATCGGTCAAAAGGTATTTTCAATTGATAAGAAAGGTTTTCATCAGTACTGTCATCAAGAACGTCCAGTCCATAACGCAACTGTTCTACGGGTGTATAATTAAAAGTACCAAAGAGTCGGTCCCAAATGGAAAATATATTACCGTAGTTGGAATCTGTTTGTGGCCGTACATAATGATGATGAACCTTGTGCATATCGGGAGAAACGATGACCCAGCTAATGGCTTTATCCAACCATAATGGTAATCGGATATTTGCATGATTGAACTGAGATAAAACAGCACTCAAACTTTGATACAACATCACTAACCACATCGGCGCTCCACATAGTACCACGCCTATCATAGTAAACACCGCACGAAATACGCTTTCACCTGGATGATGACGATTCGCTGTAGTAGTATCAACATGGGTATCCGCATGATGTACCATATGGAACTTCCACATCCATTTGAATTTATGTTCAATAAAATGAATGAACCAGGCACCTATCAGATCTAACAATAATAAGCCTCCGATCATGAATACCCATACAGGTATATTGATCATTTGTAGTAATCCGAATTTATTGGCTACAGCCCAATCGCTTGATTTTACAATCACTAATGCAAAAGCAAAATTGATAATAATAGTAGTGATGGTAAAAAATATATTGATGGACGCATGTTTCCACTTGTTGTACTGAAAACCAAAAAGCGGAATGACTCCTTCAATCAACCAGAAAAAGGTAATACCTCCGGCTAAGATCAATGCACGGTGTAAACTAGGAATGGTTTCAAAATATTGAATGATATTCTCAAGCATGGCAAACAATTGTATACTTACTAATGTACAAATTAATCAGCAGCAGCTATAGGCTTGTATAAAAAAGTCCCGCTCTTCTCAGAGCGGGACTCAAACAAATCTTTATGCTTAGCATGATTAATTATTCAACATCAGTGGCATTACCAGCATCAACAGATCTTCACCTTCTGCTTGTTCTGTAGGCTTGATCAAACCTGCTTTGGTTGGGGTTGACAGTTCCATTTTCACATCTTCGGTATCAGCAGCACTCAACATTTCGATCAGGAATTTGGCATTGAAAGCGATCTGAAGGTCTTCACCATCATACTGACAGCTCATGCGTTCATTACCTTCAAAACTAAAGTCAATATCCTGTGCAGCCATTTGTAACTCACTACCTGTAATACTCAACGCCACTTGATTGGTACTCTTATTACTGAACACATTAACGCGACGTAGGGCATTTTGGAAATCAGCTTTGTTTACAATTAACTTATACGGATTGTCAGCAGGAATTACCACTTTGTAATCAGGGAAACGTGCGTCGATCAATCGACAGATCATCTGTGTAGAGCCATGGTTCACAAAAAGATGATTGCTGTTATAGCTAACTGTAATTGCATCGTCGTTATCTGGTAACGCGTTCTTCAACAGGTTTAGCGGTTTTTTAGGCACGATGAATGAATCTGTCTTGGAAGCATGGGCATCGGTACGTTTGTATCTTACCAAACGGTGTGCGTCTGTAGCCACAAGCTGAACACCGTCTTTTGATAATTCAAAGAAAACGCCCGTCATAGCAGGGCGGAGGTCATCATTACTAACAGCAAATAAGGTCTTATTGATCGCAGTCAATAATCCGCTGCTCGTCATTTCAAAACCGGTGGTATCATCAGCAGCCGGCTCTTTGGGGAAATTATCCGGATTTTCGCCCATGACCTTGTACTTACCATTATCACTGGTGATCTCTACTGCAAAATTCTTATCAATGTTAAACGTAAGTGGTTGATCTGCAATGTTTTTTAGGGAATCCATGAGGATCTTAGCGGGTATACAAACCTTTCCATTGGCCTTACTTTCTACATCCATTTGAACACGCATCACTGTTTCCAGATCGGTAGCCACCACACTCAGTTTTTTATCCTGAATCTCAAATAGGAAATCTTCCAAAATGGGTAACACGGTATTAGCATTAATCACACCGCTGATCTGTTGGAGGTGCTTCAAAAGTGATGAGGAAGAAACAATAAATTTCATTCTGCTGAATTTAGATACGCAACAAACCTAAGGCAAAATGTTAACATTCCGTAACCAAAATTAATAGGTTATCAGCACGATAAAAACGGATTGTGAATGAGTTGTGGATTGACTCAGGAAATAGAGCCGATGCCTTCTAACAATTCCTGATAACGTACACGCGTTATAGGCTTTACAATGTAGTCTGTGACTGAGTTGTATTGACGTGAACGTCGAATATCTGCATCATCTACGGAAGAACTTACCACATACAAGGCCATGGATTTAGGAAAGTGGTTTCGGATCTTTTCATATTCTTCTAGAAACTCCCATCCATTCATGATGGGCATATTGATATCCAGAAAAATAACATCCGGCAAATTGGATGGGTCTTTACTGTTTTCGCTGGAGAAAAAAGCGATCGCCTCACTGCCATCATAAAAAGAGCGAATATCTTTGGCCATACCGGTGGCCTCCAACATTTTCTTGGCGGTAAATTGATAGATTTTATCATCATCGATCAAACAAACAGTATGTTGAATATGACTCATATGGGGTAAGTTGCCGAAAATGCTTTCTGACAGTAACAAATATAATTAAATAACCCCTAATTTAAATGGCATCAATGCTATCGAAAAGACTTACACCTGAACAGGCATGGCAAAAAATCCGGCATTTTTGTGCCTATCAGGAAAGAAGTCATTTTGAAACCAAAGAAAAACTCTTTGGTTATGGTCTCTCAAAAATTGATGTTGATACCCTTATAAGTCGACTTATTGAGGAAGATTACTTGAATGAAGCCCGTTTTGCAGCACAATTTGCGGGCGGACACTTCAGAATCAAAAAATGGGGAAGGGTAAAAATTATCTATGCACTGAAGCAAAAAAGAGTGAGCGCTGTTAATATTAAATATGCCTTAAAAGAGATTGATGAAGAAAATTATAATGCAATTTTAATGCAATTGGCTGAGAAAAAATGGAAGTTATTGAAGCATGAACAATACCTCAACCGACAAGCCAAGACTTCACAATACCTGATTAATAAAGGTTATGAACCCGCATTGGTGCAAGAAGTGATTCAACAAATTAGAAAAGCTGCAAAAGAATAATTTTATCTTCATGAATCATTGGTATGCATAAAACGCTTTTGTTGATCTGTTTACTTTTTTCCTGTTATGCGTTTACACAGGAAACAAAATACTTAAGAACAGAGGTCGCCTTCAGTTCTCACAATGATGCATTTCTGCTACAAAAGAAAGATGCATACTACACCAATGGTCTCTATTTTCAATACCGTTCTGCAGATCGCTCAGGTTCCAGAAAAAAAATTCATGTTGCTGAGATCGGACAAATGATTTTTACGCCTTTATCAAAAAAAGGAAGAACTGCTGCTGATATAGATCGTCCTTATTGTGGTTACTTGTTTGCACGATATGGGCAACTCATTGCCATTAACCAAGAAAAGATACTGCAATGGAATACCAGTTTAGGTGTTGTAGGTAGTGCATCACTTGCAGAAAATCTCCAAAACGAGTACCATCGTCTATTTGGATTTCTTCGTTTTCAGGGATGGGAGTATCAGGTTAGAAATGCTTTAGGACTTGATGCAGACATTAGTTATAGTTTTACTGCGGCCGACTATAATGATCTTTTAAAAATAGTACCACAAGTACAAGCTTCTTTTGGAACAACATTCACCAATGCAAAAGCAGGTCTGTATTTTATCGCCGGTAATTTTGAAAAAAATAATGCCAGCATACTCTTTAACAGCAGGGTGAGTAATGGAACTTCTTCTCCACAGAAAAAGATGGAACTATTTGTATTTGCTTATCCATCCATTACAGCACAAGCTTATAATGCAACATTGCAAGGTGGTTTGCTCAACAAGGGCTCAGGAGCCATCCTCGCCAATCCAAGACCATTTGTATTTGAACAGCGTTATGGTATCTGCTATGCGCAAGATCGTTTAAGTACAAAATTGGAATTGGTGCATCAATCTAAAGAAACAGATTCTCAAACACGGTCTCATGCATATGGAGGCATACAGATTGCTTACCGGATGTTTCAATGACAGTTACATTTTATGTTAACTTGCAGACATGTCTGCACTTCATATCTCACTCATACAAACCCGTCTATCCTGGGAAGATAAAGCGGCTAACTTATCGATGCTGGAAGAAAAGATCCACAGCATTAATGAGAAAACAGAGATTGTTATTTTACCTGAGATGTTTAGTACCGGTTTCAGCATGAACCCATCTGCTTTAGCTGAAACCATGGATGGACCTACAGTAAATTGGATGAAAAAAATCGCTGCTGACAAAAAAATTATTGTAACGGGCAGTCTCATCATTCAGGAAAATGGTCAATACTATAATCGTTTGTTGTGGGTACTTCCTAATGGAACGATGGGACATTACGATAAGCGGCATCGCTTTGCTTTCGGAGGTGAGGATCAACACTATTCTCGTGGAAACAAACGATTGATCGCTCAAGTAAAAGGTTGGAAAATTAATCTGCAGATCTGCTATGACCTTCGTTTCCCGGTTTGGGCCAGACAACAATCAGCCAATGAGCCGGAATATGATTTGTTATTGTATGTAGCCAATTGGCCGGAAAGAAGAAATCATGCGTGGAAAACCTTACTGACTGCACGTGCAATAGAAAATCAATCTTATGTAATTGGAGTGAATCGAGTAGGTGAAGATGGGAAAGGTATTTATCATAGTGGTAACAGTATGGTGATCGATCCATTGGGTGAAGTTTTATACCATAAAGAACATGATGAAGATATTTTTACGATTACACTCGAAAAAGATACACTTACAGAAATAAGAACCAAATTTCCATTCTGGAGAGATGCAGATGATTTTCTCATCACACAAGATTAAACCATGGCTGAACGCAATACTTATTATGCCAATCGTTTGTTTACCGGTAGTAAATGGCTGAACCAGTATGTAGTAGTAACAGAACGTGGTGCCATTATTGATATTGTTCCTGCCACAGCCATTCATGAACCTTATACTGCACAGTTTTCTTTGATGGCACCTGCATTCATGGATATCCAGATCTATGGTGCATACGATCGTTTATTTGCAGTATATCCTGAAGTTCCTTCATTGGAGCGATTATACGAATACTGTAAAAAAGGCGGAGCAGCTTACTTTCAACCAACTGTTGCTACCAATAGTTATGAGGTGTTCAAAAAATGTATTGATGCCGTTCGTGCATACCGACAAATGGGTGGTAAAGGTTGCATCGGTCTGCATGTTGAAGGGCCATGGATCAATCCGATAAAAAAAGGAGCTCATCAAGAACAATATATTCATGCACCTACATTGGAACAGGCACATGAATTACTGGAATATGGAAAGGGTGTGATTACGATGATTACTCTTGCGCCTGAAGTATGCAGCGCAGAAGTATTATCATTGATTCGCTCCTATGGTGTAGTGATCTCTGCCGGACATAGCAATGCCACTTATACAGAAGGTATAGAGGCTTTTAAAAATGGTATTGGAGCTGCTACGCACTTATTCAATGCCATGAGTCCTTTGCACCATCGAGAACCCGGTTTAACCGGAGCTATTTTAGATCATGATACTGTGATGTGTAGTATTGTACCGGATGGATATCATGTAGATTTTGCAGCGATTCGCATTGCAAAAAAACAAATGAAGGAACGACTATTTGCTATTACAGATGCAGTTACCAATACAACCATCGGACCTTATCCGCATTCACTTAAAGGTGATTATTATGAATCAGAGGGCGTATTGAGCGGGTCTGCATTGAATATGATTCACTGTGTTCAAAATCTGGTCAACAAAGCCAATATTCCTCTTGATGAAGCATTCAGAATGGCGAGTCTATACCCCGCACAAGTAATGGGTTTGGCACACAGAAGCGGAAGAATTGAAAAAGGCTATAACGCAGCTCTTACGGGACTCAGCGAAACCTTAGATGTGATTGAGGTGGTGGATGGTCCATAAACCATGGTCTATTGTTCTTTAATAATACGCTTCACTTCACTGATCTTAATATCATAGCCTTCACGAATGGCTCGTGAAGAAGGCTTGATTTCTATATCAGGTAGAATACCTCTTCCTTTCGGACGATCTTTATCCATCACCAGTCGATACAATGGCAAACTCACCATTAATCCTGAATTCGGTAATGTGATCTTAGGAATGTGCATAGCAGAATTACCATAATATCCGCCGCCACTTTCTTCTCCCAATACTTTTACATTCGATTGACCCTTTAATTGTGCAATGAACATGGTGGCTGCAGAAAAAGTATATCCTCCTTGTATCAAATATAATTTGCCATCATAATGATGCTTGGTAGCAGGTTTGAAATAATGTTTTTCATACCTGCGATAATGAATTTTTCCATCCTTCATTTTCGTTCCTCCAAAGTTCATTGCTAACCAATATATGAATGATGGCTTTATGTATTTACTGTAACGCATTCTCCTGCTCAATGCCACAACACTGTCGCCTACTTTAAATGGTTGATTAATTAAGTATTTTGTAAGATCAATACTATTGCCAACATTGCCGCCGCCATTCTCTCTTAGGTCAATCACAAGATGTGCAATAGAAAGACGATTTAAATTTTTGAAGCTTCTTCTAAAAAATGTTTTTAGTCTTCCCCCCGAAAAAGTGGTCAATCGAATGAATGCAGTACTATTCAGTGTATCGATCACTATAGATCTTTTATTCAACAACCTAAGTTTTCTCAATTCTCTTCGGGACAAGCCTGGAACGACAATAGATGGTTCTTTTCGAGAACTGTCTCTAACAGGTCGATATGCTTTGATCTGCGCCTCTTTTTCTTGTCCGATTGAGTCGATATAACGGATATGATAAATAGAATCACCATCGCCTATGATCGTTTTATACCATCCCGGAAAATTACCACTGATGACCTGACTTTTATGATTGGTAATAAATCCGTCGGTACTGATGTACTGATAAATGGTATCCAGTAGCTGTTCCGGAGATCTTCCGTTGATGGCTGTTACAATAGTTCCTCTTTTAAAAATTGAATCGTTGTTATATACACTCGCCAATACTACCAAACTATCATCCCATGCTTTCAAAGCCAATGGAAACTGCGGATAACGATATCGACTCGCTATTTTACCATACGCTTTTGAAAACCGAACCGTTGTATGCCCACATCGAATATTTGCGATGAGTTTAGAAAGTCTGTTTTTATAATCAACCTCATTGAGAGAATCTGTGATACCTGCTATCGTCTCTTGAAAATAATAATCAACACTGTCTTTAGATGTATACCAATACAAACTCGGGTGATTAGCTTCTAACACTTTTTTGAGAATATGTAAGTCTTCTTTCAATGCGGAAGCTGCCATCTTAGGCAATGGCGGCGGAGACTTTTGCGCACAAATATTCGCTGACAAGATCAGTAAAAAAAATCCGATACTAAAAAAGCGGATATGGTTCATAGATTCTTACTGCTGAAAAGCATTCCAGCCTTGTGCAGTGATGTCAAAAGTATTGCCACCCTTTGTTAATAGCTTACATCCTTCTTCCAACTCTGCCATATAACCGATCACGCTGATATCTTCATTGAGTGTTATCTTATCATAATCTTCCTGCTTAAGTGTAAAGATCAATTCATAATCTTCTCCACCATTCAACGCACAAACAGTAGGATCGAGTCCGAATTTGAATGCCGCTTTTCGACTGTCTTCTGCAATCGGTAGCTTTTCTTCATAAATACGACAGCCTAATGCACTTTGTTTACAGATATGTAAAATTTCACTGCTGATACCATCACTCACATCCATCATGGCAGTAGGAACAATATTGTTTTGCTCAAAAAAATCTATGATCTCTTTTCTGGCTTCCGGCTTTAATAATCTGCCTACGATATAGCTTTCATTTTCAAGATCAGGTTGAACCTGCGGATTTTCCAGGTAGATCTTTTTTTCTCTTTCCATTAAGGTAAGCCCCAGGTAGGCACCTCCCAAATCACCACTAACACAAATCAAATCTCCCTTGGAAGCAGTACTTCTCTTTACAAACTTTTCAGGGGCAACTTCACCAATGGCTGTAACCGATATTACAAATCCTTTTGCTGATGAAGATGTATCACCACCGATCAGATCTACTTTATGTTTTTCACAAGCAAAGTGAACACCTTCATAAAACTCTGTAATAGCTTCCAAACTAAATCGATTGCTGATACCAATACTCACGGTAATCTGAGTAGGTGTGGCATTCATCGCATAAATATCACTCAGGTTCACCATCACCGCTTTGTAACCCAAATGTTTGAGTGGTGTGTACATGAGATCAAAGTGAATACCCTCTAATAAAAGATCGGTTGTGATCACCGTTTGTTTTCCGAAATGATCGATGACTGCAGCATCATCACCTACACCGAGAATAGTAGAGGCATTATGTGTCTCAAAATTTTTGGTCAGATGCTCAATTAGTCCAAACTCACCCAAACTTGCTATTTCTGTTCTTGTTTCACTCATAATCAGGTATAAATAATGAATAATGAATGTTGAATATCCAATTTCGAAATTGGATGTTGGATATTCATCATTCTTAATTTCGCACCGGAGCCCCATTTACAATAGCTACTAACTCATCGTGTATCTTTCCATTGGTTGCGATGATATGTGGCTGGTAAGGTGAATAAGTATTTCCTTTGAAATCTGTGACTTTCCCTCCTGCTTCTTCTACCATCAAAAACCCGGCTGCACTATCCCAAGCTTGTAATTTATGCTCATAGAAACCATCAAAACGTCCTGCCGCAACCCAACACAGATCAATGGCTGCACTTCCCAATCTCCTAACCGGAACACCCTTACGTATTAATTTTTCAAAGACTTGCAACGGACCATTTTCCATATCTAAATACGTATATGGGAACCCTGTTACCAAGCAGCTTTTGATCACTTCTGTCTTTTCGCTCACATGTATCTTCTTATCATTTAGTGTAGCACCAAATCCTTTTTGTGCAAAGAAAAATTCATTGATAAAAGGATTGTATACTGCTCCTAAAATCATCTCTCCATTCTGTTCAATACCAATGCTTACACAACAAATGGGAATTCCATTTGCAAAATTCACGGTTCCGTCAATCGGATCAATGATCCACTTATAAGAAGAATCCTGAATAATCTCTCCGGTTTCTTCACTTAGAATAAAATGATCTGGATAATCTTGTCTGATCACTTCAAAAATGGCTTTCTCTGCAGCATGATCTGCTTCTGTTACCAGGTTGTTGACCCCCTCTTTGTTACTGATCGTAAATTGTCCGTTGAAAAAGTGTTGTAATTGTGCGGCTCCCGCCTCGGTTGCTTTGATGAGTGTTTGCTTCAACATATTCGCAAAAATAGCGAACCTGCGGTTAAGGGACAAGAAACAAGATTCAAGGAACAAGCGTGAATCAGAGGCTTCTGTTTATTATTGCATATTGAAATCAAGCAATTGACGCTCAGCATCATCATAGTTAACTATAACGTACGTCCCTTTTTGGAACAGTGCTTGCGTACTGTATTGGCTGCTTCCCAAAATATCGAAACTGAGATCTTTGTGGTGGATAATGGTTCTTCTGATAACTGTATCACACTATTACAACCCTTGTTTCCTCAAGTACAATTCATTCGATCTGAGAGCAATCTCGGATTTTCAAAGGCGAATAATTTAGCATTGCAAAAAGTGTCCGGCTCTTTTGTACTTTTTTTGAACCCTGATACACTGGTGCATCCTTCTGCATTGATCAGTTGCTTGCAACATTTTTTTGACCACAAATCAACAGGAGCATTGGGTGTTCGTATGATCAATGGGTTTGGCGAATTTCTCCCGGAAAGCAAAAGGTCATTACCAACACTGAAAACCGCGTTCTTAAAATTAAGTGGTCTTGCAAAAGTTTTTCCTTCATCAGGCATATTCAATCGTTATGCGCTTGGGCATCTTTCGCCGCTTGAAAATCATCCTGTAGAAGTATTGGCAGGTGCGTTTATGATGGTTCGAAAAAACATTCTTGATTCATTGGGTGGATTTGATACAGACTATTTCATGTATGGCGAAGACATTGATCTTAGTCTGCGCATTTCAAAAGCAGGATATACACTTCAATACCTAGGACAACCCGCAGTAATACATTACAAAGGACAAAGCTCCAAACACCAAAGTGTTTTTCATACTGCTATTTTCTTTCAGGCCATGAAAGTTTTTGTGCAGAAACATTATCGGCTAGGGGGGGTGCTGATACCTTTTATTCAATTTTTCAGTTTGCTTACTCAGCTCAAGAAAAAGATCGCCGGTCGGAGCAAAACAGATACTTTATTACATGATCAAAAGAATTTACTGGTATTATGTCGTGAAGAATATTTCGCTCAGATTATGTTGATACTTGAGAAGCAGGGTATTTCAGATAGCTACTTATCATTCATCAACACGCATGAAAAAAGTATCGGAGCATTGAGCTTTGAGATCAGAAGACACCAAGCTGCACAAATATTGGTGCGCATACCCGATATCAATATGGCCGATGCAATCTCATTAATGGAAAACAATCAGGGTATACTCTTTCGGTTTATTTTTGCAGACTCAGCAACCATCAGCTTTAACAACTGATGCTTCTGTTTTTACGCGCTTTTAATGTAGTTTCGTATATTCACTTAACCCGAGTCTGACGATGGCCATTTTCGATATACAACTCCCTAATAGAATTTTGAAAGCTTTGCGATTGCCGCAAAATAATCCACGCAGGCAACAAATCAGGGTATTAAAAAAATTATTACGTAAAGCCCGATTTACCGCTTTTGGTCAGCGTTATCGTTTCGATGAAATCTTACTCAGTAAACATCCTGGTAAGAAGTTTCAGGAACTGGTACCTACTTTCAACTATAACAAAATACATCAGGAGTGGTGGCACAAGACACTAGAGGGTATTCCTGATATCTGCTGGCCCGGTAAGATCAAATATTATGCACTAAGTAGTGGCACCAGTGAAGCTGCAAGCAAATACATTCCTGTTACCAATGATCTATTAAGCGGTAATAAGCTTGTAATGATTCGTCAGTTGTTTAGCTTAAGAAACTATGAGAATATTCCTTATAGTTCTATCGGTAAGGGCTGGCTTACTTTGGGTGGTAGCACTGATCTGCAAAAAGAAGGTCCGGGTTATTATGCCGGTGACCTAAGTGGTATTACACAGAAAAAAGCACCTTTTTGGTTTCAACCATTTTATAAGCCAGGAAAGAAGATTGCAAAACAGAAAGATTGGAATAAAAAATTAGAAGAGATCGTTGATAAAGCTCCAGATTGGGATATAGGTTTTATTGTAGGTGTTCCTGCATGGATACAAATGTGCATGGAGATGATCATTCAACGATATAAGTTGAATCATATCCATGAAATGTGGCCCAATCTAGCCTTCTTTGTTCATGGTGGTGTGAGCTTTGAGCCTTATAAAAAAGGATTCGAAAAACTACTTGGCAAACCCATCACTTATATTGAAACGTATCTGGCAAGTGAAGGGTTTATAGCTTATCAGGATCGTCAATTTGCAAAAGGAATGAAGCTTGTGACCAGTGAGCATATTTTCATGGAGTTTGTGCCTTTTGATGATAAAAATTTCAATGCAGACGGTGAAATGATCGAAAACCCGGAAGCACTGATGATTCATGAAGTAGAAGAAGGTAAAGACTATGCACTTTTGATCAGTACTTCTGCCGGAACATGGCGCTATCTCATAGGAGATACCATTCGCTTTGTAGATAAAGACCGATGTGAGATTGTAATCACTGGAAGAACCAAACATTTTTTGAGTTTGGTAGGAGAGCATCTCAGTGTAGACAATATGAATAAAGCCATTCAATTGGCAAGCGAAAAAATGAATATCTCCATTCCTGAATTCACAGTAGCCGGTGTTCCATACCAAAGTTTCTTTGCACATCACTGGTATGTAGCCTGTGATGATACAGTAGATAAAAAACAACTGTTGCAATTAATAGATGATACACTCAAGCATTTGAATGATGATTATGCAGTTGAGCGCAAGAGCGCATTGAAGGATGTTTTTCTCGATGTGCTTTCTGAAAATCAGTTCATGGAATTCATGCGTTCAAAAGGGAAAGTGGGTGGACAACACAAGTTTCCGCGCGTTTTGAAGGGAAAAATGTTAGAAGACTGGCAAGCTTTCTTGAAAACTGAATCGGTAACCAAATGAGAGTATTACTGATCTTATTATTATCCGGTTGGTTGCATACACAAGCACAAACCCCAACAGCGGCATTGCTGAAGAGAAAAGCACCAGAAAGCTTTCAGGTACTCTTTAGCACTACAAAGGGGTACTTTATTCTTGAAGCTTATAGAAGGTGGTCGCCACTGGGTGTAGATCGATTGTATCAATTGGTGATCAGTGGTTTTTACAATAACAATATGATCTATCGTGTTGAGCCCAATTATGTAGTTCAATTTGGTATTGCTGACAGACTGGATCTTAATTTTTTTTGGGACAATAAAAAGATCGCGGACGAACCTGTGTTATACAAGCATAAAAAGGGGGTTGTTGCTTTTGCACGTGATGTTGCCAATAGTAGAGCCACCCAGCTTTTTATCAATATGGTAGATAATCCAACACTAGATACTACCATGCGCTCCGGAGTCAAGGGCTTTTCGCCGATAGGTAAGATCATCAAAGGCATGAATGTAGTTGCACAATTCAATCCTCAATATGGCAGACGCATTGCGCCTATACAAGATTCCATTTATCTCTATGGCAATGCTTATCTGGAAGAGCATTTTCCGGGATTGGATCGAATCATTTTTGCCAAGATCATTCGCTGAGTTTATCCACTGGTCAAACAATCTCCTGATTTTACAATTTTAGCCTTTATTTTCGGTACTGAACAGATATCACTGAATGATTGCCCCGTTTTTAAAAGGAATATTATTAGGTCTTATCCTAAGCATTTCGGTTGGACCCGTGATCTTTGCTATCATCAAGCAAAGTATCAACAATGGCCACAAGGCAGGCTATCTTTTTGTAGCCGGTGTGTCGGCAAGTGATGTTTCATTGGTTCTGGTTTGCAATTTTTTTACTTCACTGTTCAATACTGCGTTATCACATAAAACTTCCATTGCCATTGCAGGTAGTATTTTCTTGATCGCGGTAGGTATTTATACTTTGTTTTTCAAGAAAGTACACACTGATGAAGAGAATAATATCGCCGATAAAAAGTTCAGGAAAAGGGATTATGCTGCCATTTTCTTATCGGGTTATTTTATGAACACTTTGAATCCGGGTGTATTTCTTTTTTGGTTTGCATGGACAGCCGCCATTCTTGCTGATTCACAAACAGCTGAACATCCGAATGAATATCGTTTGATCGTATTTGGGACTTGCCTGGCATTTGTATTACTCTCCGATATTTTAAAAGTGGTGTTAGCGGGCAAACTGCGTTCAAGACTAACAGCAAAAAATCTGCATTACATCAATAAATTATCCGGATTGATACTCATTGGATTTGGTATAGCATTGTGCTGGGGTGCTGTTTCATTACTAAAACAGGTTTAACAAATCTGAAATAACACGCATTCATTTTCTGATTATCTTTCCATCACATGAAACTGCTCTGGGCCTTCTTTTTACTGCTATGCATGGAGAAAATTCAAGCACAATCGAATATTCTTGTTTTTAAAGAAAAAAACAGGAATGTAAAGAGCTGGGTAAAAGATGATTTCATTCATTTTCAATATGTAACTACACAATGGATCGATGGTAAGATCAAAAAAATAACGGCTGATTCGATCTATATCAATGCATTTGTGCTTCGCCAAATTCCCAATCAATTCGGATTTCCTACCGTTGATACATCCTGGTTTGGTTTAATGGGCATTCATATTTCTGAGATCATAGGTATGCCTGGTAATCGTTATAGAAGTGGTATCATAGGTAATGGTACATTGTTTCAGGTAGCCGGCTCTGGTTACATTTTGCTGAATGTAATGAACAGTCTTATCAAAAATGATCAGGTATTTCGTAGTGCCAATCTGACCAGCATAGGTATTGCTGCAGGTTTTGTACTTATAGGTAAGTTACAATCGCTTAAGTACAGGCCTTATATCCGAATGAGAAAAAAATATTCCATGCAGATCATTTCTACGCAAGCAGTTAAATAGTATCTTGTATTAATGGCAGAAAAAAGATCTTTCTGGAAAAAATGTAGACGCATACTCTGGCGTACATGTTTATTTCTATTTTTAAGTTCATTAGCATATATCATCGTTTGTAGATGGGTGATGCCACCTGTTACCGTCACACAAATTGCCAATAGCTTTTCTTACGGTTTAAAGCGTGACTATATTTCCTGGAGTCAGTTGCCATATAACATTAAACTTGCTGCCATTGCCAGTGAAGACCAGACTTTTCCGGATCACAGTGGTTTCGATTGGGATGCGATTGAAAGAAGTATGAAACCGAGAAAGAAGGGTAAAAAAACAAAAATTCCTTTAGGTGGAGGTGCCAGCACTATTACACAGCAAACTGCTAAGAATGTATTTCTGTGGCAAGGCGGGGGCATCACAAAGTATATCAGAAAAGTACCGGAACTCTATTTCACCAAAATGATCGAATGGATCTGGGGCAAGCAAAGAATATTAGAAGTATACCTTAATGTCATTGAAATGGGCCCCGGTATTTTTGGTGTTGAAGCGGCATCGAGAAAATATTTTGGTAAGTCCGCTTCAAAATTATCCAGAGCAGAAGCTGCCATGATCATCGCTAGTTTACCCAATCCAAAAAAGTTTACCCCGAAACCCATGAGCAGGCGCGTTAGTTGGCGTTATCCACAAATATTAAAGCAAATGCAGAATATTGAGGATGATGCAGATTTACAACAATTGCTCAAGGGCAAATAAAACTATTTTCTAATGGCTTCTACAGCTGCGATGGATTGCTTTACTCTCTCATTATAATCACCACTGATTTCTACCCAGGGTGTTTGTTGGTTCATCATAATATCTCGGTAGATATGATAAAGTTCTTGTCTGGGCTTTTCATCAGGATACTCTCTTAGTTCATCTTGTACCCAAGGAAGATCGGGTTTGCATAGAAGATAGAGATCGTATTGTCTGTTTACGATCTCATCCAAAATAAACTGATGACATTTTTGAAATACATACTCACACCATACTTTCATTACATACATATCCGTATCAATGAATAGTAATGGTTGTTGCAGAGATGTTTGCATCGTCCTCGAATTTACCCAAGTACTATTGACCATCGACCATGGACTATGGACCATTCCAGTATACTCATCTTCCAAAGCCAATTGTCCTTTAGCTATGGTAAGGAGATCATCAAACTGATAGTCGGTTCCATTTGTCAAAAGATATTCACGTGCAAATTCCGGACACCATGCAGTTGCATAATGTTGTGCCAACAACTCACATAATGTACTCTTGCCGGTTGACTCAGGACCAAGTATGACGATCTTTTGAATCATGAATTTTGAATAATAAATATTAAATGATGAATGAAACTATGAATTGGTCCTGTTTTTTGTGTTGTCGTTATACTTTTTGAGAAAATAGAAATTAGTTCTATTGTTTCTGTTATTATCGTTTTTATTTCATCGCCACCAGACCAACCAATTTCTTGAATAATTAATAAGTTGTTTTTTGTCTCCCTTAATTCTTACAACGCTATTTTAAGCTTATGAATAAAATCATTTCTAGACTCAGCAGACTGCGCTTCCCTATAATGTAATGCCGGCACTGTAATTCTTCGAATCAATTGGCTAGATAAATGCTTTCCCGCATACGATATTGGCATCCTTTCTGCAAACCTAATAGCATTTACAGAAAATCTAATGAGACGTTGTTCAAGATCAAATTTTCTCTCCACCGTGATAAAGTTTGATGGAAAGCAAAGTAGCCAATAACTCTTTTGTTTTGATAGCGTATAAATACGCATTTAAAACTAGCACTACCTCTTTATTCAACATTCATCATTCAAAATTCATTATTCTTTCCCGCTCTTTTTTTCCATTCTATTAATCCGGCGATTGCAAGAATCAACAAAATAAAAAACTGTACGCTAGTGAAGACATACCCTTTCACAAAATACAACGGAATAGAAGCAATATTTGTTGCGATCCACCATATCCAACTTTCAGTTTTTTTTCTGGCCATTAGCCACATTCCTGTATAAGCTGAAGCGCTTGCAAACGCATCCGCCCATGGAATAGCTTCAGGAGCAAAGCTAGATTGCAGCCATCGCAACAGGCTAAATAAAACCATATAAAAAAAAGCAAAGAACAGCAGTTGTTGTATCCATTCTTTTCGATTGCTGTTCGTGATACGTAATAACAATTCGTTTTTAGAAGTATCTTTTCTCGTCCAGAGTATCCATCCATAAATACTCATGACTGAGTAATAAAAATTCACACTGGCCTCACCGAATAAATGTCCTTTTATGCTTAAATAAATGTAAATCACCGTATTCACCAATCCGATAGGATATACCAGAATATGTTCTTTCCTGCTGAACCACACACTGCCAATACCCGCTAGCACTGCTACAAACTCGAGAAGCGTGGTTTGTTGGATACCCCTAACAAATTGATCAATGAATTCCTGTATACTCATAAAGTAGAGCAAAATACAGATTCGGATTTGAATAGCGTGAGATTCTTAATTCTCAGGAACGATGAATTGCAGTAAGAGTTCTTGATCGCGAAATAACTGAAGATTGTTTCCTGATAGCTGATATCGATTAACAGCTGTAAGATATTTAAGGTATAACGATTCTATTTCCATATCTGAGCAAGCCATTTGTGTGGAGCCAACGCCTGAAATAAAAATTCGTTGCTGGTCAAAACTTACTTTTCCGAAATAGCGATTACATCCGGCTTTACCCGATATCCTTCCATTCTTTTTATCAAAGTAAATATTGGGTACAGCAGCATTATCGACGATCTCCATTTTCCCACTTTTACTAATACGTACGAGGGATAATGCTCGCTGATCAGGTATGGGACTGATTTTTTGTCCGTAGTTCTTTGAGCGTTCTTTACTGATGATGTTAATCAAATAATAGTTATAGGCACTAGCGTCTGCAGGTGGGCGCTCTCGCTTCACCCTCATGACTTCTAATTTATAATGATAGCCTTCTTCATAGGAAAAACCCTCAATACCCGAATAAAACAATGCATAAGGTTCTTCGGGTTTTTCTTTTACTTGTAAACATAATCCCTTTCCTACACCATAACAATCTCCCTTTGTATCTGCCACATAGAAGATCATTCGCTGGCTAAAAGCAAAGGATGACAACAATAGTAATAGTAAAGTAAAGCAGATCTTCATGATAGTATAACAATAGCAAAGGTCATACCATACCACGTATTATTCATGTGTTTTAACAGATAATGCTTCTTTTTAATTCAAAGAGATTAATCCGTGTTCAATACTTTTCCCGTGATGAGAAGCATGGTAAGCCGTAAAATAAAGCATTTCGCGAAGCGTAAGTTTCCCCAAGAGTGGATGTGGTAAGATATATCTATCCAAAGACACTTCACTTTGTCTCAAAGTCTTGCGTGCTAATTTATCTACCAAATAATGCAGTTTTCTTAACAATGCTTCTTTATCAGCCGGATCTACCTGCATGGGAGGTACAAATGCGCCTGAGGCTCTACCACCAGCTTGAAGTTTGATGTGATACCGATCAACCAATGCATCATAGCTACGCGAAGGTCTATTGGCAATACCAAATCGCCAGCTAAGCACAAATTTGGGTAAGCCTATGGCCATGTTAACGGGTGCTACACTTTTGATCAGGTGATCTAATTGCTGTAATGCATTCCATTTGTCTTTTGGTGCATGCAGTAATTCACGATCATTCAAGTTTCGTATTTGCTCAATAACGTGCAGGTAATTTTGTTGCAACAGTTGTGCAAGCGCTTCTCTTTCCATGTTAGTTTATTGCAGGGTTGGATCTGAAGGCAAATATAGTTTCAAGATGTTATATGACAATGATAACGGCTTACTCTGGCAAGTACCTGCAAAAAAAAGCGTCGTACTCCTTCGAATACAACGCTCCAAAAAACCAAACACCAACTATTTATTCGGCCTCAGCCACTACTTCTTTTACTTCCGGTATCATACGTTTCATCATTCCTTCGATACCTGCTTTCAGCGTAATCATAGACGAAGGGCATCCGCTACAGCTTCCTTGTAACATCAGGTTTACCACACCATCATTGTAACTTTTGAATTGAATGGCGCCTCCATCCATCTCTACCGCAGGTTTCACATAATTCTCCAATAATTCCTTCACACGCTTTACAATATCGTCGTCATCTGCGCTTACTGTATTACTGGCTTCCTGTTTAACTTTGGCTACTTCTTCTTCATTTACTACCACTCCGCCATTTTCTAGGTATTCTTTCAGGAATTCTTTAATGGTAGGAATCACATCCTGCCAATCTTCTGTATCAGCTGTTTTGGTCAGTGTTACAAAATTGCTGGCGATAAATACGCTCTTAATAAATGGGAAGCTGAACAATTCTTTTGCCAGAGGAGACGGGCCCGCTAATGCTTCTTCAGCAAAATCAATGCTTTTACCTGGGTACAAAAGCTTGTTGGCCACAAACTTCATAGTCTCCGGGTTAGGGGTCATTTCTGTGTAAATACTGATAACGGGATTGCCTGTTTTAATCATACCTGTCTCTTTTAAGCTGTGATAAAATGAATATCACACTACAAAAATAATCAAAATACAGGGGTAATTAGGGCGCTGTAAAGGGTTTTTCGGATATCGAAAACCTAGTACACCTTACCAAAGCTCAAAACGGGCTGACCCTTCTAAAACAGATACAGTAGCTTGTTTTGCTTCCTTTTGTTGAGTGAAATAGGGGCGCTCTCTCACACAAGATGGTTTTGAAAAAATGCTTGATCCATCTTTTCTTGCAGGTTGTGAAAGAAGTGTTGAATGGGTGGGGGCAGCCAATACAACACTTGCCGCACAGAGCAAGTAGAGTACCAAATTTTGTAATGCTGCTTTCATGTTCTTTAAATTACCCGACAAAAGTATTCACGATTATGCCGCTTTACAATCACACAAACATGTGAAATGCATGATTTTGCAGGTTTTCATGTCCGATTTTTATCACATAAAAAGCCCCGATCTATAGATCGAGGCTTGGTTTACACAGGGTTATTCTTTATAACTAATTGATTTTCATATATTAATACTGAAATGTGGTGGTGGTCACCTCATCCGGTACACCTGTTTCTTTGATGACGGTTTTACGTGTTAATGGATTTCCCTGATCATCATAAGTATACACATGGGTTACTGTTGCATAAGGCTGGCCCGTTTTATCATAGTGCTTTTCAGTTAATGGATTATTGGGAACCATCATCAGCAGTGGGATATAAGGATTATTTTCAAACAATAAGCTGGTGTTACGTTTATTATCATAAGTCTCTATCTCATACACATCTGATTTTTCCAATGCACCGCTACTATAATCCTGATACCAAGTGGTCATTGATTTGATATTCCCGTTGGAATAATAAGCCAGATCAAAACGCACATTTGGGGTAGTGCCAATGATTCCGGAAATACTGCCAAATCCATCTGTACGTATCAAACGTCCATCTTGATATGTATAAGCATAGTATGCAATGACCACATTATTAGGTGATACTATCTCTACTTTAGTAACATTTGCACCCGTATACGTATACTTATATTTGGTTCCATCTGTTACGGTCATTTCTACCAACTTATCGCCATTGTAACTTAATGTATAGATGTTGTTATCATCTCCACCACTATTCTTTTGAAGGTCTGTGATCTTTACCGGCTTACCTTCTGCATTGTATTGAATGGACATATAACTCCCATCATCATAACTAATCTTACTTAGTTTTTTAGTATTGCCGGGAGTACCCGGATCTGTTTCAGGAAGATCAGCTTCAAATTCTTTTGTACACCCTGCTATTAGCACAACCATTGTAATGATGGCTAATAAGCGCCTTATTTCATTTTGTATACCCTTTCTCATTTTGTTATCTATTGCTTGGTGATCTTGATTTCACTTGGTGGAATAGGTGCCGGAACACGGTTATTGATAGCTGGCAACGACATCAGATAATGATACATGGAGCTCAGATCTTCATCCGTCATCTTTGCGATCATATACCATGGCATTGGCGGCATTACCGGTCTTCCTCCATCTTGTCCTAGGTGTTTACCAGTACGAATTGTTTTTACAAAAACATCTTCCGTCCAATTGCCAATTCCTGTTGCCTCATCGGGTGTTAAGTTGGCGCCAAAAGTGATACCCCATGGACCTACAAAAGCCGTTGCATCAGGTGACATCTTTACCCAATTTTTGTCTTGTGCAATTGCCTCAGTCAATGTAGGAATTCCTCTTTCAGAAGGATATCCAGATAATAATTTAGTTGTATCTGCTATCGGCCCCATTGGGGTCATGATCTTTGGCGAATGACAATCGTTGCATCCTGATACAGTAACTAGGTACTTACCACGTGCTATCAATTCATCTTTTTCTTTTTTTCGGATGGTAGATATATCCTCTTTTTTACTCTCAGTATCATTGCCGCCCGCTTCACTACAAGCCGCAATGGTAGCCATCACCGATAATACAACTACGGTAAATTGTAAGGTTTTTGTTTTCATGTTCATGTTTGTTGGTATTAAGTGTTTCAATTGCGATCTGCAGAAAACAAGCTGCTTTGTTGCGATCACAGGGCAAACATAATCCTGCAAAATCCGGCAGCCAATCACACAAAAATGTGGTTGGGATGGATGGAATATGAAAGCTGCAAGCGGTAAGTTGCAAGCTACAAGCGGGTTGTATGGGTATTAACGTATGGATTCAAACAAAAAATGCAGGCCATGAATGACCTGCATTTAAAAATCGAATGAATAATTTTAATTCGCCGGACTAAAGTCCGGAGCTATTAAAAATTGATACTTGATTCCTTTTTGCATTCTTGTCTCTTGATTCTTCATTCTTGTTCCATCCTTGTTCCTTGATCCTTCACTCTTGTTTCTTAGCTATACAATTTTATTCCTAAACGCTTTTGCTACCGCCTCACTCTTACTATTTACATGCAATTTTTCATATATTTTTTTGATGTGGGAGCGAACCGTATCAATTGCAATGAACATTTCAGAAGCGATCATTTTATAACTATATCCGTTAACCAATAACTGCAATACTTGTTTTTCTCTCTCAGACAGATCATAATCTTCTCCCTTTTCGTTGTTAAGAGAAGAGAACATTTTCAATACTTGTGTAGCAATCGAAGAAGTCATGGGTGCTCCCCCCGTTTGTGCCTCCTGAATATATTCCAGTAATCGCGCAGGTGGTGTTTTCTTGAGCACATATCCATTGGCTCCATTGCTAATGGCATCAAATACATTTTTATTGTCATCAAAAACGGTGAGCATCAGAATTTTTACGTCTGTGTCTATCTCGCGTATTCTTTTTAAACCTTCAATGCCGTTGGTGCCAGGCATATCAATATCCATCAATATTACATCAGGTTTGAAAGCACGCACTTCGTCTTCTACATTGTTACAATTCTTAAAGGCAGACAATACTTCAAATCCATCCGATCCATTGATCAGCATGGTCAGACCTTCACGTAGCTGGGGGTTATCTTCGTAAATCAATAATTTGGTCATAAGTTTCTTTTACTACATCAAAACTACCGGCAATTGTCTTGTTCACCAACCGCATAATAATGTTAGGGCTAATAGTGAATAGTCAATAGTGAGTAGTGAATATTTTTGTCTCTATCGACAACTCACTTCTCACTATTAAAGTTACTACTCCAAGCTCCCGTTTCAAAATATTTGCTACCAAAACCACATACTTATGTGATGCCTTATTTAACAACAAAATCAGGCATTTCACTGACGGGCGGTGATTAATGAGGATAGAATGTGTGGATTGTTAAAAACAGGTTTGTGGTATCACTTTCCCTGATTGTTTTTCACATGGAAATGCGGTTGAATAAGGGTTTTTATAGATGCATTTTTGCAGTATCAAATAAAACAATCAGCACATGAAAGGAAAATTCATCACTACCGCACTGATCATCGCCGTGATCGCTGGTAGTAAGAAATCGACAACACTCGCTTAATGCGAGACCAACCCTTATAAGGGTTTTAAATTAAGGCAAGTTTGGGTTTTTTATAAGCAGCATGTTAGAAGCAGAGCAAGCAGGTTACATAACAAGTGTGTAACCTGTTCTCATTTTATAACCGTTCATCGAATTAACTACTTATATTTTTTTTAGATCAATAGTTTTATTGCAAAAAGAAATGAAAACTTTTTTACTAAGCCTTTTTATTTGTTCATTCTTTACTGCGCTATCACAAAGAGGTATCCATGGATTGATTCATGCTGAAAGATCTTTTGCTAAATACACTACTCAAAATGGAATCCCTGCCGGCTTCTCTTATTATCTCGATAACCATGGCATTGTTTTCAATGGAGCAGACCCTAAAAATGGTATTGAACAATACAAGCAACAAACCTCTTCATCTGTTATGCTGAACTGGGGGCCTGAATATGCAGTCATTAGCGCTTCTCAGGATTTTGGTTTTACTACAGGTCCGTATCATTTACAAAGAAGTGCTAAGGATTCTATTTCAGGAAGAGGTCAGTACAGTTCAGTCTGGCACATCAATGAAAAAGGTGAATGGAAAGTTTTACTTGACTTAGGCATTCGGTATACTGATCAAAGAAAGCTTCCTGAATCAACGATAGACATGGATCTTTCAAAAATTACTACTGTTCCCTTTTCAATGGAAGAAGTGAAAAAGGCCGATCAAGAACTCAATCAACGTTTTGAAGAGAAAGGAGGGATAGCCATTGAAGGATATCTTACAACACAGTCCTGGTTCAATACTGACGGACAATCTCCTATCATGGGTGCTAAAGATATTTTTACAACACTAAGAACATTCCCCTCAGGCATTAAACTGTCTTATACAGGAGGTGATATTTCTGCCGCAAAAGATATGGCTTATACCTATGGAAAAATTTCAGATTCTATCCCACAGCCATACCTGCGCATTTGGACCCAACAAAAAACTGGATGGATATTATTGTTACAAGTCATGAATTGGAATAAAAATAGAGCCCGTTAAGACTAACGGGCTCTTCCCTTGGCAGGGAACCTATAGAAAACAAGAGTATAAAAATTCACTTCATCATCGAATATTCATTATTGGATATTCGTCTGTTTTCAAAGCCTGATACCGGCAGAAAGATTCAGATAAAACATGCTGTTCCCCCGCTCTGAAAGATCCGGTCTTCCTGCCGTAGTTATCAGGTTTTGTGGCATTACATAGGATGGTGTAATGGCAAGATTGCATTTGCCTTTTACAAAAACAATAGGCATGGCTATATCATAGGAAAGTATATTAAACTGGGTTACATTCTCTGTCGTTCTTTGTGTAACAGGAACACCCAGCACATTTTTTCTTTCGAGATACGTATTACTGAATTGTTGTGTACCTAAATTGGCAGTAAAAGATGGAGCAAACGCAATTGCTGCATTGTTCATTCCTTTATTCATAATAAACAAATGATCAATACCTAAACTTGCATTCACATCTGTTTTATCACTGAATAATAAATTCATTCCGCCATTGATATTGATGAATTTATTCAGGTAACTGAGATTTACTCCGGTTTGAGAACGCAAAGCAGATTGTACCAATGTGCTTTCATCTTTATACAAAAAGCGTGAGAAAAAAAGATTGCCTGAAAAGTGTTCCGTTTCCGGAAACCTATAGCCTGCCTCTATCGTAGCACCTGTATAAGCCGTTGACAGCATACTATTCTGAATAAAGATGAAATTGCCTTGTGCATACAAGCCTCCTTTCAACTGGAAACCCAACATTGGAAATAAACCACTACTTCTTAAACTATCGGTTCGACCAAAAAAATGCAAGGCTGATTGATAATTCATAGATGCACTGAATTCATTTTTCATGTTGTTTCCATCACCGGCTTCTTGAGCCAGTATGAATATGGGCAATAACATTGCTACCAAAAGCAATGTGGTGCTTTTGCGCTCTTTCATAATCATTCAATTTTAGTGTGTTTTGGTCAACGGCTTATGAGGATACTATTTGACGATTCATATTTCGTCACAAAGCCTTTTTATGAATTAGCTTCCGGCTTTCGCAGATCCTTTTGCTTTTACTTCTCCACTTGCAGATACCTTAGGTTTCGCCTCTTGGACTTTTGTTTTTGCTTCCGCAGCTTTATTCATTCCCGTTTCTTTGGCTGCTTCTGCCTTAGCTTTGGCATCACTTACTTTTTCTTTTGCCATGTCTTTTTGTTCGCCAGCCATCTCTGCACCTTCACGCAAAGGAAGTTTGGCATTTGCATTCGCATTTAGCTCTGCTTCGGAGCGAGAAGAAGCACGTACCAGTCCTCTCTCCTCTCCCCCTGCATTGCTGTTAAGTTCTGAATGGCTCGATGTTGTTACTCCAACATTGGCATTTACACCTGTGTTGGCTTTTACACGTTTTACAGAACCTACTGTAGTGGCTGTAGTTGCGCGTGTTGCATTTAGAGTAGCGGTGGTTACTTTACCTGTAGCTGCAGTGGCTCTGATCGCTGCATTACTTGCTGCGGTAGTTGCACGTGTTGCATTCACAGTGGCACGAGTTGCTGCGCTTGTAGTAGCTCTTACCCCCAATTGTGCTTCGGCATTTTGCATGAATAAAAATCCAGCTAATGCTGCTGTTGCTTTCATCATTGTTTTCATGATAAATGGATTTTAGTGAATAATCGGATTCCACACTACTCTTTTCAAGTACTGTGCCAAAATTTATTTTTCTACTGAAACCCTTTATTATCAAAGCTTTTAAGAGGAGTAAAAATTTAAAATGCACGTTTTGGACGTTCTTTTGGATTGCGAATTTTCATCGTTTTTTTTATTGTGAAATTTTGTAAAACATATTATTAAACAAAAACCTGAAGAGAATAAGTATTAAATTGGGTGACCTAAAACATCAATATGAAAAAAATATTTGTAGTAATCGGCTGTCTTATATCATATTTCTCTTTTGCCCAGTATCAAAATGATGTGGCTTCTGAAGATGCCATTATCAAAGCACTCTATGATGTAATATCAGGACCAACTACACAGAATCGAGACTGGGATCGCTTTAGAAATCTGTTCACTAAAGATGCACGTATGATGACAGTGGCACCGCATAAAGACAGTGGCAAAATTATTCGCACCATTACTCCTGAGCAATACATAGAAAGAAATGGAAAGAGACTACAAGAAATCGGTTTTGTTGAAGCAGAACTAAATCGAATTACCGAAAGCTATGGTGCAGTAACGCATGCGTTTTCTACGTATAAATCTGATTATGTCGTAAACGGCACCCCCACGAAAGCAAAGGGTATCAATAGTATTCAGTTATTCAATGATGGCAAAAGATATTACATCGTTTCGGTGTATTGGGATGGTGATAGTAAGCTTGTGATGCCGGAAAAATATCGAGGCAAAGAATAGTTAATCTTGGCCTTGGGGAATAATAGAGCGGGTAACTCTTTGTTGTTTTTTGATAAGCGATTGTGCATGGTTTTTTTACGTGTATATTTAAATCATGTCTACCAAATATTCATATCAATGTTATGCAACGGGTGACCACGCATTCACTTTTTCATTTGGTGATAGTATTGATACGCCAGTTAATGAATTTGTTTTACAATTATTTGATCGATATAAAGATTTTCCATGGCCCGGTATCAAGGATTGTATTCCTGCTTATACCACACTCACATTTGTATATGATGCCTTCTATTTTCTTTCGAGAAAAATAGATCCTTGTGATAGCATTCAACAGTTAGTAGATGAGGCGTTGATTGCTGGTTCGGTTATTCATAACAAAAAAGCGACAAACCTCATTCGTATTCCTGTTTGTTATGAAATAATCTGTGCACCTGATCTCATATCTCTTGCATCTATCAAACAAATTTCTACTGACGAACTGGTTCAACTTCATTCATCGAAAACCTATCGAGTGTTCATGAATGGATTTTTACCCGGCTTTGCTTATATGGGTAAAGTGAATGAAAAAATAAATGCTCCACGCTTAAAATCACCACGACAAAAAGTGCCTGCAGGTAGTGTGGGTATTGCGGGCGATCAAACGGGCATCTACCCAATGGAATCACCGGGTGGATGGCAATTGATCGGACGAACGCCGCTCTCACTATTTACTATAGATACTGTTAAGCCTTGTTTGCTGGAACCGGGCGATCAGGTTCAGTTCTATCCTATTTCATGGAATGAGTTTCAAAACTGGTCTGTCCAATGAGTATCCGTGTCATTAAAAAAGGATTGTTGGATACCATTCAGGACCAAGGCAGGTATGGATACCAACACCTGGGCATCAATCCGTGTGGTGTGATGGACAGTATAGCAATGCGAATCGCCAATGCATTAACAGGCAATGAAGCTCATGAACCGGTTATAGAAATGCATTTTCCGGCACCTGTATTAGTATTTGAAACAGATGCCATTATAGCCATCAGCGGTGCAGATTTTGGAGCAAGACTGAATAACGATTTGTCTATTCCCATCAATCGATGTGTTGCTATTAAAGCGGGATCTCAATTGTCTTTTCACAAACAAATCAAAGGAGCGCGTGCTTATATGGCCGTTCACGGAGGTTTTCAAACCAAACTATGGTTGAACAGTGCTGCCACACATCAGGGGCTTTCATCGGTAGGATTGGTATTACAAAATCAAACGATACTCCCACTTAAAAAGCGTTTACAGGTTTCAGAAACCAAAATATATCCTTGGATTGCAGGTTCTCCTGTTGATGAACAAAATCATTTCATTCGGTATACCGTTGGATATGAAATCAACAGGTTAGATAATGTTATGCAAGATTTGTTACACAAGCATTCTTTTACCATCGACAAAAGCAGTAATAGAATGGGTTACCGGTTGCAAGGGCCTTCCTTGATTTCTGATGCAACTACTGAGATTCTTTCAACTGCTGTAACAAGAGGCACCATACAACTACTTCCCAACGGGCAGCTGATCATACTCATGGCCGATCATCAAACCACAGGTGGTTATCCAAGAATAGGGCACGTCATCACTGCAGATCTCTCAAAACTAGCGCAGTACAATGCAGGAGAAAGTATTCAATTTAGCCAAGTCTCTTTACAAACAGCACATGAGGCTTTAATGAAACAGGAATTACATTTGAAACAATTGGAAACAGGGTGTAAATTACGAAGTGTGAATTTTTGATTTCTTGATCTAGGGAAAAGCTGAAGGATAAGCTGTAAAACAAAATCAAAAAATCAAAGATCAAAAAATCAAAGATCATGGTAGTCGATATCAACTGCGACTTAGGTGAGGGTATGCCCAATGATGCTGCACTGATGCCATATATCAGCAGTGTCAACATTGCCTGTGGTTTTCATGCCGGTGATGAAGATACGATGAGACGTACCATTGCTTTGGCGATTGAACATGGTGTTGCTATCGGCGCACACCCCGGATTCCCGGACAAGAAAAATTTCGGAAGACTCGAAATGAAATTTCCGGAAGAAGATATTGTATCCATTGTTTCTGAACAAGTATACATTATGCTTGATTTGGTTTTTGCACTTGGAGGAAAATTACAACACGTAAAACCACATGGAGCACTGTACAATATGTCTGCAAGAGATTTCTCTTTGGCCACTGCTATTGCAAATGCCATTAAAGATATTGATGAGAACCTCATTTTATTTGGACTCAGTGGTAGTAAAAGTATTGAGGCCGCTGACCTAATCGGCTTACGAACAGCCAATGAAGTTTTTGCAGACAGAACTTATACAAATGAAGGAACGCTTACACCCAGACAACAATCAGGTGCATTGATAACAGATAGTACTGTTATGGAGAAACAGGTTTTGCAAATGATCCGCGAACAACAAGTAAGCAGTCTGCAAGGAAGAACCATTCCTTTAAAAGCCGATACCATTTGTATTCATGGTGATGGAGAACACGCGATTGTATTTGCTCAACAGTTACATCAGTTATTGAAGAATAATCATATCACCATTCAATCATTTAAGCGTTGAAACAAATTGCAAAGAATAGTGCTATTACGGGTGCTGCATTTTTAATGGCTACATCCGCAATAGGTCCGGGCTTTTTAACACAAACGACTGTATTCACTCAAACACTATTGGCAAGCTTTGGTTTTGTGATCTTGATTTCTGTTCTTCTGGATATTATTGCTCAACTCAATATCTGGCGCATACTGGCTGTTACCGGTAAAAGAGCACAGGATATTGCGAATGAAGTAGTACCCGGTTTGGGTTATCTTTTATCAATACTGATTGTATTAGGTGGATTAGCTTTCAACATTGGTAACATCGGTGGTTGTGGTTTAGGGTTGAATGTCCTCACAGGCATCCCGAATACAACAGGTGCACTTATCAGTTGCGGTATTGCTTTATTCATTTTTTGGATGAAAGAGTTCAGTAGTATCATGGATGCGTTTACTAAAATATTAGGTGTGCTAATGATACTACTAACACTGTATGTAGCTATCAGTTCTAGTCCTCCCATATTAGATGCAGTACACCATAGTTTTATTCCGGAAAAAATAGATGCCAAAGCCATTGTTACATTGGTGGGCGGTACTGTAGGTGGATACATTTGTTTTGCGGGCGGGCATCGATTGATAGATGCAGGATTAACAGGTGTTTCCTCTTTACATCAAGTCAGTAGGAGTGCGGTTACCGGTATTTTTGTTACGGCGGTAATGCGTGTTGTTTTATTTCTTGCTGTATTAGGAGTAGTAACAAAAGGACATTTGCTTGATAACGGAAATCCACCGGCCTCTGTTTTCAGAATTGCAGCAGGAGAGATCGGGTATCGATTTTTTGGTGTGGTGATGTGGTGTGCAGCTATTACATCTGTAGTAGGAGCAGCTTATACCTCGGTTTCTTTTCTCAGAACGTTTCATCCATGGATCGAGAATAATTATCGAATACTTATCAGTGTATTCATTGTGTCATCAACACTACTCTACATTAGCATGGGTAATCCTGTGAGCATATTGGTAACAGTTGGCTCATTGAATGGACTCATATTACCGATAGCACTTGCAGTGATGCTTATTATAATGCAACGAAAAAAAGTTCAAGGATATCAACATGCGCTATGGCTCAGCATCAGTGGTTGGATGGTTGTTATAGTGATGTCATACATGAGTTTTCTGACCATCAAAGACTGGCTGAATTAACAGGGCTATCCTGTTGATGAGCGGCCAATACTTTTTTTGCATTCTGCATCATGTCTACTGTTTGCAGACTGATCTTTTTAAATAGTTGTTCAGGCTGTTCACGCATATTGCTCATGCTTTTGGTATAAAAGCGATCGTAGTAATGAAGCAATACGCAAAAAGCACCGTGGTAATCATTCTCAATTAAATAATTCACAGCTGTTTTTGCCTCTAGTCCACCAAGGCGTTTTTGTATTCTAACAATTGCACTGATGAGATCTTCTTTTTTGAACTTACCATATCCTGCGACCACATAATTCAATCGCTCTTCAATAGGAATATCTAAAAAATAAACCCTGCAGGTTCGCATGAATTTAAAAAGAGCAATAGGGATATTTACTTCTCCTATTCGCTGACTTTCATCTTCCAGCCAGATGGTTGTATTTTTTTCAGATACATTGACCAATGCATTTGCTAACAAGTTCTCAAACATTTCTTGCTTAGGCTGTTGGGGCTGTCCGAGATTACCAAAAGCAGAACCTTTATGACAAGCCAATCCTTCGAGATCAATAATTGCTTCACCTTGTTGTTGCAAAGCGTGTAATACTTCTGTTTTACCACTTCCCGTATAGCCGCCAATGATCTTGAATGGATACTCTTTTTGAAACTGTTTCAATACCCAATTACGATAAGACTTGTATCCACCAACCAGTGTATACACTTTAAAGCCATATAAATCAAGCAACCAAGCCACTCCTGCACTTCGCATTCCCCCACGCCAACAATAGACCAATACGATCTTATCCGCAGACTCTTCCGTCTTTGTATTCTTCTTTCTGTCAACTGTCAACTGTCCACTATTCACTACTTTCTCCACTTCCTCCACCATCTTCACCATCTTCGGACCAAAATATTCCAGTCCTAATTTGATTGCTTTTTGTTTACTCTCTTGTTTATACGCAGTACCTACCACTTTTCTTTCCTCATTGGTAAACAAAGGAAGACTATATGCACCGGGAAGGCAGGCATGTTGGCATTCGCCCTCACTTCTTACGTCAAAGACAGGGTGATGCTTTGCCAGCGTGATAAAATCTTCTATGAGTAACCGTGTTATAGGCATGTATACAAATGTAAGTGGACTTTATTGTAACTTTTCGGGCATGAAAGAACTTCTTGTGATTCGACATGCCAAAAGTAGCTGGGCCAATGCCTTTCAGGGTGACTTTGAACGGCCTCTAAATGACCGAGGACATCGTGATGCACCGGCCATGGCTGAAAGAACCATGAAAAGAGGCATAGCCATCCAATGTTTTGCATCCAGTACCGCCAACCGTGCACTTACCACAGCTGTATATTTCGCAGAAGCTTATGGTAAGAACAAGAAAGATATTCTTTTGTTCCCTGAACTATACCATGCGCCGGAAGAAACGTTCTATCAAGTTATCACTATGCTGCCCAATAACTGTAACACTGTTGCGCTCTTTTCACATAATCCAGGTATCACTGATTTTATAAATAGTCTCACTAACACCCGCATCGATAACATGCCCACTTGTGGCATCTTCGCCATCAAAACTGAGATCAAAGAATGGGATTTATTCAGAGAAGGAGAAAAGGAATTTTGGTTCTTTGACTACCCGAAGCTGGATCTTTGATCTTTGATTTTTTGATCTGCGATTTTTTGATTTTTTATTTTTCTAATCAAGAAATCAAACATTTCTTTTCCTTAAATTGACTAGATAGACCCCGCTAAAAATGCAGATCGCAGCTAGCGCTTTTGTAATGGTGAAATGTTCTCCCATGAATACCATGGCAATAATGGCAGCAAACACCGGTTGGGTATAGATATAAGAACCCGTTGCTGATGAGCCTATGATAGAGAGTCCATATACATTGAAGAGATAAGCAAAAAATGTAACGAATAAAGCCACAAACGTCAATGCGATCCATTGAGTCGTACCAAAAGCTGCCCAATTGGTATCCATGAACTGTTCGAGTCCAAATGGAAGAATCATGAATGTTCCGAATGTAAAGATCCAGCGGAGTACATGAATGGGTTTGTAATGTTCCATCAACGGACGAACCAATACCAAATAAGATGCGTATGAAACAGCATTGATGATGATCATAATATCACCCAACAGCATATCTTTTCCTGTTGTGGTATTATCTTTCATCAGTATCAGCATTGTTGCACCGCCAATACCTAATGCAAGTCCTACTATTTTATTGATGGTGAGTTTTTCCTTGAGTAGCCATGCCGCAATAATAGTAATGAAGATAGGTGTGCCAAGTGAAAGCAATGAACTATGTATAGCTGTTGTTAAAGACAGGCCCTTGATAAAAAATAATTGATTGATCGCCACACCTGTCAGTGCACATAATAAAAAGCGGGGTAGATGTTTTCTTTCAAAGCCTGCATTTCCGGGCTTCATCAAAAAGAGTAACCAGAATAGTAATAGACTTGATAAAACACGCACCACATTCAAAGCAAAAGGTGCAATGAATTCCGGCGTTATAGTTTTTACCACAGCATAGCCCGCCCCGAAAATAAAGTTGGCTGATAGTACGGCGAGATGTGCTTTGGTAGTTCTGTTCATTCGTTTGCAAAAATAAGAGACCTAATGTCGATTTAAGAAGAAGCTTTTACAGGTAATGCCGTGGTGAAGACCATTAATCCTTGCAAATCTATTTCTTCAAAAAAATGAAAAGAAGGAAAAACAACTTTATTACTTTCTGCTTTTGCCAAGGCTTGATTCAAATCGAGATCTGATTGATCAGCATGAATTGCATAACCCTTTTCCTCACAACGCATCGCTAAGTATTCCTGCTCTGTTTGTCCGGGTGTAGGTATTAAAATGGTGGTACAATGCAATCGTGAAAAATCCATCAGACTACTATATCCACTTCGCGCAATCACAATGGAACTATTCTCTAATACTGTTTGCAACGCCTCAGCTGTTAAGTGATTCACTGCTTTGATATGAGATGGTACAATGATGTCATCTATTGCAGCCGGCAATCCTCTTACAAGTAAAACTTCTCGATGAATAGAAGATAACTGTACAATGATTTTTTCTTCCAATAAGGTTCGTTGTGGTTCAGGACCGGATAAAAGCACTGTGATATGTTTATCCTTTGAAGTGTTTGTGTTGTTAAAGCGCGAGAGCAATCCTATATATGTTACGGGTATGGAAGGTTTTCTGATAGGATGCGAAAGTGTTCCGGCCAACCCATCTGCATCTTCCTGATCTGGCACCCAGCAAGTGGTAAAGCGCTCAATAAAACGATAATGAATGCGTTGAATTAAGTATTCAAGCCATAAAAAAGGTGCTTTGATCTGTAGTTGATGAGTGATAAAAACAGAAGGACATTTTTTTGTCCATAACCCATAACGGTTGTCGGAAATGACCAGATCGATCCCATATTGTTCAATCGCTTCATCCAACCAACGGTGCTCCCATTGAACAATACGCAGTAAGGCTGGCAATTGTTGCATTATTTTGAAGGGCAGCCAACCTTTGGATCGGCTGTAACGTACCTGATAACCGGGAAGAGAGAGAAATGGATTATCGGGAAACTCTTTTTGCAAAAGGGTTTGCTGAGGTCCATGGGTAGCAATGTAAACACGGTAACCGGCATGATTCAATGCACGAATCAATGGTATACAACGTGTTGCATGACCCAAACCCCAGTCGAGGGGTGCGATGAGTACGTTTTGTATGTTAAAATCGGTAGACAGTTTGAATAGTTTGATGTATGAAATGATCGAAAACTGTACTTTAGATCATCATATGAAACTCAAAATAAACCAAATAATCGTTCTGCTGTTACTTATCACGATGGCCAGTTCCTGTGGTATATTCCAGAAAGGAAGGAACGGCAGAGGGGGATGTAACTGTCCCAACAATGTTCGTTAAACAGTTAAGGTATGAAAGACATGAACCGTGATCTCTGGCTGCTCTGTAAAAATGATTACATGACACAGTCTGAACTCGATCGTCAGGTAAGCCTGTTGAATACCCTTTTATACCATGCTGAAAACTGGAACAACTTCTGCTCTTCTCACGAAATCCTCGACATCAACCGCCGCAAAATCATCCGTAAACCTCACCTGATGCAAAGCATTCTTCATGAAAGAAGATTGAAGGCGTTTGTGTTTGTGAATAATCTGAATTAATCTGAATTAATAAGCTGCAAGCCACAAGCTTCAGGCTTCAAGCTTGATATCTGATATTATAGAGGCTTTTGCTTCTATATCAAGATTTGAGGAACTTAATTAAAAAAACTTGCAGCTTGTAGCCTGAAGCCTGCAGCTCATACCAGCTTTCCTAAAGCATTTTCCAGCTTCTCCAACATCTCTCCAATCTCTTCTTTCTTACAAGTACCCACACTTAAACGATACCATGGACTGTTAGCTCCGGCTCCGAAGGCAGAGAAAGGTACTACCGCCAGTTTGGCTTCAGAAAGGATGTAAGATGTTACATCCGACTGTGTTTCGAGTTTTTTTCCTTCTGCTGTAGTTTTACCTACAAGGTCTATTTTGATGGTTAGATAGATGGCAGCTTGTGGCGCAATGGCATCTACCGGATAACCTTTTTGTTTGAGGGCAATAAAACCATCATGAATATTTCTCAAACGCAACTCTACTTCTGACTTGAAATGTGTGAGGTAACGCTGAATATTTTCTTTCTGTAATAAATATTGTGCAACTGCTTTCTGCTCTGCCATAGGCGCCCAGGCTCCAACATGACTTAAGATAGCTTTCATCTTAGCGATCACCGTACTTGGACCTAATGCCCATCCTACACGCACACCGGTAGCGGCAAATACTTTAGAGATACCATCAATGAAAATAGTGTAGTCTTTCATAGCGGGTCTAAGGTGTAATGGATTGTAATGAACAGTAGTACCATATGTCAATGTCCAATACATCTGATCAAACATCAGGTAACACTTCTTTTCGCCTTCACCTCTTTTTGCATTCTCTTCCAGTATCAGATCACAAATGGCTTCCAGACTTTCTTTTTTAAGTGTGGTACCTGTTGGATTCTGTGGTGTACAGATACAGATCAATGTAGCACCGCTGATATTTTTTCTGATATCTTCTACCGTAGGCATGAAATCATTCTCTGGAGTACACTCAACCACACAATGCACTGCATCGGTCAGATGTGTATAGTGATTGTTATTCCAAGAAGGAACACCATAGATCACTTTATCACCTTTGTCAACGATAGCTTTGAACAACGTATAGATCAACGGACGACCACCGGCTGCAATTTGAATTTCATTAGGTTCAAAACTTAAGCCTTCCCATTCGTTGATGAATGTGGCTACAGACTTACGGAGATCCAACACACCTTCCGCAGCAGGATAGCTGGTATTTCTGTTTCGATACGAATCGATGATGAGTTCTTCCAACTCTGTAGGAATTGGGAATACAGATGGGTCAAAATCGCCGATGGTGAGGTTATAGATCTTCTCACCATTACGAATACGCTCACTGATGGCATTGCCTAGTTTTACGATCTCACTTCCTGATAGGGTTTCTGCTAAATGACTCAGTTTTGGCGTACTCATACAAATTAGATTTATATCCGGCCGCAAAATTAAGTTTTTCGATGAAGGAAAGAGGGGAAATGTTGAATGTAGAATGATGAATATAGAATATTGAAGGAAAATTGACGGTTGAGTGACATGAAAGGGGTAAAGCCGCAGATTCGCAGATTAGTTCAAGTTAAAATCTGCGAATCTGCGGCTTTAGATATTGCTAAGAAATTTTGGAAAGTTAACGATCGAACCAAGCTTTTTTGGGTCTGGTTTTTGGATAACCGTTTTCAGTTCGAAACTTTTTTCTTTCTTCAGTAAAGTCCCACCAGGTTTTTTTCGTGTCATTTGTGTTTGCAAAGTTCACGACTAATCTGAATTGATCTTCAACACAAGGGTCGATCCAATAACCTTTTTTCTGTTCGTATTCATCAGTGAGTGTAGCGCCGTCTTTTTGTTTTAGTTCGTTGAGTGAGTAATAACCCAAAAACACAAGGTCTTCGGCAAACTTTATTCCGACAGTGGGAACGGTTTGAAACTCTACTAACGCATAAATTTCCTTTGCTCGTTCATTTGTAGCGTTTAATAAGACTTCCAATTCGTCAGGTGCGAAATCGAGAATATCAGCAATTTTGATTTTGTTTTTTCTCAAATTTGCTTTCTCCATTTCTGTCAGCGGAAGTTTTATGGTTGTCTTATTTTTCATCCTGAGTAAAAGTTAGTCACACCCCTTATTATCTCTTATTGCGAAGAAACTTCGGAAAGTTTTAAAGCATTTAAAAAAAGTTATCGGTTGTTTCGTTTTATTATTTTATCTTTTTAAAAACTCACGTATTATAGCGAATGTCTTATCTGGTTCTTCTCTAAAGATGGTGTGCCCACTTTTCTCAAAAAAAACAAACTCACATTTTGGACAAAAGTTTTTGTATTGAATGGTCCACTTGGGTGGAGCAATCTTATCATATCTACTTGCCATTACCAGAATAGGCATTGTTAATTTTTTCAAATCTTTACGAAAATCAAAGGAGCTCAAATCACCTGTTAAATTAAAGTCTCCATCCGGGCCAGCCATCTGAAGGGATAACTTGTTATTGTTTCTGTTTGGATACGGTATGTTACTTGAATTGTTTCTGCCTTCCGGATTATATCTGTAGGTAAAAGCAAGAGGTATTTTTCCAATTAAAGATTGATACAGAGGGTCATCTGATAATCTACCCTGCTTTCGAATAAGCATAATTGAATCCCAAACTTCCGGGAAAAATATTTCGATTTGTTTATTTACATTGAATTGACTCCACATTTCTGCACTATGAATGGGCAATGAAAGAATTAAATGGCTCAAATGATTCGGATATTTTAGCGCATACCCCTGCGCCACAACAGATCCAAATGAGTGCCCAAGAATGCTGATATCAGAAAAACCCATGGCGATTCTTAACGCTTCTACATCTTTTATGCTTCTTTCTAAGCTATATTCCTGTATTGATTTTGCAGTATCTGATTTACCCGTACCAAAAGGATCAAAGTAAACCAACATACAATTTTGATACAATGAATCGAAAGCTCTATAAGAAATATGCGAATTACCCGGACCTCCTGGAATAATGAATAGTGGTTCTCCTGTCCCAACAGTAACTGTCCAGATTTTAGCTCCGTTAACCATATAGTATTTCCCATCCGTAAGGCTATTGGGAAAAGTTTGAGCATAACAAATATTCATTCCCAGTAGTAAAGCCAAAATGATTGATTTCATATGAAGTCTTTTATATAGTAGCTAGCAGAAGGCATCCACCAAATATTATTATATCCGTTGCATTTATTTCAAGTTTATAAAATTTCTCTTACATATAAATATAATGAGCTTCATGAAGATTTTTATACTAAGTAAAACTCTCTTAATTATTTATCGTTACATTTTGTTGTTCACAAAAAAGGGCTGCAATAAATTGCAGCCCTTTCACTATTCTACAGAGTCATATTTACTCTATCGTTTTATAATCCTTAAACAACTTCAACTCAATCTTATCAGCCACTGCTCTAAACGCTTTCCACTTGGTATCAAACAATGTGTTGGCGCGGATGATGACTTCTGAGATTTTATCTTCTGCTGCTTTCATCAGTCTTTCTTCCTGCTCTCCCGGTACTATTGTTTTACCGGTGATGTTTGAGCGTGCTTCGTTGAGATAGCCATTGATGGTTACTTGTGGTATATTACCATACCCTTGTCTGGTTTGTGGTTTACCATTTAGCATTTCACGAATCGCTTGTATTTCTTCACGAACAGGCTTCATGGTTTTGCGAATGGTATCGGCTTGTTTAGCATCGATATCACGTAAAGCTGTTTCTACTTTGTTCATGATACTTTCTGCATCACTGAAACGCTCATTCAAAGTACCCAGTCTGATTGAGCTCTTATTCAAGCGATCTGTTGCTTTACGCAATGCGTCACGTACAGCTTTTGGTGTAGGCGCATAAGGATCATCATTCACCACAATCGTTGTGCTATCACTAATACCCCTTCCCAGGTTCATTACTACTTTATAAGTACCGGGATCAACAGGTAGTCCTGCCGGTTCTGCTGTAGCTCCACCACCGGCACCACCAAAGCGCCCGCCGCCACCGCCGCCTCTACCACCAAAACCTCCACCACCGGGTATACGCACACCTCTTCCTTCCATTCCCCAGTAGTAACGATTTAATCCGGTATCAGCTTTAGCAGTGAGTGTTCTTACGAGTACATTATTCGCATCGTAGATACGCATGGTTACAGTATCACTCAGTTTGTTTTTTCCGGTATCAGCTGCCGTTTTATTCACGAAGAAACTGATCGGCGCTCCTGATCTTTTGTTCTCTCCTTCATAAGTTCCCCATATACTGTATTCAATACCTGATGCATTTTTACGCTTGGCTTGATAAGCATCGGGCAATGCAAAAGCCGTGAGTTTGTTGGTGAAGATTTGTCCTTTGTTAGCCGCCAATTTGCGAAGCGGACGAATATCATCCAAGATCCACAATGCACGTCCAAAGGTTGCGATCACCAGATCTGCTTCTCTCTCTTGAATCACCATATCATAAGTGGATACAGATGGATATCCATTTTTGAATTGCTGGAAACTTGATCCATAATCCAAGCTGATGAATAAGCCTTGCTCTGTTCCTACAAAAATCAAATTAGGTTCTGTCGGATCTTGTACTACACACAAAGTGTAACCCGTTACTTTTTTCTCATCTACCAGATTGGTCCAGGTTTTACCATAATCAGTAGTGCGGAATAAGTAAGGTTTATTATTACCACGACGATAATCATTCACTACTACATATGCTTCACCACCATTGTGTCTTGATGCTCGGATCTGTGGAACCCAAGCGCCTGTTGGCATTCCGGGGATCTTACCACGGAAGTTGGTCCAGGTTTTACCACCATCTCTCGTGAGTTGTACATTACCATCATCGGTTCCTACCCAAATCACACCTCTTTCTTTGGCTGATGGTTCAATGGCTAAAATGGTACAATGGTTTTCGGCACCGGTAATATCTACTGATAAACCACCATTATTGCTTTGATCAATTTTAGCGCTGTCATTGGTTGTCAGATCACCTGAGATCTGTGTCCATGAAGCACCTTTATCTGTACTCATGTTCACCATCTGACTTCCATAATAAATGGTCTTCTTATCAAATGGATCTTGAGCGATCGCTGCATTCCAGTTGAATCGCTGACGAACACCACTTGCTGTTGTTGGTGGACGAATGCTCCATCTTTCGCCTGTTGCAATATTGTAACGTCCTACACTTCCTCCCTGACTCATACTGTACACCCAATTGGCATCTTCAGGATCAGGCATCACGTCAAAACCATCACCACCACCTACTGCTTCCCAGAATGCATTACGGATACCACTTTGTCTCCATACATATGCCGGACCATGCCAGCTTCCATTATCCTGCAAACCTCCCATAACGTTGTAAGGAATATTATTGTCTACATTGATGTGATAGAATTGTCCGAGTGGTAATTTTTCATCAAACTGCCAATTCTTTCCGCGATCACGTGTAATAGCGATACCACCATCATTACCATCAATGATAAAGTTGCCATCTTTCGGATGAATCCAAAATGCGTGGTGATCAGGATGGATACCTGCATAAGGAATCACTGTCTTGAAAGTCTTACCCGCATCTTCACTTACTGTAATGATTTGATTGATATTGTACAATCTGTTTTCATTCGTAGGATCAACCGCTATATCCTGAAAATAAAACGCGCGATTAGTAACTACAGCAGGATCACTGTTCATCAATTCCCAGTTGTTACCACCATCATCACTTTTGTACAATCCGTTTTTAGTAGCTTCTACCAATGCATATACACGCTTTGGATCATTGCGTGAAATGGTGATACCGATACGTCCATAATCACCATCAGGTAAACCATTGGCCTTACCCAATTTCGTCCAGTTTTTACCACCATCATAGGTCACATAAAATCCACTGCCCTTGCCACCACCTTGTAAACTCCAAGGAGTACGCTGATGTTGGTACATGTTTACAAACAATTTATTCGGATTTGCAGGATCCATCACCATATCACCTACACCCGACGTATCATTCGTGTACAAAATTTTATTCCATGTAACACCACCATCGGTTGTTTTATAAACACCACGTTCAGGATGTGGAGCAAAAGGATTACCGATCACACCTGCATAAACAACATCCGGATTGTTTGGATCGATGATGATGCGATGAATGTTACTGGTCTTTTCCAATCCCATCATTTTCCATGTCTTACCACCATCAATACTTTTGTAAATACCACCACCCAAGCTGATAGAGTTACGCGGATTACCTTCTCCGGTTCCGGCCCATACCACGCTGGGATTACTTTGTGTGATGGCAACTGCGCCAATATTCAAAATGGGTTGATCATCAAAGATCGATTCCCAGCTGGCACCGCCATTCTCAGTTTTCCAAACACCACCACTCGCAGTTCCGAGGTAAATGATGTTGGGATTGGTCCATACTGCATCAATTGCAGTCACACGTCCACTCATACCGGCCGGACCGATATTGCGTGGTTTCATGTTTTTAAAGTGTTTTGAAAGATCTGCCTGTTGGGCAAAAGAAAGAATTGCAGTGCTAAGCAGCATTGCAGCAAACAGTAGTTTTCTCATTCCATTGGTTTTTGGGATCGGGAATTTCAGCAATTAATGGGGGATTGCCAAATTAGATGGATAATTGGGTGAAGAGGCTGCGGGACACGAGCTGCAAGTCACAAGCTACAGGCTACAAGTTTTGAATAATCAATTTCTCTGTGTACTTCTGTGTCTTCAGTGGCAATCAATCAACAAAAAAGATATTGCCACTGAAGACACAGAAGAGCACTGAGGTTTTCTTTGGAGTTTACCTATATTTATTGCAAACAACCAACGCTTGAATACAAAATCAGTTTTCAAAGGCTCACCCATGCAGATCGGTATCTATGCTGCAGTGGCTGCATTTCTTACCTATACCATGATCTTCGGTTTCCGCAAATCTTTCACTGTTTGCACATTTGATGGAATGACGGTTGGTTCTTTGAGTTATAAAACCGTATTGGTACTTAGTCAGATGATGGGGTATCTCATGGCCAAGTTTTATGGTATCAAGTTCATCTCAGAGTTGAAACGTTTTGGAAGAAATAAGATTATTCTACTGCTTGTTGGTATTGCGTGGATGGCTTGGCTTTGTTTTGCACTCATACCCGCTCCTTATAATATCATTTTCCTCTTCATCAATGGTTTTCCTTTGGGTATGTTATGGGGTGTGGTATTCTCTTATGTAGAAGGAAGAAGAAGTACCGATTTTATTGGTGCGGCATTGGCAGTGAGTTTTATCTTCTCCTCTGGTTTTGTAAAATCTGTAGGGGGATGGTTACTTCAATTAGGGGTGACTGAATTTTGGGTGCCGTTTTGCACGGGATTGGTTTTTGCATTACCACTCTTATTGTTCATCTATCTAATGGAACGGATTCCCGCACCTGATGCGGATGATGAGGCCGCCAGAATGAATCGAACACCCATGAGCGCTGAACAACGTAAAGCTTTTGTGCGCTCTTTTTTACCGGGTATTATTGCTTGTATTTTTATTTATGGTTTTGCTACTATCTTCCGCGATATCAGAGACAACTTCAGTGCAGATATGTGGAAGGAAATGGGTTATTTAAATCAACCTGCTATTTTTTCTAAAACAGAAACACCCATCACGCTTGTGATATTAGCACTCATTGGTAGTATGGTCATCATCAAAAATAGTTTCAAGGCATTGATGATCGCTCATTTGTTTATTGCTATTGGATTTGTGGTTGCGGGTCTGAGCACTTATTTATTTACCAAAGGATTGGTGGCACCTATCTGGTGGATGACGCTCGTTGGACTAGGTCTTTACATGGTATACATTCCTTTCAATTCCGTATTCTTTGAAAGAATGATCGCCGCATTTCGTTTTACTGGAAATGTGGGTTTCCTGATCTATCTCGCTGACTCATTCGGATACCTTGGCAGTGTGAGTGTGTTATTAAGCAAAGAAATCTTCAAAGTACAATTGAACTGGGTACAGTTCTTTTCAAATAGTGTGATGATATTGTCTATAGTGGGCGTGGGAATTACAGTGTATGCGGCTTGGTATTTTTATCAGAAGAAAAAAGCTGTTTGATGTTTGGGTTTTCGCCATACACAGACGCAATCATTTTCTATGATAAGCTTATTTGCTTCAACCGGTTTTCTTTATATTAGTAAACACTCTTTTACTTATGCCCATCCTCAACAGAAGAAACTTTCTCCGTAGCTCAGGCAGTCTTGCTATTCCTGCTATGTTGCCTTTATCCGGTTTATTGAGTAATGATACCTCTGTTGTTAACGACTGGCCTGCTAAGCCTATTGTAAAGTTTTTTGGTGATGGTGAAATGTATGAGCCTACCGATTATATCCGTGTATTACAAGAAGCCGACAAAACCGTTGCGATTGCAAAAGATCGTTATGGTGTTGGGGGTGTTGTTGAAGCATTGGAGAAAAAGTTTGCTGCGATCACCGGAAAAGAAAAAGCCATTTTCATGCCCAGTGGTACCATGGCCAATCAGTTGGCCATTGCGGTATTGAGTGGCAATAAAAGTAAAGTGTTTGTTCAGGAAACCAGTCACGTCTTTCGCGACGAAGCAGATGCCGCTCAATCTGTTTTTCAGAAAAGATTGATACCGCTTGCTAAAAATGAAACTTACTTCACAGCTGCCGAGCTCAAGAAAACCATTGAGGAAATGAGCACAGCAGAAGCTTTTGATACAGGTATCGGTGCCATTTCCATTGAAAATCCGGTAAGAAGAAGTGATGGCAGAATGGTTAACATTGATGAGATCAAAGCCATCAGGAACTATTGTATCGCTAAAAAAATACCCATGCATTTGGATGGTGCTCGTTTGTATGTTGCATCTGCATGGTCTGGTGTATCGATCAAAGAGTACAGTCAATATTTTGATACTGTCTATATTTCTCTTTATAAATATCTTGGCGCAACAGCAGGTGCTATACTTTGTGGTGATGCAAGCATCATCGACCAAATGACCCATCTTATTAAAACACATGGCGGCTCTATGTACGGTAATTGGACCAATGCGGCGATGGCTCTTCATCGATTGGAAGGAGTGGAAGAAAGATTCAAAGCAGCCAAAGAAAGAAGTGAGCAATTGTTTAAGATACTCAATGCAGGTAATCATATTCGTATCGAGCCTTTGAATGAAGGAACCAATATTTATCGATTAACATTAGCGAAAAATATCAATGGCACTGCTTTTCAAACCAAGCTCAATCAGCAATTCAATATTCGTTTAGCAAGACCTGATTCCAATAATCAGTCATTGATCAATGTAAACGAAACAATTTTATATCAATCAATGGAAAACCTTGTCAATGCATTTAGCAAAGCTATAGAAGGTTAAATGATTTGTTAACAATCAATAGATTTTAATCAGGATTCTTAAGAAAAACACCCATTTATGTGGTACATATCGCTATGTTTTAGCTAATTGAAGAGATATTTTTAAGTCGGTAAAATCAAGCATTTGTTATGAAGCGTTATTATAAATTCCTTTTAGTGATATGTTTTGTTGGAATAGGCTCAATAAGTCATGCACAATCTGTGGGTATCGATAAACAAAAAGTAAAAGAAGATCTCGATGAAATCCTCTCGGATATTTCCGCTCGATATGTGTATCTCTCAGAAAAAGGTGTAGAACTGAATTGTATCAGAAATCATTATTTGGGTAAAATAGAACGTCTTAAAACAGAAGAAGATGTGGTTCTCTTCTTTGAATATTTATTAGATGAATTTTATGATAGTCATTTGATCTTGAACACAAATACCTCGGCATCATATCGCTTATATGCTCCAGTATATGTAAGTCTGAAAGAAGATCGTTTCGTTATAAGTGCCGTTTGGCAAACGCAAATTGAAAATCTGCAAGAAGATATTATTGGATCTTACGTGGAAAAGATAAACAACATGGATATTGATAAAGCCATAGAATTATTTCCTACTCATTGTCACAATAAATCCAATCCGATCATAAGAGAATGGATCGCGAATAAAATTATAGCCGGCACATATGATCAACCACGGTTAGTCCAAATTCGATTGCGCGATCAAAAAAGCATAATCATCGATCTTAATCAGTTAAGGCTCAAAAAAGAAAAAAGCTTATTAAATGTTGAAATGAAAGATAACATTGGTATCATTCGCATCAATAACTCGCTTGGAAATAATTTATTAATTGATGTTTTCGATCAAGCCTTGGATTCTCTTTTTCAAACAGAGGGTCTTGTTCTTGATTTACGCAATACTGTTGATGGGGGTAACTCCTACGTAGCTCGCGGAATCATGGGTCGATTTCTTTCCGTAACCAAGGCTTACCAAAAACACCAAACAACAGAAAGGTATGGAAATGGTCCTGCCGTAGAAAGAACATGGGTAGAATACGTTAGCCCTAGAAACAAAACATATAAAAAACCATTGGTTGTTTTGGTTGGTAGATGGACCGGAAGCATGGGAGAGGGTCTTGCTATTGGATTGGAAGCAACAAGCAGAGCGATCATCGTTGGTTCGGAAATGGAAAGACTTGCCGGAGAAATGGGAGGCTTCTCATTCAGACATCAGAAATTTGGTTATAGGTTGTCGACAGCAAAACTATTTCATGTCAATGGCACCCCTCGCGAACAATACAAACCTTTGCAGTATGTTCAGCAAAGCACTATTACAAAAGATGAAGTATTAGAAAAAGCAATATCAATTATTAAAAATAATTAGTGCTTATTATCTTGGATTAAATGAATAATCATCAAGCTAATATCAAAGAAGCAACTGTAAATGAAAGGGGCTTTACAAAATAATGAAGAAAGGGTAGAACACAGATTTTTATCATTCACATAAAAATGGTTCATAACAAACAGTCAACAACCATTTGCCATGAACCATACGCCATACGCTACTATCCTTTCTTCCCTTCTTCATATTTCTTCTTCGCAGCTTCTGCTTTTTCGAAATCAAGGATCACACCATTGATACAATAGCGCAGGCCTGTGGGGGGCGGACCATCTTCAAATACATGTCCTAAATGACTTTTACATCTTCCACATTGAACTTCTGTTCTTACCATGCCATGTGAATTATCCGGCAGATAAAGAATCGCACTTTTGCTGATGGGTTCATAAAAACTTGGCCATCCGCAACCGCTATCGAACTTGGTATCACTTTTGAACAAAGCGTTACCACAAGCGGCGCAATAATATGTACCTATTTCCTTGAAGTTTTCAAATTTACTGGTCCAAGGGCGCTCTGTTCCTTTCTGACGAGCGATATAATACACATCCGGTGAAAGAATTTTCTTCCACTCATCTTCTTTCAAATTCACTTTCGATTTGTCTGTTCTCGAATACACCGGATTGTTCTTTTCTGTGCTGTCCATTTTTAGCTCCTTCTGTTTAGTTTGTTGTGAATAACACCCTTGCACTATTAAAGTTGCGAGGAGTAACATCTTGAATCCCTTCATATACCCATACTTTTGATACATTAAAACTACGTTTATCATAGCTGAATAGTTTACTTATAAACTGACGAACAGTTGTTTTTTGCCTTACAATTTGCAGTTATTCAAGGTTTTAATGTGTTGTTAAATGTTTTTTAAACGATCAGGCTTATATTTGTTCTTCACGTAAGGTTAGTTAGTACATGTTTAATATTATTCTGTTTGGACCTCCGGGCAGTGGAAAAGGGACACAAAGCGAAAAACTGATCGCTGCTTACGGACTGAAGCACTTATCTACCGGTGATTTATTAAGAAGTGAAATTGCGGCTCAAACACCCTTGGGGCTTGAAGCCAAGTCTATTATGGACAAAGGTCAGTTGGTTCCTGATGAAGTGGTGGTAGGCATGATCAGTTCTGCACTGGACAATAATCCTCAAGCTAAAGGCTTTTTGTTTGATGGTTTTCCGAGAACGGAAGCACAAAGCATTGCATTGGACAAGTTGCTAAAACTCAAAAACACCGAAATTGGAGTTGTGCTTGCTTTGGATGTAAGTGAAGAAGAGCTCGTAAGTCGCTTGCTGAACCGTGGTAAAACCAGTGGAAGAAGTGATGATACCAATGAAACGGTGATTCGCGCTCGTATTGCTGAATACAAAGCAAAAACGACTGTTGTCGCCAATTACTATGACAACTTCGATAAAGTGGTACATATCAAAGGCGAAGGCTCTGTAGATGAAATTTTTGAGTCGCTACAAAGCGAGATCGACAAAAGAATGTCTTAATCTGATTATACATAAGTGTTTAACAACCAATAACCAACTGCGCCCGCTCTATTTTTTGAGCGGGTTTTTTGTTCTTGTATGCTGCCAATAAGCTGTTAAAGCTGAATCTATACTACATCCTCTTTCACTTAACAGGCTTAGCTTTGCCGTCCCCCGTGCTGAAGTGGCGTGGAAAAATGGATGTATGATCAGCAAAAAAATTCAACTTGTTCTACTTTGTCTGGTAATTGCTACCGGTTTTTCTTTTAAAGAGAAGCCTATTGGTAGTAAGGGAGCCGCTATTTCATCCAATTATTCGCTTGCAGCTGTATATGAAGACTTGGATCTGGCTTCACTTGGCCTTTCCAAGAAAGCTTATGATTTTGCTTTGGCGGGTTATGAAAGTTTAAAGTCGGGTGGACAAATCATTCAAGACCATATTTTATCTGTGGTGGATTTCACTTTGCCCTCCAATCAAAAAAGGTTATTTGTGATTGACCTACTAAAAGGCGAATTGCTGTTTCACACTTTTGTATCACATGGAAAAAATTCAGGTAAGCTGATCGCAAGAAAATTCTCTAATAAAGCCAGCAGTTTTCAAAGTAGCATTGGGTTTTATACCACCGGAGAACCTTATCAAGGAAAACACGGTTTATCACTCCGACTACTAGGAAGAGAAAAAGGAATTAATGATAAAGCACTACAACGAGGTATTGTTATTCATGGTGCAGACTACGCAGAAGAAAACGTTGCCGTCAAACAAGGTTACCTTGGAAGGAGTTTGGGTTGTCCTGCAGTTCCACAATCTATTCATCGCGAGTTGATCTCTACCATTCAAAATGGTACCGTTTTTTTTATCTATGCACCTTCTCCTGTATATTCCAAACAGTCAAAACTCATTTAATCATTTGTTCTGACCGTACAACATTTTTTAACAGATAATTGCCCTTGTCTGCTGTCTATCTTTATTGCAAGGTGCAACACGTAGAATTTTTTCATACCGACCACTTCGACCAGAACTACAAGCGGCAAAAAGCGGCTTCATCTATTTCGTATTTTATAGATTTTTTCTGGGAGACAGATTTTGATCATTTGTGGGATTCATATCCCAAGGGCTTTTCAGATGCGTTATTTCCAAATACCGGTTATACGTATCTTATTAATTTGGGTACTCCGTTTGTAATGCAGATCGGAGAAAAAAAGTTTGAAATGAAGACCGATGGTTTTCTACCCCGTCATCGTGCCATCGAATGCTTCCATCAAAAAGGCAATAAACTCTTTGGCATCAAATTCAAAATTTCACCGGTCATTTTTCAAAAGAAAATCAACTTTTCTGAATACCGTGAATATATATTCCCTCTGAGCTATTTGATGGACTCAGGTCTTTTATCCAGAGTTAAAACCTGTTCTTCATTCGAAGAGCGAGTATCTATTCTCACCGAATATTTTGAAAAGATCATAGAACAATATTCCGGTTCTTTAAAACCTATTGAAATTGTTTCTCAAATATTGGCGCATTGTGAAAACAAGAGAGATTTTATAACACCCGTGGAAGATTTTGCTAAACAATACAATATCTCCTCGCGAACCCTACAACGCTATTTTGAAACAGCTACCAGCATCAGTACCAAAACGGCTATTCAGATCATGCGTATAAGAAAAGCGACCGAACACCTGGCCGCTGATCCTGATACTTTTAATAGCGCAGATTATGGCTACTATGATCATAGTCATTTCTATAAACATCTTAAAAGTTTTCTCCAAAAAAATACACTCAAAAAGTTACAGCCTCATTTGAGGTTGTTGGAGAAATTGCATGGGAGGTAGGTGGTGATAGCTTATAGATGATAGCATATAGTAATACAACCACTATATGCTATCATTTATAAGCCATAAGCTATTAGTTCCCCGCCCTACTTCTCTCTTCCTCCGATGCAGTTGCTCTTCTGCGAGCAGCTTGTACCGTGTTTTTACCAAAGCGGTAAGAGAATGTTAAGTTAGCGACACGTGTTTCGCGATAAGCTCTCCATTTCTCAATGTAGTTGTTATATGTGATTGTTGCTCTAGGTAAATTGGTCCAAAATACATCCGTTACATTCAAACGAATGGTTCCTTTTTTATTGAAGACTGATTTCTGTACACCCAATGCCAGTCCCCACTGCGGACGCGATACCATGAACCCATATTGTCCACCGGAGTTATAGTTCACATTCAATTCACTCACCCATCCATTACCCATGGTGAAGTTGTTATTGGTTCGGATATCAAAAGCCGGTTTGCCATTATTCAAAGTAGTTCCACCCAATCTACCGTTGAAGTGATTGTAAAATACATTTCCATTATTGATCATATTCCACCAACTACTGATGCGGAAAGGAGCAGAAATGCTCATTCCATAATAATCCTGAGAACTTAGGTTAATAGGAATCTGAACTGTTACATTATCATTGGAAGGCAGATTGGGAAATACATCTTTGAATCGGGCAATGGCGATATTCTGATTCTGTTTGGTATGACTGTAACCAAAAGTAAAATTGATATTCTTCATGGTATAACTCAATTCATAAGACCATGTAAGTTGTGGCAGCAGGCCTGGGCGACCGGTAGCATATGTGGTAACATCAATCAAAAACAAAAAAGGGTTCAATTGTGAATAGCCCGGACGATCAATCCTTCTGCTGATAGATACTCCCAATGTTTGATCATCTTTCAATTTATAATTTACAAAGGCACTAGGGAATAATTGAAAATAAGTGGAGTCGAATTTCTGATTGCCTTTGATCTGATGTGTATTGATCTTTGTATGTTCGCCACGCAAGCCTAATTGAACATTGAATTTTTTGAATTCTTTACTAAAATTCAAATAAGCCGCGTTATTGTATTCATTGTATTTGAATCGATTTGTTTTATTTACATCATCCTGCGGAATACCCGTACTCATGTCAAAGAATTTGGCATCATTATCAGCAGATACATAACTGGTTTTAGCACCTGCTTCAAACTTTGCTTGATTTTTTAACGGGTGTGTATAATCAATTTTTGCTGTTCTCAAAATGAGTTTGCCTTCTTGATCACCATCCAAAATATAATCAGGTAGCAATGCCCCTCCACTTAAGTTATAATATTTAGTAGCAACGCTTGATAATGAATTAGAGTTGTATTCTCCATAATCAATATCGGCTGTAAGTTCTTGTCCACTGGTATTGAAAGAATGCTTGAAGTTAATATTCGCTACTACATTCTGTGCATTGTCGGTGTTATTGGCAAGTGTAGCAAATGTGGACGCTTTTACCCTTTGTGCATCGATCACATCCGACGCATTGATGGTCTTTCTTTTAAAATCATTAAAGTTGGCACTAACCACTGCACCAATAATGGTTTTCTTTGATGGAAACAGATCAAATCCTAATCGTGTATTATGAAAATGAAAAGGAGACGTGGTATAATTATCTTTTAGATCTCCTCCTGTATACACCTTATTATCATCAAAGAAATTCCTGTCAAGGATCAAATGGTTCATGTTCATTCTATAACCATAAGAGTAATTACCGAATAGATTTATTTTCTTGTTACGGTGATTGAATGTGAGTCCGGCATTGGATTTAGGATACACCCCTTGTCCATATCCCAGCGTTACAGTTCCATTGGTTCCTAATCGCTGGTCTTTTTTCATCTTGATATCGATAATGCCTGAATTACCAGCAGCATCATACTTTGAAGACGGATTGGTAATGATATCAATCCTTTCAATGGTATTGGCGGGTAGTCCTCTGAGATAGTTTGCAAGGTCAGCTCCTGTCATGGGTGTTGGTTTTCCATCGATCATAATGATAACACCTTGCCTGCCCCGCAATCCAATCACATCATTTTGATCGACACTTACACCGGGTGAACGTTCCAGCACATCCAATGCAGAACTACCAGCACTAACAATACTGTTCTCAACATTCACCACAATCCGATCAGTAAGTTTTTGAATAAAAGGTTTACGACTTGTCACTGTTACAGCGCTAATACTATTGGCTGCTGTTTGTAGGGTAACAGTACCTGCATTGATTTCACTCGCTGATTCACTGATGGTCACAGGTTCAGAAAAGAAAGTGGTATATCCCACCATCGAAACTCTTATGCAATAATTTCCCGTGGAGAGATTTTCAATAAGAGCAAAGCCCGATTTATCGCTGATAGATGCTTTCACAAGGGAAGAGTCTTTCAAACGCAATAGTTCAACCGTTGCATTTTCCAGTAGTTGCTGTTGATCATTACGAACGGTTATCTGGATCTTTCCATTCTTTGGAGATTGAGCACTCACAGATATGCTCATGAATAACACACCCATCAAAAACAGGTACAAATTTCTCATCGTTTTCCTTTTAGTACTCAAATATGAAATTGTTCGTAGAAAAGAAAGCGTCAATTCATTTGAACAGTCAAACAAGGGCATTGAGCGGAATCGGATCAAATATTATTTGTCAAATTTTTACATTATTGAATTGCATCATTATTGTAGACAGCTCAAGTTTTATCTTTGCCTAATGCAGCCTTTATTATTACTACATGGAGCGATCGGATCGAAAGATCAGTTATACCCCATCAAGGAAGAATTAAAGCCTTATTTCGATATACACTGTTTCAATTTTCCCGGACACGGCGATGATCATTCTATTGAGCCGTTTTCTATGCAGGCATTTGCAAACGCAACGATGGCTTATTGTGAGAAATATCAATTAAAAAATCCGTCGGTCTTCGGTTATAGTATGGGTGGATATGTGGCATTGTATCTAGAATCTCTATATCCACAAACATTCAAAAAAATCATAACGCTGGGAACGAAGTATAATTGGAGTGAGGAGATTGCTGCTAGAGAAGTAAAAATGCTTCGCCCCGAGGTGATCGAACAAAAAGTTCCTGCGTTTGCAGAGCAACTAGCTAACAGACATGGAAGCGCACGCTGGAAAGATGTACTTCATAAAACAGCAGACATGTTATCGGATTTGGGTAAACATCCTTTGCTAACCACTGCTACATTACAACAGGTTTTGTGTCCTACAATGGTTTTGCTGGGTGATAAAGACAATATGGTATCACAAGATGAAACACAATTTGCAGCCAGCACTTTGCCACAATGCGAATTACACATAATACCTAACACGCCACATCCTATCGAACAAGTTGATGCTTCAGTATTAGCAACAATGATTCGCAGATTTATATAAGATCACCGATGACGGATCTTGATCAATAATTTGAGAAACTCATCCGGCTCAAAAGGTTTGGTAACAATAGCATTGATGGAAAGATCACGAGCTCTTTCTTCTACTTCAGAAGGAAGACTTGCCGTAAGTGCAACAATAGGAATAGTAATCCCTTTTCCACGAATGACTTTAATGGCTTCATAGCCATCCATTACCGGCATATGCATATCCATTAAAATGATCTGATGTTTGGAAGTATCCAGTTTTCGTATCGCCTCCTCTCCATTAATAGCTACATCAATTTGAGCGCCCCATTTTTCAAGAAATGTTTTTGCTACAAGCACATTCAATTCATTGTCTTCCGCCATTAGCAATGAAACTCCGGAGAGTGGTTGACCTTTTTCAATCTCTTTTGTAGAAACCTCCTCCTGAGTAAAGTTGAAAGCTTGTGAGATAGGGAAGGTTTGTGTGAAGAAGAATACCGATCCCTTACCTGGCTCGCTTTTTAGTTGTAGTTGTGAGCCTTGTAATTCCAGTATCTTTTTACAGATTGCCAACCCTAATCCCGTTCCACCAAAACTTCTTGATGTTGATGTATCTGCCTGTGTGAAACGATCAAAGATCAGTTTCTGTTTTTCGGCCGCAATACCAATGCCGGTATCTTCTACTTTTATGGTAAGGGTGATATGTTGTTTATGTACTCTCTCTTGATGAATGATCAATTTTACATGACCTTTGCGTGTAAACTTAATTGCATTTTGTAATAGGTTACCAATGACCTGACTAATACGAGTTGGATCTGATATGATCCGCTGATTAAATGCAGGATCTTTTTCAAGTATCAGGTCAATTCCTTTTTCATCTGCCAATGTTTTTAGTCCCGATAAAAGATCCTGTGATACCTGAATAAGGTCCATATCGATGTATTCAAAATTGATTTTTCCCGCTTCAATTTTGTTATAATCCAGGATATCATTTACAATATTTAATAAGTTATTGGCCGAAAACAATAACACATTGAGCTGTTCTTTTTGATCCTCCCTCGGTTGATTATCCAATAGTATATGTGAAAGTCCGATCACTGAATTCAGTGGTGTTCGTATTTCGTGCGACATATTGGAAAGAAAATCGCTTTTTGCAACCAACCCTTGTTCTGCCTCTTTTTTGGCTTTGTTGAGGAGATAGGAGTATCGATATGAGAGAATGAGCGATTGCAAAAAGAAGAAAGAAAGGTATCCAACAAATAATAGTTCCTTTTGTGGTGCAACAAAACCAAAATACTGGAGATTGATGATCAAGAAAATAATCATCACCACACCCGTACTTAACAGTGCATAACCTGCACCTAATCTCTTTCTTCTAAAAGCAAGTACATAAACATAAAAAGCATGGCCAATTACAAAAAACATCACCACTAAAAATGGACTGATCAACTGTGTAAAGATTGAGGGAGGGAAGATCACTGTTATCAATGATAAAATGATACAAGCCCACATTTCAATTGTGGTAATGATTTTATTGGAGTCTTCTGGATAAAGATTTTGGGTGTATTGGGTAAAGAATATAACACTTACAAACAAGGAGAGATATTCCATGTGTATAGTGAATGCCCATGGAAGGTCCGGAAAGACCGTATGCAATGAATACTGAGAAGTGCCAATGATTCGATAACTATAGGTAATACAAAACAGTGCAAAGTAGAGTATGGTCTTATCGTAACGACCAAAGAAGTAAAGCCCGAAAAAGAAAAGCCCGCACATGATAATACTTCCGGTAAGGATATAGTTAAAGGCATTGTCTTTATTTCTTTTGCTGAACAGTTTTTCTTTATTTCCGATTGTGATGGATTTATAAGGACCTCCTTTAGAGTGCAAAAAATTAGCTACTTGTAAAATCAGTTTTACGGTGTCTTTCTTAAGGAACAACTCTCTTGTAAATTGTTGCCATTTAGGCTTGGTTGTTTCTGCAGATACGCCAGGTATACCTGATTGAACAAATACTACATCATCTACAAAGAGCTTGTAACTAGTATAAGTATCCGGAATATCTAGTGCTAAATTAGAAGCGTTTTTAGGTAGCAAGATGGTAAGCATATAAGATGCAAACCCTTTGGCAGAAATTTTCCTTCCTCCAACTATTGTATTATCCCATCGTTTTGGGAAAGAAATCATCCCCGTCATTTTTTCATTTGTAGTACCGGGTTCACAAAGTTTTTCCCAACAAAGTCCCCATTCGCCATCTAAGGGAACGGATTGCTTGGAGAGATCTATATTCCGGAGGTCGATAACCCCGTGTTTGGCAGTAGGTAGTTGTGCAGAGGAAATAACTGAAAACAAAAAAAAGACGGAAATAAGTATACCGATTCGGGAAAATATTGAATTCATACTTGTCTGCTTGCTTGATAAAATTCGCTACAGGGGTATCAGCGTTTCCGTTACTTAAATGTATTAATTCTTCTGCTAATTAAGGAATTTTAATTCGTATTGATCGTAAGATTCTTTCCAATAAAAATAGTACCGCCATCATTTATTTTTAGCCGCTCATCCCCAACCACACTTTTATGTGATAGTAGTTTGCATACTGTTATTGCAGTTTTGCACAAACACTAAAACAACCACATGAATCAATTAACACGTTACAATCCGTTTCACCAGATACATCAAGGATTAAGGGCTTTATTGTATCATTGTTCGCTACAGGTGCAGCATACAGATTTTTCTGATGATCAACAAGCAGCCAATACCATTTCATTATTAAAGGAAGTGATCTGGCTTTTTGAGGGACACGCGCATACAGAAGACACGAAAGTGTTTAGTCTCATTGCAGCTAAAGCGCCTGAAGTGATTGCAGACTTTGAACAACAACATGATAAAGACCATATGCTGGCTGCCCATTTACAGGGATGTATTGAACAGTATGAAGCGGCAATTAAAATGTCTGATAAGGTTTTTGCTGGAAGGCAAATTCAATTTTCGCTTGCAGAATTCACCGCCTTTAATTTATCACACATGAATATGGAAGAAGTAATCATTAAAGAATTGATCTGGCAACATTACACTGATGAGCAATTACATGCTTTGACCATGGAAATCGTTGCTTCACTTCCGCCCGATAAAAATGCACGTTATAGTTATTGGATGTTGAAGGGATTGAACATCAAAGAAATTTCTGAATGGTTCTTAGCGATGCAAAACACAGTTCCATCATTTGTAATGGATCAAATGATGGAGTTAGCAGCTGCCGCTCTCGACAGTCGTCATTTCAATGAATTACAAAAATCTTTGGCCTTAGAAATCGCCTAATTTATTTGACCATATAAATAAAACAGAAAACCCCGCAATTGCGGGGTTTTTCCGTAGGCGTATATGGTTGGGTTAGTATGCGCTATTATTGTTGTGGTTTTGTCTCCAACAATTTGAAAAACTGATCCAACATTGGCTGAATCACGATACGAGTTCTGCGGTTAGCAGCGCGTCCTTCAACAGTGCCATTGTCTTTCAGAGGAATATATTGACTTCTTCCTGCAGCGGTCATACGCTTTGGATCGATGCCATAAGTATCCTGTAAAATTCTTACAACAGTTGTTGCTCTTTTCACACTCAAATCCCAGTTATCTTGAATTGCACCACTCTTAATAGGAACAGAATCTGTATGTCCTTCAACAATGAAGTCGATTTCTGGTTGTGCATTCAATACTTTGGCAACTTTTCCAAGAACTTCTTTAGCACGATCAGTTACATCATAGCTCGCGCTTTTGAAAAGTAGTTTATCAGAAATATCTACATATACCACTCCTTTATCTACTTTGATGTTGATGTCTTCATCATTCAAATTACCGATGGCTCCTTTCAAGTTCATTACCAAAGCCATGTTCAATGAATCCTTGCGGGCAATGGAGCTCTGAAGATCACGGATGTACAAATCCTTAGCGCCAATATTTTCAAGTGACTTCTTAATGCTTTCAGCTTGTGCGCCGGTAACAACAGAAAGATCTTTCAACTGATTTAATACTGTAGTATTATTTTGTCTCAAGAACTCGATCTGCTTATTCAGTTCAGCAATCTGATTTTCCAATGCCTCTTTACGAGCAGTCAATTCAGTATTTTGTCCCTTAGACTTGGCCAATTGGTTCTCCAGGTCTTTGATCTGGTCTTGTAACTCACGGTACTTTCCCTGCATTTCCAGGTAGGCTCCACTCAACTGTGTGTACTTAGCTTCAGACTCTTTGAATTTTTTGCTGCTTACACAGGAAAACAACAGCACTGAAGAGGCGATTGCCACGATAAAACGATTGGTTCTCATGCTTTTATGATTTGAATTGTGATCATTCGGTTACTATAACGAAAGAACTATTACAATATTGTGCCAAAAAAGGCCTTTTGTGGTCGGTATTTTATTCAAAAATGATCATTCTTTCAGATTTCAACCATTCTTGATAAACATGGCCATACTGTTGGTCGATATTTTTTCTTTTGATCTTCAGTGTTGGGGTCAGTAATCCATTCTGAATATTCCATTCCTCTTTACATACCACCAGTCTTGCCAATTGCTCATGATGCTCCAGCTGAGTATTGAGATTTTTCAACAGTGATTCTAACTCCGGTTCAATAATTGTTGGTTCCAACATTTTAGCTTGCTCAGATAGGGTACACAATGCCAAAGCAGATGACATACCCGATCCTACCACACACACTTGTCCAACATAAGCATGAGCACCTAATGTATTTTCCATTGGAGCAGGTGTAATGTATTTTCCTTTTCCTGTTTTGAACTGATCTTTGATCCTACCAGTGATCGTCAAATATCCATCTGCATCGATCGATCCCTCGTCTCCTGTTTTCAAAAAATCATCTTCAAAGCACTGTGCCGATAGTTCGGGTTCTTTATAATAACCCAACATGGATGCGGCGCTTTTCACTTGTACTTCATTGTCTTTGCCTAATCTTACTTCCACGGCAGCATAGGGTTGCCCAACGGTACCGAATTTTGCCGCATGTTTTTTATTGACATGCGATAGTGCAACATTCTCTGTCATGCCATATGCTTCCTGAATAATAATACCCAATCTCGCATACCAATACAATAATGCAGGATTGATCGGCGATGCACCGGTGAAAATATGTTGCGCTCTTCCTAATCCTAATTTTTTTCGAATCATCTTTTTGATCAGCATGTTGATCAAAGGAATCTTCAATAAACGATCCAACTTTTCTTGAGGCATTTTTTTAAGTACGCCCTCTTGCATCTTTTCCCATATACGAGGCACTGCCAGAAAAACCGTTGGTTGCGTATGCGCAAGATTTGCGGCGAATGTATCCAGTGACTCCACAAAATAAACAGTACTTCCCGTGAAAATAGTTCCACATTCTACAAGCATTCTTTCTGCTACATGACAAAGAGGTAGATAAGAAAAGAATATTTCCTTTTTGATATCAGGAAAATTATCAAGAAAAGCATGAACAGCAAATGACATAGCATGATATGTATGCATCACTCCTTTTGATTGTCCGGTAGTGCCTGATGTATATACAATACAAGCCAATGAATAAGGATCTATTTCAGGCACCCCTTGTAATGGTTCATGACTTGCTACAAGATTATTCCAGTTGATACAATCCGGATTTGGATAAAAGGGGAAAGTGATCTGTAATAAAGAATCCGGTACGCCTTTACGCAATGCTTCAGGATTATCCAGCTTACCAATAAAAATGGCCTTACTCTCACTATGTACAATGATCTCTCTTAATGCATCCGCAGTGATATTAGGATACAAAGGAACAGATACACAGCCCGCCATGGCAATCGCGAGGTCTGCCATGATCCAATGCGCACAGTTCTTGCTTAAAATAGCGATCTTATCATCTTTTCCATAGCCAAAAGAACGCAAAGCTGCTGCCATACTTCTGATCTGCTTGCCGGCTTCTGCCCAGGTAAAATTTTGATATACGCCTTTTACCGGTTCAGATAAAAACAATCTTCCGGGAGTTGTTCTTTCATACTCGCAAAACTTGTCAACAATGTTTGGGTAGTTCATGTGTCAGGGGGTTATCATGAATTAAGCAAATGATGATTCTTTCAAATGCGCCAATCCCTGTTCGGGTATTTTTCCCTGAACAGGTGCGTAAAAATCAATGATCGTTTTAAAATCTGCTTCTTCGTTTTCGGTAGTGAGAAAAGGTTCGGAAAACCAAGCTTCTTTTTTAGTGAAATCCATCGCAGCCATCACAATGGGAACCTGTGCTTTCTTGGCAATATGATAAAAACCGGTTCTTAATCGGTCCACTTTTTTTCTTGTTCCTTCCGGTGACAACGCCAATACAAATTCATCATGCTGATCAAATAGTTCTACTACCTGATCTACCATGTTTTTTTTATTGAAACGATCTACGGGATAACCACCCAGACTTCGAAAGAAGAAACCAAATTTTCCTTGAAATAATTCTGCTTTACCGAGGTATTTAACATGTGTGAGTCTGAGCACACTTCGAATGGCAAGACCCATAACAAAATCCCAAGCACTGGTATGTGGTGCAACAATGACGATGCATTTTTTCAGATGGTACGGGAAATTATCCCGGACTTTCCATCCCGTGATCCACAGGTAGATTTTCCAGAGTATTCTCATGGCAGGCAATTAGTACAAGATAATTTGAAAATTCGAAAAAAAGGTAATTTGATCAACTTTAAGCAGACAAATTTTCAAGCTTTTTCTTCATTGCAAACATTTCATCTCTCAATCTTGCCGCTTCAATGAAATCTAGATCGCGAGCCGCTTTTTCCATTTGTTTTTTAATAGCATTGATGGCTTTCTCCAATTGTGGAATGGTCTTGTATTCTACTTGTTCCTCTGCAGCGGTTTGAATCAGTGGTTCATCTTTTTGCAAAGCATAAGGATTGGATGGGTCATATCCTTTAATATCCAATACAGAAGTTTGTGCGAATACCTGCTCTTTACTTTTTGAAACCGTTTTAGGTGTGATGCCATGTTCAATATTATAAGCGATCTGCTTCTCTCTTCTCCTTGTTGTCTCATCAATCGTTCGCTGCATGCTTTCTGTCATCTTATCTGCATAAAAAATGACCAATCCATCAACGTTTCTGGCCGCACGTCCTGCTGTTTGTGTCAACGATCTTTCATTGCGCAGAAATCCTTCTTTATCAGCATCCAATATGGCCACTAGTGACACTTCCGGAAGATCCAATCCTTCTCTTAAAAGATTGACTCCGACCAACACGTCTATAACGCCTAATCTCAGGTCGCGAAGAATCTCTACACGCTCCAGCGTGTCTACATCACTATGAATGTATTTGGATTTGATATTGATTCGACCGAGGTATTTATCCATCTCTTCAGCCATTCGTTTGGTAAGCGTAGTTACTAAAACACGGTCTCCTTTTTTTACACGCTTATCAATTTCATCCAAAAGATCATCGATCTGATTCACACTAGGTCTGATCTCGATCGGAGGATCTAATAATCCGGTAGGTCGTACTACTTGCTCTACTACCACGCCACCTGTTTTCTCCAATTCATAATCACCGGGTGTTGCACTTACAAAAACTGTTTGTCCGATCAACGATTCAAATTCATGAAAATTCAACGGGCGGTTATCCATCGCACTGGGCAAACGGAAACCATAATCAACCAACACCAATTTTCTACTTCTGTCGCCACCATACATACCGGCTACTTGCGGAATGGTTTGATGACTCTCATCAATCACACATAAAAAATCTTTGGGAAAATAATCCAACAAACAGAACGGACGTGTACCCGGTTTTCTTCGATCAAAAAAGCGGGAATAGTTTTCAATACCATTGCAATAACCCAATTCACGGATCATTTCAAGATCATATTCTACTCGTTCTTTGATACGCTGAGCTTCGATGAACTTTCCGGTATTTTTAAAATATTCTACCTGTGCCATCATCTCATCCTGAATCTCATTCATCACCTGTTGAATCATGTCTTTAGGTGCGAGATAGAGATTGGCGGGAAAGATGGCGGCATTGTCCATTAAGCCAATTCTTTTGCTAGATGCTGTTTCAATACTCTCTATTTCTTCGATCTCATCACCAAAGAATGTAATGCGATATCCGAAATCTACATAAGGTAAGTTGATATCAACCGTATCACCCTTCACACGGAAAGTGCCACGCTTAAACTCTTCCTGACTTCTATTGTACAAGGCATTCACCAACTGATGGAGAAATCCTTGGCGCGATATGATTTGTCCTTTATGAATGCGAATAATCCCGTTTTCGTATTCTGTAGGATTACCCATACCATAAATACAGCTTACGCTTGCAACAACAATGATATCTCTTCTGCCACTCAATAATTGTGATGTGGCTTGTAAACGAAGTTTATCCAGTTCTTCATTGATGCTCAGATCTTTTTCAATATAGGTATCACTCACTGGCATATAAGCCTCCGGCTGATAGTAATCGTAATAACTTACAAAATACCCCACGGCGTTTTCCGGAAAGAATTGTTTGAACTCACCATACAATTGGGCTACCAGTGTTTTATTATGAGTCAATACCAATGTAGGTCTTTGCACATTCTGAATCACATTCGCCATGGTAAAGGTTTTACCACTTCCGGTTACACCCAATAATGTTTGGTATTGCTCACCACTCAGAATTGCATCCGTTAATTGTGCAATGGCAGACGGTTGATCACCAGCAGGAGAGTATGATGAATTGAGTTTGAATGGCATGTTTTTACACTTAAGAAAAGCAGATAAAGTTAAGCGAGATCTTAGTTATGTTACTGAGAATTTTATTGACCAAACAGCTTTACCTGTAAACAATGATGTATTATATTTACAAAGAAAGTGTTTATCAATTCTTTTGTGCAATGGACTTGAATTCCAGATCAGATATCAACATTTCATCTTATCATCTTGAAAACTTCTTCGAACTCTCTGCAGATCTATTTTGCATTGCAGGTTATGATGGCTATTTTAAAAAGATTAATAGTGCTGTCTCAAAAGTTTTAGGGTATTCAGATGAGGAATTGATGTTTCGCAAGATCTCCAGTTTTATTCACCCCGATGATCAAGATAAAACGGCTCAACATCGTAAAGAATTATTAAACGGTTCTCCTCTTTATCATTTTGAAAATCGTTACATCACCAAAAGCGGCAATATTGTTTGGTTATATTGGACCTCCATGCCAGTAACAGAAGAAGGGCTCGTATATGCTATTGCCAAAAACATTACACACAAAAAGAAAGAAGAAGAAGACAGAAATAAACTCATTGCAGAATTAACGGCATTGAATAACGATCTAAAACGCTTGTCTTACACTACTTCACATGATCTTCGTTCGCCGGTCAATAACTTGTTGAATGTTTTTGACTTGCTGAACAAAAGAAATATAGAAGACAAACAGGTACAACAATTTTTATCGATTCTAAAATCGGGTACCGAGCAGTTGAAAGAAACATTGAATGATTATGTAGATGTGCTGGCAGAAAATGATCGCTTAAACAACGAAAAAGAATCTGTTCTTTTTGAAGAAGTATTGAAAAAAGTAACGCACTCTATCAGTAGTCTGATCATTGATTCACGAACCATTATTCAAACAGATTTTAAGGCACTTCCTTCTGTTCTTTTTAAAAAAGCCTATCTGGAAAGCATTTTCTTAAATCTAATCACCAATTCTATCAAATACGCAATGCCCGGTAGAAATCCTCTTATCGACTTTCACAGTTGGGTAGAAGATGAAAAACAATTCTTAAGTATTACCGATAACGGAAGTGGCTTTGATATGGAAAAGGTAAAAGATAAAATTTTTGCTAAACATCAGCAGTTTCATGATCATGCAGATAGCAAGGGTATTGGTTTGTACTTAGTGTATAATCATATTATCAGCATGGGAGGAACCATTGAAGTGAGCAGTGAGGTAGGAAAAGGTACCAGCTTTGTGATTGGTTTTGCTTAGTGTTTCTTCTAAATACTCCACTTATCATTCGTGATTTTATCATAAAAGCGTATTGCAAAGGGCTCCCGAGGTATTGTAAATCAATGATTTATGTCATTGTAAGCAGATTTAATATTAAATAATTGTTACCATTTCGTAAATTCATTAGGCACGAACACATTGAATTTGGCGAAAAAGGTTTACATATTATTTATAATCACGGTTTTATACATATCCACGGCCTTTTCACAGAACCGTTCTGATCAATCTTTTCTAGTGGTTGATTTTTATGGCGATAGCTTATCGTTCCCCATTGACCCATCCCTAAATGTTCCTTTTGAAGAAACGCTTTCCAAAAAAAGTATCGGTGGGTTTTATGAGAACATGCTCAAAGGGCTCTATCAACCCATGATACAAACCCTGGTTCAGTATCGCGATCAAAAAAAGTTGGATGATTGGTTTTATTATCAACTCATCAGAACCACCGCAGAAAAGTTAAGTCCTAAAGCCGCCAATTACCACCGTTATACTTTGTTCAAATGGTTTTTGCTAAACGAATCAGGGTATTCTTCTACCACTCGTTTTCGAAACGACACCCTGTTGTTATATGTAAGAAGTGAAGAAATCATTTATGATGTCCCTTATTATATGGCGGGGGATCAACAATATGTTTGTTTGAACTACCATGATTATAACAGCAATGTAAATTTTGATGCGATGACTTTCACCACACTCTCCTTAGGTGTTGGTGGCACAAATCGTTTCTCCTATAAAGTAACCAGCCTACCCACTCTAAAGAAGAATAACTATACTGTTAAGCAGCTCCAATTCGATTATAAAAATAAAGACTACCGTTTCAATGTGGTATTAGACCAGCAAATGCAAAAGATATTTACTAATTATCCGGTAGTAGAATATGCTTCTCAATTCAGTATTCCATTAAGTCAGACTACTTACAACTCACTGATTCCTGTACTTCGTGAAGCCGTGAAGGGCATGACACATCAACAAGGTGTTGATTACCTGATGCAGTTCACCCGTTCCGCGTTTTTATTCGAAACAGACACCAAGGCTTATGGTAAAGAAAGAAGATTATCTGCCGAACAAACTTTATTCTACGAGTACAGTGATTGTGAAGACCGTTCTGCATTCTTCTTTAATATTATAAAAGAGATATACAATCTACCGATGATTGTTTTGTCATACCCAACTCACATTACTGTAGCAGTGCATTTTGAACGAGCAACAGGAACCCCCATCGTTTACAATGGTGAACAATATTGGGTTTGTGAACCAACGCCACAAAAAAAGAACCTGAAGATCGGTGAAATACTTCCTGAGCTGAAAAAGCAACCTTATGAAATAGTGTATGCTTACAAGCCTTTTTGACCACACTTATCTTTCTTTCCAATAGCTTAACGTTTGTTTTCTTTTTTCCGCTAAAAAAATTTTTATCTTTTTGTCTGATTCGGTCTTTACTGATCGTCTGTTAATAGTAAACCGTTTCATTAAATCCTTAAAACAACTTGTATGAGCAATTTTATGTTCCTTTTTCGCGGTGGTTTAGACCCTTTTACTTCTTCTCCTGAAGAAATGCAACAAAACATGGAAAAGTGGTTTGCCTGGATTGGTCAGCTCCAAGCCAATGGTACTTATGTTTCTGGTGAGGCATTGATGCCTACCGGCAAAACATTACACAAGGCTAATGTAGTAACAGACGGACCGTTTATTGAAAGTAAAGAGATGGTGGGTGGATTTTTCATTGTAAAGGCCGATTCCATCGATGCTGCTATTGAGATCGCAAAAGGTTGTCCGGACCTTCCCATCGGCGGTTCTGTTGAAGTTCGTGATGTAGTAGTGTTTCAATAATGAAGCATTTAGAACCCACAGAACAACTCATCGACCATCTTTTCCGCCAACAAGCGGGAAGGATGGTTGCTGTTTTATCTCACCTTGCAGGGTTCAAACATTTAAATCTGATCGAAGATGTTGTTCAAGAATCTTTCATTACAGCATTTCAACAGTGGAAACTAAAGGGAATTCCTGAGCAACCGGAAGCATGGTTGATGAAAACGGCTAAAAACAAAGCCATTGATTTACTTAGAAGGATCAACTATCATACTCGCTATGTACAATCACAGCAAACAAGTGATTATAGTGAACAAGTAACAACTTTCTTTCATGAACACGAGATCAGCGATAGTGAATTACGCATGATCTTTGCCTGTTGTCATCCCTCACTGAAAACAGAAGACCAGATTGCCCTTACTTTAAAACTGGTGTTTTCATTTTCGATTAGCGAAATAGCACGAGCATTGGTGTTAACAGAAGCCGTAGTTCAAAAAAGAATAAGTCGTGCCAAATTGCTTTTGGCCGATCAATCCATTCCTTTGGAAATACCCGCCGGACAAGCTTTACAAGATCGAATAGAAGCTGTTCGAACCATCTTGTATTTGTTGTTCAATGAAGGGTATTCTTCGAGAAAAGCCGATGAAATCATTCGAAAAGATCTTTGTACAGAAGCTATGCGTTGCGCAAAGATTATTGCAGAGCATAAAGCCGTTTCAGACCCGACTAATCAAGCTTTATTGGCTTTGATGTGCTTACATGCTTCCCGTTTCAATAGCAGATCTTCTGATCACCATGAAATCATTGTTTTAGAAGAGCAAAACAGAACTTTATGGGACCAAGAATTAATAGGTGTTGGTTATTACTATCTCAATATGGCTTCTTCTGGTAAATCACTTACACGCTATCATTTAGAAGCGGCCATTGCAGCTGAGCATTGTAAAGCTTCCAACTACAGTGATACCAATTGGCAACAATTGTTGCAGTGGTATGACTTGCTTCTTCAAATAGACAGCTCACCTGTTATCTTTTTGAATCGATCGCTTGTGATTCACTGTATGGGGGAAACGGAAAAAGCCATTCAATCTGTTTTAGCGATACCCGGAATAGAGATGCTTATTAAGCATGATCCACAATACAGTGCTGTATTAGGTTATCTGTATATGAAGCTCAGTGATGAAACAAATGCGAAGAATTATTTACAAAAGGCATTAGCTATTACTGATTCAAAGGCGGAAAAACATCTTTTGCAATCTCGTATTGACCAGCTTTCTTCCAAAAACTAAAGCCGCTTCATTGCTGAAACGGCTTTGTTCTCATGATCAATAATTATTCTCCTAATTTCTTTACGATCGCTTTTACTTTATTATCGATCTGTTTATCGCTTAATTTTCTTCCATTGATTTCAGACGTTGTCCAACCTTGCCAGATGGTTTTATCTGTGTCTGCATCCATTAAAGTCAATGTTAATGTTCCTTCTTTGACTGTTCTTGTATTTTCATCATAACCAAGGAAGCTAGAGGGATAAAACACAGGTACCCATCTTCTGCTTGCCGGATTAAAGAACCATCTTGTAAACGATTGTGAATACACGGCATTACGATCGATCTTGTTTTCTTTTTCAATTATCACATCATATACCAGATATACATCCGGATTGTTCTTTACTTCTTTCCAGCCTTTCTCAGTCAGACTTCGATCAATAGATTGTCTGATCTTTCTGTTTGTGAGATCATCATTTGTTGTTGATGTATTCGCTGTTTCTTTATCAGCCTGGGTTCTTACCCAACTGTATGTTTTTATTTTACTAAAATCAACATCGTTGTCTTTTTGAACATAGGCTGTACGACTACAAGATACCAGCAAAAACATCGCCGATAAAATTGTTACTGTCCATTTCATTGTTTTCATAATAGTATATTTTATGTTCAGGATTCTATACACTATTATATATCCAAGCATCGTGCCTGCAATTGCGAAAGGGAGCCTAAAGTTTTGTCAATCTGCTGTTAAAAAAACACGGGTATTTGTTTTGATAAACGTTTAATGAGTGCATAAAAAAGCCGCATTGCTGCGGCTTTCATACACATGAGAATAGTGCGAACTGTTGAAACAGTCTGCGTGGTTATTTAACAGATTTACGTAGGTAAAGATTGCCGTAAGTAGACTTCAGAGAATAAGCAGGTCCTTTACCGGGCGCTAATGTGATAGAAGTATAAAAATCCTTTTCTTCTTTTTCAGTAATATTCAATTTCAGATTGCTATAGATCTGTCCGTAATGAGTGGTGACAGATAATTTTCCGGTAGTTGCTTCATTGATAGAGGCATCAATACCTCCATAAGTTGCATCTGCTTTTAATTGTCCATTGAAATTAGACAACTCTACAATACCATACGTAGCTTTTACAAAAGTACTTGCCAGACTTTCCGGTACTTTAACCTCTAGTGTGATTTCGATATCTACTCCTTCGGAATAATATTTAGCTCCTTTTAGATCAGCAGTAAATTCTTTGTACGCTTCTTTAGAAGTAAATACAGTTTTCTTTCCGTCTTTCATCACAGTATAACGTTTGGGCAGTTTGTCCATGTTTTTAATGATGTTCTTAACGGATAGTGTATTTCCTTCAATTGTTTCAATCAACTGAAATGCTTCATTGTTTTCTCCGTTATTAATGCTAACAGTTGCGGTAATGGAAACTTCATTTTTATCCCAGGTGCTTAGTTTAACAACTTTAGGGTAGTCAAATGATAAGTTCAATTGTTGACCGGATTTTATCGGATATGTTTTGGTGATGGTCTGTTGTGCCTGAACAAGGCACAGCAGGGTACAGCACAATACAGTGAGTATCGTTTTCATACAAGTTTGTTTAGAAATGTGATTGTATTAGTTGGCTTTGCGCAGGTACACTTTTCCGTAATTGGAAGTAAGCGTCATATCAATTCCGCCACCATTTAACTTTCCTTTGATATTGTTTTCGCTGTACTTAATCATGTCACCGGATTTTTCAATATCAATTTTAAAGTCTGCAGATGCTAAGATTTCTCCCCAAGAAGTATTCATTTTTAGGTTGGCCTTTGTAGCAGTTGGCATAGCAACATCTACATGTTTGTAAACAGATATCAATGAGATAGGTCCTTTGATATTTTGACCCAATTTTGCTTCTATGCCTCCGTAAACAGATTTAACAGTAAGAGGTCCTGTGGTATTTTCCAACTCTACATCATTGTACAACGCAGATATTTCGATTTCGCTTTCGATATTTTTGAAAGAGGCGGTAGAATGGTGCATCACTTTATTGAAAGCATAAGAGATGGATACTCCTTTTGGTACTTTGATCTTGATCTTATTATCTCCTTTCCCTACCGGGCTCACTTCAATGTTGCCTCCTTTATCTGTAACATTGATTCCAATGCCGGTATTATCTTCTAATCCTGATCCGCTGATTGGGCGAAGACCTTTAGCTCGCTCATCATCTTCACTTTTCGTTTTGCTGGAAGAGAAAATAATCTCATTACCATCATATCCTTCTACAGATACACCCGGTAAATTGATAATGAGTTTTCCTGAACTTTTAGCGATCTTATAATCCTGTGCAAACGCTGCAGTAGTGGCGATCAATGCTACAATAGTGGTGACTATAAACTTTTTCATTTTTTGTTTTCGTTTTTATGGTTTTATGATAATAATCCAGACGTTCTTGTCATGCATGAACCAGAGATCGTCTGTAGTTTTATGAGCCAAGTGTTAATATGCTAGAATAAGCACGTTCTTTAACTGCTTCATTGGTATTTTCATCCTGTACCATTCTCTGCAGGTCGTCAAGAATAGATTTTTGTTTCATTGCTGTCAAAACATGTATCAACTCTATTTGAACCATTGGATCTTTTTGTTTTTTTAAGGAAGCAATCAATTTTTTCTTCACATAGTTTTCTCTATGAAAACGAGAGAGCGCTTCTAATGCTGCCAATCTTACATTGGTACTAGGGTCTTCATTCATCGTGCTTACCAATGCATCTACAATTTCCTTATCTGCTTCCTGCATACGATATGCTTTCATTGCAGCTGCTATACGTGTACTGGGTGATTCCATATTGCCCAAACTGGCAAACAACATTTGTTTTTGTTGTTCATTTTCTTTGACAAGTTGTTGAGCAGCTAAGTCAAAGTCTTTTACTGGGGTTGACAAATCATTGACTGTATTCGGTTGAACCGCCGCCGATTTTGTTATTGACTGTGTTGTATTTTGCTGTTCTTGAACTTGTTTACCTGCTACCAATACCTCTGCTGTTGATTCGTCTTGATTCACCCACCATATGGCAAAGCCCGCCAACACCAGTACACAAGCTGCTGCTGCCATACGTAAGGTGCCGAAAGAGATCACCAACGCTTTAGGACGATCTTCTTTTACAGGTGCTTGGTTCATTCTTTCCTGGATACGAGACAATACCTCTGCTCCGGGAACACGATCGTCAAACGCTTCTCTGTTTTGCTGTATGAATTTTTCTAGTTCACTACTCATGCTACACCTCCTGCTTGTAAACTTTTTAATATTTTTTGTTTTGATCGATGGTATTGTATCCTCACATTATTGTAAGAAATTCCCAATATCTGTGCAATTTCTTCCTGTGGAATACTTTCGAACAGGTATAGTTGTACAATGGTTCTGTTTGAATCGGGTAATTGTTCTATGGCTTTTTTTACCTCTTCTACTTTGAATACAAATTCAGACTCATCGATACTTTCTTCCTCTTTCCAGTGGTTGTCATTATCTTCCAGTTCTACCCATCTTACTTTTTGTTTTCTGATCCAGGAAATAGATTGGTTGATGGCAATCCTTTTGATCCAGGCTCTGAATCCTCCCGTATTTTCAAACCGGTGAATGGCTTGAAAAGCTGCGACAAATACCTCCTGTAAAAGATCTTCTGCTTCTCCGGTATGGGGTACAAGCCTATAAATAGTATTGTACACTTCCTTGGAATGAAGCTGATAGAGTGCAGAAAAAGCTGTTGAATCGCCTTTTTTACACCGCTCCACAATTTCCTCGCTTGCTATTGTTTTTACCGGTTCCAAAGATGTTTGCCTGTAGTCTTGTTATCTAATCGCAGAGTCTGCATTTATGTTACAAGATATTCTCAATTTTTTCTTTATCGATATAAAAAAGCCACCCGCCTGATGCGGATGGCTATTATGGTTTGGATGGGTATTAAACCTGATTAGTATTTCTTTTTTTCCCTTATTTCCAGCACTTCCTTCTTCAATGGAGCCAATTCATTCGGATCCAAGTGATTCCATGAGGTATTGAATACCTGCTTGTAATAATCTTGCAAAGCTTCGATCATCGGGTTAATTACGCCTGGATCGCGGCTGAAGCCGATATTAAAACTTCTATCCTGACTACCGTATACCGGTGCTATATACACCTGCTTTTGTTTCAAAGGAATACTCTTGGCCCACAGTTTCTCTTTTGTTAACGGCTCTGCTGCAACCAGGTTTACCTTTCCTGATAAAATAAAGAACCCCGCATATGTGTATGCTGTGTTAAACACAGCATTTCTTCCTGTTCCTGAAACATATTGATTATAGGCATTCCAGTTTACATTAGCACTATTGATATCAAAGTCAATTTCTACCTGAAGCAATAGATCACTTTCTTTTTTATCATTATAAACCACTTGATCATAATACTCAAATGGACCACGAACAGAATAACCCTTTGCAGTTAATGACTCATTGTAATCAGCTGACATTGCTTTCGAAAAATCACTGAATATTTTATAGCCTGAGTAAGCAAATTTCTCTTGATATGCGGGATCCACTAGTAGGAATACCACCTGAGCAGATTTTGCGGGTGCTTTTTGGGGTGGTTCAAAATCGTAATTGGGTGCTTTTATCGTTGCTATAGGAGCAGGAGCAACGGCTTTTGGTGCAGAACTTGCCAGATACAATGCTCCGTAAGACAATACAACCAATATTGCCAACAAGTGTGTTTTTTTTCTCATGTTTTTTTTGTTTGGTGTAGGATATATACAGTTAAAATCGCCATTTGGTACATCAATACATCGATCCAATCTCCTGTGCCATAGATCCAGCCCAGCCATTGAAATAATTCTGTTGCTGAAACCATCAATGCAAGTCCAATTTTCCAACTCATTGGAATCCTTTGCCAGCCATCCCAAACCAATACCATTGCCATCCACAAGGAAACACACCACAAATAATCAGGAATCCATATTGAACCCGGAAAAGAGCTTGTCTCTTTTGAGGTATACAACAACCATTTTTCAAACAATACCGGAACGGTTCTCCCTTTCAGGTATATTGCTGTTCCCACGATTAGGGGTAATATTACCCACAACCATCTTGCAACATAAACTTTCTTACTCGCGTTCAAGTACCTCTGTATTAATTCGATCGTCAAAAAAAACGACCACATAATTTTCTGATTTCAACTTTGCGATCAGATCATCACGATATTCTATGATCTCCTGCAAGGTTGTAAATAACCTGGGCGACTTCCAAGTCTGCGTTACCTTGTCTTTAAAATAACCCAGCTTTTCAAACTTGTTTTTAAAATGAGCGACTGATCTTGTAGCAACGGAACTATAAAAATCACGGGCTTTATAAAATCCACTGATAATCGCAAATTTTTTATAGTGCGCAGACCCTTTGGGATTACATTCAATACAAGTAGTGGAGAGATACATGAATCCATATCCGCCCGTAGTATCAGCAAACTTGTCTACCTGTTGGGTTAAGTCTGCTTCCTGAGCCATTAGTCCCGTACTTCCGAAGATGAATAATACCAACGCCAACAAGAGGCCATAACTAAAAATCCTTTTGCGCATTATATGGTAAAGTTAGACTTGTTTAAGTCTATAAAAAATACCTGAAAATGAGTAGTTTATATCTCATTTTTTAGAAATACTACTTGCGTTTGACATTATATATCGCAACAGGTGGGTCTAGGTATTGGTTTCGGTCATTTTGCATATAGATCTTTCGAACAATGCTCATTCCCTTGATCACTTTTCCAAAAGCTGCATACCCTAATTTGTCCTCTACATTTTCTCCGCCCTCATCTAGTCCGGGCTGGTCTTCTATGCAAATAAAAAATTCGCTGCCGGCTGTTCCGGGTGCCAATCTTGCTACAGAAATCACGCCATCCTTGTGTTTCACACCGGTCTTTCCGGTGGGCTCATGTGGAATTCCGGGAATACTTCTCGCTTTTTCATTCTTGGTTCGCCATAACCCTCCTTGCAAGATTTCTGTCTTGGGTGCATTGGAGGGCTGGTTGTTGACATTCAATACGCGATAGAAAGAAGTATTCTCATAAAACCCCGAATCCACATAGCTTAAAAATGCTGCAGTAGTAATGGGTGCTTTATTCGCGTACAATTCAAGTTCTATTTCTCCATATTTCGTTTCAATGACCACATGCGGGTTTCCCTTATCTGATGGTTCCTGACAGGAAACAATCAATAGCAATAGTAAAAAATACAGCGCTTGTTTCATAACTATTCATTCACTTCAAACAAAAAAACTTGTGTTCTTTCTGCTGCAGAAAAATTATTATCTGCGATCATCCATAAAGATCGTTTGCCGTTCTTTAGTCTGGGTCCTAAACACATTCCTTCAACATTGTCAGTATAGATCCCCAGTTCATCCATGTTCAATAATAATTTTTTGCGCAGGGGCTTTTGCGGTGGGTTGTCTTTCAAGCTTTCGATATTGCTAACATCTGCAGCCTCATTCAGATCTACTTCAAAAATTTTAATGGTGCATGCTAATCTTCCTGTAGAAAAAGATCTTTCCATTACCAGTAGCTTGTTGTAACCAATATCCATGATATCCGGAATTCCATTCACCATAAAACTTCCGGTCGGATTTGGTGCATATGCAACAGCATCTAACTTATATGCGTATTGTGCAACAGACTTTCCTTTTGTAACATCGAACTTGTAGAAACGAACCCATGCATTGTTGGGTTCTAATGCTGCTTGAGGACCGTCTTCATGTCGCGGTTCCTCCAAGCTTACCCATAATGTTTGGTAATTATTTGCGAAAGAGGCTCCTTCCAAAACACCATTTCTTCGCGGACCTTTTTCGAGATAAGACATTCGCAGGTTTTCGGGTAATGAAAAAGAGCGAATATATTTTCCAGATCGATCAATGACTTGAATAGAAGGGTCTGCTATCACCGTGTCTTTTACTGTCACGATTCTTTCGCCTTCACTGGTCCAAATCAATTGTTGTGTAATTGGATTGTAACGAATGGCTTCCGGATCGGGTGTTTGCTGTGGATTTTCTTTGGATGATGGATAGGCTTTACCATTGGGTTGTTGCAATGTAACTGCTTGTTGAAAAATAATGGTATCAATTTTCTTATCGGAGAACATGATCTTCATGCCATAAAAACGAGCCGGTTGCAACGCAGATCTATCATCACAGATGGTATAAAATAATTGTTCGGTACTATCAAAGTCGATACCTGATAGTCCGCCAACTGTTGTTTGCTGAAAAGATAATTGATAAGGAATATCATATACGTCAACCAGTTTCAGGCTTTTAGGTTGAATAGATGGTGTTACAAATTTTTTTGTAATGCTGCACGACCATAACGCAACAGCAAGTAAAATGAATGTGTTGATTTTCTTCCTCACTGTATGTTGACGGTGTTTATTTTTTGGAAACCTTCTTTTTATGCGAAAATAACCAAGGCAATAATTTGGGTTCTGCAAAAGCATTGGTCCAACTATCATGACCCACTCCAGGATACTCTGAATAAGTAACATCTTTAGCTCCGGCGGTCATAAGTGCTTTGTATAGTTCTCTGTTAGGCTCAGGCGATACAACGGGGTCTTTTTCTCCATGGAAAATCCACATAGGAACCTGTTTGGCATTTTGTACGAGCAAGGGAATATCAGCAATACCACAAATAGGAAAAGCTGCTGCAAAATAATCAGGATAGCGGCGTAACATATCGTAAGCGCCAAATGCACCCATAGACAATCCGCCCAAATAAACCCTACGATGATTCACATGTCTGTTGTCCACCAAACTATCCATCAATGCTTTTACGAGTTGTTGGGGAGCGGGAGCATCCCCTTCTGAATCAACAGCAGCCCATTGTTTTTCAGCAGATCTTTTATACTTGGACCAGGTCACGTTTTTTGGACATTGTGGGAAAATGACAATGCTTTCCATGTATTTACGATTCTTGGGTTCCAGAAAGACTTTGGCACCATGTATGAGTTGGGCTTCGTTATCGTTTCCTCTTTCTCCTGAACCATGTAAAAACATCACCAGCGGATAGGCTTTATGTTTTTTGTATTTAGCAGGATACAAAATGCGATAGTTCAGCGTGTCATTTCCTCTGATAAACTGTTTCTTTTCAAAAGCAGAAAAGTCCTGTGCTATGAGTGCAGTAGAAAAAGAAAAAACCAGTAGAAAAGACAGGATATTTCTCATATGGAATCGTTTGTATAAATATACAAACATCCTATAAGTAAATGCTGTTTTTATAACTGATGTTGCTGTGCATACAACACCATCATTGCTGTATTTTTTAAATCCAGTTTGCGAAGAATGTTTCTTCTATGGGTATCTACCGTGTAAGTGCTTAAAAATAACTTCTCTGCTATTTCCTGACTTGTAAAGCCCTGTGTGATCAGGTATATGATCTCTTTTTCTCTTTTGCTCAACACATCTGCATGTTTGGCAGTGGTTGGTTTTTCAGGAGCCCACATAAAAATCTCTTCTCCTTGGATAGAATGTTGAATGGCTTCCAATAATTCATCTGAAGAAAGATTTTTGATAAGGTATCCTCGCGCACCAGCAGATTTACATTGATGAATAATATCATTGTCATGCTCCATACTCAATATCAGAATAATCGCTTTCGGAAAATCTTTGATCAGTGTTGCAGTTACTTCAGACCCCTTTCCATCCGGTAAATGATAATCAAGCAACAATACTTCCGGTTGCTTTTGTCTAAATAGAGCAATCGCCTCTAATGCACTGTGTGCCGATCCCGACCATTCGATCCAATCAATCTCTTTGGTCACACTTTGTATGCCCTCTGCAAATATCTTATGATCATCTGCAATGGCTACACTTACTTTTCTCATGTTATCAGTTTTCTTTTTCCATAGATACATCTATGATAACGGTTGATCCAAGATGGCTAGAGTCCAAATTCACCTTCCCATTCATGTACTGAACACGTTGGCGAATGCTTTTCCAACCAATCCCTTCTTCTTTTCCTATATCAAAGCCCTTGCCGTTGTCTTCTACCAGCAAAGTTAGTTTGTTCATTTTTTCATCTTCCCATATTTCTATATTCACCTCTGTTGCTTCCGCATGTTTCTTGATATTGTGCAACAACTCCAATACAATTCTATACAATGCTGCTTCTGTTCTCAGTGGATACCTCGTTTTCAGCTGACTGCTATATCTTATCTTGAATCCTTCGCCGTTGTTCCATCTGGCCACCGTTTTTTCCAGAATCTTATCCAAGCCTTGCTCTTGCAATTGCACCGGCATCAGATCGTGTGCTATATTCCGTAAGTCTGTAACAGCCATGTCCAGTTGTTCTCCTATCCAAAGCTGTGTTTCAGGATCGGTTTTTAATCGATGGTGTGCACCAATTCTTATTCCGCCCAACAATCCACCCAATCCATCATGCAATTCTCGAGCCAATCTGTTCCTTTCTTCTTCTTGTGTTTGAATCATCTTATCGGCAACTTCTCTTTTTTCTTTTTCTAATGCTTGTGTCACCTGCTCTTTTTCTTTTTTATAGACATTATAACGCTGTGAAAGACCAAAAGAGAGGATGGTGCTCTCACCCAAAAAACCCACCGGAGCACCATAAACATTGGCAAAAAACATCCACTGTCCATCTAGGCTGTACTGTGATAATAATAACAGTAATACATAGGCCGCAAAAAATCCGATCGCAGTCAGAAAAAACAGAGAGAGTGTTTTTTGTTTTTTATAGCTCTTCGATATAAATAAAATGATCAGTATTGCTGCTACGATCCAAATAATATTCATACTTGTCAAAAAAATGTAGCGCAGCAAAGTAGAACTGTTCTGATAATCTGTTAATAATAAGCCCACACTTGATATCACCAATAATGACTGCACACATCTAATGGCTTTCGTATACAAGGGTTGTGTATGAGGTATTGTAAAGAATCTTGCGGTGAGCTCCAGTAAAAAGATATACGAGATATTGGAAAAAAATGGGCGTGCTTTTGCGGTGAAGTCTGTCCACTCCGGCCAGAAAAATCGGAAACCGATTCCCCATTGGGCAATGATCCAAAAAACGGAACAAGACACATAAAGAATATAAAAAAGATGAATATGGTCTTTAAGTGCAATCCATAAAAAAGCATTCAACATCAATAGAAAAATAATCCATCCAAAAAAGATTCCATGAAAGAAATTCCTATTGGCAAGGTAGGGTGCCAATGCATGATCTGCTATAAGCCTTAATGGGATGTTGAGCGATTCTCCTTTTTTATCTACCCGCATCAAAATACGTTGCTGTTTTGGTTGTATCGGAATCCAGAAATCGGGATCGTCGAAAAGTCTTTGGGCATATGGGTAATAATCCCCTGATACTGAAGTCTGTTTCCACTCACCTTTTTCTTCTTCATAAATACGAATCTCGTTGATGTGCGGATTGGCAATTTGTAACCAAGCTTTTTCTTTAGGGGTGAGATTTACCAATACCCACCAACGGTATTGTGTAAACCCTGCATTGAAAAATCCATCAGTAATTTTATCCGGGCGCTCGCTAAACAGCTTCATCGCCACTTGTGGCAAATAATCTGAAGAGTCGGCTAAAACAAAAAAATCGGGTTTTGAAATTTGATCACTGAACTGCGTAAGTCTGTACGCCCCAAACATAGTGAAGAGAAAGAGCAAAACAGCCCCTACTATAAGAAGGATAATGTTACTGTTGGATTTTAAGACCATATGGGGGAGTAAAACGATTTATAACAATACGAAAAAAGCCCGGAATCCGGGCTTTTTGTTGTACTGTTTTATTGATAAGCGGGCGGATGTATCTCTTCCCAAGCGGTTGCTTGTTGATATGCTTTTGCAGCAGCAAGAATGCTGGCTTCATCAAATAATTTTCCGATCAACGTAATACTGGTTGGCGTATTGAATCTTTTATCAAATCCGGTTGGAAAACAAATCACAGGATGACCTGTAAGATTTGTGATGGCAGATTGATTACCACTTCCGCGGGTTGGACAAATGATCACATCAAACTGACTGATGACTTCATTTACTTTTTGCATCAATAATAGACGATGTCTGTTTGCATTGATATATTCAACTGCAGGAATCAGTCTTGACACGCGGAAAGTATTGGGCCAATCGAATGAAAATTGTCGGGTCATTAAGTCGTCAATATCTTTTCGGGTAAAATCATCAAACGCGGCAGCACATTCTGCACTGATCACCACATCCATGATATTAAATGGATAAACAGTGCTATCGGGAAAATCAACCGGAATTAATTCTACACCCATTTTACGATAGGCTTCCAGCACTTTCAATTCTGTTCTGCTGGTATCTGTAATTCTATCGAAATAATTCTTTGCATAACCGATCCGCATTTTTTTGATATCTGTATTCGGCTTGTAATTGAATGGCATATTCACCGCACTCTTGTCTTTTCCATCTGTTCCTTTGATATAATAATAAACGATAGCGGCATCTTCTGCGCTTCTACAAATTGGTCCTGCTTTGTCTAAGCTCCAACTCAATGTCATTGCTCCAGAGCGACTGATAGCGCCGAATGTAGGTCTGAGTCCAGTGGCACCACAAGTTGATGAAGGAGAAATGATAGAACCCCAGGTTTCTGTGCCGATGGCAAAGGGTACCAACCCCGCTACTGTTGCAGATGCAGACCCGGCTGATGATCCGGATGACCCAAAACGAGTATTCCATGGATTCTTGGTTCTTCCTCCATACCAATAATCACCCATGGCCAACGCACCGAGCGTAAACTTCCCTACCAGAACTGCTCCTGCTTCTTTTAGTTGTGTGTATACAAATGCATCTTCATCTATGACTTGGTCTTTGTATGGCTCTGCGCCCCATGTTGTTTTGGTTCCTTTTACTGCAAACAGATCTTTCAATCCGTATGGAATTCCGTGTAGCGGACCGCGATATTTTCCTGCAGCGATCTCTGCATCTGCTTTCGCCGCTTGTTCCATCGCAATAGATTCTGTAATAGAGATAACGCATTGTAAACTATCGCCGTATTTTTTGATCCGCTCTATATAGAATTTTGTAAGCTCTGTGGATGTAATCTTTTTATTCTTGATCAATGATGCCAACTGCGGAATGCTATACCATGCCAATTCGTTTTTATTGGCGGGTAATGAAACATTTTTAGGAATGCCCCAATCTATTTTTTCTTGTTTGGTATTGAATTGCATTCCGGGCAAAATGGCACTGTGTGCAAATGCCGGCTGTGTGCTGTTGTTCAAACTTTGCTGGTGCATGCGCTGAAAGACCGTTACGTTTTCTTTCACGCCGGCATACATCGTGTCAATTTCTTTCTGTGTGAAATTCAGATCGAATACTCGCGCTGCGGCAGGAATGTCCTTTTTAGATAGCGTGTCTTGCGCCTGAGCATCAGCGCTAACTAATAGCACTAAACAAATCCAAAGAATTCTCATGGTATTCTACTGTTAGTTTTTAAAAAAGAATTTATTTTCTGACTCCTTGTTCCTTAGGTCTTCCTTCTTGATTCTTTATTCATCATTCTTTATTTCTTAATCTCTTCACCCACAAATATTCGTCTAATAAAATATTGTTTTTAACGATGGCTTTTTGTCTGATGGCTTCCAGATAAAATCCATTCTTCTGTAACACACGCATCGACGCTTTGTTGTTGTGAAAAGTACTAGCCTCGATTCTTACTACATCCATCTGTTGTTCAATATAGGAGCAAATAAGTTTACAGGCTTCAGAAGCAACGCCTTTTCCCCAATAGGGTTCGCCAACATAATAGCCAATCTCTATATTCTTTCGATAGATATCTTGTTTGGCGACACAGCCAATGCCTCCAACTACTTGTTCATTAAAAACAATTGCAAAATTGAGGGCAGGCGATTCTTTTTCGGTCATACTGATCCACTGCATAGCATCACTAACCGTATATGGACTAGGGAAAAAATCCCTCACTTGATTCCATATATTTCTATTGTTGGCTACAGAAGCCAATGCTTGGGCATCCTGCATACGCCAGCGTCTTAATTCAACGTTCATCATCTTGTTTTTTGATCGAACGATTTAAATAATCACTATAATCGGGTAATTGAGATTCATACTCTTCGTGCATGAAAGGAGATGTAATGAGAAAGTCTGCGGTTGCTCTATCACAAGCCATGGGTATATTCCAAAGTACACATAAACGCAACAAGGCTTTTACGTCGCTGTCGTGGGGTTGAGCTTCCATGGGGTCCCAGAAAAAAAACATCATGTCAATTTCTCCATTCGCGATCATGGCACCGATTTGCTGATCGCCACCCATCGGACCGCTCATGAGTTTTCTGACTGGACGATCTAATTTTTCTTCGATGATCCTTCCAGTAGTACCTGTGGCAAAAAGTTCATGTTTGGATAAAACCTCTCTGTTATGAAGCACCCATTCCATCAGATCGGCCTTTTTATGGTCGTGGGCAACCAATGCAATTCTTTTCCGCTTCCCTAGTTTTTTAATAGCTGTCATCTTTTCTTCTTAATACATTTTATCGCATTAAGGTAACCGATTTCTGCTTGTTTACAAGATGTTGTTTCGTGTTATTTTATATTGAACAGCACACCAGGCTAAAAGAGGGTGTATCAAAATAATGGGTAACAAGATATACGACGGAACATGAAATAAATATAAAATCGTGGTTAACAGTATTAAGTAAAAAGGATAGAGCAAGAACAGCGCGCCGAATAAAACAGAATCAAAGAAAACCGAGCCTTTTGTTTTTTTCGCAACTTGTTTTTTGATAAGTGTATAAAAGGGGATATGCAGAAAAAAACCAAGAAGCGCAGGCAAGGATAAGAGTATTCTATTTTTCGCCTGAAATGCAGGCGGCACAAGTATCATGGCCGACAGTTGTTGGTACAGCTGATCATTGAAGTGTTGAAAATTTTTTGCATCATCATTTTGATAGGGCAGAAGTTCTCTTGCTGCAACGGGGTCTTTTAAATGGATACGTATATTTTTTCCGTAAGCAAAAAAATGATTGTAAGCAATAGCAATTGGCATCACCATTAATGATTTGTTTTCTTGCACTACAGATAAAGCAATTCTTGCTGCTCCTTTTTTAAAGGGTTGAAGTTGGTGTGTGTGTAAACAAATCCCTTCGATGAAAATGAGTACGATCTGGTTTTGCTGTAATAATTCTGCAGCTCTTTTGAATGCGTATTCATTTTTGTACAGGTTTTCTCTTCCTTCACTGAGCCTGTAAATCGGAATCATGTGTAATAGCCGAAGAAAAGCATTGTGCCACGGTTTTCGAAAAGCGTCGCCACGGGCGAGGAAATGGATCGGCTCACTAAAATGTGCTGCAATAATGATGGCATCAAGAAAAGAATTAGGGTGATTGGCCACCAATAACAATGGACCTTTTTGCTTTAACAACCGAGGGTTGATAATTTCCGCGTTTACGCAAAACAGGCTTAGTGCAAGTCTTATTGGCAGCTTAATCAGCGAGTATAGCAACGGTTGATTTTTATATAAAGTACGTTGATGTTATCCGTACAACCATTGATTTATGATCAAGTGACTTCTTTTTTTAGTTTTTTTCTAATTGTTTTTAGCACATCCCTTATTTAGGGGAGCATTGTGTGTTTTTATACAGAAAAGCCGCCCTTTTACAAAGGCGGCTTTATTTACTAACCCATCTCAAAAAACAGCTTTATGCTTCGGCAGTTGCCCTGGCTTCTGCCACTTTGGCCCTGATCTTAGCTTCTATTTCATTAGAGAGTTCGGGGTTATCCTGAAGCAGTGTTTTCACCGCATCTCTACCCTGACCCAGTTTATTATTTTCATAGCTGAACCAGCTACCGCTTTTCTGAACAATTCCAAGTTCCACACCCATGTCAATAATTTCACCCATTTTGCTGATACCGCCACCAAAGATGATATCGAATTCAGCAGCACGGAATGGTGGAGCTACTTTGTTTTTTACCACTTTTACTTTCACGCGGTTTCCTACTGCTTCATCACCATCTTTGATCTGCGTCATTCTGCGGATATCCAAACGAACAGAAGCATAGAATTTCAGTGCATTACCACCGGTAGTGGTTTCAGGATTACCAAACATTACTCCGATCTTTTCGCGCAATTGGTTAATAAAAATGCAGACAGTATTCGTTTTATTAATGGTTGCAGTTAATTTTCTTAACGCCTGGCTCATCAAGCGCGCTTGAAGACCCATTTTACTGTCGCCCATCTCTCCTTCAAGTTCCCCTTTAGGAACCAGTGCAGCAACAGAGTCGATCACAACTACGTCTAATGCGCCGGAGAGAATCAGACGATCTGCAATCTCTAACGCTTGCTCACCATAATCAGGTTGAGAGATCAGGAGATTGTCTACATCAACGCCTAATTTTTGTGCATAGCTACTGTCAAATGCGTGTTCCGCATCAATGATGGCGCACATACCGCCCTTTTTCTGTGCTTCTGCGATGACATGAATAGCAACAGTTGTTTTACCGGATGATTCCGGCCCATATATTTCAATGATTCTTCCTTTCGGTAATCCACCAACGCCCAGCGCTGTATCAAGTCCAATGGATCCGGTAGAAATCACCTCCATCGGCTCCTGACTACGTTCGTTCATCATCATCACACTTCCTTTTCCAAAATCCTTGTCGATCTTGTCGATCGTCAGCTTCAGCGCTTTTAATTTTTCTGCGTTACTCATGGTTATTTGTTTTTTTGAGATAAATGGGATTGTAAAAATAATCCTTTTTTTGAAATAA
>CALRLC020000006.1:0-216824 GCA_943368425.1 Brevundimonas vancanneytii
AAATAGCTTTAATGGGACAAGGAGCCGTACAATACCTGCCTCAGGTACTGGAGAGATACAGCCCTTATAAAATACTCCAATGTGGGGAAACTAAAACAGGGGATTTCCCGTTATTAGCTGGAAAAATGCCAAAAAACGGCGGTGTTTTGTTGTACCTGTGCCAGAATTTTACCTGTAGTGATTATACTACCGATAAAATAGTTGACTTTTTAGCAATTGTGTAACAAGAATTGCGGTAATTTGCTCACTGACAGTGGCTTAAAAGCCTCATTCAGTTAGTGAAAACAAAATTCTGACATTACTGGAATCATCTTTACCCGCCTTGTGAAATTATTGGTTTTAAAAAACAGAAGCTGCATTTAACTGCACTTCTAAACTTATATTTGTCACTGTCATAAATTAAGTTGATCAGATGAAAGGTTATTTAACTACTATTACCCTGGCCGTATTCACGTTGAGCCTTAGCTCATGTTTTCTGAATAAGGGCAAGAAGTCAAAAGGATTACCTGATGACGGTCAGTTGCATGGAGTAGCACCAACTGCAAGACCCAGTATGGCAAACCCTAGAAACATGGTGTACATACCACCCGGAACCTTTCATATGGGTCCAAGTGATGAGGATATCAGTTTCAATTATACCAATAGGAATAGGTCTATGTCTATTCCGGGTTTCTGGATGGATGCTACAGAGATCACCAATAACCAGTACCGTCAGTTTGTGAATTGGGTACGTGACTCTTTATCTTTCAAAATTTTGTTTGGTGGTGGCATCAATAAAGAAGAAGATACTTCTGCAGTTGATTGGAAAAAAGTAGCTACTATCAAGTATGATAAGGCAACCATTGAAAAGTTGAATGAACTGAATCTCGCACCGGATAATCGTTTATTCGGGAGAAATGAGATCGACCCAGGAAAACTGAAATACAAAGTTGAATATTTTAATCTGCCTGAAGCTGCTAAGCGTGAGAATGCTGACAGACCAAGAAAAGATTTCATTGTGAAGTATGATGAGAAAGTATATCCTGACACCTTGGTTTGGATCAGGGATTTCTCTTACTCTTACAATGAACCAATGACCAAACGTTATTTTGCTCACCCATCTTATGGCAACTATCCTGTTGTAGGTGTAACTTGGAAACAGGCAGTGGCTTTTTGTCACTGGCGTACTCACTACCAAAATTCATTCCTAGAGAAGAAGAAACTGGCAGTAGATGGAGATTTTCGTTTACCTAGTGAAGCAGAATGGGAATATGCAGCGCGTGGAGGCAGAACCAATGCTCCTTTCCCTTGGGGTGCTTATTATCTAAGAAACAAAAAAGGATGTTTATTGGCCAACTTCAAACCTGGTCGTGGTAATTATCCTGAAGATGGTGGTTTCTACACAGTAAAAGCAGATGCATACTGGGCCAATGATTATGGCCTGTACAATATGTCTGGTAACGTTGCAGAATGGACCGGTTCTTATTTTTATGAAGGATCCTACAATTTCATGGCCGATTTAAGTCCTGATGTGCGTATCGAAGCAACTGATTCAGATTTACCTAGAATGAAGCGCAAGGTAGTACGTGGTGGTAGCTGGAAAGACATCGCCTATTATCTCCAAGTAAGTACACGTAATTATGAATACCAGGATACTGCTAAATCATACATCGGTTTCCGTTGTGTGATTGATTTGGCTCCTAGATCAAAAAGATAAAATCCTCGCTATTAGCGAAATCAAATAACTATTAAAAACTAAACTTAAGATTATGGCCTCAGGTGTTTCCCCCGCAACTAATAGAATCGTAAATGTCATTGTCTGTCTTGGTGCCTCTGTAGTAATTTTTGGTGCCATGGCAAAAATTCTTCACCTGTCATGGGCCGATTGGGCATTGAAGATTGGTCTTACTACTGAAGCTTTGATTTTCGTAGTGTATGCAATATTGCCTCCACCTGATATGGGTGCTCCTGCTGCTCCGGTAACATCAGGTAATCCTGCTTTAAAAAGTTTGGATGACATGTTGCAACAAGCCGATATCACTCCAGCTAACTTGTCTAAGCTAAGCACTAGCTTCCAGAAACTGGGAACGACTGTTGACAATATGGGAGAGATTAGTGATGTAGTAAAATCAACAGGAGATTTTTCTGCGAAAGCAAAAGAAGCAACCGATGCATTTTCTTCTATCTCAGGAGCCGTTAATCAAGCAACTCAATCATTGTCTGGTTTTAATAGTGCCTCTGAAGGAACCAAACAATTTCATGAGCAAGTACAGATACTTACCAAAAACTTGTCTTCATTGAATACTATTTATGAATTGGAATTGCAAGAAAGCAATAACCATCTCAAAGCACTCAATCAGTTCTATGGTAAATTGGCTCAAGCTTCTGCCGCAATGTCTAGCAGTGCAGATGATGCTATGAAAGCAAAAGAGCAGATCGCTGCTTTGGCTAATAACCTGGGTAAACTGAATCAGGTATATGGCAATATGTTGACTGCAATGCAAGGACGTGCTTAGTAAATATGTCTTGCAACCAAAACTTATTATAAACAGTATAGAAAACTTTAGATAAATGTCATTACCCAAGGAACCGAGGCAGAAGATGATCAACATGATGTACCTCGTGCTTACTGCACTGTTGGCACTTAATGTCTCATCTGAGATCCTGAATGCCTTTAAAACGGTAGACAGGAGCCTTATGACTGCCAATGGAATTGTAGATAAGAAAAATGCAGAGATATTCAGATCATTTCAGGCAAAAATTGAAGATCCTAAGACAAGAGAAAAGGCACAGATATGGTTACCAAAAGCACAACAGGCTCAGAAAATTGCAGATGATTTGTATGCTTACATGGAAGCCTTAAAAAAAGAATTGAAAGAAGAGTCTGGGCTTACCATTGGAGAAGATGGGAAAGAGTCTTACAAAGAAGATAATCTTGATGCTGCCACTCGCATGTTTATCTCAGAACCACCAAATGGCAAAGGTAGAGGGAAAGAGTTGTTGAGTCGATTAAAAGCATTTAAAGAACAATTACTAGCAATTGATCCGGATATGAAAAAAGAGATAGAGGCTTCATTGCCACTAGATCTTACGCCACTACCGTCAACAAGTGAAGCAGGAAAAGGTGATTGGGCATATGGATATTTTCATATGACACCGGCAGTAGCAGCTATCACAATACTGAGTAAGTTCGAAAACGATATTAAAAACAGTGAAGCATTAGCTGTTGATTACTGTCATCGTCAGATCGGTCAAGTAGAATTGATCTATGATGAATTTCAGGCTTTTGCAGGAACCAATTCTCAGTACCTGATGCCGGGTGAAGAGTTGGTAATTACAGCTGGTATTGGAGCCTTTAGTAAGGCGGCGAAACCTAGTATTACCGTAGATGGTGTAGCAGTTCCTTTGAATGCCGAAGGTGCCGCAGAATATAAAGCCCGTGTGAACAATCCGGGAGCAGGTGTTAAAAAGGTAAGGATATCATATCTGAAACCTGATGGAACATCTTCAGTTGTTGAGAAAGAAGTACGCTATACAGTGGGTGTTCCATCTGGATTGGTAGTTTCTACTGATAGAACACGTGTTTTCTATCAAGGTCTTGAGAATCCATTGAGTGTAACAGGTGGTGGTGGAGATGAAAAAGTAAAGGTTAGCATTGAAGGTGCTGGTACGAATCTTACCAAATCAGGTCCTGGTCAATATATTGTTACCTGTAATCAATTGGGAACAGTGAATGTTGTAGCAAGTGATGGTAAAACAACACAACGTATTGCCATTCCTGTGAAACGAGTTCCGGATCCAATTGCAATTGTAGGTGGTAGTGCTGGTGGAACCATGAATGCAAACGTATTCCGTGTTCAAAGAGGTGTTATCGCGGATCTGCGTGACTTCGTTTTTGAAGGTGTGAAATTTGAAGTTCAGAGTTTTATGTTGATCTGTACAGGTAAAGGTTTTGACGAGCCGGAATTTGCAGAAGTTACCGGTCCGTCATTCAGTGGCGAAGCCGTTAATTTGATCAAACGTTGTCAGCCTGGAACTACTGTTACCATCGGTGAGATCAGATTGAAGCAGCCGGGTGGTGGCATTAGAAAAATAGATCAGAACATTACATTCATATTGCAATAAAGCATTGGTTATGAAAAAGACATTCTTATTGTGTGTTACGGTTTCTTTGCTGGCGGGCACTACGGCCGTAGCCCAGTTCAATCTTCAGCGCAACAACAATCGCCCTAGAAATGCGGCAGATTCTGCAGCCGCTGCTAGAGCCAATGCGGCCGCTAATAATAACCGACGCGACACGGTAAAACCTGCTGCTACCACTGCCAATAAACCTGCAGTAGATCCTGCTAGCATAAAACCCAGCAAAACAGTTGATACAACCATTGTTGGTGGATTTGGAGAAGTAGTACCTCGTAGTCTTCGTAATGAAACTGCAGCCGATCGCAGTCAAACAAGAGAAAAGCGTCCATTGGAATATGAACACCTTCGTGAAGATGATTGGTTGTTTAGCGAATTCATCTGGAGAGAAATCGATGCACGTGAGAAAGTGAACCAGCCTTTTATGTATCCAGGTAAGGATGATATGGGGGATCAGCGCTTTTTCTCTATTCTGTTAAGTGCTATCAAGAATGATAGTGTGGTGCCTTTTTCAGCTGAAGGTGGTGATGACCGATTCACCAAGCCGATGAGTTATGATGACATCATGAAAATGCTCAAAGGTCGTTTGGATACTCAATTGGTTCAAAATGCAGATAACCCGAATGTAGTGGACACTGCTGTGATCTATGATACTAAGTTTGCACCAAGTCCTGATTCCATTTATACCTTCCGTTTGAAAGAACAGTGGATTTTCGACAAAGAAGCCAGCCGTATGTTTGTTCGCATTATTGGTATCGCTCCAGTGGCCAAACTGGTAATCAATGGTAAATCTACCCCAAGAACGCTCTTCTGGATCTACTATCCGGATCTGCGTAAAACTCTTACTAAGTATAATGTCTATAATACAAAGAACTATGCCGGTCGAATGACTTGGGAGGAACTCTTTGAAAGCCGCTTCTTTGGTAGTTATATCGTAAAAACCAGTAGCAATAACCCCAGTGATCGTTTCTTAAGTGCATTGATTCGCGACCCTCTGTTTAGGTTACTTGAAGGGGAGAATATTAAAGAGCGTTTGTTCAATTACGAACAGGACCTCTGGCAGTATTAAGAATTTATAATCAATATGTTATATCAAAAGAGGAGCCTTATGGCTCCTCTTTTGATTAAAAATACCTTATAATACGATTTTTCAGATTTGAATATTGGTTAATTGAAGGGATTCCTTAACTTTACCACGGTTTTTCATAGGATATTGGATTTTAAAAACGGGGTTGGATTTCTATCCTGACCCCTTTTTATTTTAATCTTATCCCTCTGCTTCACTAAAAAAGTTGAATAGTGCACCAGCTCTTTTGGTACCTATTAATGCTATAATTTCCGATTTATCAGCATTTCGAATGTTTTTAACTGACTTGAACTCCTTTAATAATAGTGTGATCGTTTGTTTTCCGATTCCTTCTATTTGCTCCAATTCATTTCTAAAAGTACCTCTCGACCTTTGATTTCTGTGAAAAGTAATACCGAACCGGTGAACCTCATCTCGAATTCTTCGTACTAGCTTTAATGCATCACTATCCCAAGGCAATTTAATTGAAGCGCTATCTCCAGGGAAGAAGATCTCTTCTTCATTTTTTGCCAAACCTACTACTGTTAAACTACCATGTAAATTCAATTCATGAATGCTTTCCATAGCAGCACTTAGCTGCCCTTTGCCACCATCAATGATTACAAGTTGTGGCAGGGGTGACTCCTCTGTTATCAGTCGCTTATAACGTCTGTGTACCACTTCTTTCATTGTGGCAAAATCATTGATACCTTTTACAGTTTTCACATTGTAGTGTCTATAGTCTTTTTTGCTCGGCATCCCGTCTTTAAAACAAACCATTGCTGAAACGGGATAACTGCCTTGGAAGTTAGAATTATCAAAGCACTCAATATGAACCGGGGTTTCTCTTAAATGCAGATACTCCTGTAATTCATACAATACTTTTTTCTTTTCCATGTCAGTTCGTCCTTCCAGATGCAAGACCTTTTTTCTTCTAAGTTCTTCCTTAAAGTAATTGACATTCTTTTGCGCCAGCTCTAGTAACTTCTTTTTATCACCACCTTTCGGGATGGTAAAAACAATCGCGGTATCGGGATAATCTATTTCAAAAGGCACAATGATTTCGTTTGATATGCTATTGAAATCTGTTCTCATACGGTTAATGGCAAAACTCAATACCTCTTCTTCAGTTTCTTCAAGTTTGGTTTCAAGAGGTACAGTATGTGTTTGAACGATGGTGCCATTTTGAATCATCAAATAACTTACATAAGCTGTATCGCCATCTTTTAAAATAGCAAACACATCCAAGCTGCTGAGATGTTTACTTACAATAACCGATTTTGCTTGATAGCTTTCAAGGTGCTCAATTTTTTTTCTAACCTGCTCAGCTTTTTCAAATTCAAGGTTGAGTGCGTGCTCCTGCATTTGTTTTTTGAAATGCAATATCACAGAGCCAAGATTACCCTTTAGAATATTGCGTACTTGTTGTAAACCTTCATCATAAGAGGAGGCATCCTGTAATCCTTCACAAGGACCTTTACAGTTACCGAGGTGGTATTCCAAACATACTTTGTATTTGCCTTTCCGAATCTGAGTATCACTTAAATTTAGCTTACAAGTTCGCAGAGGTATATATTGTCTGATAAAACTAATGAGTTCCCTTACTTTACCGCTGGACGTAAATGGACCCAAATATTCTGAGCCATCATTGATTTTTTTTCTTGTTAGAAATATTCGTGGAAAGGGTTCTTTTTTTATAACGATATATGGGTAGGTCTTATCATCTTTCAAATTGATGTTAAAGCGTGGCTGATATTCTTTGATCAGTGAATTTTCTAAGAGAAAAGCGTCCTGTTCCGAATCTACAATAGTGAATTCAATCCGACGTATGCGTTGAACCAGTTCATGTGTCTTATATGTTGTAAATGTTTTTGAAAAATAGGAGCTTACTCTCTTTCGGAGTTCTTTTGCTTTTCCAACATATAATAAGGTGTCCCCTGCATCAAAATATTTATAAATACCGGGTTGTTGAGGAATGGTATGTGCGATCTGCTGAAACTCCTGTTGTGTCATAATAGTAACTTTCTTATTAGCTATTGCTTAGTCTATATTTCTACCATTTCACTTCCGTTACTTTTGTACTAGTATTCCCTTGTGGGTTTGTAATCGAACGAATGATCTGAAATCCTTTGGTTGTATTCCAGTTGTGTTGTTCCATTATTGATGTACTGTCTTTTCTATACATACTTCTAATAAATACACGTTGAACCTCATTGGTTCGTTCATCCAATAACACTTGCATGCCCTTTACAGTTACCGTAGTATCTACTGCCGTATAACTCAATGTATAACTTCCTGTAGAAGCATCTTGAAATACCGTTTCACGGTAATGTTTTTTAGTAGCAGGATCTGTAATATCTTTTGAAATGAATTCTTCTACCAGTTCCTTAAATGATAGGGTTGTTAGCAATGCAGAATCTTTCTTGTTTTCGTAGGTAAGAAAAATCATCATTTCTTTTTTCATTGCAGGAATAATATCCATTTGATTTTCAAAGAAGGAAGCTATGGGATAAAATTTAGTGCTATCTGGAGAGGGTTGCAATTGATTTTTCGGATCAATAGATTCCCCACAAGACAATATTGCATAAGACAATATGATTGCTGCGATTTTTTTCATTCTGTAAAATTATTCAAACCCTACATAAAAAAGCCATCCGCCTTAGGCGGATGGCAGATAAACAGATAGTAGTTGGTTATTGTAAAGCCCTTGTAAGGCCGATACGCATGCCATAATCCATCAGGTATTCTTTGATGGGGTATTTATTAGAATAAGTAGGTAAGTGCTGATAACGGATCTGTGGTCCGATCTGCCAGCTAGTTTTACCGGATGTATAGCTAAAATTGAAGCCAACATTTGTATTGATATTCCATTTTCTAACAAGGTCATTCCCTTCTGCATAATGTCTATAATCAGTAGACAGTAGATATACATTCTTATTCAAATTCACAGTAGGCTGCACAGTTGCTTCTGCATTCAGGCCAATATGCCTTCCTTTCAATACCTCCCACTGGATACCGATGGGTACTGCAAGTTGGTATACCCGATTTTCCAGTTCGGTTTGTTTATATCCTACATTGTTATTGTAAGGAGAAAAGCGGGTGATATTTTCAATACCATTGAAATTGATCAATGATATTGTTGCAGGATCATATGTGCGTGATTGGAATGTCTCAATATGGTATTGACGAATATTTAATTGTAATCCTGTTTTCAACTTTAAGCGACTTGTAATATTGTACAACAGAGCAAAGCCAACTTCCATCCCTACCGCCGGACGATGACGCACCACCTCATTTACATTGGATGGTTGGTTCAAAGGTGCATTAACCGGTAAAGATGCAACAGCAGGTTGTATGATCTCTCTTACCTTTTCATCTGACAAGCGTCTGTAACTAGTTGAAGGAGTAATATAAAATTGAAAACCAAATTTTGAAGCAGGAGAGCGTTGTACTTTCAGTGACTTAGTGTGTTGAACATCTTTTAGATAAGTATCTGCCGTAGGGTCATCCTCATGAAAGAGACTCACCTCTTTTATCGGGGTGGATACAGTAGTGATCGCAGCCTCTGCTATTGCTTTAGATAAAGTGATCGCTTTACTTTGTAGAGATTCAATAGATGGCTGTATATCAATTGGTAATAAAGATAATGTACTCGGTTGTTTGGTTCTGGCAATGGTTTGTTGCTGCATACCTTCTTTAGGTAATGTGATAATAGTTTCCGAAAGGCTATTATTAGATGCAAATAGATCCGTATCAGGATAATCCATTGCAGCAATGGTATTCAAAGTAATATGGTTAGGACCTAAGGTGGCGAAATAATGACGACTTTTTTCACTTGCAGCTTGATGGGCAGCAATAGTTTGTTGTTCTACCTTGGCTATGTTAGGAACCGTTAATGGCTGTGGATGAAAACTTTGTTGTGTACTCAATACAGTACTAAGCGTAAGTGCTGTAATGATAAATAGAGAAATAAAAGTAAGTGCAGGCCAAGAGCGATGTCCATGTAACTCAGTACGTATGTTCGTCCATACCCTATCGGATGGATACATGCGATGCTGTTTTACCTCATCGTGTAAAAATTGCTCAAATTCGTCTTGGTACTTATGGTTCTCCATATTCAATCTCAACTAGGATTTATTAAAGGCGGCCAGCCATTGATAATCCTGTTTAGGTGCTTCGATGATCTTTTTACGGATCAATATGTTTTCCAACATCGCTTTGGCTCGGGTGTACTGACTTCTACTAGTACTTTCCTCAATATCCAGCATGATGCCGATTTCTTTATGACTATATCCTTCCAATGCATACAGGTTTAAAACAGTTCTATAGCCCACCGGTAATAGCCTGATGCATTCAATGATCTGTCGAGCCTGCATAATAGAAGGAATGGTTTCTTCTTTGATATGCACTGATGTAGCATGACTGATATCCAGACTTTCATTGAATTTTTTATGCTTCTTCAGAAAGTTGATACAGGTATGTACAATGATGCGTCTAATCCATCCTTCAAATGCGCCCTTGTTCTGAAACGTATGTATTTGGGTAAACACTTTAATAAACCCCTCTTGTAACATGTCTTCAGCATCTTCTCTACTGGGTGCAAAACGATAGCATACACTCAGCATCTTCGGACTAAACCGATTGTACAATTCGCGCTGCGCAGCAGCATCGTTTTGTAAACAGCCTGCAATAATAGCCTGCTCGGTCATGAGGGGTAAAGTAGATTTACCCTAAATATAGACATATTTTCCCTTCTGATGCTGCATTGTGCAACGGATTTGTATCTGTTAAATTATTAACTGATCATTAAAGCTTTCTGGAAAATAAAAAAGAAGAGACAAAAGTGTTATTTTAACAGAAAGATCTGATTTTCAAGATCCTATATAAAGCCTGAGTATGGAAGCGACCTTGACTAAACCCTCCGGCGGTATGTTAACGCCATCTTTGGATGACGCACCGCCACCCACTACCGGACTAGCACCTTATAACGGTCCGTGGACAGAAAGTGAAGTGATTCATTTACTGAAGCGAGCATTATTCGGTGCAAAAAGGAGTGATATCGCTTATTTCAAAACATTGACCTGTGCGCAGGCAGTAGATCAACTATTGACGATTCCTTCTGATCCTCCTTTGCCTCCAGTGAAAGAATATGCCACACCGGCAAATGCCACCAATCCAGATAACAATATTTTACAAGGAACTACTTGGGTCAATGATCCTAACAATGATGGTGCTGTTAATAGTTTGAGACGAAATTCTTTTAAGAAATGGTGGATGGGGTTAATGATCAATCAGGATAGGAATCTCCGAGAAAAAATGACCCTGTTCTGGCACAATCATCTTGCTACTGAAAGCACAGATATCAATGCACAGTTTCTTTATAAGCATCATGCAATGCTAAGAAGTTTTGCATTGGGTAATTTTAAGGCACTGATGAAAGCATTGACCATTGACCCGGCGATGCTGGTATACCTAAACGGACAACTCAATCAGGCCGTTGCTCCTGATGAAAATTATGGACGTGAATTACAGGAATTGTTTTGTTGTGGAAAAGGTCCTGGTTCATTATTTACAGAAGAAGATGTACAGGCTTCTGCACGCGTACTCACAGGCTGGCGCAACAATGTAAACACCATCTCTTCTTTTTTTGATAATAATAGACACGATAAAGGCAATAAACAATTCTCTTCTTTTTATAATAATACAGTAATCGTTGGGAAGAATGGACCAACAGCAGGTGAAGAGGAATTAGATGCGATGTTAAACATGATTTTTGCGACCAATGAAGTTGCGGAATACATGTGTAGACGTTTTTATCGCTGGTTTGTATACTATGATATTGATGAGACTGTTGAGAACAATGTCATCAAGCCTCTCGCTGTTATTTTCAGAAATGCCAATTATGAAGTAGCTCCTGTATTGCGCACTTTACTCATGAGTGAACATTTTTATGATATCCTCTCCAGGGGTTGTCAGATCAAGAGCCCGGTTGATCTTGCGGTTGGATTGTGTCGTGAATTTGAAATTGCTTTTGAGCCTGCCCCTGAATATGCGATCAATTATGGTCATTGGAATTATTTGGTAAACCAATGTGCCAACCTTCAGCAAAATATTGGTGATCCTCCTGATGTGAGTGGATGGAAAGCTTATTATCAAGAACCACAGTTTTATGAAATATGGATCAACAGTGATACACTTCCTAAGCGGAATCAGTTCACCGATACGATGGTCATGAATGGATTTACATTCGGAGGCAAACGTATGGTCATCGACGGAGCTGAATTGGCCAAAACATTTCCCAATCCAGGTGACCCCAATCAATTGATCAATGAATTCACGAAACTGATGTATCGATTGGATATTTCTGATGCTTCTAAAGCACAAATCAAAAAAGATATATTGTTGGGTGGACAATCTGAAGATTATTATTGGACCAATGCATGGAATCAGTTTATAAATAATCCGGGTGATATGGCCAATGCCACAACTGTTCGCAATTACATCCGTGACCTGCTCAAATATTTAATGAACCTCGCAGAGTACCAACTCGCTTAAAATTCAATACTATGAGAAGAAGGGACTTTTTACGCAATACTGTACCTGCTGGTGTGATGCTGCCCTCGTTGATCAATGGTATGACAGTGAAGGCTTTTGGAGCAGAGTCATTATTAATGCAGGGCTTATTTCCGGCAACAACCGATACTGATCATGTACTGGTTATTGTTCAGTTAAATGGTGGTAATGACGGATTGAATACTGTGATACCTATTGAATATTTCCCCAATTATATCCGCGCTAGATCCAATATGTATATACCCCAACAAAAAGTATTGGGATTATCGGGGACTGATCGGGTGGGTTTACATCCTGCGATGACAGGTATGCAGGCTTTGTACAATGATGGTAAGATGAGTGTGATACATTCTGTAGGTTATCCGCAACCCAATTTTTCACACTTCAGAGCTACCGATATCTGGATGAGTGCGAGTGATAGTAAGGAAGTGGTGAACAGTGGATGGACAGGTCGTTATCTGAATTATGAGTATCCTAATTTTCCCAATGGATATCCCAACAGCAGTATGCCCGATCCATTAGCGATACAAATTGGCTCTACAACATCATTGGCATTACAAGGTCCGGCAGTGAGTATGGGAATGAGTATTTCCAATCCAAGTAACTTTTATAACTTAATAGCAGGTGTTCAGGATCCGGCACCGAATACGCCAGCAGGAAAGGAATTGACCTACATTAGAAAAGTAGCACAACAAACTACCGCGTTTGCAGAAGTGATCAAAACAGCTTCAGCAAAAGTGACACAGCAGGCAGAATATCCGAATAATTCTTTGGCAGCACAATTGAAGATTGTTGCTAGGTTGATTGCGGGTGGATTGAAAACAAGGATCTATATGGTGAGCTATGGTGGTTTCGACACTCACTCTGCACAAGTAAATTCAACTGATCATACAACAGGCGCGCATGCGAATTTGCTGAAGAATGTCAGTGATTCTATCAAAGCATTTCAAGACGATTTGAAACTACAGAAAGTAGAAGATCGTGTATTGGGAATGACGTTCTCTGAATTTGGTAGACGCATCAAAAGCAATGGGAGTACCGGTACTGATCATGGTTCAGCTGCTCCTATGTTTGTATTTGGTAAAAATGTAGATGCAGGAGTGATCGGTGATACGCCCAACATTCCTGTTACCGCATCTTTCAATGATAACCTTCCTTTCCAATATGATTTCAGAAGTGTGTATGCTACCATCCTGAATAAATGGCTTTGTGTGGATGGCGATGATCTGGAACAGATCATGCTGAAAAATTTTCAGTTATTACCCATTGTCAATTCATTGGCATGTAACAAATCAGTGAACCTATCAGGTGAAAATTTCATCACCAACTATCCGAACCCGTTTACTCAATCTACCAATATCAGTTTTAAAACAGCTGGTGGACATACACTTATTCAAATTATGGATACGATGGGAAGGGTATTGGTGAATTTGATCGATCGAGAATATGAGGCCGGTAATTATAATGTCGTATTCGATGGGTCCAGATTACAACCCGGTGTCTATTATGTCCGCTTCCAAAATATGGTAGTTCAACAAGTAAGAGCCATGTTAAAAGTGAGATAATCGGTGAATTTTTTGCAACAATGATGTAAAAACGAAAAAATCATTCTATTTTTACAACGTTGTTTCAAAAATTCAAATACAGGCTATTTTGTCTCCTTTTACTGTTCGGGGGAAGCATTTCTCAGTCTATGGGACAATGTACCCTTGTTTTTTCAGGAAAAGTCATTGATGCAGATACCCGATTACCGCTGAGTGGGGCATTGGTTCAAATACCTGCTTTAAAAATTAGCAAAACGACCGATGCTGAGGGGAACTTTCGTATCGCCGGCATTTGTGCAGGTAATTATGATGTGAATATTTCTCATGTCAGCTGTACACCCATTACAGAGCATCTTCATTTCAAAGATGATATCAAGCACAACTTTTTTCTTCCTCATACAAGTAATGAATTGGCTGATGTAACTGTTCGTGGCACCATCAGTACAAAAGGAGCAGCTGTTTCGCAGGATATTAAAGGGAAAGAATTGGAAGCACTGCGTGGACTTTCACTGGGCGAATCCTTACAAAAAATCACTGGTGTAAGTGTATTACAAACTGGATCCAATATTTATAAACCTGTAATTCATGGGTTACATAGTAATCGTGTGTTGATACTCAATAATGGTATCAGACAAGAGGGTCAACAGTGGGGTAGTGAACATGCACCTGAAATTGATCCTTATGTGGCTAACCGATTATCTGTGGTAAAAGGCGCGAGTACCATTCGTTATGGCGGAGATGCCATTGGAGGTGTGGTATTGGTAGAACCGAAACTCTTAAGATCAGTGCCTGGTGTAAGTGGTGAATTGAACATCGCAGCTTTCTCGAACAACCGTCAGGGTACCATTTCTGGAATCATTGAAGGCAATACCAAAAAGAATGATGCTTTCTCTTGGCGTTTACAAGGAACGGCCAAGCGTGGAGGCAATGCGAGAACACCTAATTATTGGTTGGCAAACTCCGGTAATGAAGAATTCAATGCATCCGCAGCCATGGGTTGGAGATCTGCAACAAAAGGATTGGAATTCTTCTATAGTATTTTTAATACCCGACTAGCCATTTTCTCAGGATCTCATATCGGTAACGTAACTGATCTGATGCAGGCGATCAGTAGCAAAGAACCACCTGATTATATTCGAAATGTTGGGTTCACTTATAATATCAACAGACCTTATCAGCAAGTACAGCACCAGTTAATGAAAGTAAAAGCTTTCCGCAATACGGGTGATATTGGTAAACTGAATATGATATTATCATTGCAGCACAACTGGCGAAGAGAATATGATGTAAGACGTTTTCAAAGTAGTGCTAATGTGCCACAGCTCGATTTGAAAATGACAACTTTAGGAACTGATCTGATCTGGGATCATTTCAATACCGGTCATTTCAGAGGAACTGCAGGTATTACCGGTAGCTATCAGCGAAATAGTTATGAGTACCGTTTGTTCATTCCGAACTATGAAGCGTTCAATCTGGGTGCGTTTATCGTAGAGAAATGGAATTATAAAAAATGGTTGATTGAAGGCGGACTTCGTTTCGATCATAGAAGTATAGTGAATACAAATTCAAATGGTGGGCTACAATACGCAGACCGTACTTTTAATAATTTTTCCGGCAATACAGGTATTTCTTATGAAGCTGCTGATGGACTTCAATTCACCATCAATGGATCTACTGCTTGGAGAGCACCGCAAGTGAATGAACTGTACAGTGATGGTTTACATCATGGCTCTGCAAGAATTGAAAAAGGAGATGCTTCTCTGCAGCCTGAAAGATCGAACAGCATTTTATTCAATACAGTATACAATCGTGGTAGATGGCATCTGGATGTAGGTGCATATGTAAAAAGGATTGATGGGTTTATTTATCTATTCCCGGTATTTCCTCCCGAATTGACAATTAGAGGCGCATTCCCAACTTTCCGTTTTGGACAAGCTCCTGTGAATATGCATGGTTTTGATCTAAGTTTGGCGTATACGATCAGTTCGCATTTTCAGATCGATGCTAAATCATCTATTGTACGCGCTAAAAATCGAAATACGAATGAATGGATGATTCAGATGCCGGCAGACCGCTATGAAGCAGGATTGCAGTATAGTTTAGGAGATTTCAAAAAGTGGAAAGAAACCTATATCAAACCATCTGTTCAATATGTAAGCAGACAAACACGCGTACCCGCTACCGGTAATATTCCTGTGGTTAAGCCTGATGGTAGTACAGCGATGGAATCGGATTACTTGATGCCACCACCTGCCTATACCTTGATTGGTTTGGAAGCAGGTACAAGTTTACAAACCAAACATCAAAAAATTCAGTTTACACTTACAGTGAGTAATATGTTGAATGTGGTTTACAGAGAATATATGAATGCCTTCCGCTATTTCTCGGATGAAATGGGCCGAAATATCGGATTGAAAATAAAAATCCCAATTGAACCAAAAACCAAATCATAATTTCTAAAAATCAAGTGTGTATGAAAAAGCAACTTTCTTATTTGATGGCAGCGTTAATGATGGTAACTTTTGTTGCAACAGGCTGTAAAAAAGACGACAAAGAACCAGAAAATGAAGAAGAACTGATCACAACAGTAAAACTCATGTTCACAGAAGTAGGCGGAACAGGAAGTTTTACTTACACCTTCAGAGATACAGACGGTCCTGGTGGAAATGCTCCAACACTGAATGAACTGATCACTTTATCTCCTAACAAACAGTACAATTGTACTGTACAGGTATTGGATGAAAGTAAATCACCGGCAGAAGACATTACAGATGAGATCAAGAAAGAAGCCAATGATCATCAGTTTTATTTTGCTCCAAGTGGCGTAAATATTACTGTAAGTGGATTAAACAATGATCCAATGGGACGTCCTTTAGGTGTTACAAGTGTATGGGCAACTGGAGCAGTAAGTGGCCCAGGTACCGTAAAAGTGACTCTAAAGCATAAGCCAGGTGCAAAAGGTGCTAATGATCCTGTAACTGTTGGTGAAACTGATATTGAGATTAATTTCTCTGCACGCGTTTTATAATTTTTTCTCAGGGTTTTGTTTTAGTTTGAGCATTAAGTATCCCGATATATGTCGGGATACTTTTTTATATAGATAACAGTTCTTTCTTAATTTTAAGTATGGAGATCAACTTAAACACCCCTGCATTACTGTTTCCTGCAATCAGTTTGATCATGCTCGCATACACCAATCGATTCCTTTCTTTATCGAATCGTATTCGAAACCTGCATGATAAATATCAAAGTCATGAACAAAAGCACATCATTCATGGACAAATCAAAAACCTTCGTTATCGTTTGAAACTGATCAAGAACATGCAAGCATTGGGGGTAGTAACTTTTTTAGGGTGTATCATATGTATGTATCTTATCTACACGCAATTCATGATCGCTGCTAATATCGTCTTTGCAATCAGTCTAATTTGCTTTGCAGCTTCATTGTTTCTCTCTCTCATAGAGATACAACTCAGCACCAAAGCCCTTGAGCTTGAACTCAGCGATATGGAAGGTCTTGAAGATCCTTCTGTGATTGAGTATTTCAAAAAGAAATTCGGAAGAGACTGAGGGAATAAGAAATGAGAAATATGAAATAAGAAATCAGAAAGTGAAATTTCTCTCCGTTTCTGATTTCTTATTTCTCTGTTTAAACGGTAACTGATAAGTTCTTTCTCTCCCCAATCTGTTGTCTCCACATGGCATAATACAAACCTTTCTCATTGATCAAAGAGTTGTGGTTACCTGTTTCAACAACCTGCCCTTTTTCCAATACGTAGATACGATCAGCATGCATGATGGTACTTAAACGGTGAGCGATCATGACAGTGATTTGTTCTTTTTCGCTGGAGATATTTCGAATGGTGTTGGTAATCTCTTCTTCGGTAATACTATCTAATGCCGAAGTGGCTTCATCAAAAATCAATAAACGAGGATGTCTGAGTAAGGCTCTGGCAATGGATAAACGCTGCTTTTCTCCGCCACTCAATTTTAAGCCACCTTCTCCGATCATCGTATCTAACCCTTTTTCTGCTCTTGATAACAAATTATTACAACTGGCTTTGGATAAAGCTTCCAATAATTCTTCTTCTGTTGCTTGTGGGTATACAAAGCTGAGATTCTCTCTGATGGTGCCTGCAAATAGTTGTGTATCCTGCGTTACAAATCCGATCTGATTTCTGAGCTCATCAAAATTCATATCGCCACCATTCACTTTGTTATAGTAAATATGTCCTTCCTGTGGGCGATACAATCCTACCAGTAATTTTACCAGTGTACTCTTTCCTGAACCCGATGGACCAACAAAAGCAATGGTTTCGCCTTTTTTTACATCAAACGAAATACCATCCAATGCACGGTATTGTGCTGTCTGATGTTTAAATACTACTTGATCAAATGCTAGTTCTTCAATCGTGCCCACTTGTTGCGGGTGATCGGGTCTGGGTTCTACTTTCTTGCCCATCAGGTTATGAAAATTCTGTAAGGATGCTTCTGCCTCACGATAACTCATGATGATACTTCCAATTTCCTGTAAGGGGCCAAAAATGAAAAAGCTATAAAACTGCAATGAAATCAATTGACCTACAGTAAGAACATCACGATAAATCAACCACATCAAAGTAAATGTGATGACCTGCCTCAGAAAATTCACCATCGTTCCCTGAATAAAACTTAGTGAACGAATGCTTTTTACTTTTTTCAATTCCAATCCTAATATTTTATAGGTATTGGTATTGAGACGTTTCACTTCCTGATCTGTCAGTCCCAGACTTTTTACCAATTCAATATTTCTCAAACTCTCTGTTGTAGAGCCTGCAAGTGAAGTGGTTTCCTTCACGATCGTTTTCTGAATTACTTTGATCTTTTTGCTTAATAAGTTGGTTACAAAAGCAATCAATAAAGCACCCCCTAAATAAATAGGAACGATAGACCAATGCAGGCGAGTGGCATAAATTGATACGAAAACCACACTCACAATGATTCCAAAGAGCACATTGATCACATAGCCAATAAATTTTTCTGTATCAGAACGAACTTTGGTGAGGATCGATAAAGTTTCACCACTACGTTGGTCTTCAAATTCCTGATAGGGTAAACGCATGGAGTGCTTTAGTCCGTCTGTAAAGATCTTTGCTCCGAACTTCTGGATGATTACATTGACAGTATAATCCTGAAAAGCTTTGGCAATACGACTTACCATGGCAGTTCCTACTAGCAGAAGTAGCATGAACATAATGCCATTGATGAACTGACTTTCTGTACGAAAACTGCCATCCGGGTTTATTTTGGGGCTATTCGCGAATTGATCAATGAGTTTTCCAAAGATCATCGGGTCAAAAAGTGAGAAGGTCTGATTGATCCCAGCCAGCACCAAAGCCAGTGCTACGAGCCATTTATAAGGTTTGAGATAATGCAGGAGAATTTTCATGTATAAGATTTGAGTGCAATTAACCTTCAATTTCCGTACAAATATTGAAAAAGTGACAAAGTTGCGGATTAGCGTATGACCCATAGGCCATCACCCATTTGCCATAAGCCACTATCCACACTTGTGAATAATAAGAAATTCTTACCTCGCTAAAGGAAAAGAGATTAATCGGTAACTTACAAAAACCTTCCACATATGCGTTGGAGAAAATTCAATGGTGAACCTATTCACCTTCCCATCAAAGAAGCAGTTGCAGAAGCTATTACAAGAGAGTCTGCAAACGGCACTAAGCTCAAAGTATGTATCGGAACCGACAGCCAGGTAAAGGGCGATGATACCGAATTTGCTACGGTCATCGTTTTTCTGCGCGAACACAATGGTGGGTTCATGTACATTCACAATGAGAAAACCAAACAGAAATACCACATCAAAGAAAGAATGCTGGTTGAAGTAGCTAAAAGTATTGAGATCGCGTATGAACTCTGTGATCTTTTTATTGAGCATCACGTAGACATGGAAGTGCATGCCGACATCAACACCAACCCGCAATTCAAAAGTAATGATGCATTACGCGAAGCCATGGGTTATATCCTAGGTATGGGATTTGCCTTTAAAGCAAAACCGGAAGCTTTTGCTAGCAGCTGTTGTGCAGATAAGGTGGTGAACTAGGTAGTAATAAGAAGAATATCTCCTTCAATAGCAATATCATGATAGTGCTATTGAATCTTTGTCGCCCTTATTCAGTCCCTTCTTTAAAAGAATTATTGCATTCAGAAATAAAGGCTAGCATCTCTTCTCTACCTATCTTTTTTTCCGCACTCGTCACAAAATGCCTTGGCAGAAATTGCCAACTTTCTCTAAGTGTATCAAAAAAAGCTTTGATATTTCTTTCTACAACTGCGGGCTTCTCTTTATCTGTTTTGGTGAACACCAATGAAAATACAACCCCCCATTTGTCTAACTGACTGATGAATTCCAGATCGTTTTTCTGAGGACCATGACGGCTGTCTATCAGTACAAACACCTGTGAAAGATTTGATCTCTTTCTAAAGTATCCTTCAATCATTTGCTCCCATCTTCTTCTATCGGTTTGCGATCTTTTGGCGTAACCATAGCCGGGAAGATCCACCAGATACCAGTGTTCACGAGGTCCTTTTTCGGTTGAGCTACTTTCAATAACAAAGTGATTGATGAGTTGGGTCTTTCCGGGTGTTGCAGACGTTTTAGCCAGACTTCTTTGACCGGTGATCATGTTGATCAACGATGATTTGCCAACATTACTCCTTCCGATAAATGCATATTCGGGTTTATCCGGTTTCGGGCATTTATCAAAAGTTGGACTAGATATCAGGTAAGAAGCTTTACGGATCTGCATGTTGCAAAGTAACTAAAAAGCCGGCTGTTAATAGACAGCCGGCTTTATACTTCTGTTTTTACACTATCAAAATGAAAAACGCATACTCACAACAATGTTTGAGCCGGGCGCTACAACCCCTGATGAATAAGGTCTATAGCGTTGGTTGGTGATATTTTCCCATCCCAATTGCACACTCATTTTTTCTGATAAGCGATATTGTGTTTTTAGATTTAACGTATACCATGCAGGTGCATAAGGTCTGCCAAATGAATCAGCCGCATAGATAGCAGTTTTTACTTTTTCACTTGGCGCCAGATCTTCATTGGATATTTCGCTGTTATGATCCAACATCATTTGAATCACCCAACTTTTTTTCTCCCATGTTAATTGTGTAGAGCCAAAGAAAGGTGGCGCATGTCTCAATGGAACCTGTTCATTTCTTGTATCATCTGTTTCTCTTCCTTTGATCCAGTTAAGCTTTGTTTGCCAGCTCAGATTACGCGCTAGCATCCATTGCCAACCGGCTTGAACTCCCCAAACCCTTGCTGTAGCTACATTCTGAATGGCTTCAACCTGACTCAATGTGCCATCAAAAATAATTGAGTCTTGCCCGTTGAATTGATAGGGTCTGCGTGTCAACGCATTGTTCAACCAAGTATAAAAAACGTTAACATAAAAACTTCCCTTTTGATCTTTACTGTATTGAATGCCCCATTCAGCATTCCATGCATATTCCGGTTGTAAGTTGATATTGGGAACTACAACAATACCAGGCGCACTTTCAAATACTTTACCTATATCATCTACGTTTGGCATTCTGAATCCCGAAGCAATAACACCATTCATTTGCCAACCTTCAGCAAAGCGGTACACCAAACCGGTACTGGCAGTTAAATTGCCCGCATTTTGAGTAGTGCCTGTAAATGGGAAACGAAAAAATGAAGTATCGAATGCTGCACGAACAGTATTATGATTGTACCTAAATCCTGATGAGAATGTCATGTGCTCATTCAGTTTATTTTTATAACTCAAATATGCAGCAATAGAGCTCCATTCTGCGCCATCAGGATATCTTGATGCAACATTCATGGTGGTGCCATTCACAATGTTTCTACTGATGCCGGATGAACCTACTTGATTAAAAACAAACTCTGCACCATAAAACACTTCCTGTTTCGCATTGATCTGCTTTTGAAGGTCTAAATTGATAGAGCTTGCCCAAACTTGTTCTGTTTGCGTTCGCTCATTATTATTATTTCTTCTTCTATCGATTCTGCTTTCTTCATAATCTTGAAAAGACAAGGTTAATCGGACCTGATCATATAAACCCTTTGTACGCTTGTGTTGAACCTGTAAGTGGTGCATCAACCATTGTTGTGGACCATAATCCCAACGCGCAAAACGCAATGCTCCGCCGGTGTATTCAATCAGTCTGTCATAACGCGGAATATTAGAAGTTGTAGAATAATGGAATCCATATTCTAGATCCCAATTCTCAGAGGGTTTATAGCGAATTTTTGAGAGGTAGTTTTGTTGTCTATACCCTGTGAATTTCTGTATACGTGGATTAGGGTTGGAGATCACTACATCGGCATTCCCGGCTCTTTGTATGTATTCCTTTCGTAAATAGCTATCGGGTCCGCCATTTTTGCCCATTTTCAAATCGCCAAAATCACTGTAAGTAAAACTATTGAGAAATGACCAGCGTTTGCCGGCAATGTTTATGTCAGCATGGATCGTCTTCTCTTGATTAGCTGTTACGTATCTACTACTTACATTGCCATTGATAAGTGTTGTATTACCTGTACTGAATTTTGGTTTCAGTGTATGAAAATCCATTACGCCGCCAATGGCATCACTTCCATACAAAATGGAACCGGGGCCAAAGATCACTTCTGCATCTTCCAATGCCAATGGATCAAGGGATATAACATTCTGAAGATTACCACTTCTATAGATGGCATTGTTCATACGAACACCATCTACTACAATTAATACTCGATTTGTAGCAAAGCCACGTATCATTGGACTTCCGCCACCTTGTTGACTTTTTTGAATGAAGACCTCACCCGTAGCGCCCAAAAGATCAGCCATGGTTTGCGGATTCCGCAATTTGGTTTCTTTCAAATTGATCTTGGTAATCTTATTGGGAATTTCATTGAGTTTTTGTTCCCATTTATTATATGAAACAACAACAGCATCCAATTCTTTACCGAAAAGGATGCTGTCTTTTTTTTGTTGTGCAAAAAGGTTTTGGCTCAACAACAGACATGTGCATGCAATACAATAAACACATGCTTTGAAACTTGGAAATTCAAACAAAATCAATTCTTTTTTCTGATCAAACTGTCCAATGGATATTTAGCTTTCATGGTATCCATCACAGATTGTGCCCAATTGGTCAATATTACACGTTCATCATCGGTTAGTTTAGCATCACGATGTACCCATGTATAAGAATTCAAGGGCATTTCTTTTTCTTTTACCTGCTCAATCACTTCCTCCATCTTATGGTATTGTCTTCTCAAGTTATAAGAAGTGTAAGCGTCAAAATTCAAATGTGATTTACCTTCTTTCACATGATCATCCAACCACCATGCCACAGGTTGTACTTTAGAGTACCATGGATAAACGGTGTTGTTGGTATGGCAATCATTACATGCTTTAACCAAAATAGCATCCACATTTTCAGGTACAGCGTATAAGTTTTTGATATTGCCAGATGTATCAGTAGAGGCATTGGCTTCGGGGCGTATAAATTGAATCACAACTAAAGCGATCAGTAATACCCACAAGATTTTTTTGATGATTTTCATGATTGGTTTGGGTTATTTGGAGCTATTAAATTAAGATATTTCCCGTCATCTCAGCGGGGATAGGAACTTGCATCATCGTTAAAATAGTCGGAGCGATGTCTCCCAGCTTACCGGGTTTGATGTTTCCCTTCCATTCCTTATCAATAATAAAGAAAGGAACAGGATTCAGTGTGTGAGCTGTGTTTGGACTGCCATCTTCATTGATCATGAAATCAGCATTGCCATGATCTGCAGTCAGAAAAATGGTATAACCGGAGGCAAGTCCGGTAGTAACTACGCGATTCACACAAGCATCCACTGTTTCAGCAGCTTTTATGGCAGCACTAAAAACGCCGGTATGTCCAACCATATCCGTATTGGCATAGTTGAGACAAACAAAATCGGCTTCCCCTTTTTCGATCTCTGGGATGAGTTGATCTGTGATCTCGACTGCGCTCATTTCAGGCTGAAGATCATAGGTGGCCACTTTAGGTGAAGGCACCATGATTCTTTTCTCACCTTCAAATGGCACTTCCCTTCCTCCGCTAAAGAAGAAAGTAACATGCGGATATTTTTCTGTTTCAGCAATACGAATCTGTTTCTTCCCATGTGCTTCCAGAACTTCACCAAGGGTATTGGTAAGATTATCATTTTCGAAGATCACATTGACCTTTTTGAACTTTTGATCATACTGCGTCATTGTGGTATAGTGCAGTTGCAGTGGCTGCATTCCTTGTTCGGGAAATGCCTGTTGTGTCAATACTTCCGTAATTTCTCTGCAACGATCAGTACGGAAGTTGAAACAGATCACTGCATCTCCTTCTTTGATGGTTGCAATGGGTTGGTCTTGATCATTTACGATAACAGTGGGTAAAATGAATTCATCTGTTGTTCCGTTGACATAAGCTTGTTCTATCGCTCCTGTTGCACTTTTGGCTGTTGGCCCATTTGCATGTACCAAACAATCATAAGCCAACTTCACCCTTTCCCATCTTTTGTCTCTGTCCATGGCATAATAACGTCCACTCACTGATGCAATGGTTCCTGCAGAATGTTGAAGATGAGATTGTAATTCCTTTACAAATCCAAGTCCACTTTTAGGGTCAGTATCTCTACCGTCTGTAAACACATGGATAAATACGTTTGCTATCTCATTTTTCTGACAGAGATCACAAATTGCTTTCAAATGATCAATATGTGAATGAACACCACCATCACTTACCAATCCGATCAAATGCAGCGCTTTTGTATTCTTTTTGGCATACGCCAATGTCTCAAGAAAAGTTGTATTACTAGCTAATTCACCTGTTTTAACGGCTACATTGATCCGCTGTAGTTCCTGATAAACGATTCTGCCTGCTCCAAGATTAAGGTGCCCCACTTCGCTGTTTCCCATTTGACCATCAGGTAGACCTACGTCTTCTCCGCAGGTGATGAGTGTTGTGTTAGGGTACTGACTGTATAATGAAGATACAAATGGTACATTGGCCTGTTGTATGGCATCTGAGGCTGCTATTTTCCCCAAACCCCATCCGTCCATGATTACAAGAATGACTTTTCTATTCATATTAAAAAATGATATGGTTTATTAATTGCTGAGTAAGTAGTAACTTTAGGAGTTATCTGATATGCCCAAAGTTGGCATGTTTTTGGGAAATATTACAGGTGTGCAAAAAATAAAGTATATGAAATCATTTTTTTTATTCATCAGTCTGGCATTCTTGCTGACTTCTTTTTCTGCAATGGGACAGAGCCCGACAGAGGAGATAGTTCGTTCATTGAAATCGGCCAGTGCTGAGAATGTGGGATCTCATTTTGATGACTTTATTGATATGAAACTTCTTGATAAAGATGAAGTAAAGAATATGGGTAAAAATCAGGCAACAATCGCCCTTAAGTCTTTTTTTACTGATATGAGTATAAAAGGGTTCGAAAAACTTTCAGAAAGAGAAATAGGTAGTACAATGTATATGACGGGGAAACTTCTGAATAATGATAAAGGGTATAATATCACAGTCATGTTAAAACAAAAAGACGGACGTTATCAAATTGTCACCATTCGTATCAATTAATCTAATGATTGTTTGACTTTTCATACTTATTGCTTACTCATTAGCTTTGTACCATGAATACTTTTGATCAACAATTACAGGTATTGGTACAAAATGCCCTTAAAGAAGATATTGGCGAAGGAGATCACTCTACATTAAGTTGTATTCCATCTGATAAAATTGGTAAGGCTGTTTTGAAGGTCAAACAAGATGGCATTCTTGCCGGCATAGAAGTTGCCCGGAAGATCTTTCATATGCAAGAACCTTCAGCTGTATTTACAACGTATAAGCAAGATGGAGATATGATGAAGAATGGTGAGCTGGCTTTTGAAGTTACAGCATCCATTCATACTATTTTATCTTGTGAGCGACTTGTTTTGAATTGTATGCAAAGAATGAGTGGTATTGCAACGCTCACTCATCAATACACACAATTACTTAAAGGATACAAAACACGATTGCTGGATACGCGAAAAACCACTCCTAATTTCCGTCTACTTGAAAAAGAAGCAGTAAGAATTGGTGGGGGAGTCAATCATCGATTTGGTTTGTACGATATGATCATGTTAAAAGACAATCATATAGATTATACAGGAGGCATAATTCAAGCTATTGATAAAGCTTTTTCCTATGTAACAACATATCAACCACACCTAAAAATAGAGGTGGAAACAAGAACATTAGAGGATGTGGAATTGGTTTGTGCAAATGCTGTAGGTAAAGTATTCAGGGTTATGTTAGACAACTTCACTCCTGATCAGGTAAAAGAAGCTGTACTGTTGATTGCAGGTCGTTTTGAAACGGAGGCAAGTGGTGGAATTACGCAAGAGAATATTGAATCCTATGCAGCGACGAATGTTGATTATGTTAGTGTGGGTGGACTCATCCACCAGGCAAAGAGTTTGGATTTGAGTTTGAAAGCGGTGATCCTTACATAGTTATCTTGGAAAATAGTAAGCTTTATCTTATCTTGACTTTCATCAAATAACGTTTTCCGGCGATACGCTTTCTTTACCCATGATGAGAAAATTTATTCTGCTTTTCTGTCTTTCATTATTCCATGGGATTACCAATGCTCAAACACCCAAGGCAGATTCCCTAATTCAGTTATTAAAAACCATAGAAAAAGATAGTGTTTATATACAAGTACTGAATCAGATCTCAGAAGAACTGTCAGATAAAGATGCAGATAAATCACTTGATTTTGCGATTAAAGCAAAAGAGATGGCTGCAAAGCTGAGATACGTGCAGGGGTTGGGTAACGCTTTGAATAATATTGGTTGGGCTTATTATCGTAAAGGTGATTATTCCAAAGGGTTTGATTTTGCTATACAAGCATTGCACATCAATGATTCTTTACAATTTCTGCCACAGTTGGCCATCTCTTATAGAAATGTGGGAGCGATTTATAATTCACAAGCCAAATACAGGGAGTCAATGGATTATTTTCATAAAGAGAAAAATATCCATGTACAACTCAATAATCAATTAGGTATTGGTAGAAGTTTGAATAATATTGCTTTTTCAGCACATCGTGCGAGTCTTAAAGATTCAGCACGTATTTTTGGACATGCAGCATTAGAACACAATTCTAAACTGGGTGATCAGTACCTTATTGCTTTTAGTTTACGAACATTAGGAGATGTCTATTATAATGAAGGATCAGTCGATAGGTCTATAGATTATTTTCTTGCCTCATTAACGGCTGCGAGAACAGCAAAAAGTAATTTTATCATTGAAACCTCGCTTTATCGACTCGGTAAAGCTTTTCAGCAAAAAAAACAATGGAAAGAATCAATTGCTTATTTGCAGGAAGCTATTGAGGTATCAAAAATATTAGGTGCTAAAGGTGAGCAGGCAACGATTCAGAAGTTATTGGCCTACTCCTATGCTCAAATTGGTGATTACAAAAATGCTTACGAATCACAAGCAACCCATATTGCATTGAATGATACTCTTTTTGAAGAGAGAAGTCGAGCCCGATTTGCACAAATGCAAGTAGCATTTGAAACGGAAAAAAAACAAGCAGAGATCAATCTTCTAAAAAAAGAAGACGAGGCTCAAAAGGAAAAAATCCGCGATCAACGTTTGTATACTTTCCTGTTATTGGTTGTGATAGGGCTTGTGATGGCTCTCTGGTTGGTAGCCTGGCGTAGAAATCAGTTTAAACAAATTGCCAATAAACAATTGAAAGTACAGAAAGAAGCACTTGAACAAGCTTCATTCCAAAAGGATAAAATCTTTTCTATCCTTTCTCACGATCTGCGAATGCCAATAGCATCATTGAGCGGGGTATTACAATTACTGGAAAACAATAGTTTATCTGAAGAAGCATTTTCTAAGATCAAAAATGCTTTGGGTAAACAAATCACATCTTTGAATACAACACTGGATAACCTTCTATTGTGGTCACGTAATCAGATGGAAGGAGTAACAGATGTACAGGCAAGTGAATGCATTTTATATGAGGTGATAGAAAACAATCGTCAGTTATTGACAAGTGCTGCCAACCAGAAAAAAATTGTAATACATAATGAGGTGTCTGTTCTAGCAAAAGCATATGCAGATATTCATCATATTGATATCATTGTTAGAAATCTCTTGTTAAATGCATTGAAATTTACAGAAGAAGGTGGTACAATAACCATTCAAAATCGCGAAGAAGAGAACCATGTTATTTTGGATATTGTAGATACCGGAGTGGGTATGACAGATGCACAAGTCGCCAAACTTTTTAAAGTGAATACACACTTTACTACTACCGGCACGAAGAATGAAAAGGGTGCTGGACTTGGGTTGTTATTGTGCAAGGAGTTCGTTGAAGCTAATCATGGAACATTATCTGTGAAAAGTGAACCGGGAAATGGTTCTCAGTTTTCCGTTACTTTGCCAAAATCAAAGTATGTCTAAGAAATTTAAATCTGACAGCAACGGTTTTATCTTTAGTACGGATCCGAATTTTCAATTTAAACCGGAGAAGGAAGAAGAAGCTGATACACTAGTTCCTGCCCAACAAGTACTTCGTATTTTATTGGATAAAAAACAGCGAGCAGGCAAATCGGTCACATTGGTTACCGGATTTATAGGTAAAACCGATGACCTGGAGCAGTTAGGCAAACAGCTCAAAAATTTTTGCGGTACAGGTGGCTCTGTAAAAGACGGGGAAGTGATCATTCAAGGTGATCAAAGAGAAAAGGTATTGCAGTGGTTGGTAAAGAATGGATATGCTAAAAGCAAGAAAATAGGATAGTGGATGATGAATATTGAATAATGAATTTCAAAGTTGGATATTCATTATTCAATATAGATTATTTATTGTGCTTCAAACCCTATCTTTCTGTGGGTTCCATCACAGTAAGGTTTGTTGGATGATTGTCCACAACGACACAATGCGGTAGTTCCCTGTTTGATCTCTTTTCTCCCATCGCTATGTGTGATCTCACAATCGGTGGTGATCAAAATTGGACCGTTGGGTTTGATTTCAATGTTCATGATACTCGCCGCTTCTGATTGAACATCTTTTTCATTACTCTTTTCACCTTCCGCATTCATGAAATAACTCAATGCACCACTCGGACATTTCCTCACTTGCTCAATAATGGCATCAGTAGTGGCAGCTTCCATATTTACCCAAGGCTTTTTTGCCGGGTCAAACACTTCTCTTAGTTGTGTCCAACAAATTCTACTATGGATACAAGTGTCCGGTTTCCATACAATAGTTACCTCATTATTGGTGTATTTGAAAGTGGATTTAGGCATAGAGTATGTTTGAATGTAAAAGGTACGGAAAAGAGAAAGAAGTCAAAAATCAAAAGTCAAAATAAGTTTTTTGATCACTACCCACTTTGATTTTTGACTTTTTAATTTTGATTTTAATAATCTATCTCCAGCTTTAATCGATCTCTTAGTTCTCGAATGAGAGGATATTGCTCAGCAATGCGTTCAAATCTTTGTTTGCTGTTTAGTTTTAAGTGGATAGGCACATCTTCACGTTCCGTAGCTTCTACCAGAATATTAAAAGTGATGGCTCTATTATTGAATGCATTATGTAAATGTTCAATCAGCATCATTCTTTCCTGCTCTACAAATTTTTGTGCTGTGAGAGCAGGAACTGTAACGGAGAAGTGAATATCGTCTTCAATTTGTAATTGAGCGATTTTAAAAGTACCTACCGATGAGTGTTTTTGTTGTTGCTCAAGTTTTTGTATGTATTCATTCCAGCACTGAGTCAACTTTTCAATGTTTAATACTTCTGCTTCCTTCACTTCTTCAATAGCGTACTGATCACCTACTTTTTCTCGTAAAGCATCCAACAAACTTTTTTTAGGTCCGCCAGCCGGTGCGCTAATAGGTTTAGCTGTGGGTCGTGGTTCTGGAGGCGTTGGTTGTTGGGTATTGGCCTGAACTTTTGGCGTTGTTGATGTAACAGTTTGTGTTGTTGGCTTCTTTTCTTCCTGTATCAATAATTTCGGTGAAGCATTTTCCTGATTGTTTTTTACCTGAATAGATGGAACAGTCTTTGTTCGAAATGCTATCGGACCATCAAGTCGTTTTTTTTTAATGACTTGTCCGTTTTCAGAAGATAATTCAATCGCTTGTTGGAGGAAGTTGAGTTTAATGATGGCCAATTCAACATGCAATCGTTTATTACGGGCCATTTTGAATTGGATCTCAGCTTCGTTCAAAATATTGAGTGCACTTACAAGATAAGAAAGGCTTGTGCTGGCTGCAATTTGAATGTATTTTTCCTGTAAGCCTTCTACAACATCAAGCAGTGCAGCTGATTTAGGGTCTTTACATACAAGCAAGTTTCTAATGAATTCTGCGAATCCATTCAACACCATATCTCCTTCAAATCCTTTTCGGTTGATCTCATCGTATAACATCATCGCACCAGCCATGTCTTGCTTTTGTAAGGATTCGAGCAGACGGAAATAATAATCTTCATCCAGAATATTCAGATGTTCAAGGGTATTCTGGTAAGTAAGAGTACCATTGGTGAAGCTTACGATCTTATCCAGAATACTCAAAGAATCACGCATACAGCCTTCACTTTTCTGAGCAATGACCTGTAATGCAGCTTTTTCTGCTTTGATGGATTCTTTTTCTACGATCTCCTGAAGATGTTCAACTGTGTCATTATTGGTGATGCGTTTGAAATCGAAGATTTGACACCGACTAAGAATCGTAGGAAGTATTTTGTGTTTTTCGGTAGTAGCTAAAATAAAAATGGCATAGGAGGGTGGCTCCTCCAATGTTTTCAAGAATGCATTGAAGGCACTTGCACTGAGCATGTGAACCTCATCTACAATATAAACTTTGTATTTACCTGCCTGTGGTGCAAAGCGAACTTGTTCTACCAATGTTCGAATATCTTCAACCGAGTTATTACTGGCAGCATCCAGTTCATGGATATTCAATGAAGTGCCTGCATCAAAGGATACACAACTGTTACAAGTATTGCAGGCTTCACCATCAGGTGCAGGATTGGTACAATTGATCGTTTTGGCAAGAATACGGGCACAAGTCGTTTTACCAACTCCTCTAGGTCCGCAGAATAAGAAAGCATGTGCCAGTTGATTATTCTTGATGGCATTTTTGAGCGTTGTAGTGATATGCGACTGCCCCACCACCGTACTAAAATTCTGGGGTCTGTACTTGCGTGCCGAAACGATGAATTTATTGTCCATATCAGTGGTGCAATATAAGGAGAAGAGGTTAGCTTCAAGCTACAAGCTGCTAGCTGCAGGCAGAAATGTGTAAAAAAATATTGCCTTGTGGCTTGAAGCCTGAAGCTTGTAGCTTTTCAGGTTATTTGTATTCCATTTCCGGATGTCTTTCAAACGGTGTGTTTGGATCAAATATATAGCGGAAAGTGACCATCCGCCTGCTTTGGTGGCCTCCTAAGCTTTTGTAGATGTTCAACATCTTTGGATTCCAATCTCCTGCCCAACCCATTTCATATTCAAAATACCATCCTTTGTTTTGGATCAGTAAACCGCATTCATAGATCAAAAAACTATCGATGCCCAAAGCCTGGTATTTAGGAACTACTCCAAAAGCCAAGCCAGTCAAACGTTTACAAGTACCTCTGAATTTCATCCAGAGTAATTGTAATTTTTGCCATAATCCGAATTTGCCATTGAAGTGTTTGAAGTACTGGTTGATATCGGGAATATTAATAAACATAGCAATAGGCTCCTCCTTATAATAAGCAAACCATACCACTCGTTCATCCATGATGGGTTTCATGGTGTTGAATAGTTTAATCACTTGCTCTTTTGTAATTTCTTTATTCTCTCCATGTTGAGCCCAGGCCGCATTGTATACGGTTGCAAAATCACCTGCATATTTATCAAGTTCTGATAATTTCACATGCTTTGCTTCATATCCGGGTTTGCCTTTAAATTTCGCATGTCTCTCAGGAAAGCGCGGAGGCAATGGATCATCTACTTTCATTGAATAGTAATACTGATTGTAGTAATTATGAAATCCATATCCTACAAAAAGCGATTCATAATAATCAGGATTGAATGACATGCCGTACATGGGCTCTTTATCAAATCCTTCAACCATTAATCCCCACCATTTATCACGATCACCATAGTTGATTGGGCCATCCATGGCTTCCATACCTTGTTCTTGTAACCATTGTTTAGCGGTATCAAACAAAAGATTGGCAATGGCTTGATCATTGATGCAATCAAAGAAACCAATTCCACCCGTAGGAAAGTCTGTTCCTTTGTTGATGTATTTTGAACTGGTAAATGCTGCGATACGTCCAACCACTTCTCCTTCATCAGTTTCTACAATCCATCTTTTAGCATGGCCATATTTGAATTGCTTATTTTTTTGAGGATCAAATACCGCCTCCACTTCATTATCCAATGGTCTGATATACGCAGGATTATGTTGGTTGAGTCTTGCACTCACTTCCAGAAAGGCTCTCTTGGTAGCAGTATCATTTACTTCAATCAAATGCATAGTTGCAGGTTTAAACAAAGGTAAGGAAGTAGCATGAGTCAATAATTTGAGGTGCCACTGAATAACTTTTCATTAAGATCTGAATAATTTTTTGGCCATCTTTTCATCATGCTTATAAATATCCTTTCGGAAATTTAATTCACCATTGTGGTCTACCCAGGCCGTAAAATAAACAATGAATACCGGTACTGTTTTTTTCAATGTTACCCACTTTTCCTTTTTTAAATGCATAGCACTATCGATCTTATGATCATTCCAGCTAGTGTCATAACGCAATAGATACGCAGCCATCTTTTTGGGTTCAGCTATGCGGATACATCCATGACTGAAACTTCTGTTTGATTGTGAAAAAAGATTCCTGTTCGGGGTATCATGAAAATAGATATTGTAATTATTGGGAAAAAGAAACTTTACCAATCCAAGAGAGTTGCTAAGACCGGGTTTCTGTCTTATCACCGGTGTTTTACCTTCTTTCACAATTTCCATATTTTGTTTGCTCAAGTAATCAGGATTTTTTTTCATCGCAGGAAGGATCTCGCCGGTAACAATACTTTCGGGCACATTCCAATAGGGGCTGAATACAACATATTGAAGTTTATCATTAAAAATAACTGTATTGTTTGCAGCTGTTCCAACAATAACATTGATATTGAATTGAAGTTTGCCACTGTCATACACATGCATCCTGTATTCCGGAATATTTACGAGAATGTAATTGGTGTCTTTCTCGGGAGGCATCCATCTCAATCTTTCTAAGTTGATAAGGATTTGACGTAATCGATGCTTTAGTGGAACATTAAGTTCGGCGATCATTTTATTGCCAATCACACCATCAACGGTCAATCCCATTCTTTGTTGGTATTTTTTTGTAGCGATAACAAGTGCGGTATCAAATATTGGGCTTTCAACATTTTGGTCCAGGTCTCCAACCAACTGTAAATGTTTTTTTATTTGTAGCAAAATGGTAGCAGAGTCGCCACTACGCAACGATTTTTGTAAAGATGGAATCATCGTTGGCTGACTTTGTTTGGCCAAAGCAGAATAACGTTGTACATATAACTGCAGCTTTTGATACTGCTTGTTTTGTGGAGCATATGCTTCTTCATTTTTATGTACTATGGCCGAGTCTAGTAAAGCATGTAAGTCAATTTTTTTTCGGGGGATGAACCATCCTAATTCTGCCGCATCAATATCACTTCCTTTATACACTTTAGCAGCGTATCGGAAAAATTGTCCGGTCAATAACAATTCAGCTTTTAATACCAATGAGTCTGGAGTTTTGTTCTTTTTACCGGATTGAGTAAACATGTTTAGCAAGTTTTCCATTTCAGGTTGGTACAAACTACTATCCTCAAAACTGCTGATATAATTCAGTTGTAAGTTTCTGAAATTCGAAGCCTGTTCAGAAAGTCCACTACTGTCGAACCATGCATAACCGTAGTTACGATCTTTATAAAAATCGTTGAACTGTTCAGTGTACGTTTGGTAGGTAGGATTGTTGTTCAGGAATTGAGCTAATTCTAAGCTGTCCATGAATAGGTCATTAAAGGAAGTAGCAGCTGTTATGGAAACATCTCTGACTACAGGTTTTTTATTTTTCCCGTTCTTACAAGATTGTGTTAGCAATAATGATAGTGCACAATAAAGAAACAAATGCCTGCTCATGTGATGAATTTACAAAACCAAAAGTTTCTAATCCTGTTCTTTGAATATTTTTCGCAACTATTTTTATCTTATCGATAAGAAAGTGCCGGCAACAATGGCTGCCGTTTCAGTTCGTAAGCGCGTATTACCCAGTGATACCGGTTGATAAGCATGATCAAGTGCTAATTGGATCTCCGCAGGCGTAAAATCACCTTCCGGACCAATTAACATGAGAACGGAGTCGGTAAGTGGGATTGATTGAATAGATGTTTTTGTATCCTCTTCGCAATGTGCGATTAATTTTCGAGTGGATGCGTGCTGCTGGATCAGTGTATTGAATTTTACAGGCTCATGTAAAACAGGTAACCAACTTTGCTGACTTTGTAACATGGCTGAAATCACGATCTGCTGCATTCGGTCGAAACGAAAACGACTGTGTTCTGTTCTAGCACAGATCAGCGGAATGATCTCTGTAACGCCGATCTCTGTTGCTTTTTCCAACATCCATTCAAAGCGACTGGAATTTTTCAATAATGAAACAGCAATACTTGTTTTTTTAGCATTAGCGGGTAACTGCTGTTCTGATTCAATAGTGACTGTACAATGTTTTTTGTCTTCATGCGCTATCCTGGCAGTATACAATCCTCCTTTACCATTGGTAAGTTGTAGCAATTCACCGGACCTCATTCTCAGTACCTGAATACAATGTTTGCTTGTTTCTTCACTCAGTTCGAATAAAGAAGAAGATGCTGCAACTGTTGATTCGTAAAAGAAAGGTAAAGCCATGAAGAAAAAGATTGTTCACAATTGACCATTCATCATTCACATATTAAAATGGAACGTCATTATCAAAACCTTCATCAAAGTCTCCTCCATTCATCTTACTTCCTTTCTGGATAAAAAGCTTACCCCCATCTGTGTCAGTATTTGAATTGGATAATGTGCCAGGAGGTAAAGGTCTGTAATTGCCGGATCCAAGGAACTTAGAATCATCATTTGCCACCTCAAATTTCTGAATAGAAAGATTGGCTTTAAGGATGATGTTTTCAAGTGAACCATTTCTGTGTTTAGCAATACGTATATGGGTTTCACCTTTGGTGCTTTCTCCCATTTCATTGCTATTCACTTCATAATATTCAGGTCTATAAATGAACATAACCATATCCGCATCTTGTTCAATGGCACCCGATTCACGAAGGTCACTCAACTGAGGAATTTTACTTTCTTTTCTGGTTTCTACGGCACGACTCAACTGACTGAGTGCGATGATTGGAATACTCAATTCTTTTGCCAACGCTTTTAAACTTCGGGAAATGGTACTGATCTCTTGCTCACGATTTGAATTTCTATCCGCACTACCACTCATTAATTGCAAATAGTCAATGATGATTAGTCCAACATTGTATTTATTCACCATTCTCCTCGCTTTCGCACGGAATTCGAAAATATTCAGTGCAGCTGTATCATCAATATAAAGGGGAGCATTTTCCAATGCTTTGATTCCCTTGTGTAACAGCTGTTCATATTCATGGTCTTCCAGTTTACCTCTGGAAATTTTCTCCAAAGGAATTTCACTTTCAGCACTCAGGATACGTTGTACAAGCTGAGAAGCACTCATCTCTAAACTGAAAAATCCAACACCTACGGGTTTGATCTTATTCAATGCCGCATTTCTGGCAAGGTTTAGTGCAAAAGCAGTTTTACCTACGGAAGGTCTTGCTGCAAGGATGATCAGGTCAGTAGGTTGCCATCCATAAGTTACACGATCCAATGTAGAGAAACCACTCGGCACACCGGATACATCTTCCGTTTTGGTACGCAGCTCATCAATTCTATTCAGTGTTTTAGCCAATACATTACCAACGTCTTCAAAGTTCTTTTTCAGGTAATTGTTGGTGATGTTGAACATCTTGGTTTCACTGTCGTCTAATAGATCGAAAACATCAGTGCTATCTTCATATGCATCCCCAATGATCTCGCCACTGATTCGAATCAGTTCACGCTGAATGAATTTTTGTAACACGATACGAGCGTGTGCATCAATATTTGCAGTAGAAACAACAGAGTTGGTGAGTTTTGTTACGTAGTAAGGCCCGCCAACGGCATCTAGTTGTTCTTTGAGTTTCAATTCTTCAACAACCGTGAGGATGTCGATGGGCATGCTTTTTTGTTGTAAGCTTTGCATCGCTTTAAAAATGAGTTGATGCGCTTCAACATAAAAACATTCAGGTTTCACAATTTCTGTAACGGTATCAAAAGCACTTTTTTCGAGCATGATAGCACCCAAGACAGCTTCCTCCAGTTCTTTTGCCTGAGGGGGTACTTTTCCGTATACCATTGTGCTTAGATCAATCGCGGGTTTTCTTCTTTTTCGGTCTTTATTTAGGCTGGTAAGATCCATTGTTGTAGTCAGTTCTTTGATGGTTGTTAGTAAGATTCCTATTTCCTTCCTTGGTCATTTCCCGTGTTACGGAATTGTTACCTCAGCAGTTAGGGGGAGCGAATATGAGGTAGAAAATTGTCTTACTAAAATTTTTTTCGGGCATTTTTCATCCACATCAATTCACAGTTCCACGCAGTTTATTCACCGCTCTATTCACACAAATTACTAAGGTTATCCCCTAAAATCAAAAGTTTTCCGACCAAACACACAGGAAATGCACAAAAGACTGTGCACAAAGAAATTTCTAAAAAATGGGGTTGAAGAAGGGGGAAAATCGTAACTGCAATGTTATTATAGCCTCAAGCTGCAAGCTTCAAGCTTCACGTGAAGGAAGATTGACTATCGACTAATTGTTATCAAAAAAGAGGTGTAATACTTGAAAATTTCAGATCTAAATCTTTTGTATCAAAGCTTGTAGCCTGTAGCTTGGAGCTTGCAGCTTATTATCCTTACTTTTACACCCCGAAAAGAGCAACCGAATATGACCATTAGTTACAATTGGCTGAGTGAATATCTCCCGAAAAGCATTGAACCTGAAGCATTGTCTAAAATTCTGACTTCTATTGGATTGGAAGTGGAGAGTCTTGAAGCTTATGAAAGTATCAAAGGCGGATTAAAGGGATTGGTCGTGGGTGAAGTTTTGAGCTGTGAGCAACATCCCAATGCAGATAAATTAAAGATCACCACTGTCAACACAGGAGGAGAAACTCCTCTGCAAATTGTTTGTGGAGCTGCCAACGTGGCTATTGGACAGAAAGTTATTGTGGCGACGGTTGGCACTACCATCTATCCAATCAATGGAGACCCACTGACTATGCGTGTTGCTAAAATAAGAGGTGTGGAAAGTCAGGGTATGATCTGTGCTGAGGACGAAATTGGTGTGGGTACCAGTCATGATGGGATTATGGTATTGTCACCAGACGCTATTCCGGGTACTCCTGCAGCATCATTGTTCACTCCTTACAATGATTGGATCTATGAGATCGGACTTACACCCAATCGTATGGATGCCATGAGTCATTTGGGTGTGGCAAAAGATGTTTGTGCTTATTTGACTCACCATGAGCAAGAAGCAAAGCCTGTATCACCATTGGGTCAATCATTCAAATCAGATACTAAAGACCTTTCTATAAAAGTAACGGTTGAAAACCAGGAAGCTTGTCCGAGATATGCAGGTGTTACCATTACCGGTGTTACGGTTAAAGAATCACCTGATTGGTTAAAGAATCGTTTATTGGCTATCGGACAAAGGCCCATCAATAATATTGTTGATATCACAAACTATATTCTTCATGAAACAGGTCAACCCCTGCATGCATTTGATGCAGACGCGATCAAAGCAGGTGAAGTTGTTGTAAAAAATATGCCGGAAGGCAGCAGCTTCATTACACTGGATGACAAAGAGCGGAAACTGTCTGCAGAAGATCTGATGATTTGTAATGGAGCAGGTGAAGGAATGTGTATTGCCGGTGTTTTTGGTGGTAGTAAGAGTGGTGTAACAACTGCTACTACAAACATATTCTTGGAAAGCGCATGGTTTCATCCGGTAAGTGTGCGCAAAACATCTTTGCGTCATGGATTAAGAACAGAAGCGGCTACTCGTTTTGAGAAAGGAGTTGATATTTCCGGATGTGTACAAGTATTGCAAAGAGCTGCCTTACTGATCAAAGAAGTGGCAGGAGGTGTTATTGCAAGTGATGTGATTGATGTTTATCCTTCACCGAAAGACAAAACGGAAGTGGCAGTGAAGTACCACTACATTAAAAAGTTGAGTGGAAAGAATTATCATCCAGATAAAGTCAAAAAGATCCTCACAGCATTGGGCTTTGAAGTAATCAAGGAAGATATTGACGAGCTGAAAATATCTGTTCCTTACAATAAACCTGATATCAGTATTCCTGCAGACATCGTTGAAGAGATCATCCGTATTGATGGATTGGATAATATCGATATACCTACTTCTATTACGATCAGTCCGGCCATTGAAGCATCCGGTGTGAAAGAAGCACTGAAAGACAAGATCGCCGGATACCTGGTGGGATTGGGTTTTGTTGAAATACTTACGAACTCTATCACCAACAGCAAATATTTCTCTGAGGAAGTACTTTCTAGTTCTGTTAAAATGTTGAATAATCTTAGTGTCGAACTAGATGTGTTACGTCCAACCATGTTGGAAACAGGCCTAGAGACGGTGGCTTATAATCTGAATAGAAGGAATCTTCATTTACAGTTGTTTGAATTTGGGAAGATTTATGCAAGTGAAGCCGTTGGAAACTATCGTGAAGAGGAACGATTGTGTATTTATTTAACGGGACAAGCTTATGAAGCTGGATGGAGAGGGCGTCCAGGAGTATTTGATATCTATCATGGAAAAGGTATTGTACAAGCCATTTTGCAGTTAACAGGATTGAATGGACTTCATTTTCAACTATCTGCCAATGATGCAGCGGTATTGGAATTGTATGTGCAGAAGCAAAAGTTGGGCATCGTAACAGAGGTAGATAAAAAGAAGGCTGCTGCATTTGATATCAAGCAAACAGTAGTATTTGTCGAAATCGATTATCTGTTGTTGACTCAACTCGTAGCCCAACAGAAGATCACATATAAAGAGGTGAACAAGTTTCCAACCATGCAGCGAGACCTAGCATTGGTAGTGAATAGAAATACCACCTATGGAATGATCGAAGCAGTGGTGAAAAAATTAAATATCCCTCGTCTTAGTGGGTTGCGTTTATTCGATGTATTTGAAAGTGATAAACTGGGAGAAGGAAAAAAATCCATGGCCATCAGTTTCACCTTTACTGACGAAGAAAAAACACTTACCGACAAAGAAGCCGACAGCATGGTAGCCAAGCTGATACTGGCTTTGGAGAAAGAAGTGGGGGCGGAGATCAGGAAATAGTGAGGAGTGAATAGTCAGTAGTGAGTTATAATACAAACTACTCTACTCACTATTCACTACTGACTACTCACTCTTCGTGTATAACAAGTGCACTAAAAATGTTGCAACCCCTAAAAATGAAACTATCTTAGAGAGATGTTAGATCTTGATCTGCACATAAAGAATATTCAGGATAAGCTACAGCAGTTGTTGCGTAATCAACAAGTGTTGGTGAAGGAGAACCAGCGATTGATGAAAGAATTGGAGAAAAGTAAACAGTTGCTAGTGGAAAAAGAAGCTACTGTCGCAACACTTCGTCAACAATTGGATGCGCTGAAACTGAGTACTACAGCACACTCTCCGGAAGAAAAAGCACTATTGGAAAAGCGGATCAATGGATACTTGAAAGAAATTGATAAATGTTTAGCGCTTCTAAATACCTGATAACATGTCTGATTTAATTCCTGTTAATATTGTCATCGCCGACCGCAATTACCGTCTTCGTATCGAGCCCAAGGATGAAGAAATGGTGCGTAAAACGGCCGGACTCATCAATGATAAAATTGCAGAATTCAGGACCAATCTCGCCGGCAAAGACATGCAAGACTATGTTTCAATGGTTTTACTCTGGTTCGCTACAGAACAAAACCAGAGTGGTATTGAATTGGTAAAATGGCAGGAAGCTGCACAAAAACTGGCTTCCCTCGAGCGCCAGTTGGATAGAGCATTGGATGAAGGAGCCTGATAAGACCTAATCTATAGTTGATAGTCCAAGCACCATGGTCCATGGACTATTCTAAACAGATTTCACTTTTCTTCTACGTATTTAATTATCTTCGCTTCTATCCGTTTACTCATTATGGTAAATTGTGATGTGTTATTGTGAATCAATGATTTTGAACCATTTAAAAAACGAACTACAACATGGACCAGACGCTAGTCTTGATCATAGCCGCAGCTGTGGCACTCATTGTGGGATTGATTGCAGGGAAATTGATCTTTGCTAAAAACACCCAAAAACAAGTTGATGAAGCCAATTTACAGGCGCAAAACATTCTGAAAGAAGCTGAGCTTAGGGCTGAAACCATTAAAAAGGAAAAACAGCTGGAAGCCAAAGAGCGCTTTGTTCAGTTAAAAGCTGAGCATGAGCGTGAGGTCAATGAGCGCAATCGCAAGATCAGTGAATCAGAGAATCGTGCGAAACAGAAAGAGATATCGATCAATCAGAAAGAAACTGCATTAGATAAGCAGATCAAAGAAAATGAGGCCATCAAAGAAAACCTCAATCGCCAGATCGAAGTAGTAAACCTGAAGAGAACTGAACTTGAAAAGCATCAAGAAGAACATATCCGTCGATTAGAAAAAATAGCCGGACTAAGTGCGGAAGAAGCAAGGGCTCAGTTGGTAGAAAGTCTTCGTCAGGAGGCACAAACCAGAGCACTTACACTGCAGCAAGAGATCATAGAAGATGCGAAACAGAAGGCGAATAAAGAAGCACGTAAGATCGTGATTCAAACCATTCAGCGTACTGCTGCTGAGCAGACCATTGAAAATACGGTGACTGTATTCAATCTGGAAACAGATGAGATCAAGGGCCAGATTATTGGTAGAGAAGGTAGAAATATCCGCGCCATTGAAGCTGCAACAGGTGTAGACCTGATTGTGGATGATACCCCCGAAGCCATCATTCTTTCTTCCTTCGATCCACTGAGAAGAGAGATCGCAAGATTGAGTTTACAGCGCTTGGTTGCTGATGGAAGAATTCACCCTGCTCGTATTGAAGAAGTAGTAGAAAAAACCCGACGTCAATTAGAAGAACAGGTGATGGAGATCGGGGAGCGTACAGTGATTGAAATGGGTATTCACGGGTTGCATAAAGAACTGATCCGTATCGTTGGAAAAATGAGGTTCCGTTCTTCTTACGGACAGAACCTTTTGATGCATAGCCGTGAAACTGCCAATCTCTGTGGTATCATGGCAGCTGAATTGGGTATGAATCCAAAGTTGGCCAAGCGTGCAGGTCTTTTACACGATATCGGAAAAGTTCCTGATGAAGAAACTGAATTGAGCCACGCATTGCTGGGTGCGAAACTAGCTGAGAAATATGGCGAGAATCCTGCAGTAGTGAATGCCATTGGTGCTCACCACGATGAAATGGAAATGTTATACGTTATCTCTCCGATCGTACAGGCTTGTGATGCTATCAGCGGTGCTCGTCCGGGTGCACGTCGTGAGATCATGCAACAATATTTACAGCGAATCAAAGACCTCGAAAATCTTGCCTTAGCTTATCAAGGTGTTGAAAAAGCCTATGCTATTCAAGCCGGAAGAGAGTTACGTGTGATCGTAGAAGCCGAAAAAGTAACCGATGGTGATAGTGATAAGCTCAGCTTCGAAATCGCTCAAAAAATTCAAACCGAAATGACCTATCCGGGTCAGATTAAGGTTACTGTGATACGTGAGAAGAGAGCGGTGAATGTAGCGAGGTAAGCTATGAGCTGCGAGCCTCGTGCTACGAGCTTTTATAATATTTATTTTAAACCACCTTGGATTTCGAGGTGGTTTTTTATTGATTGGTATTGACTAGTACACTCCGTATCTACCGTGTAGGTATGGTTTATTTTGCGGTCAAATGTATTAGCGATGAAAGATTTTAAACGCCTTAAGGTGTGGCAGCAAGGAATGGAAATTACACAGCTATGTTATGAATTGGTTAGAGTGTTTCCAAAAGAAGAGAAATATGGATTGATTAGTCAAATAACAAGGTCTGCAACTTCTATTCCAGCAAATATTGCAGAGGGAAGTAGTAGAAAAAGTGATAAGGAATATGCCCATTTTTTACAAATTTCTCTTGGATCTTGTTTTGAACTTGAAACTCATATTCTATTGGCTGAAATGCTTGATTTTGGAATTATAAATACCAGAAAATCAATACTTTATAAAATTGATGAAGAGCAAAAAATGCTTATAGGGTTCATTCATAAATTGGTCAAGTAAAGCTAATGGCTCAAAGCTCGTAGCTCAAGGCTCAAAAACTTTTGGAGAATCCCTCCCTCATCCTTACCTTTGCCGTCCGCAAAAATTAAATGTTATGAACGCAGCAGTTCAGTTTGTACACGAGCAGTTAACGGTTAAGAAAGAATATCCTAAGTTCAAAGCAGGTGATAATATCACTGTTAACTATAAAATTATTGAAGGTGGTAAGGAGCGTATCCAGAGCTTCCGTGGTGATGTGATCAAATTACAGGGTAATGGAGCAACAGCTTCTTTTACTGTACGTAAGATCTCTGATGGAGTAGGTGTAGAGCGTTTGTTCCCTATTCTTTCTCCAAACATTGACTCTATCGTTCTGAATAAGACCGGTAAAGTACGTCGCGCTAAATTGTACTACTTGCGTGAGCGTAGCGGTAAGAGCGCACGTATCAAGGAAAAAAGATTCTAATCTGAATAACGTATCAGTAAAAGCGGAAATCGAGAACATCGGTTTCCGCTTTTTTTATGGATACATCAGTAAATAATTATCCATAAACTTTGGTGTTAAAATAGATAATTCACTATTGTTTTACCTTACCTTTGATATCCTCAAAACATATTTTATGGGTAATTTAGGATTTCAGGAAATTTTATTGATCGCAGTGGTGGTACTGGTATTGTTTGGTGGAAGAAAAATCCCCGAATTCATGCGTGGATTGGGTAAGGGTATTCGTGAATTCAATGATGCCAAGAACAATGTGAAGAAAGAACTGGAAGAAGGTATCAAAGAGAAGGACCAGGCTGCACAATAGTTTTTCATTTAAAAAGCCTTTTAGCCTTTGTTTCGTTTTAGCACAATCAAAGACTATCATAAAGCATTACAGAACGGCCAAACCACCTGTGTGGAGGCCGTTCGTTTTTATGTGGATAGGATAGCGCATGACCAGCATCTCAACGCTTGGCTGGAAGTTTATACTGAAGAAGCTCTTCTCAAAGCTGCACAATTGGATGAAGAAAGACAATCGGGTAACCCTATGTCTCCTCTACATGGTGTGGTGGTTGGATTGAAAGATGTGATCTGTTATAAAGACCACCGGGTGACGGCATCTTCTCATATTCTGGAAAACTTTGTTTCTGTTTACAATGCCACCGCTACACAAAAGCTTTTGGATGCAGGTGCCATCATCATAGGCAGACAAAATTGCGATGAGTTTGCTATGGGTGGCAGCAATGAACATTCTGCTTTTGGTCCGGTAAAAAATGCCTTAGACCATACTCGCGTTCCTGGCGGATCTTCAGGAGGCTCTGCTGTTGCTGTTCAAGCCGATCATTGTATGATTAGCTTGGGAAGTGATACGGGAGGCTCTGTTAGACAACCCGCAGACTTCTGTGGTATTATCGGATTGAAGCCAAGTTATGGCAGGATATCGCGCTATGGCTTAATTGCCTATGCTTCTTCCTTTGATCAAATCGGTATTTTCGGGAACAATATAGATGATGTTGCACTCACACTTCAAGTGATAGCTGGCGCAGATGAATTTGATAGTACCGTTTCGCAGTTACCTGTCCCTGATTATACTTCCGATATTGAAACAATAGCGGATCAACCCAAACGAATCGCATATTTCAAAGAAGCATTGGATCATCCTGGTTTAGACCCTGCTATTAAAGCAGCTACAGAGGGCTTTATCAAAAAATTAACAGCCCAGGGATATATTGTAGAACCTGTTGATTTTGAGTTGCTTGAATATGTTGTTCCTACTTACTATGTTTTAACGACTGCAGAGGCTTCCAGCAACCTTTCACGCTATGATGGGGTGAGATTTGGGCATCGATCAGATCAACCTACGAACGATCTTACTGACTTTTATAAACGTTCCAGAAGTGAAGCTTTTGGGAGGGAAGTTAAACGTCGGATCATGCTCGGTACATTTGTACTTAGCGCAGGATACTATGACGCCTATTTCACTAAGGCTCAGCAAGTTAGAAAGAAATTACAACAACTTACCGACACCGTTTTTGCGTCTTACGATGCCATCATATTACCTACTGTACCGGCACCTGCTTACCGTATCGGTGAACTACAAAATGACCAACTTGCTATGTTTTTGGGGGATATCTATACGGTATTCGCTAATCTGGTCGGAATCCCTGCTATTTCTATTCCTTTGTTCCAACACCCCAATGGTATGCCGTTTGGGCTGCAGATTATGACTTCTCAAAATGAAGAGGTATCTTTGCTTCGCCTTTCGAAACAGTTTTTGGAACTGTCTGAGTAACAGCCCACTGTTTTGAACACGACCCTACTTACTGCAACCCATTACTGAACTTATTGATAATTAAAGGATTTGATCATTATGAAGTGGTTCGGAATCAGCATACAAAGTCATATTAGCACCAGCAAAGCATTGTTGGTCTGCTTTGCTTTTGTAGCAGGTTCATTGGGTATGATGTCTTTTAAAGCTGCCAATACCGGATTATCCTCAACAGGCTATGATTCTACTTTGAACGATAAGACTGGGTTTAAAAGCTTATTTACAACGCAAAAGTTCGATGCTTCAAAACCTTATGAAGCTCAACTGAATCCAAGAGCCGTAGCATTTGTACAGGAATATGTTCGAAAGAATGGAGAAAGCATAGAGAAAATGAAAAGCTGGGGTAAACCCTATTTTGATCTTTATGACAATGTCCTTACTGTTTATGGCTTGCCTAAAGAAATGAAGTACCTGAGTGTGATTGAAAGTCATTTGGGCTCGAATGTGGTATCATGGGCAGGGGCCGCAGGTCCATGGCAGTTGATGCCCTACGAAGCAAAACGTTTTGGATTGCGTGTGGGTGCAATAGATGAAAGATTAGATTACTATAAAAGCACTCATGCCGCTGCGAAACTAATGCGTGAATTGTATGCTGAATTTCAGGATTGGTTATTGGTGGTTGCCGCTTATAATGCCGGAGCCGGAAGAATCAAACAAGCCATCAGAAAATCAGGTAGTCGCGATTTCTGGGATCTTCAATATCATCTTCCTGAAGAAACACGCAATCACGTTAAGAAATTCATCGGTACCCATTATGCATTTGAAGGGAGTGGTGGTTGGACAACCATGACTGCTGCTGAAACGGAACAAAAAAAAGCTGCCTTACAAACTTCTGAAACAATTCAACTTTCAACCGACGAACTCAATAACTCCACAGTAGTTGAAATAGCTGGTAGATACAATTCACTAATTGTTTCCAACGCGCTTTTGATGAACCTGAATCAGTTCAATAGATGGAATCCCAATTTTGATAAGACACTCGCGGAAGGAAAAAAATATTCTATGCGTATTTTGAAAGATAAAGAGCAAGTATTTCATACGAAAAAACAGCAACTGCTCATGGAATCATTGAAATCATTATTGGAAAGTGCTTCTGCTTCTAAATAATTTTATTGTCCTTCCAGCACTTTTCGGATTGCGGTAGCTTTCACCAAACATTCTTCGTATTCTTTTTCTGGGTCACTATAAAAAGTGATACCTCCACCGACCTGATAACCCAGGTATTGGTTACTACTGTTGTATAAGATACTTCGGATCACAACATTAAAATCAAAGTCACCGGACGGGCTAATGTATCCCACTGCACCCGAGTACAATCCCCTTTTGCTTAGTTCGTATTGTTCGATCAATTCCATCACTCTTTTTTTGGGAGCTCCGGTCATGCTGCCCATTGGGAAGCACGCTTTGATGATGTCTGAGAACTGGTATGAAGTATTCAAATTCCCTTCAACGGTTGAGATCATTTGATGCACCTGCGGGAAACTGTAAATGCCAAATAGCTCTGTTACTTCAACGGATCCTTGTTGACAAACTTTACTTAAATCATTACGAACCAGATCCACTACCATTACATTTTCACTTTTATCTTTTTCACTGTTCCGTAACTGCTCGATCAATTTTTGATCTGCCGCGGGGTCAAAATGATTTCTTGGTACGGTTCCTTTGATGGGTTGTGATAATAAACGATCTCCCTTTTTTTGTAGAAAACGTTCAGGACTAGCACAAAGGAGGTATTTATCTGTAAGCCGATAATAACAAGCAAAAGGATTAGGTGAAATATTGGTCAATTGCTGATACAAAGCGATAGGATCAATACTGATATCAGTTGCATAAAATTCCTGACAAAAATTGATCTCATAACAATCGCCACGTTGTATGTGATATTTCAATTGATGAATCGTTGCAAGGTATTGCTCCCTGCTCATCTTTGGTTGTATGGTAATGGCGGATTGATGAGGCGATGAGTCGATAGCTGAATTTATAATTGCCTGGTAAATCACTGAAGCGTCAGTATCATCATATACATCAATATGAAGCGTATGATCTTTCAATGAAATAACTGTAGCAGGAACAAAAAAGAAAAGATCGGGAAACTGTATGCCATCAGGATGGCCAGAACTTAATGTTTCTATCTGGTTTTTGATGTCATATCCTAAATGTCCAAAGATCCATTTACCGGAATGTGTATGAATAAAGCGATCAAGATTTTCCAATGTAGCATCCATGGGCAATGCAGTGACGACGCCACAAGCCAGCATACATTCTACAACTGATTCGGAACTTTGGTATTGATGATTGTCCAGAAAACAACAAATGTTGAACCGGTTTGCCCAGCTCAACATTTGCTGCTTGGTTTTTTTACTATCTGTTATAGAGAAAGTATACGTGATAGACCGCTTATTTTAAGCCGATTAAAAATCATCATCGTCATCATCATCGAATCCGCCTGCTTTATCATCAAAGAGATCGAATTCTTTGAAGTCTTCATCAAGACTAAAGTCATCATCATCGTCGCCTTTTTTCTTGGCGCCACCGGTACTTTTCTTTCCCTTGCTTTTAGGAATATCAAACTCATCGAAGTCTGGATCCCAGTCATCTTCTTCATCTTCTGTTTTTTCCCAGTCATCAGATTCGTCATCGATGTCATCATCCTCATCATCGTCTTCCGACTTTGATTTCTTTGATGAAGATTTCGAAGCTGTTTTTTTGGAAGAAGCTTTGAGATCCATCTCATCGTCATCATCTTCCAAATCATCATCATCGTCTTCCATTTGCTTTTTGCTTTTTGGAGACGGTTTCTCACCAGCACTTTTCGGTGCTGCTTTCTTGGGGGTGGAGGATTTTTTATCCTTATCAGATCTTGCTGCCATATTTCCAATAAGATTAACTGCGTAAAATTTCAACGCAAATTCTGATTAACCAAAAAAATTTTTTTGTTACAAATGCGATGCCACAAACTAAATAGCCACAATCTGTTCTCTGCCTGGTCCGTTTGAAACGTATTTAACAGGTGCACCAACATAATTGTTGATGAAATCGATATAAGTGGTCATGGTTTCCGGTAATGAAGCGGCCTCTTTAATACTTGTTGTATCGATTTTCCAGCCGGAAAAACTTTTCCAAATAGGTTCTATGTCAACACCAGACATTTGAAAAGGAACTTCTGTCTGTTCCTGACCATTGATTTTATAAGCTGTACAAACATTTAAAGTATCAAAGCTATCCAGTACATCCGCTTTGGTCATGATCAATTGAGTTACACCATTGATCATGCAGGCAAATTTCAATGCTACCAGATCAATCCATCCACAACGGCGTGGACGACCTGTAGTTGCGCCAAATTCGCTTCCTATTCTTCTCAATTCTTCTCCCGTAGCATCATTCAATTCTGTGGGGAAAGGTCCACCACCCACACGCGTGCAATAAGCTTTGGTTACGCCTAATACTTCATTGATCTGCTTCGGAGAAACACCTAAACCAGTACAAACACCTGCAGAAATGGTATTGGAAGAGGTTACAAATGGGAATGTGCCAAAATCAACATCCAGCATACTTCCCTGAGCGCCTTCTGCTAGCACTTTTTTACCTTCTGCCAGACTTTTATTGATAAAATATTCGCAATTGATAATATTGAGTGTTCTCAAAAATTCGATTGCTTCAAAAAATTCTTGCTCAGACGCAGAAATATCTTCTGTGAAATTAAAATTGTTTAACAAAGTCTGGTGCTTGGCGCGTAGTTCTTTGTATTGCGTATCAAAAGAAGGACTTAGAATATCTCCTACTCTCAGTGCATTTCTTCCGGTTTTATCCATGTAAGCTGGGCCAATACCTTTAAGGGTAGATCCGATCTTAGCATCACCCTTTTGCAGTTCAGAAGCTTTATCCAAAGCACGATGACTTGGAACGATGAGATTGGTTCTTTGTGAGATGAAAAGATTTTTACGGACATCGATACCATATGCGGCAACGGCATCGCATTCACGTTTCAATGTTACAGGATCCAATACTACTCCATTTCCAATGACATTCACAATATGCTGATGGAAAATACCGGAAGGTATCTGGTGCAACACCATTTTTTGTCCATTCACGTATAAAGTGTGTCCGGCATTCGGACCGCCCTGAAAACGGGCAATAATATCATATTTGGGCGCGAAGTAATCTACAATCTTTCCTTTACCCTCATCACCCCACTGTAAACCCAGTAAAACGTCCACCATAAGTTTGCTTTGAATCGCGGCAAAAATAGGAGATAGTTTGGGGTTTCGGGAAGAATATTTTTAGGGGTAGGAAGTTGACAGTTGTTAGTTGACAGTTTACAGGAAAACTAGTCTTTCTTCTTTCTATCAACTTTCAACTATTATCTATCAACTCTATTGTCATTTCTCACTCTCTGTATCAAATCGATCTACCCGTTGAATACCATTGAGGGATTTCAGTCGGTCAACCAATTCTTCTAACTCTTCTTTATCGTGTACAAATATTTTGATGGTTCCTTCGAATAAACCTTCACTGGATTCAATGGTTAAACCTGCAATATTGATTCTCAGATCACCACTGATCACATTGGTAATCTTGTTGACTACACCCACATCATCCAAACCAATGATCTTGAGTCCTGTAAGGAATGAAATCTCTTTGTTTTTCGCCCATTTGGTCTTTACCACTCTATGGCCATAGTTGGCGAGTAACTGTGCTGCATTCGGACAACCTGTGCGATGTATTATTAATCCTTTGCCGGTACTTACAAAACCAAATACGTCGTCACCCGGAATCGGGTTGCAGCATTTGGCTAGTGTATACATGATCTTGTCACTACTTTCGCCAAAAATGATTAGCTCAGAATCTTTTTTACTATAGGTTTTTTGTGCCGGATCTGTGATGATCTCCTGTACTACCGGTTTTGGTTTAGGAATTTCGATCTTATCTCCCAAAACCTGAAAATCTTTTAGTTCTTTCAGGTCAAGGGCTTTTGTAGCAATTTTATAATGAAGGTCCAGTGAAGAAGGCAATTTGTAAAACTGAACCAGTTCATCAATATTATATTGGCTATAGGCAGCACCCATACTTTCCAGTTTTCTTTGGAGCAAGTATTTGCCATCCTCTGCTACTTTTCTTTTTTCTTCTCTAAGCGCATCTTTGATTTTGTTTCTGGCTTTCGCTGTTACCACAAATCCCAGCCAATCTTCGGATGGTTTTTGTTTATTACTGGTAATGATCTCAATCTGATCGCCACTTCTCAGTTTGTGACTGATGGGAACCAATTTATGATGTACTTTGGCACCAATACATTTGGTACCGATCGCTGAGTGAATAGAAAAGGCAAAGTCAAGAGCTGTACTACCCATCGGAAGCATTTTCACTTCCCCTTTTGGGGTGTATACATAGATTTCTTCTGCTAGGAATGAGGTTTTGAAATCTTGTAAGAAGTCAACACCCTCAGTATCCTGCGTACTCAACACTTCCCTGATCTGACCAAACCATTTATCAAATCTGTCTTCTTCGTTATTTCCTTCCTTGTATTTATAATGGGCCGCCAGACCTTTTTCTGCGATTTCATTCATACGTTTCGTGCGAATCTGCACTTCTACCCATTTACCTTGTGGTCCCATTACGGTTGTATGCAATGCTTCATAGCCATTGCTCTTGGGGTTACTTAGCCAATCGCGTAAACGTTCGGGGGAAGGCATATACTCATCGGTGATCATGGAATACACTTTCCAGCAATCTTCTTTTTCTTTTTCAGTAGGGGAGTCTAAGATCACACGAATGGCAAACAGATCATACACTTCTTCAAAAGCAACACCCTTTTTTTTGATTTTATTCCAGATAGAATGAATGCTTTTTGGACGGCCATAAATTTCAAAATTGAAATTGGCAGCTTGCATTTTCTCTTTTATCGGACGAATGAACTCATTGATATATCGTGTTCTTTCTCTTTTGGTTTCAGCCAATTTCTTGGCAATATCACGGTAGGCTTCCGGCTCCATGTATTTCATGGATAGATCTTCCAATTCGGTCTTGATATTGTATAAACCCATTCTATGTGCCAGCGGTGCATAGACCCAAACGGTTTCTGAAGCGATCTTCAATTGCTTTTCACGCTTCATGTGATCGAGTGTTCGCATGTTATGTAAACGATCTGCCAACTTGATCAGGATCACGCGTGGATCATCCGTAAGCGTTAAAAGGATCTTCTTGAAATTTTCAGCCTGTTGTGATGTATTGGTATCCATCACTGTAGAGATCTTGGTAAGACCGTCTACTATTCTTGCGATCTCAGTTCCAAATTCACGTTCAATATCCTCCAGTGAAATGTCTGTGTCTTCAACAGTATCATGTAATAAAGCGCAAATGGTACTTCTTACGCCAAGGCCTATTTCCTCCACACAAATCATTGCAACAGCTATAGGGTGAAGGATGTATGGCTCGCCGCTTTTTCGACGCATGGTTTTGTGAGCATCAGCTGCCATTTGAAAGGCATGACGTACCAATTCTTTATCTCCTTTTTTGAGTTTGGATTTCAGACTTCTCAAAAGGGCACGGTAATGCCTTAATATTTCATTCTTCTCCTGATCAGCATTCAGGTTATAACGGGGTAATGCCGCCTCTGCAGTAGTATCTTTCGCTTGCTCCATATCTGAATACGAATATACGGATAGTCTGTGGTCATTGGTTCATAGTCCATGACCTATAAGCCATAGACTATGGGCTATCGACCATGGACCATCAAAAATTACAGCATCGGTAAACACCACCCCGCCTTAGTTGTTACCTTTGGCAACTGTCATGAGTGAAACGAGTAAAAAGAAGGTATTTGATTTTTCCTTGCTAGGCAGGGTGTTCCATTTTGTGAAGCCTTACAAAGGCATGTTCTATCTCAGTTTGGTGTTGGCTGTGGTAATGGCTTTGTTCGCCCCTATCAGACCATATCTGATTCAGTTAACCGTAGATAAAGCAACTGGTAAATCGGTTCACGCGCCCGGATGGTTGGAGACGCTACTTTTCAATACCGATCTTTCAGATGCGAGTCGATTCATTATCGCTGTTACACTTTTTCAAATCGTATTTCTGGTCGTAGAAACATCCATACGTTTTGTTTTCAGTTTTATTACAGCGTCTATGGGACAGCATGTGGTGAAAGACATTCGCATTGCTGTGTATAAAAAAATATTAGGGCTGAATCTTCGACAATTCGATAAAACGCCTATTGGTACATTGACTACAAGAACCATTGATGACATTGAAAGGATCAATGATATTTTTTCTGATGGCCTTATTCCAATCATCGCAGATCTTTTGATTATTATTATTACACTCGCCACCATGTTTTGGATGGATTGGCGTCTGACACTCATCAGCCTCGCGCCTTTTCCGATCATGATCATTGCCACTTATTATTTCAAAGAAAGTGTCAATAAAAGTTTCATCAAAGTGCGCAATGCGGTGGCCAGTTTAAATGCATTTGTTCAAGAGCACATCACCGGAATGCAGGTGGTACAGGCATTTGCGGCTGAGGATAGGGAGATGAGTAAGTTCAAAAATATTAATGCTGAGCATCGAAATGCCAATATCAAAGCCATTTTTGCTTACTCTGTTTTCTTTCCTATCGTAGAAGTAGTACTTGCATTGAGCACCGGATTATTGGTATGGTGGATAGCGGGCAAAGCATTGGATGCAGGTTTATTGATGGCTTTTATATTATACCTAAACCAGATATTTCGTCCTTTACGTGTCATTGCCGATAAGTTCAATGTATTGCAAATGGGGATGGTTGCAGCAGAAAGAGTATTCAAAGTTCTCGATAATACCGATGAACTTTCGGATGCTGATAAAGGATCTTATCAACCTGCTGTTATTAAAGGAGATATTGCTTTTGAACAAGTTTCCTTTGCTTATATCGATGAAAATTACGTACTGAAAAACGTGAGTTTTCAAGTGAAAGCAGGTGAAACAGTGGCATTGGTTGGACATACCGGCAGCGGTAAAACCTCCATCATCAGCTTATTGAACAGATTGTACCACATTCAAAAGGGTGTGATTAATATGGATGGTGTCAATATCAATGAATATGACATTGATCGATTGAGAAAAAGTATGGGTGTGGTGTTACAAGATGTATTCTTGTTTTCTGGTTCTGTAATGGATAATATCACACTTCGGGATCCCTCCATTCGTAAAGAACAAGTGATAGAAGCCGCGAAGATGATCGGGGTACATGATTTTATCATGCAATTGCCGGGTGGCTATGATTACAATGTGATGGAAAGAGGGAGTACGCTTAGTTTGGGTCAAAGACAACTGCTGTCATTCATACGTGCATTATTGTATAATCCATCTGTATTGATCTTAGATGAAGCCACATCTTCTATTGATACAGAAAGTGAAATGTTGATCGAAAAAGCGATTGATAAACTCATCTCCGGCAGAACCTCTATTGTAATTGCTCACAGACTTTCTACTATTCGCAAAGCGGATAAAATTATAGTGCTGGATAAAGGCGAGATCAAAGAGATCGGCAGTCATGATGAACTCTTGCTTATGGGTGGGTTTTATGCCAAATTACATGAGATGCAATTTGAAAAAAAGAAGACCAGCTTAGTTTAAAAGAGGCTCTTGTGAAGATATTAACTTCATTTTTCATATAAAAGCTCTTTTCTAAAGGATATCTCGTCTCAGGATCACTAAAATAAGCTAACAGATACACCCATCAATTAGCACCCTTGAGTCTTGAAAAAATCAAAAACTTGTTGGAAAATGAGCCGGAAGGTCATAGTTGATTTTTTTCTTTCTTTTCCTGCTTAGACTTTCCTTTTTCACCCCCTTTACCCCTATCTTTGCCGCAAATTTCGAGACAGGTATGGCCCGCATGAGTGTAAAATCTTTACTGGTAGCGACTTTCAGCCTTTTCACATTGCTGTTTTCTACTTTTTCATATGCCAATGAAACGCCTCAGACTGCAGCTGCAGGACATGGCGAAGGCGACTTTAATGTAACCGAGACCATTCTCGAGCACATCAAAGACGATCATAGCTGGCATTTGTGGGGTCATACAACCCTTCCTTTGCCTGTGATTTTGTATTCCGACAAAGGTTTGGAGGTGTTTTCTTCAGCTAAACTGATGGATGAGCACCATGAGCCTGCGATGTATGAAGGTAATTATAATTACAAGACCATCGAGGGTAAAATCAAAGTGGTGAATGCGGATGGTTCTATTGATGAAGCAGCTACGGCCAAAGTCTGGGATTTTTCGATCACCAAAAACGTGGCTTCTTTATTTGTTTCTATACTCATCTTGTTACTTGTTTTCTTAACAGTTGGTGGCGCTTATCGCAAAAGAGGAGTGAAATCTGCACCTAAAGGATTGCAGTCATTCATGGAACCGATCGTATTGTTTGTGCGTGATGAAGTAGCAAAACCCAATATTGGTCACAAGTACGCTAAGTACATGCCTTTCTTGTTAACCATTTTCTTCCTGATTCTTATCAATAACTTTTTAGGATTGATTCCATTCTTCCCGGGTGGAGCGAATGTGAGTGGAAACATTGCTTTCACCATGACATTAGCAGTGTTTGTATTCATCGTGGTAAACCTGAATGGTAATAAAAGTTACTGGGAACACATTTTCTGGATGCCGGGAATGCACTGGAGCATGAAATTATTCTTGGCACCTATTGAATTGATTGGTGTATTCACCAAACCTATTTCATTGATGATTCGATTGTTTGCGAACATCACAGCGGGTCACATTCTTGTATTGAGCTTAATCTGCCTGATCTTCATATTCAAAACTGTGTTTGCATCTGCTATTGCAGTTCCTTTTGCAGTGTTCATTGGATTGATCGAATTGCTTGTGGCATTCCTACAAGCATACATCTTTACCATGTTGAGCGCTATGTACATTGGAATGGCAACAGAAGAGCATCACCATGAAGCAGCGCATCATTAATAAAAACTTTTTTTCACTCACAATTAAAACATAAAACAATGGTAGTAGGAAGTGTTGCCGCAATCGGCGCTGGTTTAGCTGCTATCGGTGCCGGAATCGGTATCGGTCAGATCGGTAAAGGTGCAGTAGAAGGTATTGCACGTCAGCCGGAAGCTGCTAACGACATCCGTGCAAACATGATCGTTGCTGCGGCTTTCGTAGAAGCGGTTGCCCTGTTTGCGGTGGTAGTTGCCCTGTTGGGTAACGGATAATCCGTTCAACTTTTTATACGGACCCCATGCAAAGGGCGGAAGGGTCCGTATAACTTTCAAAGAAAGAAATTTCAAACGTTGTATAAACATAGTTTATGTTATTAGAGATCAACCCGCTGGTATTACCTGATATCGGATTAGTATTCTGGAATACCGTTGCATTCATCGTTTTATTCTTTGTATTGCGCGCCTTCGCATGGAAGCCCATGCTAAAAGCCATTCATGACCGCGAGCAAGGAATTGAGGATGCTTTGAGCAAAGCTGATAAAATGAAGGCTGATATAGCTGCTATGCAGAGTGAAAATGAAGCATTGCTGGCAAAAGCCCGTGAAGAAAGAGCACAGATGATCAAAGAAGCGAAAGAGACCGCTGATAAAATGGTTGCTGACGCTAAAGAGAAAGCAAAGAACGAATACGATAGAATTGTTGCAGATGCACAATTGGCTATTAACCAACAAAAGAATGCTGCTTTAACGGATGTTAAAAATCAGGTGGGTTCTTTAGTAGTGGAAGTGGCAGAAAAAGTATTGCGTCGTGAACTGAGCAATAAAGCTGAACAGGAAAACTACATCAAGCAACTGTCTGATGGAGTGAAACTGAATTAATAAATTTTTCAAATTAGAATAAATGCAGAATCCACGTTTAGCAGGAAGATACGCTAAGAGTCTGGTTGACCTCGCTACAGAAAAAGGGCAACTGGAGACAGTGTATGCGGATATGAAGTACCTGCAGGCTGTTTGCAAAAGCAGTAGAGATTTTGTAAACCTCTTGAAGAGTCCCGTGATCAAAGCGGATCAGAAGAATAGCATTATCACTGCTGTTACCACTGGAAAAATCAGTGAGTTAACTGCTGCTTTTAATAACCTGTTGGTGAAGAAAGGACGTGAAGGAGATCTTCATGAGATCGCTAATGCATTCATCGATCAATACAATGAAATCAAAGGTATCCATAAAGTAGTACTTACTACTGCAGTACCTGTGAGCGAAGAGTTGAAAAAATCTATTGAGCAGAAAGTAAAAGGTGAGAAGAGCTTTGCGAACATTGAATTGGAAACAAAAACAAATGAAAATCTGATCGGTGGATTTGTTCTTGAGTTCAATAATAACCTGGTTGATGCAAGTATTTTGCGTGACCTGAAAGACATTAAAAAACAGTTCCTGCAGAATTTGTATGTTCAGCAGTTACGATAATAAAAACACAATCATCATTAAAAGAATACAGTATGGTGGACATTAAACCCGATGAAATATCAGCGATACTGAGACAGCAGCTCAGCAACTTCAATGTATCTGCCGATTTAGAAGAAGTGGGTACCGTGTTACAGGTAGGTGACGGTATCGCCCGTGTGTATGGCCTGAATGGCGTACGCAGTGGTGAACTGGTTGAATTTGAAAACGGCACCAAAGCCATTGCCCTAAACCTTGAAGAAGACAACGTGGGTGTGGTATTGATGGGAGAGAGCAGTGATATCAAAGAAGGTGCTAAAGTAAAAAGAACCGGTAAGATCGCCTCTATTAAAGTGGGTGAAGGTGTGGTTGGTCGTGTGATCAATACCCTCGGAGAACCTATCGACGGTAAAGGTCCAATCACTGGTGAATTATACGAAATGCCTTTAGAGCGTAAAGCACCAGGGGTAATTTATCGTGAGCCAGTAAAAGAACCATTGCAAACAGGTATCAAAGCCATCGATGCAATGATCCCAGTAGGTCGTGGTCAGCGTGAGTTGGTGATCGGTGACCGTCAGACCGGTAAAACCGCTATCTGTATCGATACCATCATCAATCAGAAAGAATTTTACGATGCAGGAAAACCTGTATACTGTATATATGTTGCGATCGGACAAAAAGCTTCTACCGTTGCCGGTGTAATGAAGACTCTGGCTGATAATGGTGCAATGGCTTATACTACCATCGTAGCAGCTTCTGCATCTGATCCTGCACCTCAGCAGTTCTATGCTCCATTCGCCGGTGCTGCAATTGGTGAATTCTTCCGTGATACGGGTCGTCCTGCATTGATCATTTATGATGACCTGTCTAAGCAAGCGGTTGCTTATCGTGAAGTTTCTCTGTTGTTGAGAAGACCTCCAGGACGTGAAGCATATCCGGGTGACGTATTCTACCTGCACAGCCGTTTGTTAGAGCGTGCAGCGAAAGTGATCGCGAATGATGATGTTGCTAAAAACATGAACGATCTTCCTGAGTCTATTAAGCACCTTGTAAAAGGTGGTGGTTCTTTGACAGCATTGCCGATCATTGAAACACAAGCAGGTGACGTTTCTGCATACATTCCTACCAACGTAATTTCTATTACTGACGGACAGATCTTCTTGGAAGGTAACTTGTTCAACGCAGGTATTCGTCCGGCGATCAACGTAGGTATCTCTGTAAGCCGTGTGGGTGGTAACGCACAGATAAAGTCCATGAAAAAAGTTGCAGGTACACTGAAACTGGATCAGGCATTGTATCGTGAGATGGAAGCCTTCTCAAAATTCGGTGGTGATCTGGATGCTGCTACTAAAATGGTATTGGATAAAGGTGCCCGTAACGTAGAAATTTTGAAGCAGGCACAATATTCTCCTTTCTCTGTTGAAAAGCAAGTAGCCATCATTTACCTCGGTACACAAGGTTTATTGCGTGAAGTTGCTGTGAAAAAAGTGAAAGACTTTGAAGCACACTTCCTCATGGAAATGGAAAACAAATTACCTGATGTACTGGCCGAATTCAAAAAAGGTAATCTGCCTGAAGACGGTATCAACAAAATGGTTGAACTGGCGAAGAGCTTGATGCCACAGTACAAATAATCAGTCTAACCTTTATGATTATACAAGCCTCGGATTTTTTCCGGGGCTTTTTTATTGGAAATCAATTAGTTATTATAGTAATAAAAAAGTTTCATTTATAATTTGGTTTATAAAATAAACTATTCTATGTTTGTCCTGTCAAAACAACTGAACAATGAAAACATGGATGATTGCCCTGATGATCGTACTACTTATAAGCGGTATTCAGGCACAGGTTAGAGTAACTGGTTCTGTAAAAGATCAAAAAGGTAGAATTCTGGCAGGAGCCAATATTGTTGTAAAAGGGTCTTATGATGGAGGTGTATCAGATTCTACCGGTGGTTTTTCTTTCAAAACTTATGAGAAAGGAAAACAATTCATTGTTGCGAGTAGCATTGGAAATAAAACAGTAGAACAAGAAGTAAACATAGATTCTCTTCCTATTGAAATTGATTTTATCCTCAAAGAAGAGATCAGCGAACTCAAAGCAGTAACCGTTACAGCCGGAAGTTTTGAAGCAGGCGATAAAAAAAGAGCCGCTACCGTATTAAGTTCTTTAGATGTGTATACAACAGGAGGTGCCAACGCTGATATTTCTGCGGTGGTAAAAACTTTACCGGGTGCACAACAGGTCGGCGAACAAGAAGGATTGTTTGTACGTGGTGGTGCGGGTTATGAAGCCAAACAATTTATCGATGGAACATTAGTGAACAATCCATTCTTTGCCAGTGTACCTGATATCGCTTCACGTGGACGTTTTGCTCCGGCACTTTTTAAAGGAACTGTATTCAGTACAGGAGGCTATTCAGCTTTGTACGGACAAGCACTCTCTTCCGCACTCATCATGGAAAGTATTGATATTCCTGATCGTTCAGAAGTATCTGCATCTATCTCATCCGTATTTCTTGGAGCCGGTTTACAAAAAGTAGCAAAAGATAAAAAGTCTTCTTGGGGTGGCAACTATGGTTATACCAACCTTCTTCCTTACTTCAGTATTGTCAAACAAAAACCTGATTATTTCCGTATGCCTGAGTTTCATACTGCAGATCTCAACTTCCGTATGAAAACCAAAAACGGTGGTATGATCAAATACTATGGAACTTTTGGAGCGAGTGATCTTGGTTTACGTAGACCGAATATCGATGACCCTAATTTGAAGAACGCTTTTGGTCTGAATAATATCAACGTATATAACAATCTCAGTTGGAGAGAAAACCTGGGGAATGGCTGGAAAATGAACCTGGGATTGGGTTACAGCACAGACTTCAATGAGATTGATCAACAAATACAGAACCAACAAAATCAAAAGATCACAACCGGACAGTCTTGGATTGATAATAATAATTTCTTGATCAACACACGCTCAGACTTATCGCAGATCAAAGCTGTTTTTGATAAAAGATTAAGTGGTATCAGTGTCTTGCGTATGGGTGGTGAATACATGTACTTCTATAATCGCAGTACATTCAATAACCAGACCGCAACATTACCTGACCACTTCAAAGCCATATTCTCAGAAGCGGATCTCTATATTACCAATGATCTGGCAGCAAAAGTAGGAGCGCGTTTTGAACATTCTTCTTTGATCAATAAAGCCAATATTGCTCCACGTTTATCATTGGCATACAAAACTGGTAAAGGTGCGCAGATGAGTATTGCATACGGTGAGTTTTATCAGAAACCGGAAAACAATTATCTATATGCAACTACCAACTTTGGTTATGCCAAAGCCACACACTTTATAGCAAACTATATTAAGAACACTGCTTTACAAACATTTCGCGTAGAAGCATTTTACAAGAAATATGATGGACTGGTAAAAACACATCCTTCATTTAACAATGCAGGGGCCGGTGATGCAAAAGGAGTAGAATTATTCTGGAGAGATAAAAAAACATTCAAAGGGTTGGATTATTGGGTTAGTTATTCTTACCTAGATACTAAAAGAGATTTTTTGAATTATCCCAAACAACTGCAACCAACATTCGCAGCCAATCATACTGCCTCTTTTGTGATGAAGCGGTTCATCAGCAAGATCAATACTGGATTCAATTTCACGTATTCTTATGCTACCGGTCGTCCGTACTATCATTTGGTGCAAAATGGGGCACAGTTCACCATTGCTGACCAAGGTAAAACGATCGATTATCACAATCTCGGATTCAGCTTTAACTACCTGACCTCATTAGGAAAAGCTTATGCAGTACTAGTTGGATCAGTTACCAATGTGCTGAACAGCAAACAAATATTCGGATACAATTACTCTTACAACGGACAAAGAAAAGAAGCCATCACCCCTCCGGCACCACAATTCTTTTTCTTAGGTGTATTCCTGAGTTGGGGAGTGGATAGAAGACAAGATGCTATAAATAATAATTTATAAGCCTCAAGCTGCAAGCTACAGGCGACAAGTAAGAATCAAATCAAAGATCAAAAAATCAAAAAATCAAACTTAAAACCATGAATAACGAACAACGCGATGAACAACTTTGGCAAATCGCTAAAGCAAGAGCCGGATTCAAATGGGCACTTTTCAGTTACCTGATTGTAAACGCATTTTTAGTAGTGGTATGGTTTTTTACATCAGGAATCGACTCTTACTTCTGGCCTATCTGGGTAATGCTAGGATGGGGTGTAGGTCTGGCTTTTCAATATTTCCACGCATATCACGGTACAAAATTTTTGACCGCAGCTGAAGAGTATGAGAAGTTGAAGCAGAAACAGGATGCAAGTGAAAAGTGAAAAGTCAAAAGTCAAAAGTCAAAAAAATAAAATCAAGAAATCAAAGATCAAAAAATCAAACTTAAAACCATGAAACAGATCATTATTATTTTATCGATGTTCATTGCCGGACACCTTTCTGCACAAACCAAATATGAAGCAGGAATGCAAAAAGGATTGGAACAATTCAGTGCCGCTAAAACAGCAGAGGATATGGCTGCAGCATCTGCTTTTTTTGAACGTATTGCGGATGCAGAAAAAGATAAATGGTTGCCTTACTATTACGCTGCCCATGCTAATCATCTAACTGGTTGGATGAATCCCAAAGCGGATAAAGACAAAGTAGCTGAAAAAAGTAAAGACCTATTGAGTAAAGCAGAGGCATTGGAAAGAAATGCTGAAACCTTTGCATTACGCCATATGATCGCAGTTCAACAAATGACTGTTGATCCTATGTCGCGCTGGCAAACATATGGTGCTGAAGCAACAACAGCTATTGAACAGGCAAAAAAAGCTGATGCAACCAATCCAAGACCTTATTTGGTAGAAGCCCAATATATGATCAATGTTCCCGAAGCTTTTGGAGGTGGTAAAGCGGTTGCTAAAAAATTAGTTGAAAAGTCGTTGGAGCTTTTTGAAACTTACAAAGCAGCATCACCTATGCATCCTAATTGGGGTAAAGATCAGGCTACTAAATTGTTAGCTGCTTGTCAGTAATTTTCTGATCATTATTCAGTAAACAAAATGGTGATCCAATAACTTTAAACGATGGAGCAGCTATTCACTCCTTTATTGATACTCCATATTTTGGGTGGTAGTGCCGGATTAATAACCGGCACTATTGCTGCATCTGTTAAGAAAGGTTCCAAACCTCATTTAGTGTCCGGTAAAATATTTTTCTGGGGGATGTTCTTGGCTTCTTCGAGCGCTTTAATCCTGAGTTGGATTCCAGGGCATGAGAGTCTTTTTCTTTTTGCAGTTGGAGGCTTTACACTGTACATGATCTTAAGTGGGTATAGAATTGTACTATTGAAACGAAAATTCAAACAACAACAGCAAACCTTTTTTTCAACAGATTATCTGATCACTTTATTTGGTTTTGGTTTTGCAGTTTTTTTATTGATTCAGTCGGTCAAAGGATTGTTAAGCGGAAATACATTCAGTATTGTACCCGGCGTATTCGGATTGATATGCTTGAGTTATGTGCTTTTAGATATCAGATTAATGACTGGGAATGCCACTGTTAAACAATCATGGTTATACAATCATATTGTAAGGATGATGGGTGCTATGATCGCTTCTTATACCGCATTTTTGGTAGTGAATGTTGAGATCGAAATGCAATGGATACTTTGGTTACTGCCTACTGTAATAGGTAGTATCTTTATTACGATCTTTTTAAGAAAATATACCGGACCCAAAAACAATGACCATGTCAAACATTGATTATCCAAATGATCAGGAAAAATCATTTTCTCCGGAAGAGAGTCTGCAATTGATTCAAACAATGATCCGGAAGACAAAAGACTCGGTAGCAGTTGATAGCTTTTATCTGCTGTTCTGGGGATGGCTTGTATTCATTTGTTGTATGGTGGAATATGTATTGATGGTCTATTTTAAATATCCTTATCACAGTTTTGTTTGGTGGACCATGCCTATCGGTGGCATTATTTCAGGTGTATATAGTTCTCGACAGGCAAAAAAGCAAAAGTCATTTACCTATATCGAGGAAGCATTAAGCTATTTATGGATTGCGATCGGCCTTGCCTTTTTTGTAATGGTATTTGTGAATGTTGTATCGGAAGCATGGAAGACAGCATTTACCTATTATATTCTTATGTATGGTATCGGAACTTTTGTTAGCGGTAAGCTAATCCGATTTAAACCACTTGTTATAGGGGGCATCATTAACTTTATCATCGCTGCTGTTTCTATAAAGTTTAATTTCGCAGGCCAGTTACTAATGGGAGCATTGGCCATATTGATTAGCTACATCATTCCAGGACACTTATTGCGTATCCGATACAATACTAAAAAGAACTAATTCATGGCAGACCAGAAACAAATGACCGAACAGGAAAGTCTTGACCTGATCACCAACATGATTCAAAAGGCCAAGGGTGGCTATCATGAAACAGGTATTGGTTCTCTGTTATGGGGAACAGTGGTAACTATTGCATCTGTAGTGACATATTTCGAACGCACGTATGATTTTTCTATTGGATTTGACATATGGCTGATTGTATTGGCGGCCATTATTCCTCAGATTGTTATTTCAATACAACAAAAAAGGTCGAATAAAGTAAAAAAATACGAAGACGATGCATTGAATGCCGTTTGGTTGGTATTTGGGATTACTATTTTCGGTTTAAACACTTATCAGATCATTGTTCCGCAAATAACCAATGAATTCATCAAACAAGAGGGATGGCAATTGACCAAACATTATCTAAATAGTAATAAAGCAGATGAAGCCATCAGTGCTTTTACACCGAGTCTTTATTCCTTATTCATCCTCATATATGCGCTTCCTACATTGATTACAGGTATCGTAAAAAAATTTAAACCCATGTTGTATGGGGCATTGGTTACTTATGGACTTTTCATCGCCTCTTGCTTTACCATTTCAGAATATGACTTTTTATTGGGAGGAGTTGCAGCGCTCATCTGTTGGTTCATTCCCGGCGTGATTTTAAGAAGAAAATACCTAGCACAACAAAAAGCGAATGTTTAAAGAGCTGGATCCCATATTACATTCTCAGTTGCGACTGGCAGTTGTAAGTCTGCTCATTGGAGTAAAGGAGGCTGAGTTTACCTTTATCCGTGAAAAGACCAATGCTACAGCCGGTAATCTCAGCGTACAGGTACAAAAGCTCAAAGAAGCGGGTTATATCGAGGTAACCAAACAATTCAAAGACAATTATCCTCAAACTACCTGTAAAATAACGCCCAAAGGCATAGAGGCTTTTGAAGCCTATGTTCAGGCGCTTCAGCAATATCTTCAAGTGGGAAAAGAATAAGCTCTTTTCCTTCACTTTTCACATTTCCCTTTTCACCTGCTGCGAACTTACTACGTACCTTCGTTGTTATACATGGAAATGAAGGAAATCATACAGGTAAATCATCTTACCAAATCATTCAAAAATTTAACCGCTGTTAACGATCTTTCTTTTTCGGTCAGAGAAGGGGATGTTTATGGATTCCTTGGGCAAAACGGAGCCGGAAAAAGTACCACCATCCGCATGCTCTTAACACTCATTGAACCTACAGCCGGCTCCATTGAACTATTCGGTTTATCACTTCAGACACATAGAACCGAAATACTTAGACAAGTAGGTGCTGTGATCGAAAAACCGGATGTATACAAATACCTAAGTGCAATAGATAATTTACAGTTGTTTGCTCGTTTAAGCGGATTGAACCCTACACGCCAACAACTCATGGATCAATTAGAGATGGTGGGTCTTGCCGCCAGAGCAAAAGATACCGTGAAAACTTTTTCTCAGGGTATGAAGCAAAGATTAGGAATTGCTGTGGCATTGGTACATGATCCTAAACTCATTATTCTTGATGAACCTACCAATGGCTTGGATCCTCAAGGTATTGCAGATATCAGAAACTTGATTCGACATCTAAGTAAAGACCTGAATAAAACCGTTCTTGTATCATCACATTTATTAAATGAGATCGAACAAATTGCTACAAGGGTATTGATCATTGATAAGGGGAAAAAACTCGTGGAAGGATCAGCAGCTGAACTTTTTGATCCTGCTCAAACATTGATAGAGCTTGAGACTTTAGACAATGAAGCAGCATTCTTGCAGCTACAACAAAGCAAATGGAAAGATGCACTGCAAACCAGAAGATCAAATACCATTCTCATCAAGATTCACAGAGATAATATCCCTGTCTTACACAAAGACTTGGTTGGGTTGAATATCCCTGTTTTGTCCTTACAACCCAGACATTCATTAGAAGACTTTTTCTTACAGGTAACATCCGGTCAATATGCGAACACTCATTAACATAGAGCTTTATAAAATTTTCAAAAGACCACGTACATACATTGCGTTTGCTGCTATTACTGCATTAATTGTGATGATTCAGTTTGGTTTAAAAGTAGATGGGAAGACTTATGTAGACTTCATGCTGAATGATCTTGGGTCTACATTGGAAATTGATGGCAATATCATGAATGGCTATTTGGTTTGTTATGTGATGTTGCAACTATTATTGGTACATGTGCCATTGTTAATTGCGTTGATCGCAGCTGATATGATTTCAGGAGAAGCCAATATGGGTACATTACGTGTCTTGCTTTCTAAGCCATATAGTAGAACTCAATTCATGCTCGCAAAGTTTATTGCTTCTACAATCTATACATTGATGTTGTTAGTATGGTTGGCATTTCTCGCACTATTCGTAAGCATGTGGATCTTTGGAACCGATGATATGTTCTTGATGAAAAGTAGTTACGTAGTACTACTAAAAGAAAGTGATGTTTTTTGGCGATATGTGGGTGCTTTTGGATTTGCAGCATTAGCTATGACAACAGTTGCAGCACTTGGTTTTTTCTTATCTGTCTTTGCAGAAAATTCAATAGGTCCAATTGTTGCTACGATGAGTGTGATCATCTTCTTTACCATACTCAGTACCATGAATATACCCATATTCAATTTAGTAAAGCCCTATCTCTTTACAACACATATGATCGGCTGGAAAGAATTTTTTGATATTCAGGTAACAGATACCAATGAAGCGATTGTAGGTAGCATTCAATATCCGGAACGAATTATTAACTCTGCATTAGTACTCTTTATTCATATCATTTTATTTGTGGCTGCAGCAATTGTTGTGTTCAGAAAGAAAGATGTTTTAAGCTAAATCAACAACCATGAGAACACTCATCATACTAATTTTCACTTTTCACTTTTCCCTTTTCACTTCTTCTGCCCAAGATATGACCTCTTTGGTGATGAAAGTCAAAGCCAAACTCGATCAGGTCAATGATTATGAAGCAGACGGTAGAATGAAAACAGATGTGGCCTTTATCAAAGCGCCAGTTGGCAAAGTCAAGATCTATTTCAAGAAACCAGATAAATTTCGTCTGAAAAAAGACGGAGGAATATCATTGCTGCCGAAAGGTGGTGTTTCTGTGAATATGAATTCAATTGTAACCACAGATCAGTTCGTTGCGTTGGCAGCCGGAGAAGCAATGGTGGGAGGAATAAAAACCAAAGTGGTGAAAATGCTTCCGGTGAATGAAAACAGTGATGTGGTGCTTACAACTATGTATATCGACGAAGCCAATTTACTGGTTCGAAAAGCTGTGACCACAACGAAAGAAAATGGTACTTATGAAATTGAAATGAGCTACGGAAAATTTGCCAGCTTCGGATTACCTGATAAGGTCACTTTTAGCTTTAATACCAAGAATTACAAATTACCCAAAGGACTTACTTTAGAATTCGATGACAATGAAAAGCCACTCACTGAAGAACAAAAATTGAAGAATAAAAAGGGTAGGGTGGAAATTGTATATACGAATTATGCGATCAACAAAGGAATCGCTGATGCCATCTTCAAGTAATTAAAAAACTTCTACGGACCATTGTCTGTTCATCATTGTTTTAGGCGATAATTGATGGATACCTTCTTTATTGATCAGTTCTCCATTACTATCAGCTGCGTCAGCAATACCGCACCAAGGCTCTATGCAAACAAAGTCTGCATCTTTTGCACTCCAAATTCCCATGTAAGGGAAGTTCTCATAGCGTAAAGTGATGCCATGTTTGTGTTGCGGAGATAGAATTGAAATAGCTTTTGATAGAAGTGATTTAAAAACAAGTGCATCACCATAAAACAATTCCTTTCGTAAAGCTATTTTACTTTGCTGATGAAAGAAAGCGACCGGATTATTCAATATCAATCCTTCATTTGATAAAGGCCAGATAGGAGCATTCTCGATTTGATCGAAAGCTAAATAATAGTCTTCAAAATTAGTATCAGGCATTAAAGGTACAGCAAAAGCAGGGTGTGCACCCACTGAACAAAACATTACTTCTTCTCCAATATTCTCAATCTGATAACTCACCACTAATTTATTTCCGATCAATTGATAACGGATGGAAAAAATAAAATCAAAGGGATAGACAGCTTTAGTTTCTTCATCTGATTTCAATGAAAAAGTCACACTATCTTCTGTTTGTTTACTGATGGTAAATGCACGATCTCTTGCAAAGCCATGCCTACCCATAGAATACTCCTTACCCTTAAATGTGTATCGATTATTTTTCAGACCACCTACAATTGGAAATAAGACCGGACTTTTCTTTCCCCAAAATGCAGGATTACCGGACCACATGTATTCAATGCCAGTATGCTTTCCAACAATACTTTGTAGTTCCGCTCCTTTGGAACTGATCACAACACTTAACTGGTCATTCGATAATTCGTACATGCACTATTCGGTTTCTTCAATACGTTCATCAACCGCATTGGCGATCATTCGTGCACTCATTTTGCGTAGTGGATTCAGTCGCATTTCTGCATAACCCATTCTCATACGAATGATTTCAATACAAGTAAAAGTTGCAGCTAAAAATGAGCTATGATCTGCTTTGCCTTTTCCGGCTATATCAAAAGCGGTTCCATGATCCGGACTGGTTCTAACGGCATTCAATCCGGCTGTATAATTCACGCCTTCTCCAATGGCCAATGATTTAAAAGGAATTAGTCCCTGGTCATGGTACATGGCAAGCACTGCATCAAATCGTTCATGCTGCCCTCTTGCAAAAAAGGCATCGGCACTATAAGGACCGAATACCATTATCTGATGCTTTGCTTCTTTGATAGCAGGCTTGATGACATTTTCTTCTTCACTGCCTATCAATCCTTCATCACCTGCATGAGGATTTAATCCTAAAACAGCAATTTTTGGTTTATCAATACCAAAATCTTTTTGGAGACTGGCATTCATGATCTTCAACTTGCTGATGATATTTTCTTTAGTAATGTGTTTAGAAACATCCGCAACAGTAACATGTTCAGTCAGTAAACCAATACGCATATTGTCGGCTACCATGAACATCAGTACATCATTCACTCCAAACAATTCTTTTAAGAAGGGGGTATGTCCGGTATGATGAAAATCTTCTGATTGAATATTCTTTTTGTGGATGGGTGCAGTGACCAATCCATGGATATGTCCGTCTTTTAAGGCTTGTGCAGCTTCTTTCAGAGAGAGTAAACCATACTTTCCGCCTATTTCATTGAGTTGACCAGGTGTGATAGCTACTTCTTCTTCCCAGCAATTATATATATTCACCTGTTTAGGATTCAATCTGCTGAAATCCCTGCCACTGGCATAGTTGAAATTGATATCAGGCAAACTTTTTCTGTAAAAATTGATGCTTTTATTACTTGCAAAAACAACAGGGGTGCAGAAATCCAGTAAACGATGATCACCTAGTGTTTTCAATATCAATTCAATCCCTATTCCATTCAAATCACCACAAGAGAAACCAATCACAGGCTTTTGCATTTCATTACTCATCAGTATAGCTTTAGGGTATAAAAATACGACTTTAGTCCATAGTCTATGGACCATAGTGAATAGATGATCAACTATGTACCATGGACCATGGACTATCAGCCAAGATACTACCTACCTTTGCCCCAATGGAATATACCCTCAAAAAATCACTCGGACAGCATTTTCTGAAAGATGAATCAGTGTGTGAGCGCATTGTGGATGCTTTGCAGCAAGATAAGCCTGCACAGCTGGTGGAAGTAGGGCCTGGCGGTGGTGCGCTCACGAAATATTTGCTGGACTTACCGGATATTTCATTGAAAGCTGTGGAATTGGATGATGAGAAAGTAGCCTACCTTGAAAAGACCTATCCTTCTATAAAAGGTAAAATCATTCATCAAAGTATTCTTGATACTCCTGTTCCTTTTACAGATCAATTCACGGTAGTAGGTAATTTTCCGTATAACATTTCCTCACAGATATTGTTTCGTATTCTGGAATGGAAAGAACAAGTGCCTGTGATGATCGGAATGTTTCAAAAAGAAGTCGCACAAAGAGTGGTGTCTTCTTCCGGAAGTAAAGATTATGGAATTCTAAGTGTATTGATACAAGCATTTTATGAAGTAGAATACTTGTTTGATGTACCACCTGAATCTTTTAATCCTCCTCCCAAAGTTATGAGTGGCGTGATCCGATTGAGGAGACGCATTATTTATGAACCCATGAAATCAGAACGAAGTTTTTTTGTACTGGTCAAGGCAGCGTTCAATCAGCGAAGAAAAATGCTCCGTAATCCCTTGAAAGGGATGTTTGATACCGATACTTTGCAGGAAGAGATATTTACAAAAAGAGCAGAACAATTAACCGTTGCTGATTTTGCAGCGCTCACATATAAAATGAAGTCATAGCAGTAAATAGAACGAATACATGTCAGCTTCCAAAGTCATCATTACAGCAAAAGTACATCCTTATCTTCTTGAACGACTGGAAAAGGCCGGCTATCAATGCGTGTATGAGCCATTGATTGGGTATGATGATTTGAAAAAAATGATTGGTAATGCTATAGGATTGATCGTAACCACTCGTTTGAAGATCGATAGATCTATATTAGATGCCGCAACTTCTCTTCAATGGATCGGGAGACTGGGTAGTGGAATGGAGTTGATCGATGTAGCATATGCTACTACCAAAGGTATACGCTGCGAAAGTAGCCCGGAAGGGAACAGAAATGCGGTGGCAGAACATACTTTAGGGATGTTGCTAAACCTCATGAATAAGATCAATAGCAGTAATCAAGAGATTCGTGAGGGAAAGTGGTTACGCGATGCTAATAGAGCAGATGAATTGACCGGTAAAACCGTTGGTATCATTGGATTTGGTAATACCGGGCAAGCGTTCGCAAAATTATTATCTGTATTCAATGTTACAGTGTTGGCCTTGGATACAAATAAATCTGGCTTTGGGGCTGGTTATATTAAAGAAGCTTCTTTAGAGCAGATTCAACGTTATGCTGATGCAGTGAGTCTCCATTTGCCATTGACAGATGAAACTTTGCACTATGCAAACGAATCATTCTTTAGCGGCTTTCAAAAACAGCCATACTTTCTCACTACATGCCGAGGAAAAGTGACCGATACAAAAGCAGTGATCAAGGCATTACAAAACCATCAAATAAAAGCTGCAGGATTGGATGTATTGGAAAATGAAAAACTTGAAACGTATACATCGGAAGAGAGCGCTGATTTAGATTGGCTGCTCTCACAAGCTAATGTGATCATTACACCACATATTGCAGGATATAGTCATGAAGCTTTTTACCTGATGGCCAAAGTGGTATTGGATAAATTAGGGATCAGTCATTAACTATTTGCTTTTATAAACACCTTCTCTCCGTCTTTTTTTCTCAGCCAAAGCCATGTCATCAGTGCAGGAATGAATACTTGGTATAGTATCATGAAAAGAAATGACGCTAATTCATTTTGCTCAAAAGAAGTATCTTTTATCGGAATCAATATATACTTGCCGATTGAGCCTTGGGAGAATAATAAACTACCTGTACAGTTCCACCCGAAATGAAGTCCAATAGTTGCATAAAGTGACCCTGTTTTAATGAATGCATAACCATACATCCAGCCTGCAGCAGCAGTAATCAAAAAAATAAACAGCATTTGAAAGGGTTGTCCAAATGCACCATAAGAAAACCAATGATAGATACCGAAAGCGATCACAGAGAGCCATAATGCTTTTTTTGCACCTAGTCTTTTCAAGGCAATATAAAATAGTGCACCTCTGAAAATGAGTTCCTCATAGAGTACGGATCGAAGCATCCACCAAAGTCCATTCAACAAATCTGCATAGCGAAAGGAAGGGTTTTTATGCCAGCTGGTGCCGGATAAAAGTCCACTGATAAGATGAAATGTTGATGCGATTATAATAGCTAGGAAAATTCCTATGCATAATTGAAAGAAGCGTTGACTTGATGGCTTCCAGCCCAGAACAGACAAGTTTTGTTTCTCCAACCACCACAATAGAAGGACAGATAAGAGTAGTTGAATCAAAATTCCAATCATAATTTGTTGAATATCATAGTCATAGTTGTGACGGCGATAACAATTTAAAGTAGCCCTATTTTCAATAAAAAACAATAAAAGAGTGGTTCATTCTGAAGATTTATTTATTTTTGGCTATCTGTGCAACGCTGCAATCAAATGTGGCGTTGTATTTTTTTTACCCTTTTTAAACGAAAGTGTATGAGCGAGAGTACTATGTATGTTACCAAGGAGACATTTGACAAAATGCGTGAAGAGTTGCAGCGAATGAAATCAGTGGATCGTCCTGCAGCATCAAGAGCGATTGCAGAAGCCCGTGAAAAAGGTGATTTGAAAGAAAATGCAGAGTATGATGCAGCCAAAGAAGCCCAAGGAATGCTTGAAGCAAAGATCAAGCAATTAGAAGGTGCTATTGCAAATGCTAAGATCATTGATACCAGTGATATTGATACCAGCAAAGTAACCATATTGACAAAGGTTACAATCACGAATATTGCAACAAAGAAAACAGTGACCTATCAGATTGTCGGGGAAAAAGAAGCTGATTTGAAAGCAGGTAAAATATCTGCAGGCTCTCCTATTGGTAAAGGATTAATGGGAAAAGCGAAGGGTGAAGTTGCTGAAGTGCAAGCGCCAACAGGTATTATTAAGTTTAAGATTGAAGACATTACCGTCTAATGATTGCTAAGCATGTTGAGATGATGTATTACCTTTCATTTCAACATGCTTTTTTTATTGTATAAAGCTTTATACTATGACCATTTTCTCAAAGATCATTGCTGGTGAGATCCCTTCTTATAAGATTGCAGAGAATGAAAAATTCTTTGCGTTTCTAGACATCTTTCCATTGGTTGAAGGTCATGTACTGGTTGTTCCCAAACAGGAAACCGATAATTTCTTCGATCTGGATGCATCGTATTTATCTGAGATATTTCTCTTTGCTCGACCCATAGCAAAAGCCATCGAAAAAGCATTCCCATGTAATCGTTGTGGAATGAGCGTGGTAGGTTTGGAAGTACCACATGCGCATGTTCATTTGATCCCAATCAATACAGCCGATGATCTTAATTTCACACGTGGAAAATTGAAGTTATCGCCTGAACAGCTTCAGCAGGTACAAAAGAAGATACTGGCTAAGTTGTAAGAAGGGAGTGAAAGGTGAAAAGTGAAAGGACAAATGTATTTTTCCTGCTATGGGCTATAGTCCATGGTAGGAAAATTTTTTTGACTTTTCACTTTTGACTTTTCACTTTTGAACCTCACACTTTCCCCTATCTTTAAGAACCAAAACCCTCCACATGCAAACAACTGCATCTAAAAAAGTCATTAATGGCTGGGCCATGTATGACTGGGCGAATAGTGTGTACAATCTGGTGATTACTTCAACTATTTTCCCTGCTTATTTTGAAGCTGTAACCGGCGATGGCAATGATGCCACTTACAATGATACCGTTCGTTTATTTGGTAGAGAGTTTGTCAATACTTCCCTCTACAACTATGCACTCGGTGTTGCTTTTATTGTTGTGGCCTTAATGTCGCCGATGCTATCATCAATAGCTGATTATAAAGGCAACAAGAAAAAATTTCTTTTCTTTTTTTGTACGCTGGGAAGTATTGCATGTAGTGCTTTGTTTTTTTATAACAGTAGTAATTTGGCTTATGGATTGATCTGTATGATCATTGCTTGCATAGGTTATTGGAGTAGTTTGGTGTTCTATAACTCATTTCTACCTGAAATAGCCGCTCCTGCTGATCAAGACAGAGTGAGTGCCAAGGGTTTTGCCATGGGATACATTGGTAGTGTTATCTTACAGATCGTTTGTTTTGTATTTGTATTAATGCCTGACACATTTGGTATCACAACAGGGAAAGCTTCACAGATCTCTTTTTTACTCGTAGGGATTTGGTGGTGGGGATTTGGCCAATTGGCATTGAGCCGACTACCTAAAAGTACTCCTGCCGGGCAACCGTCTGCAAAAGGGAACATATTTACACATGGTTATAAAGAGTTGAATAAGGTATGGAAGCAATTGTCACATCTTCCTGTATTGAAACGTTATCTCGCAGCTTTTTTCTTTTACAATATGGGTGTTCAAACGGTGATGCTTGCCGCAACTTTGTATGGTAAAAGCGAATTGAATATTCCTACTCAGAATCTCATCATCGCCATATTGATCATTCAATTGGTGGCAGTACCCGGTGCTTATACGATTGCAAAATTATCTGATAAATTAGGGAATTTTCGTGCATTGATGGTGACAGTTTCATTATGGATCATACTATGTATCATCGGATATCTATTGCCTCGTGATGGCGTAAATGAATTTTATGCACTGGCCGTATTAGTAGGCTTTGTAATGGGAGGTATACAATCGCTTAGCAGAAGTACTTATGCTAAGCTGATGCCTGAAACAAAGGATACTACTTCGTTCTTTAGTTTCTATGATGTAACAGAGAAGATCGCTATTGTAATAGGCATGTTCAGTTTTGGTTATATCAATGAATATACCGGGTCGCAGCGTAATTCAGTATTAGCATTGGTGGTATTCTTTGTAATTGGCTTGATATTACTGACCTTTGCCTCTGCAACGAAACATAAACAAGGAAAAGTCAACTGATCTATGAAATTGTATACGATCAATAGCGGAAATTTTAAATTGGATGGTGGGGCCATGTTTGGTGTTGTTCCTAAAAGCATGTGGAATAAGTTGAATCCGGCAGATGAAAATAATATGTGCTCTTGGGCCATGCGTTGTCTATTGATCGAGGATGGTAATAAACTGATACTGATCGATAATGGCATGGGAAATAAGCAAGATGCCAAATTCTTTGGTCATTACTACCTGCATGGAGATGATACATTGGATAAATCATTGGCACGTCATGGATTTCATAGAGATGACATCACCGATGTTTTTCTCACCCATCTTCACTTTGATCATTGTGGTGGCAGTATCATTCGGGATGGAGATCAGTTAGTGCCCGCATTTAAAAATGCAGTTTATTGGAGCAATGAACGTCATTGGAATTGGGCAGTTAAACCCAATGATCGGGAAAAAGCTTCTTTTCTTAAAGAGAATATTCTTCCCATACAAGAAAGTGGTCAATTGCATTTTGTTGAAAGTCCGGCCTCCGGTTTACGGGAAGATGGTAAGCTGCATAGTGTTGAACTTTTCAATCATTTTTCAGTTCGATTCGTCAATGGACATACAGAAAAAATGATGTTGCCACAGATCCAATACAAAGGACATACCCTTGTTTATATGGCGGATCTATTACCTTCTACCGCGCATTTGCCTATTCCTTATGTGATGGCATATGATATGTTCCCATTAACCACACTACAAGAGAAAAAGAATTTCCTACAAGAAGCTGTAGAAAATAACTACATATTATACTTCGAACACGATTATCATAACGAATGCTGCACCTTACAGCTTACAGAAAAAGGGGTTCGTGTTGCTGAAACCTTTGCCCTAAATACATTGTAATTTTTACTTGTATGTAGTGAAAAGCCTGATTTTTTGCGACAAAAATCCGTGAAAAAACGGCTAAAAATCGGTGTTTTTCAGACACTCAGTCCGATTGTTTCATATTAAGTTTACATCAGAATCCTAGCTTTAACAAGCAATTTTAAAATCCAATGTCCAAAAACCAAGTAGTGGGATGTCCGAGCTGCGGATGCCGGATATCTTTTAAGCAATTTATTTTGCTCAACAATTTTTCCGCCATCAACTGCGATACCTGCCATGCCAGAATCGAGATCTCAAATCGTGATGGCAATGCAGTTATCGCAGCTGTTTCTGGAGTTGTTTCTGCAGCCACACTTGTATTCAGTGCCTACATCGGTAAACAATATTATGATTCTTTTTGGTGGGGGTTGATCGCCGGTATTTCATTGGCAACATTATTTGTTGTTATTGTTTGCAGGGTCTTATATAAACGATCGCAACTGTACCAAAATGTGCATACAAGATCTATTCATTATCGACCAGCAGAAAACCCTATAATAATCAACGGTTGAAACTGATCATGGAGCTAAGTGGATAACGTAGATTTCGATACTGCATCATATCTACTTTCACACTTCCCACTACGATCGGACTCTCAATTCTGAGTGGAATATGATTAGGGTCATCGCTTACCCAAACCGTCATTTTTTCACCACCTTCAAACAAGGTTCCTTTTACCAGTAAAGGTTTGAATTTAATCGCGCGAAACTTGCCATACTTGGTTTTAATGGTTTCTTTTCCTAAGTACTTAATGTAGAGATTGTACACTTCATTATCCAGAAACATGGAAAATGGAATTTTTTCCTCAGGCTTATATTTACTGAAATCAATATTACGGGCATAATAAATAGAACTCAAAACATCCTGAATACATCCCGGTACTTTGAAAACCCCTTCCGTAGTTACTGCAGTATTATTTTCTTGATTGAATGTGATGTTCTCAAATTTCTTGTAGCCTCCTTCTTCAATATTTCGAATGAATTTTAGCGGCTGTAAATTTGCAGTGTCGATATAACTCTCGTAACGATCACGCACTTTGAATATCCAGTCATAACTCGGATTGGAGCTCCCTTTTCCCACTACATGATACGCAATACGGTTATTCATCTTATCCAGAGAAACAGAAAAATTAGCACTGCCAGCATTTACATACAATCCAATGACTGAATAGAACACATTATAAGAAATACTTTCTCCCTCTTCAAAAGCCCTGTTTCGGATGCCACAAAATTCATCCCCCGCAGAAATGGGCTCAAATCCCATAATCAAGATCATTAAAAACAATAATTTCTTCATTTCCGCTTTTATTTATTATTCCTGAACAACCGGATGCCCAACAAAAAAATCGTACCTGCAATTGCTGGAATGATCAGGTTAATAACCCAGATACCGGCAGCCGTTGCAACGATGCCTACAATATTGGAACTCAGTAATCCCAGTAACTGAATACTGACCTTACCTCTAAAACCAAGTTCTGCTAAAGCGATTGACGGTACAATAGACAATACCAAAAACATAACAGTAAGTAGTGCTGAGGCATCCATTGTATCAATGTTCACTTCGAATACTGATAACAATAGCACATATTGTACCACAAATACAACGTACCTGGCGGCAGAAAGGATTAAAATTTTTGTTAAGAACCACCAGTGTAATGATTCCATATTCTCTACTACAAACCGATACTTCGCCACTATTGGTATCTTTTCCAGCAAACGGATCAACCATGATAACCTGAAAAATAACAAAATGAATACCACCGTTACCAAAGTCATCACGCTCATTAATCCCGTCAGCCAAAATATCGACAATCCTTCTAGATGATGTGTTGCATCCAAAATAAATGAACGCATATATACCAATCCGATCAGACCAAAAACATAGGTAATGATGGTCTGGCTCATGCTACCTACGAGCGATATGGCAATTCCCTTCAATCGTTTTCCTTCTTCCAGAAACAAAGCTCGTCCTGCAGAATCACCCAATCCATTGATCGTATTGAACGCAAGCGCCTGGCCTGAAAAAACTGCTTTAAAAGCCCGCCAATAAGTAACCTGTTGTACCGGACTCACCAACCACTGCCATTTCAATGATTCTAGTGCCCAATTCAATAGCATGAGAACAAGTACCAAATAGAGTTTATAGGATTGTGGTCCTGAGAAACAGTTCAAGATCATCTCCCAAGAAGATTGCACATCTTTTTGTGCTTGTATCTGTTGATAGATCGAATAACTGAGCCAGATGAAGAGGATCGGCCCGAGATAATAATTGAGAAATATTTTTAGTTTCTTATTCAGTGCTTGCTTTTTAGGTCATTACAAAGAAAAGGTAAAGAAGTCAAAGGGGAAAAGTGAAAGGTGAAGAGGGGTATTTCTGATGTATGAATGTGCTCTTGCTAGTAGATTTATTCTGTGATTTGACTTTTCACCTTTCACTTTTCACTATTTTCATCCCCATGGCAAAAGATGAGATCATTTTAGGGATCGATCCGGGCACCCAATTGATGGGATATGCATTATTGCGTATTCATAAAGGTCAACCTCAGGTTCTTTTAATGGATGTTCTTAAACTCACCAAAGAAAAAGACATTTATGCACGTCTTGAAATGATCCATACCCGGGTATGTGAACTGGTTAAATTGTACAAACCATCTACTTTCGCTATTGAAGCTCCTTTTTTTGGAAAGAATGTTCAAAGTATGCTAAAGTTGGGCAGGGCACAAGGTGTGGCTATTGCCGCAGCGATGCAAGCCGGATTGAATGTTACAGAATATTCACCCAAAAAAGTAAAACAATCCATCACCGGTAATGGCAATGCAGATAAGGAGCAGATCTGGAAGATGCTGCAAAGAATTTTACAGATCGAAGAAAAACCGCAATACTTTGATGCGACGGATGCTTTAGCTGTTGCACTCTGTCATCATTATCAATCATCTTCACCTCTTATTCAAAAAGGTAAACCTTTAAAAGGGTGGGAAGATTTTTTAAATAAAAATCCGGAGAGGGTGAAGAAGAAATCTTAGATGTCAGATATAATATCAAATCTGACATCTAAGATTTGACATCTGAAATCATTTCAAGTATCCCGTCAACACCAATACCAACAAAATCGTTCCACCAATAACACGATACCAGCCAAATAGGCGGAAGCCATGTTTTTGAAGAAAGCCGATGAAGAATTTGATGGCTAGCATGGCTACAATAAATGCTACAACATTACCTACAGCCAATGCAATAAGGTTATCGGTATTCGTAAGCATTTCAGGAGTTTCTTTCCAGGCTTTCAATAATTTATAACCTGTGGCTGCCGCCATCGTTGGTACGGCGAGGAAAAAAGAAAATTCAGCTGCAAGATTTCTGGTTAACTTTTGTTGCATACCTCCAATGATACTGGCAGCACTTCTGCTAACACCGGGTATCATGGCCACACATTGCCAAAATCCGATCATCAATGCGCGACCAAAACTCACTTCTTGTTCTTTTTCAATAATCGGCTGCTGAAATAATTTATCAATAAACAGAAGTACAAAGCCTCCTGCAAGCATCGTAATAGCAACCGTTAGGGGACTTTCTAATAATGCATCAATCTTGTCAGAGAACAATGCACCCAATCCCAATGCAGGAATAACAGCCACCAATAATTTCAGATAAAAATTCCATCTGTTAAGAGGGAAGAACTTTTTATGATACAAGACTACCACCGATAGTATGGCACCCAGTTGAATCGCAACCTCAAACAACTTGGTAAAATCATCTTTTGCAATTCCCAAAAAAGAACTGGCAATGATCATATGCCCGGTAGATGATACCGGTAAAAATTCAGTCAATCCTTCAACAATCGCAATAATGATAGCGTCGAAAATACTCATGGGAGGGAGGTTGGTGAGCGTAGCAAATAGTTAATAGCTTATGGCTCATAGCAAAAGATATACTATTCGCTATGAACCATAAGCATTAGGCTATTTCTTCTTAAAAATCGCAAAGATCTCAATCGCCAAGCCAATCACGATGAGTATGGGAGCGATAGTAATGCGAGTCGTACCGTATACTTCTTTGTAGTCAAATACATTTGGATCACTGCTCTTGCCACCACTCATTAAAAAGAATCCGATTGCAATAATCACAGCGCCAATGATCATCCACTTATAATTCTCTTTCGTAAAAAGCGGGCTCATGGTATTTTTTGTTTCACTCATGGGAGTTGTTTTTTAGTGAATAGGAATAGTGAGTAGTGAATAGTGAGTAGTGAGTATTTGGTTTCTTACTCACGACTCACTATTCACTTCTCACTAATAAAGATCATCCAATTTCATTTTCAAATACTTCAGCACACTGCGATGGGTTGAATATACAGAGATACCTACACCTAATATAATCAATCCACCAAAGAGTATAAAAGTAAGCTTCCAGTCGCGAATAGCTTTCAGTTGCGGAAACTGACTCTCTGCCCAACTGATGATGCTGAACAATAAAACGATCGCAATACCGGAACTGATCAATCCATTCACCACAGCCCTGATATTCAACGGACGGGCAATGAATCCTCTCGTAGCACCCACCATCTGCATGGTTTTGATCAGGAATCGATTACTGAACATCGCCAAACGAATGGTATTATCAATACTGATGATCACAATGATACACAGAATGATCGCGATCACTAAAAATATCAAACCGATCTTGGCAGCACGCTCATTTAAGTTGCCCACCAATGTTTGCGGATATTGAATATCTGTGATTTGATTTCCGTACTTGCCCAATAATTCGGCAGATATTTTATTCAGACTGTCCTTGTTCACATAGTCCGCCTTAGCATAAAAATCTATGCTTTCTGGAAGCGGATTTACATCCAGGATCTTCGCCCAATCTTCATTGTTCTCACGGTTCCAAATTTCCTGTGCCGTTTTTTTATCTACATAAGTCACCGTTTTGGTATACGGACGCGATGCAATATGTTGTTGGATCTGACCAATGGTATCTTTATTCAAGGTCCTCAAATAGGCGCTGATACGAATATCTTCCTTAAAAGCACTGCCTACCGAATTGATATTAAGGAAAAACCATCCCATGATACCCATGATCAACAATACCAACGCCACACCCACAATGGTGTAGATATAATTCGGTTTACTACGCTTCAAAGAAGATTTTGCACTATCTACCATATTCTAATAATTTTTAGCCCCCTTCTCCCCACAGGAGAAGGGCCGGGGAAGAGGTCACAAATGTAGGGTTTTGACGCCTAAAGACTTACATTTGCAACCATTCTAACGATCAATTTGCCATTGAAAATAGAGCAATCTCAACGTATTTGGGTTAAATATATGTTAGGATTGCCGGCAGCGCTTGCATGTGGCCGAATCTCCGGACTTGAACATGCCTTGCTGACACTTCAATAACGATCAAACAGCATAAAAATTATAAGTAGACGTATAACTTATGGAATACAATTTCAGGGACATTGAAAAGAAATGGCAGAAAGAATGGACTGATACCCATGCCTATCAGGTAAAGAATGACAGCACTAAGCCTAAATATTATGTGCTGGATATGTTCCCTTATCCGAGTGGAGCTGGATTGCATGTTGGGCATCCGCTAGGTTATATTGCTTCGGATATCGTAAGCCGTTTCAAAAGGCTCAAAGGTTTCAATGTATTACACCCTATGGGTTATGATGCGTTTGGCTTACCTGCTGAACAATATGCATTGGAGCATGGTGTACATCCTGCAAAAAGTACCGCCCAGAATATTGATAATTTCAGAAAGCAGTTAGACAATATCGGATTCAGTTATGATTGGAATCGTGAAGTACGAACCTGTGATGCTGATTACTATAAATGGACCCAATGGATATTCCTTCAACTCTTCAATAGTTTCTACGATCGTCACCAACAAAAAGCTGTGGCGATTAGTGAACTGATCAACTCTTTTGAGCAAGAAGGAAACACAAAACATATTTGTCCGGGTAACCCTACGCTGGAATTTACTGCTGAAGCATGGAAAGCTTTTTCTGAAAAGGAACAGCAAGATATTCTGATGGATTATCGTCTTGCTTTTTGTGGTTATGGTGAAGTGAACTGGTGTGAGGCCTTGGGAACTGTATTGGCCAATGATGAAGTAGTGAATGGTGTGAGTGAACGTGGCGGGCATCCTGTTGTAAAAAAGAAATTGCGTCAGTGGTATTTACGTATCACTGAATATGCTGATCGTTTGTTAAGCGGACTTGATACCATCGAGTTCAGCGAAGCGATGAAAGAAATGCAGACGAATTGGATCGGTAAATCTTCGGGAGCGGAGATTAGCTTCAAGCTTCAGGCTGCAAGCCACAAGCAAGAGCAATCAAGCTTGCAGCTTGAAGCTAGCAGCTTGGAGCTCCTCGTCTACACTACCCGTCCCGATACCATTTTCGGTGTAGACTTTATGGTGGTGGCGCCGGAGCATGAATTGATCGAAAAAATTACAACAGCTGAGCAGAAAGAAGCTGTAGAGGCATATATCACTTATGTAAAAAGCAGGAGCGATAGAGAGCGTCAGGCCGAGAAAAAAAATACGGGATGTTTTACAGGAGCTTATGCCATCAATCCTTTTGATGGAAGAGAGATTCCGGTATGGATATCAGAATATGTACTCGCAGGTTATGGAACGGGAGCTATCATGGCCGTTCCTTGTGGCGATGAAAGGGATTTCAAATTTGCTAAGCATTTCAATATTCCTGTCACCAATATCATAGGTGATGCATTTGATGGAACAGATGCCAATCCAACCAAAGATGCAGTGCTGAGCAATAGCGGATTTTTGAATGGCATGAAAATGCGCAATGCCATTGAAGTGGTGATTGAGAAGTTAGAAGCCATGGGTATCGGCAAACGCAAAGTGAATTACAAAATGCGTGATGCGGCTTTCAGTCGCCAGCGTTATTGGGGTGAACCATTTCCGATCGTTTGGCAGGATGGTATTGCGTATCCATTGGATGAGAAAGAATTACCACTCTTATTACCCGATGTAGAGAGTTATGGTCCGGGGCCGGATGGAGAAGGGCCACTAGCCAATTTGAGTGATTGGAAGAGCACAACTTACAATGGTAAACCCGCAGTGCGTGAAACCAATACCATGCCCGGTTATGCAGGTAGCAGTTGGTATTTCCTGCGTTATATGGATCCTAACAATGAACAGGCATTTTGCGATAAGAAGGTCAGTGATTATTGGAATCAGGTAGATCTGTATATCGGTGGAACAGAACATGCGGTTGGACATTTATTGTACAGCCGTATGTGGACCAAAGCCTTGTATGACTTAGGTTATATAGGATTTGATGAACCGTTTAGGAAATTGTTGAATCAGGGGATGATACAAGGGAGTAGTAGGTTTGTGTATCGAAAAAAAGGGACGCAGACTTTTGTTTCCTCAAACCTAAAGCAAGATATAGAAGTAGATGAGTTACACGTTGATGTCAACATTGTGGATGGTGTTGAATTAGATATTGACGCTTTCAAGAAATGGCGCAATGGTGAATATGCCAATGCTGAATTTATTTTAGAAGATGGCAAATACATCTGCGGCGTTGAAGTCGAAAAAATGTCCAAATCCAAATTCAACACTGTAAATCCGGATACATTGGTGGAGAAGTTTGGTGCCGATACTTTCCGCATGTACGAAATGTTCCTCGGTCCTGTTGATCAAAGCAAACCATGGGATACCAAGGGTATTGAAGGGGTACATCGTTTCCTGAAAAAATTATGGCGTTTATTTTTTGATGAGAACAAAGGAAAGATCTGGACGGATGAACAACCCACTGCGGAAGAATTGAAAGTATTACATCGCACCATCAAAAAAATTGATGACGATACAGAACGTTATAGTTTCAATACAGCTGTGAGCAGCTTTATGATTTGTGTGAATGAATTGAGTGATCTGAAGTGTCATAAAAAACAAATCCTTCAGGATGTATTGATTCTCTTGACTCCCTATGCGCCACATATTGCAGCGGAACTCTGGAAGCAATTGGGTAATGAAGGATCTGTACTGGATGCAAGCTTCCCGACATTCAATGCTGCGTATGTTACTGAGACAAGCAAAGAATATCCCATCAGTATCAATGGTAAAACACGTACCAATATTTCCATTGCATTGGATGCTACGGAAGATCAGGTAAAAGAGATCGTTCTCTCCAATGAGTTAGTACAAAAATGGATGGAAGGAAAGCCTTTGAAGAAACTCATCTTCGTAAAAGGAAAAATGATCAATGTAGTCATATAATTTCAGTGCTCTTCTGTGTATTCAGTGGCAATAAATAATGCCACTGAACACACAGAGAAACAGAGAAAAGTATTTATACAATCACACAATAATACAAAGGCATCCCAACTGTAATATTGATGGGGAAAGTAACTGCCAATGTCATCGGTAAGAATAATCCCGGATTGGCTTGTGGTGCTGCTATTTTCATAGCAGCGGGTACAGCGATATAGGAAGCACTCGCCGCAAGAATTGCCAGCACAAATCGATTTGATACATCAGGTGTTACAAACTGGCTCAACCATGCTGCTGCAATACCATTGAACAGCGGAACGCAAATTGCGAATGCAAATGGGAACCAACCAAATCCAAACAGTGATTTTAATTTCCTTCCGCTGGTAATACCCATATCCAATAAAAAGATGGCCAGAAAACCTTTGAATAGGTCATTGGTAAAAGGCTTGATATCTTCTGCCTGTTTATTGTTGGCCAGAAAACCAATGATCAAACTTCCCAGGATCAACAATACGCTACCATTGGTAATGGCATGCTTGGCAACGGATCTTTTTGAAAACTCATTCGATTCGGTAGTAGAGAAAAATGAAATCAGTAAAAGTCCAATGATGATCGCTGGTGATTCCATGAGAGCCATCACGGCAACCATGTATCCGTGTAAATGCAATTGTTGCTGTTCAAGATAGGAAGTAGCGGTTACAAAAGTTACGGCACTTACAGACCCATAAGCAGCAGCAATAGCACCTGCATCAAACACATTGAATTTCTTTTTCAGGATGAAAAAAGTATACAATGGAATGATCAACGAAATAGCGATTCCAGATAACATCAGCCAAATGATCTCACTCGTAAGTACTTCATGAGAGAGTTCTTGTCCACCCCTGAACCCAATGGCAAATAGCAGGTACAGTGAAATGAACTTGGAGGAGTTCGGTGGAATTTCAAGATCGCTCTTCAGCAGTACTGCTACAATACCAAGAACAAAAAATAAAAGTGCAGGGTTGGTTAAATTTTCAAGTAAAAGATCAAAATTCATGAACGTATCTGGATAAATGAAAAAAAGGAATGTATAGGTAGTTCTGATCACTTATTGTAATTCACCTATAAAACCAATTTCAACAGCAGAACTGATCTTGATCATCTGGTTGCTCTTTTCCGCCTCTCTAATAGCTTCAGTTACTTTTTGTAAGCTGATACGTAAAGATTCAATACGAGCCAAAGAAGCACTGTGAGGACGACCATAACGCTCCTGATGGCTGAAATTTTTCATGTTATGGAAGTTGATCTTGCTATTGTACAGATTGGTCAGAATTTCTTTAGCCTCCTCTGTAGAGAATACCCCGTCTATCAGATTGATAGTGCGAATGGGATGCTGTGTCTTAGAAGTGGGTGCTGTTGTCAGAGTTTTTGTATCCATGGATTTAATTTGACCGCAAAGTTGTGTGAAAGAAGTTATAAGTATTTATATATCTTTATTATGTTAATCATAAATAATTTTTATGAACTATACTTTGAACCAATTGGAAATATTCTTATCAGTCGTTAAAAACAAGAGTGTATCAAAGGCTGCGGAAGAGCTATTTCTGACACAACCGGCGGTATCTATTCAGTTAAAAAATTTCCAGCAACAATTTGATCTGCCACTTACTGAAATGATCGGTCGAACCTTGTATATCACTGATTTTGGCAAAGAGATAGCGGCATCAGCTCAGGAGATCATGTATCAGGTGATGGCGATCCAACATAAAATGCATGCTTATCAGGGGCAGCTGACAGGCCGACTTAAAATATCGGTTGTATCAACCGGGAAATATGTCATGCCCTATTTTCTTTCTTCCTTCATGCGGGAAAACCAGGGTGTAACATTGGAAATGGATGTAACGAATAAGAGTGCCGTGGTACAAAGCTTGCAAAACAATGAAGTAGATTTTGCATTGGTATCGATTCTTCCTGAAAAATTAGCAATAGAAAAAGTGGATCTATTGCAGAATAAACTTTTTCTGATAGGTAAATCAGGGCAGAAAATAAAAAACCTGCATTCAAAAGAAATTTTCGATCAATTACCATTGATTTTCCGGGAGTCCGGTTCAGGTACAAGACAAACCATGGAAAGTTTCATTCAGCGTAAACGAATCAAAGTGGCAAAAAAAATGGAGTTGACTTCTAATGAAGCTGTGAAGCAGGCTGTTTTGGCAGGGTTAGGATTTTCAATTATGCCATTGATCGGTATTCGCAATGAATTACGTAACCAAGAATTACAAATTATCCCTATTCCTGGATTACCTATCAAAACAACTTGGAGTTTGATCTGGTTGAAGGGGAAAAAACATGCAGCTGTTGCTGCTGAACTCTTGAAATACATCAAAAAAGAAAAGTCGAAGATCGTACATGAGCAGTTTGATTGGTATGAGAAGTACTAATAAACCCTTGGTATATTAAGTCTTTTATAAAATTTTGAGGAATCCCACCCCTTTTTTTCTACCACTCTTCCCAACCCCCTTGTAAAATAGTGGGGCTTATGTTTATCTTACCACTCCAAAACTTATTGTCCAATGAAACTCATTTTTTCATTTTTAATGTCTTGCTTGTCTCTTACAGTTATAGCACAGGGCGGACAAGCTTATTTTTTATCCAATCCTGCTTTGAGTCCGGATGGTGAAACAGTGGTCTTTGCTTTTGAAGGAGATCTGTGGAAGGCTTCCGTCAAAGATGGTCAAGCCACAAGATTGACAGCAATGCAAGGTTATGAATCAAGCCCACGTATTTCACCTGATGGTAAATGGGTAGCATTTAGTAGCAGACAACTGGGTAATGCAGATGTATATGTAATGCCATTGACGGGTGGAGAAATCAAAAGACTTACTTATCACAGTGCCAATGATGAGGTAAATAACTGGAGTTGGGATAGTAAGAAGATCTATTTCACGTCCAATCGTATGGGACAGCAATCTGGTTTTATGGTGGCACTTACAGGAGGTACTGCTCAGCGCTTGTTTGGGGATCATTTTTATTTATTAGATCATGGGATTGCTGAACATCCCTCCGGTGATATTTATTTCAATGATACCTGGGAAAGTTCTAATCAATTAACACGTAAACGTTACAAAGGTCCTTTCAATCCGGATATCCAATCGTACAACCCTGCTACCAAGCAGTACAAAAAACATACAGATTGGGAAGGAAAGGATTTTGGTACAACCATTGATCGTTCAGGTAAAGTTTATTTTATTTCAGATGAAGCCAATGGAGAGTATAACCTCTATACAATAGATGGAGGAAAGAAAACAGCATTAACAAGATTCAATACATCTATTAAAACACCACTTGTAAATGCCAATGGTAACAAGATTGTATTTGAAAAAGATTATCAGCTATGGCTATATGACGTTAGTGCTAAGAAAGCCGAAAAATTAAACATCAATCTGGTTCGTAACTATGTTTTACCTGTTGATAAGGATTATAATGTTCGAGGTAATATCACCAATTTAGATGTGTCACCTGATGGTAAAAAGATCGCGTTTACATCTCGTGGTGAAATTTTCGTAAGTGATGTAGATGGCAAATTTGTTCAACAGATCAATAAAGGAAATACAGAACGTGCGAGAGAGGTAAAATGGATGAGTGATAATAAAACATTGCTATTCAATCAAACTGTTGACGGCTGGCTGAATTGGTTTACAGTAGCTGCAGATGGTAGTGCTTCTGTAAAACCAATTACGAATGAAACAAGAAATAATCGTTCTGGTGTATTGAATAAGAACAGAACTAAAATGGTATATCTGAGTGGTCGTGATGAAGTGAGATTATTGGATCTCAAAACTTGGGAAAATAAAACCATCGTGAAAGATGAGATCTGGGCTTTTCAAAACTCAGATCCCGGATTTTCGCCCAATGATGAATATGTTTTGTTTACAGCGATCCGAAATTTTGAGCAGGATGTATTTGTATACAATATCAAAGAAAATAAAACCATCAATCTTACCAATACAGGTGTAACAGAAGCAGGACCTGTATGGGGACCTGACGGAAAACATATCTATTTCATTTCTGCAAGAACAAAACCTTCTTATCCATTTGGAATGCAAGACCCACGTATCTATCGCATGCCATTGGAAAAGATCGACGCACCTTATCGAAGTGATAAATATGAAGCCTTGTTCAAAACAGAAAAGAAAGATACTTCTAAAAAAGAACCGGCTCCTATTAAAATCGATATGTCAGGTATCATGGGCAGACTGGAACAGGTAGGGCCAAATTTTGGTTCTCAATTTTTAGTGAATGTTTTACAGAAAGGAGATAAAACCACTATTCTCTATGTAAGTAACCATGATGAAGGTAGGCCTGCTCTTTGGAAAACAGTATTAGAACCTTTTGAAGCACCAAAAACAGAAAAGATCAATGGTGCTGATGCATTCAGTGTTGATTATGCGGAGGGCGGTGATAAGACCATGGCATTGATCAATGGTTCGATCTATAAGTTGAACATAGATGGAAATAAAGCAGATCCTGTAAACATCGTCTACACATTCAGAAGAAGTTTATCAGGTGAGTTCACACAGATGTTCAAGGAGGCCTGGGCACATCTGAATGAGAATTTTTATGATGAAAAATTTCATGGAATTGATTGGTTGGCTACACGTAAGCGTTATGAGGCTTTCGTTCCACATGTGAATACAAGAGGAGACCTCCGAGCATTATTGGCAGATATGTTGGGAGAATTGAATTCCTCACATTTAGGGTTTAACTCATTTGGAGAGGAAGAAAATGTTCAGCTATCCAATCGTACAATGGAAACAGGGATCATTTTTGAAAATAGTAATCCATACAAGATAAAATACATAGCAGCAAGAAGTAATGCAGACAAAGCAACTGTGGATGTACAGGCTGGTGATGTATTAGTAAAAGTGAATGATGAAACGGTAGATCCATCTATGGATAGAAGCTACTATTTCAGTAAGCCTTCATTGGATGGAGAGATCGCACTCACTTTTAATCGAAATGGTCAGATGGTTACTACGAAAATTCATCCGCAAGCTTCATTGTTTGTGAATTTATCGGAAGAGTGGAGTGATATCAATCAGAAAAGAGTGGATGAGAAAAGCAAGAAACGTATTGCTTATCACAATATGAAAGATATGGGAGGTGGGGAGCTTGAAAAATTCCTGATCGATATGACACAGGATTTTTATCAGAAAGATGCATTGATCTTGGATTTACGTTACAATACAGGTGGTAATGTGCATGATGAAGTTTTGAAATTTCTGAGTCAGCGTTCTTATCTACAATGGAAATATCGTGAAGGCAAACTGACGCCTCAATCCAATTTCGCACCGGCTGATAAGCCAATTATTTTATTGATCAACGAGCAATCGCTGAGTGATGCTGAGATGACAGCTCAAGGTTTTAAAGCTTTGAAATTGGGAACTATCATTGGAATGCCAACTTATCGCTGGATCATCTTCACCAGTGGAACAGGATTGGTGGACGGATCATTTGTGCGTTTGCCTAGTTGGGGTTGTTATAGTTTGGATGGGAAGGACTTAGAGATCACAGGAGTAGAACCGGATATCAAGATCCCAATGAATTTCGAAGATCGCATCAATGGTCGTGATCCACAGTTGGATCGTGCTATTGAAGAGATTTTGAAGAAGTTGAAGAACTAGTGTATTGAACTTTTATAATCTGCGAATCTGCGGCTAAAATTCAGCCGCAGATTCGCAGATTTTTTTTTACAAGTAATTCAATGAAACTTTGTAGAAATATTTGATTCATGTTTCATCCTGTAGTTCCATTTGAAATAGGTGTAGACCAATTACTGACTTTGGATCTGACTGCCAACAACAAAGCAGTTACTGAAACGATGGTCAATGATATTGATCTTTTTTCAGCTTATATCGATCAATGTTTAATGGACTCGGGCGCTCGTTATGCAGTTGGTGGATACAATGAGCACAGAACGGTATACAGCAGGAGTAGGGTCTTTGATGATGCGGAAGAACCGCGTCGGCTTCATTTAGGAACAGACATATGGGGACATGCAGGAACGCCTGTATTTGCACCTCTGAATGGTATTGTACACAGTTTTGGTTTTCACGAAACTTATGGCGATTATGGTGCCGTAATCATTTTGCAACATGAATGGGAGGGAGAGGTGCTACACACTTTGTATGGACACTTATCCTTTCATGACCTCGATGAATTGTATGAAGGGAAAGCCATTTACAAAGGAGAAGCTATTGCTCATTTTGGAGAACCGCTTGAAAATGGACATTGGCCTCCGCATCTGCATTTTCAATTAATTAAAGATATGCATGGAAAAGTAGGTGATTATCCGGGTGTCTGTAAATTCAGTGAAAGAGAACAGTATTTGTCTAACTGTCCGGATCCAAGTATTATTTTAAAAAATACTTTCTATAAATAATCTTATTCAGTGATTTTCAGTGTTCTCTGTGGCACTTTTATTGCCTCTGAAGACACAGGAAACACAGAAGTGTTACTCAAATGTTTTTATCTCATCTGAAGAGAAGACATAAGTTCCATTTACATTATGATGCGCTGCATCTTGCATAGACCTTGCTAATGCCAATGCTGAAACAGGTTTGTATTGTTTGAGTGGTCCAATCAAAAGAGGGCTCATTAGTTTGGCGATGAAAATGCCAATCTTTTCTCCCACTCTGTTTTCGGATCTATCACCCATGATAAAAGAAGGTCTGAAAATACAGAGGCAGGGATATCTTAATAAGCTCAACGCTTTTTCGAGCTGGCCTTTAGTTCTGCTATAAAAAATGGAGGACTTCTCATCAGCACCTACCGCACTGATCACTAAAAATTTTTGGGAGCCTGCGGCTAATTGCAGTGCTGCAATTTTTTGTGGATAGATGAGATCCACTTGTTTGAATGCATCTTGTGATCCCGCTTTTTTAATAGTAGTACCTAAACAACAAAAAACATCTGTTGCATCTATCCCGGTATCTATTTTTTCAAAATCAATGATCTGCTGTACCAGTTTAGGATGGCTTATTTGTACCGGCTTACGAACATACACTGTTATCTGACGATATAATGGGTCATTCAATAACAATTCCAATAAGTGTTTTCCTGTTAATCCACTAGCGCCAAGTATGAGTGCTGTTTTTTGTTGCATGGGTGTTTTTTCAAGGCTAAGATAGGGTAGTGAGTAGTGAATAGTCAGTAGTGAGTAAGATATTTTATTGTTCTTAGTTTTACTCACTACTGACTATTCGCTATCTCACAATTTACTACCTTTACTCCATGTCCAATCCCAACTTGAACAGAGATCCGATGAACCTTAGTGCAGCTGAAAAGGAGTTTGAGAATGCCATTCGTCCGGCAGAGATCAATGACTTTTCTGGACAGCCACAATTGATCGAGAATCTGGTCATCTTTATAAAGGCTGCCAAGCTGCGAGGGGAAGCATTGGATCATATTTTGTTTCATGGTCCACCGGGATTGGGTAAGACCACACTCAGCAGAATTGTTGCGAATGAATTGGGGGTGAATATCAAAGAAACATCTGGACCTGTGATTGAGAAGCCGGGTGATCTGGCTGGACTACTCACCAATTTGCAACCCAATGATGTGTTGTTCATTGATGAAATACATCGTTTAAGTACAGTAGTGGAAGAGTATTTGTATGCTGCGATGGAAGATTTCAAGATCGATATCATGATTGATTCCGGTCCGAATGCCAGAAGTGTACAGATCAATTTGAATCCATTTACATTGGTGGGAGCAACTACAAGAAGTGGTTTGTTGACTGCACCTTTATTGTCGCGTTTTGGGATCAAATCAAGGTTAGAATATTATCACGCAGAGACGCTGAAGAAAATCATTGAACGAAGCGCTGCGATTTTGAATACAGGGATTCTTTCGGATGCGGCTTTTGAAATAGCAAGAAGAAGTCGGGGAACACCACGTATTGCCAATGGCTTATTGCGTCGTGTACGAGATTTTGCACAGGTATTGAATGATGGTAAGATTGATTTAGGAATAACTCAACATGCATTAAAAGCATTGAATGTAGATGAACATGGGTTAGATGAAATGGATAATCGTATTTTATCAGCCATTATCGATAAATTCAAGGGAGGGCCTGTTGGACTTACTACCATCGCAACTGCAGTGGGTGAAGAAGCGGGAACATTGGAAGAAGTGTATGAACCCTTTTTGATACAAGAAGGATTTTTGCAACGAACACCACGCGGAAGAGAAGTGACTTTAAAAGCGTATCAACATTTGGGAAAAGATCGTCCTTCGATGGGGAATCAATCTGAGTTGTTTAGATAGATTGCCACTGAAAGCACAGAGATATACTGAAACAGGAGTTCAGATTTAATCTGAACTCCTGTTTTATTTATAATATTTCTGAGAGGCTTTCTTTAGTTGCTTGTATAGTTGCATCAAGATCTTCATAAGAGAGTGCATTGTTGAGGAACCAACTTTCAAATGCGGAAGGAGGTAAGTAGATCCCTTTTTTCAGCATGGCATGAAAGTATTTGTTGAACAATGCATTGTTGGCTGCAGATGCAGATGCAAAATCGGTAACAGCTTTTTCACTGAAATGAACACTGATCATGGATCCAAATCTGTTGATCACAAATGGAGTTCCGCTTTCTGTGAGTACTTTATTCAAGCCCTCGTGTAAGTAAGCGGTTTTATCATTCAGTTCTTGATAGAGCGAAGGATTGCTTTTTAATTCATTCAACAAAGTATACCCGGCGATCATCGCAATAGGGTTACCACTCAAAGTTCCAGCTTGGTATACATTTCCAAGTGGTGCGATTTTTTCCATGATAGCACGTTTGCCACCAAAAGCACCTACCGGCATACCCGCACCGATCACTTTTCCATAAGTAATAAGGTCTGCATCTACATTCAATACTTGTTGAGCACCCCCTTGTGCTAAACGGAATCCAGTCATTACTTCATCAAAAATGAATACAATGCCTTCTTCATCGCAAATGGTTCTGATACCTTCAAGAAATCCTGGTGCAGGTAATATACAACCCATGTTTCCTGCAACGGGTTCAACGATGATGGCAGCGATTTCATTCTTATGGATAGACACTAATTTTTTGACTGCTGTTAGATCATTGTAAGCGCAAGTCAAAGTATCGGTAGAAACACCCCCTGTGATTCCTGGTACTGTTTGAATATCAAAAGTGGCCAATCCACTCCCTGCTTTTACAAGAAATGCATCGGCATGACCATGATAACAGCCTTCGAATTTGATGAATTTATTTCTGCCTGTATATCCTCTAGCCAAACGTAAGGCACTCATGCAAGCTTCGGTACCACTGCTCACCATTCTGATCAGGTCAACATTGGGTGCCATGCTTTTAATGAGTTCTGCCATTTCAATTTCCAACTCTGTAGGTGCACCATACGACGTAGATAAAACTGCTTTTTCCTGAATGGCTTTTACTACCGGCTCATAGGCATGCCCCAAAATCATAGGTCCCCATGAAGCGATATAATCGATATAACGATTGCCATCAGCATCATAGAGATAAGCACCTTTAGCTTTTTCAATAAAGATGGGCGTACCACCTACACTTTTAAAAGCTCTTACCGGAGAGTTTACGCCTCCGGGGATAGATTGTTGTGCGCGTTGGAAGAGTGCAATACTTTTTGATGTTTCCATATTTTAGTGAGTAGTCAGTAGTGAGTAGTTAGTTATCTGAGCTAATCATTACTGAGATCATTTTAAAATTTTCTATTATCAAATCTTTTATGCTATCTAGTTTTTCAAGTGTGATATATTTAAGATCTACCGCTAATCCAATTGCTGTATCAACCTCAATTAGTGATCCTCTTGCAATTTCAAAAAACCTCTTTCTTTCAAGATTTGATTTGCGAGAACATCCTTCTGCAATATTCAAATGAACAGAAGATGATGCTCTTCTGATTTGTTGAACTAAAGCAAATCTTTCATCAGTAGGGAAATTTCTTGATAGCTTATAGCATTCAAGTACCAAATCCCTAGATTTTAAAAAGACTGATAGTTTTGTATGAGCAAGCTGTAAAAACATAGTTGTCAAAACTAGTCTCTAACAGCGATGAAGATTTACGTATTTCCCGCAAAACTAAACTCACTACTCACTATTGACTACTCACTAATCAGCCTGATCGCATCTTTAGCGAAATAGGTTGCAATCAAATCGGCGCCTGCTCGTTTAATTGATGTAAGGCTCTCAATGATCGCTTTTTCTTCATTCAGCCAACCCATTTTTGATGCTGCTTTGATCATTGCATATTCACCGCTTACCTGATAAGCGCTTACCGGAACTTCTACTGCATTCTTCACTTCGCGGATGATATCCAGATAAGCCATGGCAGGTTTTACCATGACGATATCAGCTCCTTCTTCAATATCCATTAACGTTTCTTTGATGGCTTCTGTTCGGTTGGCGAAATCCATTTGATACGTTTTTTTATCGCCGAATCCGGGAGCGCTATCCAATGCATCTCTGAATGGACCATAGAAACATGAGGCATACTTGGCGCTATAACTCATGATACCCACTTTCGTGAATCCACTATCTTCTAAACCGTTTCTTATTGCGCCAATTCTACCATCCATCATGTCACTGGGGGCAACAAAATCGCATCCTGCTTCTGCATGACTGATACTCATCTTTACCAAAGCTTCTACTGTTTCATCATTCACGATCTCGCCGTCTTTTACGATGCCATCGTGTCCGTAAGAAGAGAATGGATCTAAGGCAACATCAGTCATTACTATTATTTCCGGAACAGCATCTTTGATCGCTTTAATACTTCTTTGCATCAATCCGTTTTTGTTCCATGCTTCTTTGCCTGTATTATCTTTCAGTTCATCTTTACATTTGATGAACAGCAGTACACAACGAATACCCATCTCCCACAATACTTTCACTTCTTTTACAGTAAAATCTAAAGACATCCTGTAATACCCCGGCATCGAAGCGATCTCCGTTTTCACATTTTCTCCTTCATCAATAAATAACGGAGCAATAAAATCAGCCGGCTTCAATATCGTTTCAGCCACCATTGCACGGATAGCATGTGATTGGCGGAGGATGCGGTTGCGTCGTTGGAGGTACATGAATCTTTGATTTTTTGATCTTTGATTTCTTGATTTATTGTTTGGTCTGCTTGATTTTTAAATCAAACGTTTTATTCGCGGCAGTAAATATGGCTGTTAGTTCATTTGCTTCTGCTATTAATTGATCTATGATACTATTGGTACTAAGTTTTGTTGCCTTGATGATTTCTAGCCAATAATGTGACTCGTCGATTTCTTCCAGAACAATTTTTAATTTATGTGCAAAATCAGCTTGTGATTTTGATCTGTTTGTTGCACGATAATTAGCTCCTACCGATCCTGAAGAACGTATCAATTGTTTCGCAATTTCAAAGCCAGCAGGTGTTTTCGGCAGACAATCACAAAATAATACAATATCAATATTGAACTGTTTTGTTCTGTCTTGTAAAGTTTTCCGATTCATTCTGTAAAATTATGCTAGATCACCTCGAACGATACGGAGCGTTTGTTATGAAATAAATCAAGAAATCAAAGATCAAAAAATCAAACTTATATCCATTCCTTTGGATGTAAGCAAGCTTGCCACAATTCCCATTCTTTTGAACCTTCAGTCGGTTGATGATTGTAATCAAATCTTACTGTTGGCGGTAGACTCATCAGAATACTTTCAATTCTTCCATTGGTCTTTAGTCCAAATATAGTTCCACGATCATGCACCAGATTGAATTCTGTGTACCTGCCCCTGCGTATTTCCTGCCAATATTTATTCTCTGGAGTGAATTCGGTATGTTTTCTTTTCTCAACAATGGGAATATAGCTATCGATAAACGCATAACCACAAGCTTTTGCAAATGCCATCCAGAATTGAACGTCTTTACTTTCATCCGGACGTTGGTAATCGTAAAAAATACCGCCAATGCCTCTTCTTTCTTTATTACGATGCCAGTTCACAAAATATTCATCACATTCTTTTTTGAATGCCGGATAAAATGCAGGATCGAATGGATCACAAGCATTTTTATACGTCTGATGAAAGTGAATGGCATCTTCTTCAAATAGATAATAAGGCGTAAGATCAGTACCACCACCAAACCATCTGTCAATCACTTCTCCTTTTTCATCATACAACTCAAACATGCGATAATTACAATGTACAGTAGGCACGAAGGGATTATAAGGATGAATCACTAGACTCAATCCACATGCAAACCAACTATGTCCATTGATCTTTAATTGTGTTCGCATCAAGTCTGTAACCGGACCAAACACCACAGAAGTATTCACGCCTCCTTTTTCCAACACTGCACCATTGCCAATTACACGTGTGCGGCCGCCGCCACCTTCTTCTCGGTCCCATTTATCTTCCTGAAATCTAGCTTTTCCATCTACTTTCTCCAGTGCAGCGCAGATATCATCCTGCAGCTGATGAATAAAGGAGATCCATTGTTCTTTTATCATAAGTTCGTATTAGTGAGTAGTCAGTAGTGAGTAGTCAGTAGGAAAAAGATATTTATTCACTACTGACAATTCACTACTCACTTAATGTCGAAATTCTTTCACCGCATCTACAAATGCCCTTGCATGATCAACAGGAACATTTGGAAGGATGCCATGTCCAAGGTTGGCGATATGTCTACCCGGACCAAATGCACGCAGCATGTCTTTTACTTCTTTTTGAATCACAGGGATCGGTGATAATAATTTCGCAGGATCAAAATTCCCTTGCAGTGTAACATGATTACCTGCGAACTGACGAGCCAATTCAGGCTTGATACACCAATCAATTCCTAAACCATGAGCGCCAGTAGCGGCCATACTATCCAAGCTATGCCATGCACCTTTTGCAAATACGATCGTGGGTACTTCATCTTTCAATGCCGCAACGATCTGACGCATATATTGTAATGACAGGTTTTCAAAATCATGCGGACTTAATAATCCACCCCAGCTATCAAAAATTTGAACCGTATCTGCACCTGCTTTCACTTGTGCTTTCAGGTAGGCGATTGTAGTATCAGTGATCATTTGTAATAACTGGTGTGCCAGTTCAGGTTGTGTATAGCAGAATGCTTTTGCTTCATCAAAAGTTTTAGAACCTTTGCCCTGCACCATGTAACAAAGTAAGGTCCATGGCGCCCCGGCAAAGCCGATCAATGGAACTCTTCCGTTGAGTTCTTGTTTAATAAGTTTAATGGCATCCATCACATAGCCTAAAGTTTCATCAACATCCGGTACACGAACGCGCGCCATGTCTTTATTGGTTTTTATTGGGTCCGGTAGAACAGGTCCTTTACTTTCGATCAACTGTACTTCCAGTCCCATTGCTTGTGGCACTACCAGAATATCAGAAAACAAGATAGCAGCATCCACACCAACGATATCTATTGGTTGTAATGTGATTTCACATGCCAGTTCAGGTGTCTGACAACGTTCAAAGAATCCGTATTTCTCACGCAACACCATGTACTCAGGAAGGTATCGTCCGGCCTGACGCATCATCCACACAGGAGTTCTTTCAGTTGCTTCACCGCGAAGGGTTCGGAGGAGTAGGTCGTTTTTTAGCATAGATTATAAAGTGAGTAGTGAGTAGTCAGTAGTCAGTAGGGAGAGATATTTACTCACTACTGACTATTCACTACTCACTAAAATGTTGAATCGCTTTCCTCACCAGTTCTTCTTTTCCTGGTGAGTGAGCTGTGATGATTGAATTGTTTGTATATTTTTTGATGGCTGCTTCAGTAGTAGTTCCTATGGCAAAGAATACTGTTGAAGTAGCGGCTTTATTTTGATTGAAAAAACTTTCTACTGCACTCGGACTAAAAAATATAATACCATTATAAGTAGTATCCATTTTTTGATGGAGTGGGATCGTTTTGTATACGATGATCTCTTCAACACTGATACCTTCTTCTTTTAGTTTGGCAGGTAATTCATCTCTTCGCTGATCACCACAGAAGAAGAACACTTCATCTAATTCATCATTGTCTGATAAAATGGTTTCTGCAAGTTCTGATGCATTGTTGCCAGTGCCACTAATAGACTGTTCTCCAAAATAGTTGTGTATCAGTTCTTGTGTTGTATTACCCATACAATAAATATTCCATTCCGGCACTTGTTGGTCTAGCATGGTGATTACACTTTCTACAGCATTCATGCTTGTAAATACAACCGTGGCATATTGCAAAGCGATTTGTTCAACCTCCTGTTGTGTATCAATGTCCTGAACAGGTTCTGTATCGATCAAAGGAATGATATCCAACTGAATGTTTTGTTCAGCGGCTTCCTGTATCAGTGTTTCTTTTACAGGTCTGGTAGATAATATTTTCTTTTTACTTTCCTGCATTTCTGATTTCCTGTATGATTTCTTCTGCACCCATCGCTAAGATTTCTTGTCCGGCTTCTGTGCCTATTGCAGCCCCAACGGAAATAGGTACGTTAGTGCTGATATCAACTTTCTGACGACCATCAAGAGATACCACATTGCCCTGGAAAAAAATCTGATCACCCTGTATTTGTGCGAGTGCAGAAATAGGTGTAGCGCAACCGCCCATCAACTGACGTAAAAAATTTCTTTCTGCATGCGCACAGATCGCTGTTTCGTTATGGTGTAGTTGCTGACAGCTATTGAAGATTTCAGTTTCTCCTTCTCTGCACACAACCATCACGGCACCTTGTGCCGGAGCAGGTAACATCCAATCCAAATCAATTGCTTTTTCCGGACGAAGGTTGATTCTTTCAAGTCCTGCAGCTGCAAAGATGGCACCTTGCCAATTGCTTTCATCCAGTTTACGCAGTCGGGTATTGACGTTGCCACGTAAGTTATCAAACTGATGATTGGGATAACGATTGAGCCATTGTGCTTTACGGCGAACGCTGCTGGTGGCGAATAGTCCATGGTCCATAGTCCATGGTCTATGGACCATGGACCATTCACCATTCACATAACCCAGCGCTTCCGGTATATCCTCTTCCTTATAAACAAGAATGTCTTTGTATGATGCACGTTTTAATACTGCAGCTTCTTGTATGCCTTTAGCAAGTTGTGTAGGCACGTCTTTCATGGAGTGAACAGCAATATCAATTTTGTTACTGAGCAATGCAGCATCTAGCGTTTTAGTGAAGATACCCTGAACACCGATCTCATAAAGTGGTGTAACTAGATCAATATCTCCTTCACTTTTGATGTACACGAGTTCAGAAGCCACTCCTTTTTCTTTCAGGAGTTCTTGCACCCATGTGGCTTGCCACACGGCGAGCTGACTGTCGCGTGTTCCTATACGTACTACCTTGGTCATATCTAGGTTTAATGACTGCTCGTCATGAAGTCGTTGATGGCTTCAATGTAATAACAACCGGGCTGATGTCTGTTACGCATCTTAACGGCTACATTGTTCACCACTTTCTGAATGGCTTCTGTATTGATATCTTCTGATGCTCTCCGTGAAGTTAAAAACAATCCACAGGAATGCATATCATGTAATTTTTGCTTCACCGCCTTTAAAATAGGAACATGACGGCGCTGATGATTCCATAGCACAAACTCATTCATGTGTTTGCATATGATGTTCATTGCTTTGGGTACTTCTGCTTTTCTTTTCTGCAGGGTTTGATCATTGATCTTGGACAGATCATCCACATTTGCCAGCACTACATTTTTTTGTTGTGCCAATGATGGATCAATATTATGAGGAATAGAAAGATCGATCAGGATCTTTTTAGTGTTTGCTTTCAAATTCTTTGTAGTCACTACCGGCTGCTCTGCATTGGTTGCCACAATAATGATATCAGCACTGTTTATCTCATTCTCCAACTGATTCCAATCTGCACTTTCTAACTGTAGGTTTTCGGCCAGTTCAGCTGCTTTTTCAGCAGTTCTGTTAATGAGTGTGATGTTTTTTGTATCTAAATAATCAACCAGATTCTTACAGGTATTTCTGCCGATCTTCCCTGTTCCGAGTAAGACGATCTTTTTATCAGCAGTCTCTGTCAATTGCTGGCGAATGAATTGAATGGCAGCAAAGGAAACAGAAATGGTACCACCACTCAATGCAGTTTCATTTTTGATCTGTTTGGACGATTGTAAAACAGTATTGAATAAACGTTCAATAAATGAGCCAATCATTCCTTTTTCTTTCGCAAATTTTATCGCGAGCTTCATCTGCCCAACGATCTCATAATCTCCCAGAATTTGAGAATCCAGTCCTGCGCCTACAGAAAAAATATGTTGTAAAGCTTCTTCGTCTTGTTTGATATAACAGCGTTGAACAAAATCAATCTTGCTTCCGATGGTCACTGCACACAATAAGTCAATTAAAGTATTCGAATCAGGTGCAATGCCATAGATCTCTGTACGGTTACAGGTGCTCAACACAAACAATTCCTTGATGCCAGCTGCTTTAGCCCGTTGAAGAATAATGGTATATTGTTCCGGATTGATCGCATAGTTACCACGAACAGCCGCATCGGTCTTTTTGTAGTTGATTCCTGCTATGAAAAATTGTCCTGTCTCCATAAACTGCCACGATCCTTTTGGTCTCGCTCAAATAAGTACGCAAAGGTATCCTGCATGGTTTCTTTTAAAACATGACAAACGTCATTACATTGTCATTTCTCTGTCAGTTTTCTGATAAGCGGTCTTTTACGGTGTTGAAATAAAACCCTTTTTGTTTTTGTTTCGTTCTTTTCTGCAAACAAATCTGTTAGAACTTTTAAGTAAGCGATTTGTTACTCTAACTTTGCAAACTCAAATGTGATTATGGCAACGAATGCGAAACGTGCACTCTTATTGATGAATCTTGGCTCACCTGATTCAACAGAAGTAAAAGATGTAAGAAAATACCTGAATCAGTTTTTAATGGATGGACGAGTGATTGATATCCCTTATATCGTAAGGGCTTTATTGGTTCGTGGTATCATCGTTCCTTTTCGTGCACCTAAGTCTGCAGAGGCATACAGAAGCATTTGGACTGATGAGGGTTCCCCTTTGATCGTACTTACCAAACAATTAAAAGAGGCATTGCAACATGATATAGAAGAACCCATTGGTATTGCGATGCGCTATGGTACACCTTATCCTAAAGAAGCTTATGATGCATTGTTAAAAGAGCATCCTAATTTGGAAGAAGTGGTACTACTACCGTTGTATCCACATTATGCGATGAGTAGTTATGAAACAGCAGTGGAATATGCAAAAGAGCAGCATAAAGAATATGGTTACACATTTAAGTTAAGCGTCATCAAACCTTTCTACGATGATGAAGCCTATATCAGTGCGTTGGCAGATTCCATCAGACCTTACACCGAACAAGAATATGATCATATTTTATTCAGCTACCATGGTGTACCGCAAAGACATATTCGTAAAAGTGATATCACCGGTTGCCATTGTCTAAAAGTGGAGAACTGTTGTGAAGTGGCTTCTCCCGCACATAAAGAATGTTATCGTCATCAATTGGTAGTAACCACTAAACTGGTAGCTGAAAAATTAGGTATTCCAAAAGATAAATACAGTCTTTCCTTCCAATCAAGATTGGGTAGTGGATGGCTGCAACCCTTTACAGATAAGCGTTTGGAAGCTATGCCGGGTGAAGGCGTAAAGAGATTATTGGTGGCATGCCCGGCATTCATTAGCGATTGTTTGGAAACCATTGAAGAAATAGGAGAGGAAGGAAAAGAAACTTTCCTTCATGCGGGTGGTGAATCATTCACATTGATCCCCTGTCTCAACGTACACCCCGCATGGACTGCCACGATTAAGCAATGGATGGAGGAGATCAGAAGTGGGAAGGAGGAGATGATTTTGGCGTAAGTTAATAGCATATAGTTCATGGCGAATAGTTGCTTACTATTGTGGAAAGATTAAAATTTTAATTACTGAAGTTTATTTTTTTGCTAAACCAATTACAATTTCTTCCTACTATAGGCTATGATCTATTTACCATCAACGATAAGCTATCACCCATAACCCATCACCTATCAACCCCCATGTACGAATACCTCAAATCACTTCATATTATCTTTATCGTTACCTGGTTTGCGGGGTTGTTTTATATGCCCAGACTTTTTATTTACGCAACTGAGGCGGGTGATAGAAATGAAATGGAATGTAAAGTCTTACGTGACCAGTTTTCCATTATGATGAAACGATTGTGGTACGGAATCACATGGCCATCTGCGATTCTTACTTTGATATTCGGGTTGTCTGTTTTATTTCATGGCAACTGGGATAAAGTTGTTTTTGATGCATCGGGAAGATGGCTGTTGGTGAAACTCATTTTTGTTTTGTTTTTGTATGTCTATCACTTCTCACTACATCGCATTTTCAAACAGGAGATGGCAGGCATTTATCGATATTCTTCTAACCAACTCCGTATCTGGAATGAAGTGGCCACTATTTTCCTTATCTCCATCGTCATGCTGGTGGTAGTCAAACAAAGCCTCAGTTTTGTGTGGGGGCTGGTGGGATTGATCCTTTTTGTACTGTTACTGATGAGCGCGATTCGGGTGTATAAGCGTATTAGAGGGTAATGAATTCAAAAGTCAAATGTGAAAAGTCAAATGTGAAAAGTCAAATGTGAAAAGTGAAAAGTGAAAGGTGGCTTTATTTTCATAATTCTTTTACGATTTTATTTTCTTTAAATTATTGATAATCAGCGAATTAAATTCTTTTTTGAATCTGTAACCACTTTTTGACTTTTGACTTTTGACTTTTCACTTTTCACCCCTCCCTTTTCCTCCCCCACATTTCATACCTTCGCAGCCTTTAAAACCTGCCTGTTAAAGGATTACAGGCTATTTTCAAGCTGACCGAAAGACTATGAGTGCTAAATACGCTGAATTTTCAGGATTGAACCTGCCGGCTATCGAAAAAGAGATACTGGCCAAATGGAAGGATGGGCAGGCTTTTGAACAAAGTGTTACGCTTCGAGAAGGCAAAACACCTTTTGTGTTTTATGAAGGTCCGCCAAGTGCTAATGGTATGCCCGGTATTCACCATGTCATTTCTCGTACGTTGAAAGATATGGTGTGTCGCTATAAGACCATGCAAGGTTTTCAGGTGAAGCGTAAAGGTGGATGGGATACACATGGTTTGCCAGTGGAATTGGGTGTTGAGAAAGAATTAGGTATTACGAAAGAAGATATCGGCAAGAAAATTTCTGTAGAAGAGTACAACCAGAAATGTCGTGAAGCAGTGATGCGTTACAAAGACATCTGGGATGATATCACCACCAAAATGGGATACTGGGTAGATTTGAATGATCCCTATATCACTTTTGACAACAAATACATTGAATCACTGTGGTGGATATTGAGTCAGTTGTATAAAAAAGGATACTTGTATGAAAGTGTATCCATTCAACCATATTCACCGGCAGCAGGAACAGGATTGAGTTCACATGAGTTGAATCAGCCCGGGACTTATAAAGATGTAAAGGATACATCTGCAGTAGCAATGTTCAAGGCAATCAAAAGCAACAAGACACAATTTCTTTTTGATGCTGCTGGTTCTGATGAAGTGTTTTTCATGGCTTGGACAACCACTCCATGGACACTTCCATCTAACTTAGGATTGACTGTTGGACCAAATATTGATTATGTATTGGTGCAGACATTTAATCCGTATACACACTTACCTGTATTTGTTGTACTTGCGAAAGCCTTGCTGGGTAAGTATTTCAAGCCGGAAGGTGAGAATGGTGATTTTGATGGATACAATGCAGAAGTAAAATTATTGCCCTGGAAAATCATTACTGAGTTCAAAGGTGCAGCTATTGAAGATGCTACTTACGAACAATTGCTTCCTTACGAAGCAAATTCACCATCTGTTGTTGAAGAGATCACTCCGGGTGCGAAACCATTCCGTGTTTTATGTGGTGATTTTGTAACTACAGAAGACGGTACCGGTATCGTTCACACGGCTCCTGCATTTGGTGCAGATGACTATAAGGTTGGACAGAAATACAATATCGGTATTCTCACCATGGTGGATAGAGAAGGAAAATTTGTGGATGGATTGGGTGAGTTCAGCGGTCGCTACGTAAAGAATTACAAAGACGAAAAAGAGTATGTAGATGTGAATGTTGACATCTGCGTAAAACTGAAAAAAGAGAACCGCGCATTTAAGGTTGAAAAATATGAGCACAGTTATCCGCATTGTTGGAGAACTGATAAGCCTATTCTTTATTATCCGTTAGATGCCTGGTTCATCAAGACCACCGCGGTGAAAGACAGAATGGTGGAATTGAATAAGACCATCAACTGGAAACCCAAGAGTACCGGTGAAGGACGTTTCGGTAACTGGCTGGAAAACATGGTCGATTGGAACTTGAGTCGTAGTCGCTATTGGGGAACACCATTGCCTGTTTGGCGTACAGAAGATGGTAGTGAAGAAATTTGTATCGGTTCCATCGAAGAATTGAATGAAGGTATTCGCAAAGCCAATGAAGTATTGGGTGGCGATGTCAATAAACATTATTTGCATGAAGGTATTCTAGATCTACACAAGCCTTATGTGGATGAGATCGTTTTGGTGAGTCCTTCAGTAAAACCCATGCATCGTGTTCCGGATCTTATTGACGTGTGGTTTGATAGTGGAGCTATGCCATATGCACAATGGCATTATCCTTTTGAAAACAAAGAGTTAGTTGATAAGGGTCAATCATTCCCTGCAGACTTTATCGCAGAAGGTGTTGACCAAACGCGTGGCTGGTTTTATACTTTGCACGCTATTGGTGTGATGTTGTTTGACAGCGTAGCTTACAAAACCGTTGTGAGTAATGGATTGGTGTTGGATAAGAACGGAAACAAAATGAGTAAGCGTTTGGGTAATGTGGTGAATCCGTTTGAAACCATTGAGAAATATGGCGCCGATGCAACACGTTGGTATTTGATCACGAATGCATCGCCTTGGGATAATTTAAAATTTGATCTGGCCGGCATTCAGGAAGTGCAGCGTAAATTCTTTGGTACTTTATACAATACCTATCAGTTCTTTGTTTTGTACGCAAACGTAGATGGTTTTGCATTCAAAGAAGCGCCGATCGCATTGGCTGATAGACCTGAGATCGATCGATGGATTCTTTCTTCACTCAATACTTTGGTGAAAAAAGTTACGGCAGCCATGGATGATTATGAGCCGACAATCGCAGGAAGAGCCATTGAAGAGTTTGTAGATGAGCATTTGAGTAACTGGTATGTACGTTTATGTCGCCGTCGCTTCTGGAAAGGTGAATATGAAGCAGACAAGATCAGTGCTTACCAAACTTTGTATGAATGTTTGGAGACCATCGTAAGATTGATGGCACCTATTTCTCCATTCTTTAGTGATGCGGTATTCAGAAACCTGAATGCGGTAACGAATAGATTCAATGTTACCTCTGTTCACCATGCAGATTTCCCTGTAGCCAATGAAGCAGCCATTGATGAAGTGTTGGAGGAGAGAATGCAATTGGCACAGGATGTTTGTTCCCTGGTATTATCACTACGTAAAAAAGTAAACATTAAAGTAAGACAGCCTTTGCAGAAAGTGTTGATCCCGGTACTTGATCCCAACATGAAACATCAGTTGGAATTGATCGAAGACCTGATCAAGGCAGAAGTGAATGTAAAGGAGATGGAATACATCACGGATACGGAAGGTATTATCAAGAAAAAGATCAAGCCCAACTTTAAAGCATTGGGAACCAAACTGGGTGCAAAAATGAAAGCAGCGGGCGCATTGATCACCGGTTTTGGTCAGCATGAGATCGCTACGATTGAAAAAGCGGGTCAAATAGACCTGAAACTAGATGGTGAGACTATTACCATTTTGTTATCTGAGGTGGAGATCGCTGCAGAAGATATTCCGGGATGGAGTGTGGCAGGGAAGGGCAGTTTGACCGTAGCCTTGGATATCACCCTCACAGAAGAGCTAAAACAAGAGGGAGATGCCAGAGAATTCGTCAATCGGATACAAAATATCAGGAAAGAAAGCGGTTTTGAACTCACAGACCGTATATTCGTGACCGTTCTTGAGGCAGAAGGCCTTAAAGAGTCCATTGTTAAGTATAACGATTATATTTGCCGCGAAATTTTGGCAGATGTTATCCAGTGGGTGCCTGAATTACAAGAGGGCACAGACATTGAGGTTAACGATATTCTGTTAAAAGTGGTAGTAAACAAAAAAGGATAAAAGCGTATGGCTACTAAGAAACCAGCCCCTAAGGCGGCAAAAAAACCGGCTCCAAAGGCGGCACCAGCCAAGAAAACAGCTTCAAAACCAGCGCCTAAGAAGGCTGCTGCTAAACCTGCTCCTAAAAAAGCAGCGAAACCGGCACCTAAACCGGCAGCAAAAAAAGCGGCTCCTGCAAAGAAAGCAGTGGTGAAACCAGCGCCTGCAAAAAAAGCGGCTCCTGCTAAACCTGCTCCTAAGCCAGTAGCTAAAGCGCCTGTAAAAGCAGCAAAACCTGCACCGGCTCCGGCTCCTGTGAAAAAGGCAGCTGCACCAGCGAAGCCTGCTGCGAAAGCTCCTGTAAAGCCTGCAGCTCCCGCACCTGTTGCTAAGCCTGTATCAACGCCTTTACCTCCGATGAAAAAACCTGAACCTAAAGGGCCACCTGCTCCGCCTGTTAAACCAGTGCGTAAAGCACCAGAGCCGTTGAAAGAGGTAAAAGTTCCTAAGACTAGTACCAAAAGCAGCGTCCCTTATCAGCCCGGATATACACCATTAGAAAAAAGAGTAGAAACTGTGAGAAGCAACGAAACATTAGTAAAGTACAGTGATGCGGACTTAAATGAATTCCGCGAGTTAATCAATAAAAAACTGGAAGCAGCTAAAAAAGAGCTGACTTACCTGCAAGGTTTGATCACCCGTAAAGATGAAATGGGTGGTGATAACGACGATGCTCGTTACATGACCATGGAAGACGGCAGTATGAGTATGGAAAGAGAGCAGCTCAGCCAAATGGCCAGCCGTCAGATTACTTATATTGATCACCTTGAAAAAGCATTGATGCGTATCGAAAACAAAACCTACGGTATTTGCCGTGTTACAGGTAAGTTGATCGATAAAGCTCGCTTACGCGCGGTGCCGCATGCTACATTGAGTTTGGAAGCAAAACTGGGTTTAGTGAAGCCTAGTGCTGAATAGTGAGTAGTGAGTAGTCAGTAGTGAGTTTGCACTATTTAAAAATAAAAGAGAAGCCCTCAATTTTACTTGAGGGCTTCTCTTATTATGTTACTCACTATTGACTACTCACTATTCACTATTCATCTCACTTCCTGCATCTCAACCAACTTTTTATAAATTCCTCCCATCAACAGCAGTTCATCGTGTGTACCTCTTTCTGCGATCTCGCCTTTTTGTAGAACGATGATCTCGTCAGCATTGCGAATCGTGGAGAGGCGATGGGCAATGACAATTGAAGTACGTTGTTGCATCATATTATTGATAGCATCTTGTACCAGTCGCTCACTTTCAGTATCCAATGATGAAGTTGCTTCATCCAAAATCAAAATCGGGGGATTCTTTAATACAGCACGTGCAATGGTTACACGCTGACGTTCACCACCACTTAGTTTACTTCCTCTATCACCAATATTGGTATCAAATCCTTCTTCTTTACGCTGAATAAAATCATAGGCATTGGCAACCTTGGCTGCTTGTTCAATTTGCTTTTGATCTGCATGATCTATACCTAGAGCAATATTATTCGCAATGGTATCATTGAATAAGATGGGCTCTTGTGTTACAATTCCCATTTGACTTCTAATGGAATGCAACGTGTACTCTTTGATGTTTACACCATCGATCAATAATTCACCACCACTGACATCATGAAAACGTGGAATGAGATCTGCCAATGTACTTTTTCCTGCACCCGATGAGCCTACCAAAGCAATTGTTTTTCCTTTTTTGATTTTGAGGTTGATATTTTTTAAGATGGTTACATCCTCATAAGAAAAAGAAACATTTTTAAATTCAATGCTGTCATTGAATTCGGTTAGGGTTTTGGCATTGGGCTGATCAGTAACAGTTACAGGAGCTTTTAAAATTTCTTCAATTCGCTGAATGGCAGCACTACCACGTTGTGCGCTGTAAAATGAACCGGATAAGGATTTTGCCGGATTGATGATCTGTGTGAAGAATACGATATAAGTAATAAAACTCTCCGGTTCTAAACCGAATTGTCCGTCTAACACCAATTTACCGCCAAACCAAAGAATACAAGACAATACCAATACACCCAAGAATTCAGACATAGGTGAAGCCAGATCCTTTCTGAAGTTCATCTTGTTACGGATCTGGTTCAGCGTATTGTTATTACTGATGAATTTGTTATGTAAAATCTTCTCTGCATTGAATGCTTTGATGACACGTAATCCGCCAAGTGTTTCATCTAGAATCGACATTAACGTACCCAATTTCTCTTGTGAAGAAGTGGATTGTTTTTTTAGTGAGCGACTTAGTCTACCAATGATAAAGCCAGTCAGGGGTAACAATACTAGTAAGAATAATGACAATGCCGGACTCAACATCACCAGAAAAACGAGAATGATGATAATGTTTAATGGATCACGTATCAATGCTTCCAATGTTCCCATTACACTCCATTCTACTTCGTTGGCATCATTGCTCATTCGACTGATGATATCGCCTTTGCGTTGTTCTGTGAAATACCCGATAGGGAGTTCTAAGATTTTGCTGTATAGATCGGCGCGTAGTTTGGTCATAACGTAGTTCCGCATAGGCGCCAACACACGAAATGAGAGATACGTAAAAACATTTTTGAAGAATATGGAAACAATAATGAGCCCGCAAATGGCACCTAAAGCATATATTTCACCTTTGTCGGTGATTAGTTTGCTGATAAAGTATTTCAGATAATTTAACACGCCATTAGCGGTTAAAGAGAACTCGGGTTCAACATTGATCAATGCATCCTTATTGAACAATAATTGAAGAAATGGGGCTAGCATAGCCAGTGAGATCAGCGAAAACAAGATGGAGAACAAGGTGAAAACCAAATACAGTACAATGTTCTGCTTCTGACTCCTCAGGTAAAAAAGTATTCTGGAAAAACGCTTCATATCAGGATAAAATCGGTAAAACACAGCAAAGTAAGTAATTTTACAGCCAATCAAACAGTTCAACATGGAAGAAGGAAAACGTCAGCGTCAGGTAGCGGGAGCCATTCAGGAGGAAATGAATGATATTTTCAGGAGACTGAATCTTTCCATGCTCGATGGAGGAATGGTGTCAATATCCTCTGTTAAAGTCACCCCCGATCTGTTGGAAGCCAGAATTTATCTCAGCTTGTTTCAGGTAAAAGATGCAAAAGCTACGATGAAAACTATCGAAAGCCGCGCATGGGAAATCAAAAAAGAACTCGCTGATAAAATGAAACATCAACTCCGCAGAATACCCGTTCTTCATTTCTATCTAGATGATACTTTGGATTATGTGTTCAAGATGGAAGAAATCTTTAAGAATATTAGTGAGGAGAAGAAAGGGGAAGAGAGTGAGTAATGAATAGTGAGTAGTCAGTAGTGAGTGATTTTTATACTCACTACTGACTATTCACTACTCACTCAAACTAATACATTTAACCAACCACACGACCCAATCCCGTGAACTTTCTATTCGCCTGGCGCTATTTCAGATCGAAAAAATCTACCAATGCTATCAATGTCATTGCGTGGATTAGCGTTACGGCTATTACAGTGGGATGTGCAGCACTCATCATCATACTTAGCGTATTCAATGGGTTTGAAGAATTGGTAAAAGGGCTGTATACAGATTTCTATACCGACATTCGTATCTCTCCGGCAAAAGGGAAAACCATTCTACTCAATGATCAATTACAAAAACAAATCAAAGCCACGCCGGGAGTAGCTGTTTTTAGTTTAGTAGCTGAAGAAAAAGCTTTGTTGGTGAATGGCCCTTATCAATCTATTGTTTTGGTGAAGGGGGTGGATGAGCAGTATGCGGCTACGAATAAAATTTCAGCTCACATCAAGCGAGGAGAGTTCTCATTGGGAAATTTGGAAACACCGTCTATTGTTTTGGGTTATGGAATTGAAAATGCCATTGGCGCAGATGTAGAACGAGGTATATATCCACTTACATTGTATACGCCTAACAGAAAAGCCAGTTTCAATTCTTTGGATGGACTCAGCGTAAATAATATTACTGCGAGTGGAACTTTTCAAGTGCAACAAGAGTTTGATAACAAATATGCATTTACCAATCTTGTTTTCTTTCGTTATATGTTAAACATGGGGGCAGATGAGTACAGTGCTGCTGAAATTAAAGTGAATGGAGATGCAGATAAGATCAAAGAGCAATTGCAAACAACATTGGGAGAGAAGTACCTGGTTCAAACCAGGTATGAGCAGAATAAGAGTTTATACGCAGTCATGCAAATGGAAAAATGGGTGATCTATGCCATTCTATCTTTGATATTAGTAGTAGCTGCTTTCAATATGATCGGTGCACTTACCATGTTGGTATTGGAAAAGCAAAAAGACATCGCAGTATTGCAAGCCATGGGTGCCTCGCAAAAAAGAATACAAACCATTTTTCTTGCTGAAGGAATGCTGCTTGCCGGTTTCGGCGCTGCATTAGGAATGCTACTTGCAACTATTATCTGCTGGATGCAGATCAAATTTGAACTGATTAAATTAGCCGGCGACACTTTCATTGTCAAAGCATATCCTGTAAAACTGATTCCAACAGATTATTTGTTGGTCCTAGTAACTGTTATGTTCATCGGTTTTCTTGCTGCATGGATTCCTTCACGTAAAGCAAGTCGTCAAGAACTTGCTCTTAAATAATGTCTGAGTTTTTAATATGTAATTGCAAAGAGTTTTACATAAAGAAGCCGCTTAGTTTTTCTAAGCGGCTCTGATAAAAATATTTTGAATTTTTACTTTTGATTTTTGACTTCTCCTAATAGTCTCCCAAAGTTTCCTCTAACTGACCTAAAGCTTTCGCCAATTGCTCATCACTTGGAGCAATGCCGTGCCATTCGTGGCTGCCTTCCATGAAGTCAACACCTTTACCCATTTCTGTTTTCATCATGATACAGATGGGTTTACCTTGTCCGGTCATAGATTTGGCTTTGTCGAGAACAGCCACCACATCTTCCATATCGTTGCCATTCATGTCTAGAACGGTCCAGTTAAAAGCTTTGAATTTATCGTGAAGATTATCCAGTGATAATACTTTGCTGGTTGGACCATCGATCTGTTGCCCGTTCCAGTCAACAGTAGCAATCAGGTTATCCACTTTGTTGTGTGCTGCAAACATAACTGCTTCCCATATTTGTCCTTCCTGTAATTCGCCATCGCCATGCAGAGAGAAAACGAGGTGTGGATCATTGTTGAATTTTTTGGTAAGAGCGGCACCGATCGCTACACTCATACCCTGACCCAAAGAACCGCTGGCAATTCTTACACCCGGTAAATCTTCATGTGTTGTAGGGTGACCTTGTAAACGGGTATTCAGTTTACGGAAGCTGGCTAGTTCTTTCTTATCAAAATAACCGGAACGTGAAAGTACAGAATAGTAAACAGGAGAAATATGTCCGTTAGAGAGGAAGAAAAGGTCTTCGCCAACTCCATCCATTTTGAATTGACGGTCATGTTTCATCGTATGAAAAAACAGGGCGGTGAGGAAATCGGTACAACCCAAAGACCCCCCCGGGTGTCCACTCTGAACCCCATGAACCATTCGAACGATATCGCGCCTGATCTGACTGGCCGCGGCTTTCAATTCCTGAATACTTGCCATATGCTTGTTTTGTGGTTGCGAAGATAATGGAAATACTGAGTAGTGAGTAGTCAGTAGTGGGTAGGGTATAAATTGTGAATGAGCATGGTAATAGGTGGTGGCGTATATGAGATTAGGTAAAAAATATTGACTATTCACTACTCACTACTCACCATTGACAATTCACTATATTTGCCCCCACAAAACCACTATATGTCAGAAGATCTGGATTTAATATTGGCCGATACGGAAGAAAGTATGACAAAGGCCATCAGTCATTTGGAAACAGAACTTACCAAGATCAGGGCGGGAAAAGCAAATCCAACCATGTTGGATGGTATTATGGTCGATTATTATGGGTCACCAACACCCATTAATCAGGTAGCGAATATCAGTGTGCTGGATGTTCGTACCATCAGCATTCAGCCTTGGGAAAAGAACATGTTGGCAGCTATTGAAAGAGCGATCATGGCAGCAAATATTGGTATCACTCCACAAAATGATGGTGTTCAATTGCGTTTGTTCTTGCCACCATTGACTGAAGAAAGAAGAAGAGAGTTGGTGAAAAAAGCTGCGGGTGAGGGCGAGCATTCAAAAGTAGCAATTAGAAATATTCGTCGTGATGCCATTGAGCAAGTGAAGAAATTACAGAAAGATGGTTTGAGTGAAGACGCAGCAAAAGATGCTGAGAAAAGTATTCAGGATATCACAGATAAATTCATTTCACTCGTAGATAAACATTTAGCCGCTAAAGAAAAAGAAGTGATGGCGGTGTGATTTTTGATTTTTTGATCTTTGATTTCTTGATTCGTCTTTTCATAAATCAAGAAATCAAAGATCAAAAAATCAAACTTTCTCCTTCTTATTCACCAGGTATACCCCACAAAGAATAATTCCTAAACATCCGATCTGCAGGAGGGTGATTTGTTCTCCGTCTAATAATCCCCAGAAAACAGCAACAAAGGGAATCCCATAAGTGACCATGGATGCGAATAACGTTCCTGCTCTTTTTACGAGCATATAGAATATGATTGAAGCGAAAGCTGTTCCTAAAACGCCAAGAATAAACGAAGCACCTGTTGCTTTAATAACGGATGTTTCAGACAAGGCCATTTCAGTATATCCTGTATAGTATAAAATGATGGCGGATGGGATGATTAGAAATACAAATGCCAATGAGGCTATGTTCAAAGAGCCGACCTCTTTCATGTGCCTGCCTACCATGTTCACATTGATGCCATAAAAAAGAGTAGCAAGCAATACCAGACCTGCGTAGGATATATTTTGAAAACTAACCGTCTTACCTGCAAACATCAATAAACATAATCCGATAAAGCCAATAACAACGCCGGTGATTTTGGTAGTATTCGCTTTGAGCTGAAAGAATGAGATACCCACCAATATTGTGAACAAAGGGGTCAGAGCATTTAAGATTCCGGCCAATGAGCTGTCGATCTGTGTTTCAGCGATACAGAATAAATAGGCAGGAAAGAAATTGCCAAGTAGTCCAGATAGAATTACTAGAAACCATTTGTTTCGTGGTATTTGTTTCAATGCTTTTACTGCAAAGGGGGTAAGGATCAGTCCTGCACTCAGAATACGTATAGATGCTACCTGGTAAGGTGTTAAAACATGCATGCCTTCTTTCATCAGAATAAAGGAACTTCCCCAGATAACAGATAACAGTAAAAAGATCCCCCAATTAATGATCCTGTCTCTCAATGTGTTGTTTTTGTAAAGGTGAGGGATTGCTTTCATTATTCAATTTTATTGGGTATTTTCATTACTCACCAAACCAACACAACCATGGGGATGCTTAAAGAATTTAAAGACTTTGCCATGCGAGGCAATCTGGTAGATATTGCCGTTGCCTTTGTTATGGGTGCTTCATTTGGAAAGATCGTTACTTCATTTGTAGACGGAATTGTAATGCCCTTGATCGGTATGTTGACCGGTGGGGTAGATTTCAATGACAAAGTATGGATCTTAAAAGAGGCAGTAGCTGAAGTAAAAGATGCTGCCGGAGTTGTAGTAACAGAAGCTTCTGCAGAAGTATCTGTCAAATATGGTGCATTCATTACCAACCTATTAGATTTTATTATTGTAGCATTTGCCGTCTTTCTTGTTATTAAAGCTATCAACAAGATGAAAGGACCAGCAGAATCCGGTGCCCCAAAAGGTCCATCAGAATCTGAGAAGCTCTTGGCTGAGATCAGGGATTCATTGAAGAAGGTAGATTAGTTGATGGTAGACTATCGACTATGGACTAAGTGGATAAATATTACCCCCTTCCGGTCGAAATAAGGCCTGAAGGGGTTTTCTTTGCAGCTAAAGTATGTGTCGTGAATACAGTGAATTATCAAATTAAATTAGACCAGTTTGAAGGTCCGTTCGATCTCCTTCTGTTTTTTATTGAGCGGGATGAATTGGATATCTATAATATTCCCATTACGAAGATCATCAACGATTTCCTTGATTTTATTCATCAGGGAGAAAAACTGAACATTGAGCTGAGTAGCGAGTTCATTTTATTTGTATCCACCCTAATGCGTATCAAGGCAAGATTGTTACTACCACGCAAAGAAGTGGATGCGCAGGGTAATGAGATCGACCCACGTCAGGAACTGATCGATAAAATCCTTGAATACAAACGTTTCAAAGAAGCAGCAGTACAAATGGCAGAAATGGAAGCCATGCGTATGTTGATGGTGAAGCGTGGAAACTTACAGAAGGAGTTGGTTGAAATAGGTGAAGATGCTTCAGAGGGCACCGAAATACAAACCATCACGATGTTCAAGCTGATGAAAGCTTTTGAAAAAGTGATGCAGCGTGTACATGATCGCCAGAACAAACCGGTGCATACCGTAGTTCGCTACAATTACACCATGGAAGGCAGTCGTGATTATATGCTCGATTTTGTCGAGAAAGAAAAAACGGTAGCTTTTGAAAAAGTATTCGAAGTATGTAACGATAGAATACATGCCATCTTTTTATTCCTCTCAATTCTGGAATTGACACAACAAAAATTCATGAAGCTACTGGTTGCAGAAGGGAAGAATAATTTCATTGTAGAATGGAATGATAAACGTGAAGAAGAATTGAAAGAAGAAGGACTGACTGACGAAGATTTTACCAATACATTTACAGACGATCCTACACCCATTACCGAATAAAAAAAATCTGCGAATCTGCGGCTTTTATTTATGTAGCCGCAGATTCGCAGATTATATTAGTTAATTATCCTAACAACACAGTAGCAGAAACAGTCTCACGCATCAGCTCACGAACTGCATCGGCTATACCTTGTGCATCATATGCGCATTCTCTATGTAATTCTTTAGGGGTGCCGTGTTCAACCAGTCTATCAGGAATACCAAGAATTTTCACGTCTGCTTTGTAACCATGTTGGTTCATGAATTCGAGCACAGCAGATCCAAATCCACCCACTATTGTTCCATCTTCTACTGTCACAATTTTACTGTACTTGCTGAAAGCCTCATGTAATAGGTCTTCATCAATCGGCTTCACAAAACGTAAGTCATAATGAGCAGGGTCTAATCCTTCTGTTCTTAATTCTCTGATAGCAGCTGTTGCAAAATTACCCGGATGACCAAAGCTTAGAATGGCAACATCTCTTCCGTCTTTTATTTTTCTTCCCTTACCGATTTGTATTTCTTCAAAAGCAGTTCTCCATTCCGGCATCACGCCTTCTCCACGTGGATAGCGGATTACAAATGGATATTCTGTTTTTTCCAGTTGTGCGGTATACATGAGGTTGCGTAATTCCTGCTCATTCATCGGAGCACTCACAATCAGATTGGGAATGCAACGCATATAAGGAATGTCATAACAACCATGGTGTGTTGGGCCATCTTCTCCTACTAGTCCGGCTCTGTCTAAACAAAGTACAACCGGTAGTTTCTGTATCGCTACATCATGTACTACCTGATCATAGGCTCTTTGCATGAAAGAAGAGTAAATGTTACAGAATACCCGCATTCCCTGCGTAGCCAACCCGGCACTGAGGGTAACAGCATGTTGTTCACAAATGCCCACATCGAAAGCTCGGTGCGGCATTTTTTCCATCATGAATTTAAGTGAGGACCCACTTGGCATTGCCGGAGTAACCCCCATCACTTTATCATTCATCTCAGCCAATTCAATCATGGTATGTCCAAAAACATCTTGATATTTAGGTGGCTGAGGAACATCAATTTTTTTCTTGTAGATCTCACCGGTTACTTTATCAAACAAACCGGGGGCATGCCATTTGGTTTGATCTTTCTCAGCTAATGCATATCCCTTTCCCTTGGTGGTAATGATGTGCAATAGTTTTGGTCCTGGAATTTCTCTCAGATCTTTTAATGTATCTACCAGTTTGGTGATATTATGCCCGTCAATAGGACCAAAGTACCGAATCTTCAATGCCTCAAACAGGTTACTGCTTTTGCTCACTACACCTTTCACACCTGCTTCAATTTTTGAAGCCAGATCACGGCTTAAATTCTTACCTACAGGAAGTTTGCCCAACAAGTTCCAAACCTCATCTCTCACTTTGTTATAAGTGGGAGAAGTACTGATATCAGTAAGGTATTCTTTGAGAGCCCCCACATTGGGGTCAATGCTCATACAATTGTCATTCAGGATGATCAATACATCGCTATCGGCCACTCCGGCATGGTTCATTGCTTCGAATGCCATTCCAGCGGTCATGGATCCATCACCAATCACCGCTATTGATTTTCGATTTTCGCCTTTGTATTTGGCAGCCATAGACATACCCAAAGCCGCGGAAATAGAGGTGGAGGAATGTCCTACACCAAACGTATCATATTGACTTTCAGAACGTTTTGGAAATCCACTCAGCCCTTTGTATTTGCGATTGGTTATAAATTGGTCGCGGCGACCGGTCAGAATTTTATGTCCATAAGCCTGATGCCCTACGTCCCATACTAATTGATCATAAGGTGTATTGTACACATAATGAAGGGCAACGCTCAGTTCCACAACGCCTAAACTGGCAGCAAAATGTCCGCCATGAACGCTTACCACGTCAATTATGTATTGTCTCAATTCATCACAAACCTGATGTAATTGCTCTCTGGTAAGGGTTTTAAGGTCATCGGGGTTATTGATTTTACCTAGTAACTGTCCCGGTTTAATCTCCATGCGGAAGGGTTTGAAATGTAAAAATAGGCTTTTCGTATTTAGAAAAATGCCAATTATACGTAAAGAAACAGTTGGCAAAAGAGAAGGTTCGTCGATGGGGGACATTAATTTATGCCAAACAACTGGGCTTTTTGCCTTTAATCAAATTTCGGGATATGAAGGCAAGGCTTTACCTCTATATTTGTTCCCACATGAAGACTAGTAAATCTACTTTGTATTGGTGGTGCCAGTTAGGAGGGTGGTTGTTCTATGGATTAACCATGGTTTTCTTTGCCTTCGTCTTCAGAGATCGTCAAGGTGCTATTAATGAGATATTCTATTATCGTTTAGTAGTCACCATTCTTACCGGGATGGTCTTTACCCATTTGTTACGTGAACTGGTGATTCGATTAGAGCTTCGTCCACCCATCGACTCCAATAAATGGTGGCTACTCACCATTACCATTCTTTGTATTATCGTACTTTACAGTTTATCTAATAGTGCAGTTGTAGAATGGTTGCAGTATTATGACCCTGCCATTAAAGCTTCGGTAGCCAAAAGGTTTCTCTCCAATCTTATTTTTGATTCGCCCATGATATTGGTTTGGGTGTCTATTTATTACATTTGGCATTACGTAGAATTGGGTACCAAGAGTGAGATCCAAAAAGTAAAGTTGGAAAGTTTGGTGAAGGAACTGGAACTCAAAACAATTAAATCGCATATCAACCCGCATTTTATTTTCAATGCTTTGAATAGTATCAGGGCATTGGTAGATGAAAATCCGAATCGAGCGCGTACTGCGATTACTGAATTAAGTAATATCCTGCGTAGTAGCATGCAGGCGGAGAAATTAGAAACAGTTCCTTTTGAAAAAGAACTGAACATAGTAAAAGATTATCTGGCACTGGAACATATTCGTTTTGAGGACAGATTACGTGTAGAATATGAAATTGATGAAGATACATTGGATCAGCCCGTTCCTCCGATGATGTTGCAGACCCTGGTGGAGAATGCCATTAAACATGGTATTGGTAAACAAAAAGATGGTGGCCTAATCAAGGTAATCTCCGATTATCGTGATAATCACCACGAACTGATCATTCAAAATACCGGACAGTTGAACAGTACAACCAATTCAGACGGATTTGGTATCAACAGTACCAGAAACCGACTGAAGTTATTATTCGGGGGAAAAGCTAACTTTGAGATCAGGGATATTGGAAACAATATGGTGGAAGCGGTGGTTAAAATGCCGGTACAACCTGTTTATTCTTAATTCTATATAATAACCGATCTATGGCTATCAAAGCGATCATTATTGATGATGAAAGACTTGCACGTAATGAGTTAAAAAAGTTATTGCAAGACCATTCCGATATAGAGGTAATTGAAGAAGCAGCGAATGTGGATGATGGGATCGAAAAAATTGAATCCCTCAATCCCGATTTGATCTTTCTGGATATTCAAATGCCCGGGAAAACAGGGTTTGACTTATTAGCCGAAGTGGAGAAAGCTCCCAAAGTGATTTTTACCACTGCATACGATGAATATGCCATTAAAGCGTTTGAGGTAAATGCATTGGATTATCTCCTTAAACCCATTGAGCCCAAGCGTTTGGCAGATGCCATACAAAAACTGCAAGCTGAGATATTTAAAGAGTCTGCAGGATTGAATGGCATTAACAGAGGCCCACTTACAGAACATGATCAGGTCTTTGTAAAAGACGGAGAGCGTTGCTGGTTTGTGAAATTGGGTGAGATCCGTTTATTTGAAAGTGTGGGTAACTATGCCAAAGTATTCTTTGGTACCAATAAGCCATTGATCTTAAAATCACTGAATGCATTGGAAGAGCGCTTAGACGACAGAATGTTTTTCCGTGCCAATCGTAAACACATCATCAATCTCCGTTGGATCGAAAAAATTGAACCTTATTTCAATGGCGGCCTGCTTGTTGACCTTAAAGGTGGCGAAAAGATCGAAGTAAGCCGCAGACAAACAGTGAAGTTTAAGGAGATGATGAGCTTGTAGTCATTGGCGAATAGTTGATGGCATATAGATCATAATAGCTGTTGGCTTTACATTATTATTGAATTTCTGACTTTTAAATCGGCAATAGTCATTAATGTGATAGCAATCTGCTATGCACTATGATCTATAAGCTATTAACCCCCATGCATATGAAAAAAAACAACCTACTACTTGTTGCCTTTCTCTCATTATCACTGAGCAGTTTTGCACAGAAGATTGAGGATTTAATTACGGAAAAAGAAGTGGCTCGTATTGAAAAGACCTTGTCTTCTGATGAAATGGAAGGCCGTAGGACTTTCACGAGAGGAATTGATAAAGCAGCAGCCTTTATTGCTGATGAATTCAAAAAAACAGGATTGCAAACCTGGAACAACAGCGGCTCTTATCTGCAGCAGTTTTTAATGGTACGCCCCAGATTTGTAAGCGTTACAGCGAGTTTAGATGGTGTTGGCGTAGATAGTAGAGATGTTATTGTGTTTACTTGTCAGCCGGAAATTAAAGTAACTGAAAAATCTGGGTATGAAAAAGTAACGATCGGTAAAGGAGCGAATCTTGGAACGGAAATCAGAAAACTGATGAATGCCAATAAGAACTACTTTGTTTTATTGGATACAAGTTATAAAAGTTCAGCAACTGGTCTGACCCGTATGAAGAGCACACTTTTCAAAACGGATAAGAACTTGATCTTCGTTTTTACTACAAGTGACCCTAAAAGCTATGCTATAGAAAGCAAGCATGAAATTACCGAACTGACTGCAGCTAATGTAGTAGGTGTATTACCAGGTAAGAGTAAAAAAAATGAATATGTGATCTTCTCTGGTCACTATGATCATTTGGGTATCATGGGGAAAGACAGGAATGGCAATGTGCAAACTGATTCTATTTTCAACGGAGCCAATGATGATGCTGCTGGTACTACTGCAATGATGGTATTGGCGCAATATTTCAAAGCCATCAATAACAATGAGCGTACATTGATCTTTGTAGCTTTCACAGCTGAAGAAGTAGGTGGGTATGGCTCTAATTATTTTTCTCGCCAGTTCAATCCTGAGCAAGTCATGGCCATGTTCAATATTGAAATGATTGGTTCAGAAAGTAAGTGGGGAAAAAATTCTGCTTTTATTACCGGTTACGAAAAAACAGATATGGGTAAAATTTTGCAGAACAATTTAACAGGTACTGATTTTACTTTTTATCCTGATCCATATCCGGCACAACAATTGTTTTATCGTTCTGATAACGCAACACTTGCAAGATTGGGTGTTCCGGCGCATACGATCTCTACTACCAAAATTGACATAGATCCTCACTATCATAAAGCGAGTGATGAATTCAGCACCATTGATACCGATAATATGACACGCATCATTCGTGCCATTGCATTAAGTTCAAGAGGTATTGTAAGTGGTAAGGAAACACCTACGAGAGTAAATACAAGCGATTTAAGATAAAAAATCCTCATTAAGAAAGGCTGTTCATTTGAACAGCCTTTTTCTTTTTTACATTGCAGTGTAAACCTCTACTGATGAATTCAAGAACTGTTCTCTTCGCTGCCTCTCTTTTACTTTGTGTATTTGGTGAAGCACAAAACGTAAACTATCAGGAAGAGATAGCCAAGTGGAAGCAAGAGAGATTAACTGAACTCAAATCTGAAAATGGTTGGTTAAATCTTGCAGGACTTTTCTGGATTAAAGAAGGAAGACAATATTTTGGTGGAAGTTCTAGTGATGATATACGGTTTCCTATTTCTTCTTTTCCGGCTAGAGTTGGATATTTTGAGCGCAAGGGAAATAAAGTGATTCAAGTATTGGAGAAAAATATCGCAGTCTATACGAATGGTGTCTATCAAAAGGAGTTAATGGTATTTGATGAAGATTCAATGCAGCAGCCACAAATATCTTTTGCTCATTATCGTTGGACTTTATTGCAAAGGAATGAGTTGATTGGTATTCGTTTCAGAGACCTGCAACATCCTGCAATAAAAACACTGCAGTCAATTCCTTGTTTTCCTGCCGACACATCTTATCGTGTTAAAGTACAATTGATTCCACCATTGATACCCACTAAGATTGCTGTAGCCAATGTATTGGGACAAATAACACAGCAATTTTCACCTGGTAAACTAGTGTTTCGTATGCGAGGTGTAACCTATGCTTTGGACGCTTTGCAGGAGGGTAATAAATTATTCATCGTCTTTGGCGACAAAACAAGTGGACAAACTACGTATGCAGCTGGCCGTTATTTGTATGCGACTATGCCAGGGGATGATGGATATACAATACTTGATTTCAATAAAGCCTTCAATCCACCTTGCGCATTTACATCTTATGCCACTTGTCTTCTACCACCTGCGCAGAATGTATTGAGTATCGCTATTGAAGCAGGTGAAATGAATGTCAAGCATTATTAAAAATGCATTGAATATTTTGCTGTATCCTGTTGATCATAAAGCTGTATTGTCAGCCATGCTTTCTATATCAGTTACATTACCTATTTCTTCTAGTTGGATTCTTTTTCTGAATTGGCGCATTTGTTTAAAGTAAGTGGGGGTAAGTCCGGTGATCTTTTTGAACTGATTGGATAAGTGCGCTACACTGCTATATTGAAGCATATAACTGATTTCTGTGAGTGTGAGTTCATCGTATAACAACAATTCCTTTACACGCTCTATTTTATGTGCAATAATGAAATTCACAATCGTTGTACCAGTGACATCTGAAAATAAATTAGCGATGTAGGTATAACTACAGCCTAACTTTTCACTGATAAAATCAGAGTAATTGGTGTTAGGCGGCTCCTCTGAATAATGCACCATTTCAATAATGATTGTTTTTGCTTTTTCAATCAACATTGCTTTTTTGTCATCCATTAACTCTAACCCTTTTTTCAATAAACCAATTCTTAGTTTTTCTCTTTGGTCATCGGTAATGATTCCCTTTATGGAGACTTCTCCAAGAAGAACTTCATAATAATCAATCTCTAATTTGTCAAGCTGTTCTATTACCACCAGTTTACAACGGAATGACACCATGTATTTAATATGAATTTTCACTTTTTTCTTGTTTTGTGATGCTCTATGTAATCAGTCGTACTTTATAAAGGGGGGATTCTTTCTTCTTCTATTTTATCAACTTCAAAAAAGCTTTTCTTTTTACTGCTGACTCATTGTCTTTATTACCCATTTTGGGTAGTGAGAAAATAAGCTGGGGGCTTTCAGTCCTATGCTTTTTGACCATATTTTGCCACCTTTTTTTTCAATAAGATTTTTAGCTAACAGAAGTCCGATACCTGCACCAAAGTTTGATGACCTAGGTTCAGCGAGCAGGTCTAATTGTGGTGTGAAAATTCTTGAAAGGATTTCTTTACTCATTCCTGCACCGGTATCCGTCATACAAATTATTGACATGTGCTCTTCATGAATAGGGCTAATCGTTATCGTGCTCCTGTAATCAGCATGTCTAATGACATTTGAAATCAAATTCTGAAAAATGGAATGAAATGATTTACCTAATATTTCCTTCGCCTTATATTGAAATATACCTGTAGCACCTGAATTCCAGCTATTAATTATTAAGGCTGTGTTCATTGTAAATTTTGAATAACCTATCAAGCCATCAATGATCTGACTGTAAAATTCAAAAGTAGGTATATGAGTATTCTGTAAGATTTTAGGTACATCTGTAGGGTTATGCATATGCAAAGCTGTTTACCTTTTTTGGCTGGCAAAGTTGTCTGCAATATGCTCCTGCTTCTGTGAATGATACTTACATATTTTCTTTTTTTTCTTGTATCATTTACTTGTTATTACAAGTTGTGGAGCGAGTTAGATCATAGGTAATGTGTAAGAAAACTGACGTATAAGTGGTTTCTTTTCAGCGGTAAAACAGATTGAATACATTCATTGGAGAATCAGGAATTCGACATTATTAGATCGTAGTTGGTTAGGAATTCTTTTTAAATAATAAATGTTTGATGCAAACGAGATGTGCGAAAAACACTGCTGGTACAATAAGTCCAGGAAGAAATACATAAGGAAAAAAGGTTAGGCCGATATTGGGCTGATCAAATCCAAATCGTTGAAAAGGTGTAGGAACAGAAAGAATGCCGTGATAAGCGATATTGATCAATAAGCCCAAACATGCAAGATTCCAGATCAATAGAACAGTTTTATTGAAAAGTTTCTTATAGTATCCAAAGTATGCCACTAGAGGAGCCGTGATGCCGGATAGGATGTCGTAATTGATCCCTTCAAAAGTCATTAATTGCGGTACTAATTGATAAGAGTAAAGCGAGAACAAACAAAGTTCTACCGGAATACGTACTACATGTAAAAGTGTTAACTGATCAGGTTTTAACTGATCAATAAAATTGCGTCCCTTCGAAGTAGCAAATAAAGAAATGATGAGTAATATGGGAGGAAGAAGTACTGCAATAAACCTTGGAGGTATACCCTGTGTTTGGGTATAAAAACCAGTTATTGATACAGCTCCTTGAGCAATCAACCAAATGATCAATATTAATGCAACGATCTTGTTACCACGGGCGGCTTTTACCAAAAAGAAACAGGTGAGTAAAACTGTGGCTACAAAGCCCAATGGAAGATACAGAGGGGCGTTGTTCATAAGGGTTTAATTTTTTGCAAAGAAAAAACAATCGCTCATAGATAGACATAGAATTCCACTAACGGCAATTGCGAAGTGATCAAATACAACTGATAGAAATACAAATGGTGGTGATCAACTGTTTTGTTGAACCGGAGAACTGCTATGAATGGCTGCGCTCATTTCTTTGATAAGAGAAGGATCCTTTTCAATGGCATTACCTACCACAATAACATCAGCACCGGCTTTACAATTGCGATAAGCTTTTTCAGGATCAATAATACCTCCGCCAATGATGAGTGGGGCCTCAATATGGCGCGCCACTTTTTCAATCATTTGTTCAGGGATGGGCTTTTTTGCACCGCTACCTGCATCCATGTAGATAAGTTTCATGCCCAGCATTTCACCTGCCATAGCAGTGCACATAGCAATTTCACTTTTATCGGCAGGAATAGGGGTAGCATTCGAAATGTAGGATACAGTTGTTGGGGCACCTCCATCGATCACCATATAACCGGTAGGCATAATCTCTAACCCGCTCTTTTTTACAAAAGGAGCACTGATCACATGTTGACCAATGAGTAATTCAGGGTTTCTTCCAGAGATCAATGACAAGTACAATAGAGCATCTGCATATTTACTGACTTGCGAGGGAGATCCCGGAAATAGAATCACAGGGATATCGCATGCTGCTTTCAGCTGACGAATACAATCATCCAGATGACTAGAAATCACGAGACTGCCACCCACAAAGAAATAATCTACTTTGGCATCTACAGACAGGCTTACCAGTTGGTCAATACTTCCACTGTCAACCTTATCAGGATCGATAAGAACGGTGAAGGATTTTTTGCCCAGTTGCTTTCGTTCTGCCAGTTGTTGATAGATAACCTGCTTCATTCAATATTAAGATAGATGCTTCTGCAAAAATGCAGAAAAGTTTTTGTTTAAGGCGCTAAACCCCTGTTTGTTTCGTATTTATCTGAAAGATAATGTGTTGAAAGCAATTTCGGACTGCTAAAAAGCAGGAATTTCTGTTTTGTTGTACCTTTTTATTTACGGAAAATTCTTTATTCAACAAGGGCTCCACCCAAAAAATCTTTCCCACAACGGGGGATATTGCCGCAAAATCAACCCTGATTTGGGGTGCGAAAAAATCCACAATCTTTATTCACAAGCTGTGCATATTTACGGGCTTGGATTATCAAATCGGAAAGATATTTTCGTCAACCGCTTAACATTTCGTTAATCCGCTGGGACCCATTAAATAACCGCTAAAATCAGAACTGCATTATGGCTACTACTCGCTCTAAGAAAGGCTTGCAATTCGGACGCCGCTTTACCCAAGAAGGCGTTAGTCCGTACGACCAGTTTGAATACGATTACAGAGACTCTGTGATCAAAAATCCAAATGGTGAAAAAGTATTTGAAATGAACAACGTGGAGGTTCCTAAACAATGGAGCCAAATCGCCACCGATATCCTTGCCCAGAAATATTTCCGCAAGGCCGGTGTACCGCAACCCGATGGTTCAGTGGGAAGAGAAACGAGCGTTAAACAAGTAGCACATCGTATGGCACACTGCTGGCGTGTATGGGGTGAACGTTATGGTTATTTCGCTTCTGAAAAAGATGCTCAGATATTTTACGATGAGTTAGTATACAGTATCCTGAACCAGGCTTGTGTACCCAACTCTCCACAATGGTTCAATACCGGTTTGCATGAAGTATATGGCATCACCGGAAAGCCACAAGGTCACTATTATGTTGACGCAAAAGATGGTAAGCTGAAAAAGTCTACCAATGCTTATGAGCGTCCTCAGCCGCATGCTTGTTTCATCCTGAGCGTGAGCGACGACTTAGTGAACGAAGGCGGTATCATGGATCTGTGGACTCGCGAGGCCCGCATTTTCAAATATGGTTCTGGCGTGGGTACCAATTTCTCACAAATTCGTGGCGGCGGAGAAAAATTAAGCGGTGGAGGTACATCAAGTGGATTAATGAGCTTCCTGAAAATTGGTGACCGTGCTGCGGGTGCGATCAAAAGTGGTGGAACTACCCGTCGTGCAGCTAAAATGGTGTGTCTGGATCTGGATCACCCTGAGATCATGGAGTTCATCAACTGGAAAGTAGAAGAAGAAAAGAAAGTGGCTGCTCTGGTAGCTGCAGGTTATGATAATAGTTACGAAGGAGAAGCTTATGCTACTGTATCAGGACAAAATTCTAATAACTCTGTTCGTATCCCTAACAGTTTCTTTAAAGCATTGGAAGAAGATGGTGATTGGGAGTTAAAAGCACGTACCGATGGCCGCACCATGAAAAAAATCCCCGCACGTGAAGTATGGGATAAGATCGCTTATGCTGCATGGCGTTGTGCTGATCCTGGTACACAGTACGATACTACCATCAACGAATGGCATACCTGTCCAAAAGGTGGTCGCATCAATGCGTCTAACCCTTGTTCAGAGTATATGTTCTTGGACAATACCGCTTGTAACCTGGCTTCTATCAACCTGCGTAAGTTTCATGATGATGATACCAACGTATTTGATGTAGAAGGTTTTGAATATACTACCCGTTTATGGACTACCGTACTGGAAATCTCTGTATTGATGGCTCAGTTCCCTTCAAAAGAAGTTGCTCAGCTTTCTTACGATTACCGTACACTGGGTCTTGGCTTCGCTAACCTCGGTTCTATGCTGATGGTAAGTGGTATCGCTTATGACAGCGAAGAAGCCCGCGGTATCGCCGGTGCGATCTCTGCGATCATGACCGGTGTAGCTTATAAAACCTCAGCAGAAATGGCTTCTTTCCTCGGTGCTTTTGATAAGTACGAAGAAAACAAAGAAGACATGCTGCGTGTAATGCGCAACCACCGTGCTGCAGCTTACGATGCTGAAGATGCATATGTTGGATTGGAGATCAAACCACAGGGTATCAAAGCAAAATATTGTCCTGATTACCTGTTGAAAGCTGCTACCAAAGCATGGGATGATGCAGTACAATTGGGTGAACAATATGGTTATCGTAATGCACAAACCACTGTAATCGCTCCAACCGGTACTATCGGTCTGGTAATGGATTGCGATACTACCGGTGTTGAGCCAGATTTCGCTTTGGTGAAATTCAAGAAATTATCTGGCGGTGGTTATTTCAAAATCATCAACCAATCAGTTCCTCAGGCATTGAAGAACTTAGGATACAATGAAGCAGAAGCGAAAGCGATTGAACAATATGCGGTAGGGGCTGCTTCGTTTGAAAATGCACCTTTCATCAACAATGAAACATTGGCTGCTAAAGGATTTACAGCTGATGAGATCGCTAAATTGAATGGTGCTGCTAAATCTGCATTTGAGATCGGATTTATTTTCAACCGTTTCACTTTGGGTGATGAGTGCATGCAGCGCTTAGGATTCAAAGAAGAACAATATGCAGACTGGAGCTTCAACCTTCTCGAAGCATTAGGATTTACAGAAGAGCAGATTGATGCAGCGAATGACTATATATGCGGTACTATGACCATCGAAGGTGCTCCATACCTGAAAGATGAACATTTGCCAGTGTTTGATTGCGCGAATAAGTGTGGTAAAAAAGGCGAGCGTTATATCCACGCATACGGACATATCCGCATGATGGGTGCTTGTCAGCCATTCTTAAGCGGTGCGATCTCTAAGACCATCAACCTCCCACATGAAGCATCTGTAGAAGAAATCGCAGATTGCTACATGTTAAGCTGGAAATTAGGTCTGAAAGCAAACGCGCTTTACCGCGATGGTTCTAAATTGAGTCAGCCATTGAGCAATAAGTCTGATAAGAAGAAGAAAGAAGATGCTGCAAGCGACAAGCTGCAAGCTGCAAGTGAGGAGACTACGGCAGTTGAAACAGGTTCTAATATTGTTGACTTGAGCCAACTCACAGTAGATGAGTTATTGGAAGAAGTACAGAAGCGTATGAATGCTTCTACAGATACCAAACTGAAGCGTCAGTTATCTACTATCGTTGAGAAGAAATCATTACCGGCTAAGCGTCGCGGATTTACGCAGAAAGCAAAGATCGGTGGACAAGTGATCTTCTTACGTACCGGTGAATATGCTGATGGAACACTAGGTGAAATCTTCATCGATCTTGCCAAAGAAGGTTCAACCCTTCGTAGCTTCATGAACTGCTTTGCAATTGCCGTTTCTGTAGGCTTACAATATGGTGTACCATTAGAAGAGTTTGTAGAGAAGTTTGTGTTTACCAAATTTGAACCATCAGGTATGGTAGACCATCCAAATATCAAGACCACTACTTCATTGGTAGACTTTGTATTCCGTGCATTGGCTTATGAGTACCTGGGAAGAACAGATCTGGTACATGTACTGGATCGTCCAACCATCGGTAACACAGGCGAAGATGATGGTGATGCTACTTTGCTGGGAAAGCCTGAGCTGAGCAGTGTGCGTGTAACCGCTCCATCAGCCAATACCACTCCTGCTGCACAGCCTCAGAAATTACAGCGTGCAACAGCATCCGTAAAAGCAGAGAACAGTGGCATGGATGCCGTAAATGCAGCAGCTAAAAACATGCAAAGTGATGCGCCTGCTTGTAATACTTGCGGACATATCACCATTCGCTCGGGTACTTGTTACAAGTGCTTGAACTGTGGAAATAGCATGGGTTGCAGCTAGTAGTTGACATAAAAATTGTTAGTAAATACAATGAGAAACCGCTTCCTTTTGAGGGGCGGTTTTTTTGTTGATGTGTGTTATGAATAGATCCTTCGTCGCGATTTCCGACTTCGTCGGAACGCTCCTCAGGATGACGGGTGCAGGGTGTGTATACCTCCACGCACTTTTTTGTTTCGTTCACCCGTCATCCTGAGGAGCAGTAATAACCGCAGGTTATTGCATGCGACGAAGGAGTCGGTAAAATCATAAACCCACAGTTTCACTTAATCATCATTCAAATCAACTTTTCTTTATCTTGAGATGAATTCAAACCATTGTTTTATTAATATCACCACAGATGGCATCAAAACCTATTTCAGAAATGACAACTGAAGAATTGCAAAAAACCGATAAATCGTTAAAGCTTGCAATTCAAATTATGGGAGTGGTTATTGTGTTGATGACGGCATCTGCTATCTATATTTTTACCCAAAAAGGGTTTAGTGCAACAACTGTTCTTCCAATTGTATTTCTTCCTTTGTTTACCATGAATATCGCTAATAGGAAAAAAATAAAAGCGGAATTACTGTCAAGAAACAATCAATAACTTCATTTAAAATATTCAAACCTGCCTGTCGGTAGACAGGTTTTCAAATTTCCATGGGAGAACTTCAAATCAAAAAACAACCTAAGAAATACGATGCAGTCATCGTAGGTTCTGGAGCGGGTGGAGGTATGGCTGCTTATGTATTGGCCAATGCCGGTTTAAAAGTTTGTTTATTGGAAGCAGGTGCCGATTATGATCCTGCAAAACATTCTTCTCAATTAAAAAATCCATGGGAATCGCCTCGTAGAGGTGCTAGTACCAAGTTTCGTCCCTTCGGCGATTTTGATGGTTGTTTCTGGGGATGGGAAATTGATGGTGAACCTTACACCATGGCTGAAGGCAGTGATAAATGGGATTGGTGGCGTGCCCGTATGATCGGTGGACGTACGAACCACTGGGGAAGGATCTCTCTACGTTTTGGTCCAAAAGATTTCAAACGGAGAAGTATTGATGGCCTTGGTGATGATTGGCCGATCAGTTATGACGATGTAAAACCTTACTACGATAAGATCGATAAATTATTGGGGGTCTTTGGTTCATTAGAAGGATTAGAGAATGATCCTGATGGTATCTTTCTTCCTCCACCTAAACCACGCTTACATGAATTGATGATCAAGAAAGCGGCAACGGGTATTGGAGTGCCGGTTATTCCATCACGTTTATCGATTCTTACCAAGCAGATCAATAAAGAAAGAGGGGAATGTTTTTATTGCGCTCAGTGTGGTAGAAGTTGTAAAGCAGCGGCTGATTTTTCTTCTTCATCTGCATTGGTTCAACCAGCAGTAAGAACGGGTAATGTAGATGTGATCACACAAGCAATGGCACGTGAAGTAATCACCAATAGTGAAGGAATTGCTACAGGTATTTCTTATGTCGATAAGACAGACATGATGGAATACCAAGTGAGTGGTCGTGTTGTAATACTTGCTGCGAGTGCTTGTGAAACAGCACGTTTATTACTCAATTCAAAATCTACCAGACATCCTAATGGACTCGCCAATAGTAGTAATGTAGTTGGTAAATACCTGCATGATTCTACCGGCGCTGCCTTAGGGGGTGTACTGCCAGAACTCTTTGGTCGTAAGCGTTACAATGAAGACGGTGTTGGTGGTATGCACGTGTACACACCTTGGTGGTTGGACAATAAAAAATTAGACTTCCCTCGCGGATATCATATTGAGTATTGGGGTGGAATGGGACAACCTGCATATGGATTTGGTTTTGGCATGCAAGGCATGAATGGTAAGTATGCAGTCAATGGAGTAAAAAAAGAAGCAGGTGGTTATGGAGCTTCATTGAAAGAAGATGTACGTTATTTCTATGGTGCAGGTGTAGGTATGGCCGGAAGAGGTGAAGCTGTTCCAAGAATCGATAACTATTGCGAGATCGATCCGAAAGTAGTGGATAAATATGGTATTCCTGTATTGCGTTTCCATACTACCCATTCAGATTATGAGATCAAGCAGGCCAAACACATGAAGGAAACTTTCAAGGAAATCATGCATGAAATGGGTGCGATCATTACCTGGGGTGGAGATGATGATGCTTCGAATAATTATGGACTGGCCAATCCGGGTAACATCATCCATGAAGCAGGTACCGCTCGTATGGGGAATGATAAAAAGACTTCTGCATTGAACAAATGGAGTCAGGCACACGACTGCAAAACCTTATTCTGTGTAGATGGAAGCCAGTTTACTTCACAGGCAGATAAAAACATCACCTGGACCATCCTTGCATTGTCGATGCGTGCATCTGAATACATCATTGATGAAATGAAAAAACAAAATCTGTAAATCTACTCCGTCTCGTTTTAAACGAGACGGGACAAAACATATTCATATGGACAGAAGAAAATCCATCAAAGCATTGGTAGTAGGCACGGTAGCAACCGGTGTGCTTGTAGATGCTTGTAAGCCAACAGACAAAAAAGAGAATACTGCTGCATCTTCCAATCTGGATGACAGAATGGAAGAGGAGAAAAAGTATCTCGCCAAACTGGAGAAGGAGGAAAAATTCTTTACAGAACATGAAATGACAACTATTGCTATCCTTGCTGACATCATCGTTCCAAAAGATGAGGTGAGTGGAAGTGCAACTGATGCTAAAGTTCCGGAGTTCCTAGAATTCATTGTAAAGGATATGCCATCTCATCAAACGCCTATGCGCGGAGGTTTGCGTTGGTTAGATATGCAATCATTCAAACAGTTTGAGAAATCTTTTGTAGACTGTAGTGCAGCTCAAAGAATACAATTGGTGGATCAGATCGCTTATCCGGAAAAAGCAAAGCCTGAAATGGCACAAGGGGTTTCTTTCTTCAACCTGATGCGTGATCTCACATTGACCGGTTTTTATACTTCTGAGATTGGTGTAAAAGACCTTGATTATCGTGGTAATGTTCCTAATAAATGGAATGGAGTACCTGATGATGTGTTGAAACAATACAAATTAGCCTACTCTGAAAGGGAACTAAAAGAGTGTGCGAGTTATAGCTAAAAAAAACGCTGTGTGACCATCAAAAATCACACAGCGTTTTTCTTATGAAGCATTGGGTGTTAGTTTAGCTTACACCACTGCCCGGATGGATATTTTCCTCTGGATTGATGAAATGCAGTTTGCCATTTGCATCTTCTGCCATTAATATCATTCCATTGCTTTCAATACCTCTCATTTTACGCGGAGCTAAGTTCACTACTACCGTTACTTGCTTTCCAACAATGTCTTCCTGTTTGAAATGCATTGCAATACCTGAAACAATGGTTCTTGTCTCAAAACCTAGATCTACCTGAAGTTTCAGCAATTTATCAGCTTTCTCTACTTTCTCTGCTGAAACAATTTTACCCACTTTGAGATCAATCTTTGCAAAATCATCAAATACGATCTCAGGTTTTACTGTTATTTCCTTCACCTCACTACTCACTACTGACTGCTCACTCTCTTTCTTCGCACTTGCTGCATTTAATTTCTCTATCTGTTCCATGATTTCACTGTCTTCAATTTTTCTAAATAATAATTCCGGAGCTCTAAGGCTGTAACCTACACTCAGTAATTTCATGCTACCTGCATTTTCCCAATCCAGCATTTTCTCCACCACTTTCATCATATGACACATTTTCTTCGCTGTAAATGGAAGGAAAGGATTAATGAGGATTGATAGATTAGCGGTTAACTGCAAACAAATATGTAAGCAGTTATCAATACTCTTTTGTGCATCCGGATTTTCTGCTAATGATTTGGCTACGATCCATGGCTCTTTTTTCTGCATATACTGATTGCCTGTACGAGCCAGATTGATCACTTCGAATAAGGCTTCACGGAATCGGTATTCTTCCAATAATGAAGTGACTTTCGAAGCGCAGTTCTTTATTTCTGCTATGGTTTGTTGGTCTAATGCATCTGCAATTTCCGAATGGAATGTAGGTACTTTTCCATTGCATAATTTATGCATCAATACAAAAGTGCGATTCACAAAATTGCCAAAGATGCTTACCAGTTCACTGTTATTCGCATCCTGGAAACCTTTCCACATGAACTCACTGTCTTTTGTTTCAGGAGCGATTTGAGTAAGGTAGTAACGCAACACATCAGCCATTTGTGTTCCGCCATTTTCCTTCTGGATAAAATCAGTGATATAATCCTGCATATCCAATTTCCAGTTGCGACTGGTACTCATTTTATCTCCTTCCAAGTTCATGAACTCATTAGATGGAACATTGTCAGGTAAAATATTACCATGCAGTTTCAACATTACCGGGAAAATGATACAATGGAATACAATATTATCCTTACCAATGAAATGAACAAGTTTGGTGTCTTTATCTTCCCAATAAGGTTTCCAGTCTTTCCCTGTATTCAGCGCCCATTGTTTGGTGGCGCTGATATATCCAATCGGTGCGTCAAACCATACATACAATACTTTTCCTTCAGCATCTGCAACTGGTACTTTAACACCCCAATCCAAATCACGTGTTACGGCACGAGGCTGTAATCCGCCATCGATCCAGCTTTTACATTGTCCGAGTACATTCGAGCGCCAATCATTGGCATGTTCTTCCAAAATCCATTGTCTGAGAAAATCTTCATGACGATTCAAAGGCAGGTACCAATGTTTCGTCGATTTTTTCACGGGCGGTTTTCCACTGAGTGTGCTAACAGGGTTGATCAATTCATCCGGACTTAAACTTTTTCCGCAACGCTCGCATTGATCACCGTAAGCACTATCGAAGCTACAGTTAGGGCAAGTACCCTTGATGTATCGGTCAGCTAAAAAGCTATTGGCCTCCTCATCAAAATATTGTTCTGATTCTTTGATCTCAAGATCACCGTTGTTATTCAACTTAGTAAAGAATTCCTGAGCTGTCTCATGGTGTAATGGATCACTGGTTCGGTGATACACATCAAAAGCAATACCCAGGTCTTTGAAATTTTGTTCCATCAATGGATGATACTTATCAATGATGGCTCTTGCAGTTGTTCCTTCCTTGGTGGCCTGAATAGGAATGGCCGTTCCATGTTCATCACTTCCACATACAAATACGACGTCTCTTTTTTGTGCTTTCAGATAACGTACATAGATATCGGCCGGCAAATAAGCACCGGCCAAATGTCCAATATGTTTTTGCCCATTCGCATAAGGAAGGGCTGCTGTGATCAAGTATCTTTTAGGTTGCTCCATATATCCGCTCTTGGCTGTTTCCTTGTGTTTAAGTCTGCAAAAATACAGATTAGCCCCTTAAGAGACGCCGAAAGTGCAAATACGCTAAATTGCCACATGATCAAGATCCCACCTTATTTACGTAAAGGAGATACCATCGGTATTGTTTGTCCGTCCGGATATATGCCTGCCGATAAGGCTCAAACCTGTATCAAAGTATTACAGGAATGGGGTTATCAGGTTAAAATAGGTAAGACCCTTGGTAACCAATTTCATTATTTCTCAGGTAGGGATGAAGAGCGATTAGAAGATTTGCAGCAGATGTTGGATGATACCGATGTAAAAGCCATTCTTTGCGGAAGAGGTGGTTATGGGATGAGTAGGATCATTGATCTCTTAGATTTCAAGACTTTCAAAAAAAATCCCAAGTGGATTATCGGCTATAGTGATATCACTTTGCTGCATGCTCATCTGTACACACAACTAAAAACCGCTTCGCTTCATTCACCAATGGCAGCTGCTTTCAATGATGGTGAATATGAGAATGAATACATCCAATCGTTAAGGAAAATACTGAAAGGGGGTTCCTACAAGTATCGTTCTGTTGCTCATCCCTTGAATCAATTAGGTAACGCATCCGGTGAGCTAGTAGGAGGGAATCTTTCTTTATTGGCGCATATGATCGGCAGTAGATCAGCTTTTAATTTCAATAAGAAGATATTGTTCATTGAAGATATTGGCGAATACATTTACAACGTCGATCGTATGATGATACAATTGGAGAGAAGCGTTGCCCTGCAAAACTTAGCAGGATTGATCATCGGTGGATTTACAGACATGAAAGACACCGTCATTCCTTTTGGTGCCTCTATTACAGAAGTGATTCATCAGCGAGTAAAAAAATACAAATACCCCATTTGCTTCGATTTCCCCGTGAGTCATAGCCGAGAAAATTATCCACTAAAAGTAGGTGTGCAGCATGAGTTGAAAGTGGGGAAAGGGGGAGCAGTATTAGCTTGTGGCTGATAGGTCATGGCGTGTAGTTGTTGATTCTATTAGAACTAAAAAAAGCAATATTCGCTTTTGCCATTTGCTATCTCCTATAAGCCATAACCCATAACCCATGTGCTATCTGCTACGCAGCAAACTATCCATCTTACTCTTCATCTCAATAAACGTATTCAAATCTCTGTGAGATCCGTTTTCTATGGTGATGAATTCGTCGCCGGGTTTAAGGGCTGATTTTAGTTTTACTGCATTACGATAAGGGATCACACCATCTTCTGTTCCATGAAAGATGGTAACCGGGGCTGTCACTTTTTTCATGAGCTCATTGGATGGGAACTGGTATTTCAAAATAGATTTCAACGGGTACATCCATAGATACATACTGATCAAAGAACGCATACTGTTATAAGGTGTTTCCAATATCAATCGTTTACAATCTCTTACAGAAGCCAATTGTGTTGCAGCTCCTGTGCCCATAGATTTTCCATAAATAATGATCTGATCTGGTTGATAGAATTGTCTGGCTCTTTTGTACACTTGTAAAGCTTGCTCGTATATTGCTTCTTCTGTAAGCTCTCCTGTTGATTTTCCAAAACCCGGATAGTCAGGCATCCAAACAGCATAACCATGCGAAGTGAACTTCTCTACAAATCGTCGATACCTTCTCACATTACCACGATTACCATGAAAATACAGCACCAGCCCTTTTCGCAGACTATCGGGAACGGTAAAGTGTACCATATGGGTTTCACTTTTTTCGTCTATTGGTATCCAAATATCTTCATATGGCTGTTCGAATTGATAGTTATGGTTTTTAGTTACAACAACTGGCTGGAACAATATTTTCTTCTGAAATGAATAAAAAGCAATCCCGATCAGTGCATACACAATCAGTACAATCTTAAGCCAACGTGGGATTTTCTTTTTCATCTTTGATTTTTTGATCTTTGATTGCTTGATCTGTGTTTTGAAAAAAGTACTCAATAAGTACTATCTAGTCTCCATAAAATCAAATCAAGCAATCAAAGATCAAAAAATCAAACATCAATTCCTTCTTTTTTCGGAACTTACAGCAAAAGAGCCCCTTGGGTCAACTGCTATTATATATTGCACTGGCTGTAGTTTTGCTGTCTGTACTTACTTATTTGGTACAGGAGCGATTGATATTCAAGCCTGAGAAATTAAAGCATGATTTCAGGTTTGAGTATGATATCCCTTTTGAAGAACTGTTTTTTGATCCTGCGCCCGGTGTGCGTATCAATGGGTTACATTTTTACAGACCTGAACCCAAAGGATTGATTCTCTACCTGCACGGTAATACAAGAAGTATCAAAGGATGGGCTAAATATGCCAAAGATTTCTATCGATATGATTATGATGTGGTATTGGTAGATTATCGTGGATTTGGAAAAAGTACAGGTAAGCGCACTGAAAAAGATATGTTGAATGATATGCAGTTTGTTTATGAAAAACTGGCTGAAAAATATCAGCAACATCATATCCTGGTATATGGAAGGAGTATGGGGAGCGGCTTTGCGGCTAAGATCGCATCAGATAATACCCCTCGTTATTTGATCTTGGATGCACCTTATTACAGTTTTAAAAAAGTGGCGGAGCGATTTATGCCGATACTGCCTATTAAGTATGTTCTTCGGTTTCACCTACGAACTGATAAGTGGATCCAGAAAGTGAATTGCCATACGTATATCATTCACGGAACAAAAGATTGGCTGATACCGATTGGCCATAGTGAGAAACTACAACGCTTCAATCCGCATAAGATCACATTGATCAGAATCGAGGGTGGTGGGCATAACAATCTTCCCTCTTTTCATGAGTATCATAATTTCATCCGAGATATTCTAAAGTATTAGGTTGGGTAAGTCAATAGTGAAAAGTCAAAAGTCAAAAACTTTCTTCCAAGCATCCATGCCGCCTTTGAGATTGATCAAATTGGTGAGTCCTAGTTTTTCTTCGAGTCTTTGAATGGCGATTTGACTTCTGATTCCTTTTTTACAATAAACAACTACGGGTTGGTCTGAAGGTATTTCGCGGCTGTGTAGCATAAGCTCTCCAAGTGGTATCAACTTACCACCAATGTTGTATTCCTGATGTTCTGATTGTTCTCTTACATCTAAAAGGAACAATGAATCATCATCTATTCGTTGTTTGAGTTCTTCCGGAGAGATATGTTTCATTCGAAATCGCTTCCTTCATAATACACACGCTTAAGGTTTAACTTGGAAACCGGCGCAACGATCAGTGGGAATTTTTCAATGGTTACATTACTTGGGTCAAGTCCAAAGCCTCTTTCTTCACCCAGACTTATTTCTTTCAGCCAGAAATACAATTTCATCACAATGCGTTCAAAGAAGGGTAGTTCATTATCCTGACTCAAATATTTTTCTAAGACAATGAATTGGAAATCACCCACTACATTGTTCTTTTCAAGGCTCTCGTATCTGCTAGTGATGTTCACTTCTTTGTTATTAACCAGTTCTTCTACTACTTTTCTGAACATGAGGTTGATACGTTGTTCCACCCTGAATCCAAGTCGGAACTCAACACGAATGATATCATTGGGAATAATATGTTCTACAGAGTATTCGCAGGTATAAGGATCATCCAAAACATCCACATGCACAAACCAATAGATGTCTGCACGCTTAGGTTTTTTGTTCAAAATAGAATACATGATCTTATGTTCGATCTCTTTGGGATTATTGGCACTGGTCATGTAAACCAAATGGGTAGCGTATTTCGGGATGGTCTTGTCATTACTTAACTCCTGAATCATGGGAATGTAATGTTCCATCCGGACGAATTCGACATATCTGTTTTTAATCTTTCTACTTCTAAACCACACATACATCACTGCAAATAAGGCACCGCCTACAATCAGAGTTACATAACCACCGTGCATGAATTTCTCCAGATTGGCAACCAGGAAGGAGAGCTCGATGGCTAGATAAACGATCAAATAAATATAGATCCACACCGGTAAAACCCTTCTACTCACAAGGAAATTGGCAAAAAGAATGGATGTACTGATCATACACATTGTGATGGCCAATCCATATGCAGCACCCATGTTTGCTGATTTTTGGAAATATAAAACGATGGCTACACAACCAACGTATAATAGCAAACTTATGCCGGGAATATATAACTGACCTTTTTCTTCTGTAGGATAATGGATCTTCATCTTTGGCCAGAGATTCAAACGCATGGCTTCACTGATCAAAGTGAATGAACCAGATATCAAAGCCTGGCTCGCAATAATGGCGGCAGTGGTAGCAATGATGATACCCGCCAGTTTGAACCATTGTGGCATAATACCAATGAATGGATTGAACCCGCCTGCGATAAGATTTTCAGGAATAGGTCCGCCCTCGTAATTGGCCAGTAACCAGGCTCCTTGTCCGAGATAGTTCAAAATCAGACAACACTTTACAAACATCCAAGAGATACGAATATTTCCTTTTCCGCAGTGCCCAAGGTCACTGTACAAAGCTTCAGCACCTGTGGTACATAAGAAAACCGCACCTAGTAACCAGAATCCTTTCGGATACATGGTCAATAATTCAAAAGCATAATATGGATTGAACGCCTTAAAGATGGCTATATCATCCAGCAAATGAATTGCACCTAAAACAGCCAGCATGCCAAACCATACCAACATGATCGGTCCAAACATTTTACCTATCGATGCTGTGCCGAATTGTTGCATGAAAAAGATCAGACTGATAATGGCGATCACAATACCAACAATGGTGCTGGTTTGTATATGACTTAATGAGGGCAATTGTCGTAAACCCTCAATAGCGGAAGTAATTGAAATGGGAGGAGTGATGATACCATCGGCTAATAATGCAGCACCGCCGATCATAGCAGGTACTACCAGCCATTTTTTTCTTCTTCGAACCAAGGCGTATAAACTGAAAATGCCACCTTCCCCTTTGTTATCTGCCTTTAGGGTCAGAATCACATATTTAATGGTGGTTTGAAGGGTAAGTGTCCATATAACGCAGGACAAAGACCCTAAGATCAGTGCTTCACTAATGACTTTTCCATGAATGATTTCATTCAGTACATAAAGAGGGGAAGTACCGATGTCGCCGTAGATGATACCGAGTGCAATGATGAGTCCTGCAGAGGTAACCTTGTTTAAATTCTTACTCACTCCAAGTAGAGTCCGGCATTTGTGCCTGAATCTTTAACAAATGTATAGGAAATTTCAAGTAACCATAAAGAGTATCTGCGGTAAGAAATTAAGATTTATTTCACCGCTATCCGGGCAACCATTCAGATAACTATCTGTTTCTTGGTCAAAAGGATGATGCCAAATGGATCAGGGCTCTTTGCTTAGCCATGTATAAGGCATATACCTTACATTTGAAATACTTAAACGGGTTCGGAAATGAAAAAGTTCCTCTTCTTTTTATCATGTGTTCTTTTATTAACCAGTCAATCTGGCTTTTCCCAACAGATCACCTATTCTGAACCAGATAGGGAAGATGCCCGTGTGATGAATTTTGAAGTATTGGGTAAAGTAGATGGGAATATTCTGGTATATAAAAGTTATCGTGATATTGGCTTTATGTGTGCTTTTGATAACGGCATGAAAATGATTGAAAAGAACAAGCTTGATTTTCTTCCGGATCGTATTATAAGTGCTGATTTTCAGATTTACCCCGGTTTTGCGTATATGTTTTACCAATTTCAGCGCAGGAATGTTTTTTACTGTATGGCGGTGAAATTTGATGCGAAGGGAAAAAGAATGGGAGACCCCATTCAGTTGGATACCACCAGCAATATGACTTATGCCAGTAACCGTAATGTATATACGGTGTTGTTCAGTGATGACAAGCAAAAGATCATGATTTTTAAGATTAGTAGTAGGAACGATAGGATGCATGTTCTGACAACGGCTTTGTTTGATAAGGACCTGAATTTGTTGAAGAAAAGCAGGGTAGGTGTGGAGATGCCTCAGCGCAATGATTTCCTATCAGAATTCATCGTAGATAATGACGGTGATATGGCCTGTATCCGCGCATCCGGTACCTCCCAAAACGACAATATCAATAAGGTGACATTGGTTACGAAAAAAGCATATGCAGATGTAGTGCAGTTTACCGATCTGTCGATCAAAGGATTTTATTTGGATGATATACGGATCAAAGCAGATAATCTAAACAGACATTATATTGTAACCTCTTATTTCAGTAAACAAAGAAGAGGTAATATTGATGGGTTGTATTATTACCTGTGGGATAAGGATGCACAAAAAGAAATGCTCAATACAGCTACCGTTTTCACCGATGAGTTTCGTACCGATGCTCGTAATGAGGGAAATACTAAAACGGCGTTCAATGACTTCTTTTTGCATAACATCATTCTCCGAAAAGACGGAGGTTTCATCGTGATCTCGGAATCGGCATATAGTAGTACACGAGGTAATACACTCAGCAGATGGGATTATCTCTATGGGTCACCTTATTGGTCACAGCTTGACTATTACAGTTGGAACAGCCCGCTTGGATTTTACCCATGGTGGCGGATGAATACGTTCAATAATAATATGACACGTTATTATGCAGACAACGTAACTGTGATTTCATTTGATAAAACGGGTAAAATGGAGTGGAGCAATGTGATCAGAAAGTCTCAATATGATGATAATACAGATAATTTCATAGGATTTGGTATGCTTAATTCCGGAGATAGACTGCATTTTCTTTTCAATGTTCAGGAGAAGAGAGATAACATACTTTCCGATCAAAGCATTGCTCCAAATGGACAGATCAACAGAAATCCTACTTTTAAAAATCTGGATAGAGGTTATAACTTTATGCCAAGACATGCAAAGCAAGTAGGCGCCCGACAACTGATCATTCCTTGTCAGTATAGAGGCTATACTTGTTTTGCAAAAATTGATTATTAACCCTTTGATTTCTTTTTGTGGTCGGATTATTTAGAGATAAGTCATTCATCAACATTTTTTTCTTAATCGTATTAAGCGTAGGGATTCATTTTCATTTTTTGACTGAGTCACCTGTAATTGACACAAATAGTGGTACAAATGATGGACTCATCTCTCTGATCCTAGATCGTTATATCGCATCACTTCCTTCTGTGGTAAGGCTTCTGTTGTATCATGGTTTGGTATTGGTACAGGCCATTCGTTTGAACCTGGCTTTAAATGAACTGAGGATGTATCAATCATCCAACTATCTACCAGCAATGACCTATGTATTGTTGACCGGAATGATTCCTCAGTGGTGTGCGATCTCTCCGGCACTGGTTTCTAATTCGCTTGTGATCTGGATTTTTGTAAAACTTAGCCGATTATACAATCATCCCAACCCCAAAACACTATTATTCAATACGGGAATGATCACAGGTCTTGCTGTATTATGCTATCATCCAATGGCCATACTTGCCGGCGTGGTATTATTTGCACTGGCGGTGGTACGACCATTTCGATTGGCAGAATGGCTGATTCTATTAATGGGAATCATTTTGCCTTATTATTTTGTATTGTCGGGGTTATTTCTAACTGATCGATTATTGGAATTTCAGTCTATGGTCCCTGATTTTTACCTAGGGATTCCTAATGGAGCATCCGGAGCCGTTTTTCTGAGAGGGATTATTGGACTTGGTATTTTACTCTTATGCGGACTCTTCTTTTGGCAGGTCAGCATCAACCGCATGGTGATACAAATTCGTAAAAACTGGGGAGTGATGATCGTTATGTTACTCACCTTATTACCCGTACCATTTATTTTTCAGTTGGGCGGACTGGAATCCGGGATTCTTTGTTTGATACCGATCAGTGCTTTTGTAGCCAATGCCTTTTCTAATCCACGAAATCTCAGCTTCCCCAATCTTTTATTTATTGCTGCCATTGTCATTATTGCACTAAATAACTGGTATCTGTTGAAAAATTAGGGGCGTATTAACGTTGCCTGAACGTACCTTTGAGCCAAAATTTAGCAGTATCCAATAATCATGGTCTTTTTTGCCATATAACATGGGTACAGTCATTCATAAATTAACTTTCATGAAATTTGGAGTAGTCGTCTTCCCAGGATCTAATTGTGACAGGGATATGCAAGATTCTTTACAACATGACCTTGGAAAAGAAGTGATCATGCTTTGGCACAAAGACAAAGACTTGAGTATGTTTACGACTGATGATTGTATCATTCTTCCGGGTGGCTTTTCTTATGGAGATTATCTCCGTTGTGGTGCTATAGCACGGTTTAGTCCAATGATGCAAAGTGTGATCGATTTTGCTAATCGTGGAGGAAAAGTATTGGGTGTATGTAATGGCTTTCAAATTCTTTGTGAAAGTGGATTATTACCGGGTGTATTGTTACAAAATGCCAATCAACAATTCATTTGTAAGAATGTATACATCAGCAACGGAAATGGCGAGGCATTGAAAATTCCTATTGCACATGGTGAAGGAAGATTTTTTGCAGATGAGGCTACACTGGATCATTTGGAGGCCAATGGTCAAGTAATCTTCCGTTACTGTGATGAAAGAGGTAATATTGATGCTGCATACAATCCAAACGGTGCTGTACGAAATATTGCAGGTATCAAAAATGCAGGGAACAATGTATTTGGTATGATGCCACATCCTGAAAGAGCTACTTCAACAGCATTGCATAATCTGGATGGAAAAAGAGTATTTGAAATACTCGGATTAAATTAATTGTAAGTTTTTCACATCATCAACGTCATTATACTTAACGTATGAAAAAATTATTCTACACGCTCATATTTACGATGGTTGCTGGAGTGGTTACGGCACAGATCAAAGATCCGGTTAGCTGGACTTTTGAGGCTAAGAAAAAAACAGCTGATACATATGACGTGGTGCTAACTGCTACCATTCAAGGTAAGTGGCATATCTATTCTCAAAAAACAGGAAAAGGCGGTCCGATTCCTACAAAAATGACCGTTAAACCCAACCCATTGATCTCGCTGGTGGGTACACCTAAAGAGATTGGAAAAGTAGAAAAGATCTATGATGAAATATTTCAGACAGATGTACTCTACCTATCCAACAAAGTACAATATGTACAAACTGTAAAATTGAAAGGCAAGGTAAAAACCAATGTTACAGGAACCATTGATTACATGGTTTGTGATGATGCGCAGTGTTTACCTCCTACCAAAAAATCTTTTGATATTAAGCTACAATAAGTATGAAGTATTTTTTAGCGACACTATTAATTACAGCATTATCTTTTACCAATATACTTACTGCACAGGACAATAAACCTGTGCAGTTTTCTTTCAAGGCAGAACGAACTTCAGATACAACTGCCGTGGTTAATGTGAAAGCATTTATTGGTAAAGGATTACAGCTGTTTGGTGTACAAAAGCAACATGCAGAAGATGTATTTATTAGTACACTCAATCAGGATACAACAAAATCAGATAGTCGTTTCATCATTGATTCTATTCAATCTATTGGTGCAGGACAAACTGTAAAACCGGCAGGTGCAGAACAGGGTTCTTTGGTTTACACTGACAGCGCCACATTCAAATACTTTTTGAAGATTGGAAAAGACACCGTGAAGATCAGAGGGAATTTCGACTGGTTGGGTATTCGTGGTGATGAATTTCCGAGTGGCTCTGAAATGGTGTCTGTCACTATTCCTTCAACTGATGTTGCAGGAAGTGATGCTTCAGCAACTGGCGATGAATCATTGTGGAATATTTTCCTGATTTGTTTGATCACCGGATTACTCGCCATCATTACACCTTGCGTGTTTCCTTTGATACCTGTAACGGTAAGCTTCTTCCTGAAAAGAAGTAAAAGTAGAGCTGAAGGTATTCGCAATGCTTTATGGTATTCTTTCAGTATCGTATTGATCTACACAGTTCCAACATTGATCCTAACACTGATTTTCGGAGATACCATTTTATATACCATCTCAACACATCCGGTTTCGAATCTTCTGTTCTTTGCTTTCTTCATTGTATTCGCCATTTCATTTTTTGGTGCATTTGAATTGACTTTGCCCAATAGTTGGGCCAATAAAGCAGATCAACAGGCAGGTAAGGGTGGTTTACTCGGCATCTTTTTTATGGCCCTTACACTTGTGATCGTGTCGTTTTCTTGTACCGGTCCTTTGGTAGGTACCTTACTCGGACAAACCAGTACGCAAGGAGTAAGTGTAGCTCCGATCATTGGGATGATGGGATTTGGTCTGGGATTGGCCATACCGTTTTCTTTGTTTGCTTTCTTCCCTTCCATGTTGCAGTCTCTCCCGAAGAGTGGAGGTTGGTTAAATTCTGTGAAAGTCACTTTTGGATTTATAGAGCTTGCGTTGGCATTGAAATTTTTATCTAACGTTGATCTGACTTATCACTGGGGCTTATTAAACAGAGATGTTTTCCTTGTTTTATGGATCGTGATCTTTGGATTGATGGGACTATACCTCATTGGCAAGTTGAAATTCTCACACGATAGCGATCTTCCTTATATCAGTGTACCAAGATTATTCTTTGCGATCCTGGCCTTTAGTTTTACGGTATACATGATACCCGGTTTATGGGGGGCACCATTGAAATTGTTGAGTGGATTCATTCCTCCATCGACTACACAAGAGTTCAATTTGGATGATCTCAAGTATAAAATTGGTGCCAATACTGCTGTTGTATCTGCAGCCAATACAAGCGCAGCAAAACCTCCGGTAAAGTATACCGACAAATTGAAAGTGCCTTTTGGTTTGGTGGCTTATTTTGATTTGGAAGAGGGTATGGCAGCTGCAAAGACATTGAATAAACCCGTGATGCTGGATTTTACCGGACATACTTGTGCCAACTGTCGGAAAATGGAGGAAGAGGTATGGAAAGATCCTGAGGTATTAAAACGTATCAAGGAAAACTTTGTATTGATCAGTCTTTATGTAGATGAATCAACTGAACTGCCAGAATCAGATCATTATAAAAACAAGAACGGCGATCTAGTGACCACTGTAGGTCAAAAGAATCTAGATTATGAAATCACCAAATTCGGTTTTAATGCACAGCCATTGTATATGTTTCTTGATCTGGATGGAAATCCATTAAGTGATATTAAATATGGGTATGTGCCTAATGTACAAAAATTTGTAGATCATTTAGATGCCATGAAGGCTGCATTTGATAAGAGAAATAAATAGATCATCATAGAATTGGCAAGCCCCGACTTTTTAGATCGGGGCTTTATTTTTTATCGTAACAAGCGTGAGCAAAACTTATAAAACGATCTGCTTTTCTACCATCATTTTTCTCAGGTTAATGAGTCCATAGCGCATACGTCCCAATGCGGTATTGATACTACAATTAGTAATCTGTGCAATTTCTTTAAAACTCAGGTTGGCGTAGTGTCTTAATACAATGATCTCTCTTTGTTCCTCAGGTAACAGATCCAGCATACGACGAACGCGATCATGACTTTGTGCACGCATCAAACGAGCATCAGGTCCTTCTTCTGTGATCTGAATTACTTCAAAAATATCCTGATTGTCGCTGGTCTTAATTGCGGGTGCTCTCTTTACTTTTCGGAAATAATCCACACAAAGATTGTGTGCAATACGCAGAGCCCAAGGCAGGAATTTCCCTTCTTCTGTGTAACGTCTGTTCTTTAATGTGTCGATGATCTTGATAAATACATCCTGAAACAGGTCTTCAGCGAGATAAGTGTCTTTGACAAAGAAAAGAATCGATGAATAGATCCTGTCTTTGTATCGGTTCACTAATACTTCAAAGGAGCCGGCATCGCCTTCCTGAAAGGAACGTATCAGATCAATATCAGACACATGGTCTAATGTTTTCATGTTTGGGTCGTTTGGCTACGTTTTAAAAACAGGATATTGGATTGTAAAAAGCCTTTTTATCAAGATTCATTCATCCTGATTTTAAATCGGTTACGTTAAATTATATATCTTTTATATGCCAGTTTCTTTTGTGGATACATTGTTTTTCAATGAAATGGTTATTCACATTTTTCACATCTGTTTTCTAAAAGATTCGGGTAAATCTTCTCATTTTCTAAACCTACCGGTCATTATTGTGTTTAAATTGCTGCACTTATGGCTACAAAGACGAAACAAAGAGCAGGGGCTGTTTTACAGGAGTTAGAAAGGAGCGATACCATTCTGGTAAAAGGTGCCAGAATGCATAACCTGAAGAATGTTACAGTAGCTTTCCCCCGGAATAAATTGATTGTAGTAACAGGTGTATCAGGTAGTGGTAAATCTTCTCTCACTATCGATACGCTGTTTGCAGAGGGTCAAAGACGTTATGCAGAAAGTTTGAGCGCTTACGCCAGACAGTTTATGGCAAGAATGGTAAAGCCTGATGTCGATTATATCAAAGGGCTTTGTCCGGCCATCGCTATTGAACAAAAAGTAATTACACGTACTCCCAGAAGTACTGTGGGTAGTATGACCGAGATCTATGATTACCTGCGTTTATTATATGCTCGTACAGGTAAAACCATTTCTCCCATTAGTGGCAAAGAGGTAAAAAAAGATGATGTTTCAGATGTTGTATCGTTTGTGAAAAAACTTGCTCACGGAACCAAAGTTGTGATATTGGTGCCCTTCAAGCAACATGTCAATAGAGATACACGTGAAGAACTGAATATTCTCATGCAGAAAGGGTTTTCAAGGATTTGGAGTAAATCAGGCGAAGGTCAAATGCTCCGAATCGAAGAACTCACTGAAATGGATGACAAGACTTTACAAAAAGCTATTCCCATTTCAAAAGCGACTAAAAATGCTGTTTATGTGCTCATCGATCGAATGGTCGTGAAAGATTTTGAAGAAGAGGATCTTCATCGGTTATCGGATTCCATCAATACTGCTTTTTACGAAGGTGATGGAGAAATGATTGTTGAAGTAGATGGCGACCATCTTCATCATTTCAGTAATCGGTTTGAATTGGATGGCATTGTGTTTGAAGAACCTGTTCCCAACCTTTTTTCTTTCAATAACCCTTATGGTGCTTGTCCGGTTTGTGAAGGATTTAGTCAGGTGTTAGGTATTGATACCGACCTTGTAATTCCCGATCGAAGACTCAGTGTTTACGAAGGTGCAGTAGCTCCATGGAAAGGAGAAAAATTAAGTTGGTGGAAAGATCAGTTCATCAAAGGGGCTTCTAAAGTTGGATTTCCTATCCATAAACCGATTGCAGAACTTACCAAAGAACAATACCAACAATTATGGAAAGGAGTTGCAGGGGCTTATGGTATTGATGATTTTTTCAAAGATGTAGAACAAAATTTATACAAGGTTCAATTCAGGGTATTGTTGAGTAGGTACAGAGGTAGAACCACCTGTACAGCTTGTGAAGGATATCGTTTGCGTAAGGAAGCGCTGTATGTAAAAGTAGGTGGCAAGCATATTGGAGAGTTATGTGAATGGCAGGTTCGTGATCTAAAACAGTGGTTCAATGAACTGAAGCTGTCTGAAAATGATCAACAGATCGCTAAACGAATTCTGATTGAAATTCATCAGCGATTACAAACTTTATTGGATGTAGGATTGGGGTATCTCACATTAAATCGTTTAGCGAATTCATTGAGTGGTGGTGAAAGTCAGCGAATTCAGTTAACAAGAAGTTTGGGGAGTAACCTTACCAACTCTTTATACATTCTGGATGAGCCCTCTATTGGCTTACATTCCAGAGATACAGAAAGATTGATCAGTGTATTAAAATCATTACGAGACTTAGGTAATACCGTGGTGGTAGTTGAACACGATGAAATGATGATGCGTGAAGCTGATCATATCATTGACATGGGGCCATTAGCCTCTCATTTGGGTGGTGAAGTAGTAGCAGAAGGAGATTACGATACCATTATCAAACATCCTGAAAGTCTTACAGGTAAATACCTCACAGGAAAGTTTAAGATTGAAGCTCCTGAGAAAGTAAGAAAATGGAACCGATCTATTATTGTAGAAGGTGCGGCTCAAAATAATCTGAAAAATATTACTGTTGCTTTTCCTTTGAATACACTTTGTGTAGTGAGTGGAGTGAGCGGTAGTGGTAAGACTACTTTGGTTAAACAAGTGTTGTATCCTGCTTTGAAAAAAATGAAAGGGGAGCCGGCTGAGAAAGTTGGGTTGCATAATAAAATCAGCGGTGATACAGATTATATTTCTCAGATTGAGTTGGTGGATCAAAACCCTATTGGTAAGTCATCACGAAGTAACCCCATCACGTATATCAAAGCATATGATACCATACGTGATCTATATTCAAAACAGCCGTTGGCGAAAATGCGTGGATTTCAGGCCAAACATTTTTCTTTCAACGTGGATGGAGGAAGATGTGATGCATGTAAAGGAGAAGGGGAACAGGTAGTAGAAATGCAGTTCCTAGCTGATGTGCATTTAACTTGTGATGTGTGTAATGGCAAACGATTCAAAGAAGAAGTACTCGAAGTTCAGTACAAAGGCAAAAGTATTTTTGATGTGTTAGATATGAGTGTAGATGAGGCCCTTGATTTTTTTGGGGAAGAAAAAAATATCAAAACCGCAATACAGCCCCTGCAAGATGTCGGATTAGGATATATCAAACTCGGACAAAGCAGTGACACACTCAGTGGTGGGGAAGCGCAGCGTGTAAAACTAGCAAGCTTTCTTGGTAAGGGGAAGGGAGTGGGGCATATGCTCTTTATTTTTGATGAACCTACTACCGGGCTTCATTTTCACGATATCAAAAAGTTACTTGCCTCATTTCAAGCATTGATCGAGCAGGGGCATTCATTGATTGTGATTGAACACAATACAGATGTAATCAGATCTGCAGATTGGTTGATTGACATGGGCCCCGAGGCAGGTGATGCTGGTGGACAAGTTGTATATGCCGGTATTCCTGACGGCATCAAAAAAGTAAAAGAAAGTTATACTGGAAAGTTTTTATAAAAAATAAAGCCACAGAAATCAGTGAATCTGTGGCTTTGTTTTGACTTTTGCAAGTCTATGTTTTATCTCAAACGGTCTACACTCTTTACCAGTTTCTCATCTTTATTGATCCCAATCACCGCCATGATAAAGAAAATAGGTATAGCAAAGCTAAATACAGCACTTAAAGCGATAGCGCCGGTATCATATTTTTTAGTGAATACAAAGTAAAGCACTATGTTCAAAATACTTGCTGCCATTCCGGCTAATGCTATCTTGAGTTGAAGCGGTCGGTTGTTGTACAAGAAGATAGAGATCAAAGCAACGATAGCAGCAGCGATAGAAAGTATCAATATTAACAAATGGCTCATAGCCGTGAACTCTTCTGCAGGAGCAGTACCAACGCTTCCAACGTAAAAAGGCATTTTCAGCGTAGCGAATCCACAAATAGATGCAGCCAGTAACCACAATGATTGTACACGTTGTATCATAAAGTTTCTTTTAATAAAAGCCTTGTTCCTTGTCTTTTTCTTCTCGAACCTTGCTTAGTTCATTTCAGGATATAAAGAGAACTGTGACATGAAATCATTCACTTGCTTCTTGATCTCTTTGAGTGTTGATTCATTATCGGCATTCATCAAAGCCTGGTCAATTGAATTTACTACAAATTCCATATCCTTCTCAATCATTCCACGAGTGGTGATTGCAGCTACACCAAATCGTATACCTGAAGTCACAAAAGCACTTTTATCATCGTAAGGTACCATGTTTTTATTAGCAGTGATATCCGCATGGCCAAGTACTTGTTCTGCTTTTTTGCCGCTGATATTTTTATTTCTTAGATCAATCAACATCAAATGATTATCAGTGCCACCACTGATGATCTGGTATCCTCGATCTACAAAAGCTTTGGCCATAGCTTGGGCATTCTTTTGTACTTGTTGTTGGTAGGTCAAAAACTCATCTGTCAAAATTTCACCAAAGGCAATGGCTTTCGCGGCAATCACGTGCTCTAAAGGCCCGCCTTGCGTGCCAGGGAACACAGCCATATCAATCAGGTTACTCATCATACGAAGATTACCTTTCACATCTTTCAAGCCAAAAGGATTCTCAATATCTTTTTTCATCATGATTACGCCACCTCTTGGTCCACGTAAAGTTTTGTGTGTGGTAGAAGTAACAAAATGACAATGATCAAAAGGATCAGATAATAATCCTTTTGCAATGAGTCCGGCAGGGTGTGCGATATCAGCTAATACAAAAGCACCTACCTCGTCAGCTACTTTACGAATACGTGCATAATCCCAGTCTCTACTATAAGCACTGGCGCCGCAAATGATCAGTTTGGGTTTTACACTTCTGGCTTTTTCTTCCAACATTTCATAATCTACCAATCCATCTTCTCTTTTCACACCATAGAAATGAGGTTCATATAATTTGCCACTAAAATTAACTGAAGAGCCGTGTGTGAGGTGTCCCCCCATGCTAAGATCAAGACCTAAAATTTTATCTCCGGGTTGCAGAATGGCAAGCATCAATGCAGCGTTTGCCTGAGCACCACTATGAGGTTGTACATTGGCATATTCAATATTGAAGATTTGTTTAAGTCTGTCGATGGCCAACTGTTCTGTTTGATCCACAATTTCACAACCGCCATAATATCTCCTTCCGGGATAACCCTCAGCATATTTATTGGTCATTACATTTCCCATGGCCTGCATGACCTGTAAACTGGTAAAATTTTCTGAAGCGATCAATTCAATGCCACGACGCTGACGTTCCAATTCTTGTCTGATAAGATCGAATACGAGGGTATCTCTTTGCATGATGAGGTATTTAGTGCAAATATAAGCCATGAGGTGCAAGCTACAAGCCACAAGCTACAAGCTGCAAGTAGTTAATAAATTAGCACCTGATCACATACATAAATACTTGCAGCTTGTAGCTTGCAGCTTAAATTTCCACACCACTTGCCCAATGCCCAGATTTTCCTATTTTCGACCTCTTGATGAGTAAGACCGCTTCCGAGTGGAGCAGTTGCAAGCATTGTGCGAATGGGCTCATCAAAAATTATCTCCCATGAAAGCAATCATACCAGTAGCGGGTGCAGGAACAAAACTGAGACCCCATACTTATACGCAACCCAAAGCCCTCATTCCTATTGCAGGAAAAACTATTCTTAGTTATATCGTAGATCAACTGAGAGAAGCAGGTATCAATGAGTTTATTTTTATTGTAGGGTATTTGGGTGAAAAAATTCAGGATTATGTGAAGCAAACCTATCCTGATATGACAGCACATTTTGTGTATCAAAATGAACGTCAGGGTACAGGCCATGCGATTGAGTTGACCAGAAATATTGTAGGTGATGATGAAGTATTTGTTGCATTAGGCGATACGATTTGTGAGTATGATGTAAAAGAGGTTGTGAATAGTCCTTACAGTATGTTAGGAATTAAGAAGGTAGATGACCCTCGAAATTTTGGAGTAGCATCTGTTGGTGATGATGGGTTCATTGAGCAGGTAGTTGAAAAGCCGGCGATTCCCAAGAGCAATATGGCACTTGTAGGTTTATACAAGATCAAAGAGACTCATTTTTTGTTTGAATGTTTACATCACCTGTTCACGCAGGACATTAAAACATATGGGGAATACAATCTCACAGATGCATTGGATTGTATGATCAAGCGTGGTGCTAAATTTCAATCTTTCAAAGTAAAAAACTGGTTTGATTGTGGTAAGAAGGAAACGCTCCTCGAAAGCAATGCTACTCTATTGAAAAAATTTGGTGGCAATATTGTTGATGGACATGATTTTAAAGATACGATCATCATTCCTCCTGTAAGTATTGCACCGGGTTGTGATATTTCAAATGCCATCATCGGACCACATGTGGCCATTGGTGCCAATACTACCATTAAACATTCAATTGTAAGAGACAGTATTATCGGCTCTTATACCAGTCTTTATGAAGTAGTACTCGACAATTCCCTCATCGGAAGTGACGCATCTGTGAAAGGGTTGAGCAGAAGTTTGAATATTGGGGATAATACAGAGATTGATTTTGGTTAGCAGATAGCTAATGGGTCATGGTGCATAGGTATAAATACTAATTAGAAATGCGCATTCATTGAATAGGAATGCTTGCTGATTTTATCCAATGGCATTTCGATTCAAAGGATTGCAAATATGGTATCAAGCACTTCAATTGTCTGTTGAAGTAAATGAATTGGTGAAAACTTTTCCATCATTTGAACTTCATAATTGGTCAAATCACATCAGATGAGTTTCAGACTCAGTCGTTTTAAATATAGCAGAAGGATCAACGGGTCAAAGTAAACTAGCGTTTCGTCGCTTTCTCAGATATGCACTTCGATTGGGTGTTGAAGTGGTTTCTTGTATTTTTATAGCCAGAGAGAAGGGGTATCTTTCAGAAGATCTCTTTCGAAAATTTTATATCAGTAGGAGCATTTGTGTAAGATGATCATGAATTTCAAAAATCAATTCAATAACTATACGCTATGAACTATAAGCTATCATCAAATAAACTTACTAGCTTATTCTCTATCCGCTACCCTCTCATTCAAGCAGGCATGATATGGGCAAGTGGATGGAGGTTGGCGAGTGCGGTGAGCAATGCTGGTGGATTAGGACTGTTGGGTGCCGGAAGTATGTATCCTGATGTTTTACGGCAGCATATACAACAATGTAAAGCAGCTACTGATCAGCCATTTGGGGTGAATGTTCCTTTGTTGTATCCGGATATAGATCAGTTGATGCATATCATTGTTGAAGAGAAAGTACCTATCGTTTTTACCAGCGCCGGAAATCCGAAAACATGGACAGGCTTTCTGAAGGATAAAGGGATTAAAGTTGTGCACGTAGTGAGTAGTAGCAAGTTTGCAAAAAAAGCAGAAGAAGCGGGTTGTGATGCAGTGGTGGCAGAAGGATTTGAAGCAGGTGGACATAACGGAAGAGAGGAAACAACAACAATGGTGTTGATTCCGGCAGTTCGAGCAGCTGTAGGTATTCCGGTGATTGCGGCCGGTGGTATTGCAACGGGTACACAAATGCTGGCAGCAATGGTTTTGGGTGCCGATGGAGTACAAGTAGGTAGCCGTTTTGTATGTACACCAGAAGCATCTTCACATCAGGCTTTTAAAGAAGCCATTGTTCAAGCAAGTGAAGGAGATACTCAATTGGCAATAAAAAAAGTAGTCCCTGTTCGACTGTTAAAAAATAAATTTGCTGAAGAGATCAAAGCTGCAGAGTTACGTGGAGCTTCAGAAGAAGAATTAAAGCAAATACTTGGAAGAGCCAGAGCAAAAAAAGGAATGTTTGAAGGAGACATGGAAGAAGGAGAACTTGAGATCGGACAAGTAAGTGCTCTGATCCATGAGATCAAACCGGCAGCAGCCGTTGTAGAGGAAATGATCCATGAATATCATATTGGTCTACAAAACTTGGAACGTTTGAAAATACAGTGATGACTAACTACTAGAGATATTTTTCATCACTGTATTTTCAAATCATCATTTATGCAGGTACAAAGAATTGGCCTGTGATGTACACGTGACTACTAGATCATTGATACAAACGTGTTCTGGTAGCGTAGCAGCGTAATAAGTGATATTAGCAATGTCTTCTGCTTGTAATGCTTGATATCCATCATATACTGCATCTGCTTTTGATGCATCCCCTTTGAATCTTACTATAGAAAATTCTGTTTCTGCAGCACCGGGATGAATGGCAGTTACTTTGATACGGTATTGGAGTAGATCGATACGCATTGCTTTGCTGATGGCGTCAACTGCATGTTTACTTGCACAATAGGCATTCCCATCTTTATATACTTCTTTACCGGCAGTAGAACCAATGTTGATGATATGACCTTTTTTTCTGTTGATCATATAAGGAATGATGGCTTTGGTTACATACATCAATCCTTTGACATTGGTATCGATCATAGTATCCCAGTCATCTAAATTTGCATTTTCAAAACTATCTCGTCCCAATGCAAGCCCTGCATTGTTTACCAATACATCAATCGTTTGCCATTCTTCAGGTAATTCTCTGAATGTTTTTGTCACTGTTTCTCTATCCTGTACATCCAATACAAATATTTTCACATTGATCGAATATTTATCTTGTAATTCGGATGCAATAAGTTCCAATCTTTCTTTTCTTCTACCTGTGATCATGCAATTCCATCCTGCTGCGGCAAATGCATATGCTATCGCTTTCCCAAAACCGGAAGTAGCGCCTGTTATTAAAATGGTTTTATTCATGCCGTAAAGGTAAGTGGGAGATAGTTAATCGGTTATAGCATCTCATAAAAAGATGATTTTTTTCTGCTATCAACTATGATCTATTAGCTATTCACGCTATCTAATCAATACAATAGTCCCTTTTCTGAAAACACGATTCCCGGATTGATCCGTGCCCAAAGCTTCATAAACATAAGTACCCGGAGGTTGTAATATGCCATTATAATTACCATTCCACCCTTTACCTGTTTCAGAAGTAGAGAAAAGTAGTTGCCCCCAACGATTGTATATTTTGAAATACTGTAATGAAGCAATGCCAATACCTACAGGTCTGATCATATCATTTTTGCCATCACCATTGGGTGTGAATGCTGATGGTACCAGAAGGTCGGGACCGGTTTTGAAAACTTTTACGACTACATCATCTTCAGCGTAACATCCTCCCGGAGCAATGGCCCTAACGATATAGCGAATAGAATCAATGGTCTCAGGCAATGTAACATTTGGTGAAGCACTTGTAGGGTCATCCAATCCTGTTGTAGGTCTCCATAGATAAGTGTTTCCTCCCGTTGCATTCAATTGAATGGATCTTCCAACAAGTAGAAAAGTATCGCGTCCGGCATAAGCATTGAATAGTGGTGTTACAAAAACTGTAACAGTATCTCTAACGGGGCGATCACATCCTAATGTATCAATTGCGGTAAGAACATATTGAGTGGTTCTTGAAGGGCCGGCAATTGGAAACAACGTATTTGCATTGATCAGAGTATTACTTGGTGACCAACTAAAGCCGGATCCAACAATGGCACCTTGTAATTGTATTCTTTCTCCAAAACAGATGGTGGTATCATTTTGGACTGCCACTTGTGGATAGGGTGCTACGCGAACAAAAACAGAGTCTCTATCTTGGCATCTTCCTAGATTTGCTGTTACATAATAAGTAGTGTTTACCAATGGACGAACGAGTGGGTATTTTGTATTACCCGGAATAGTAACGCCTGTAGAGGTAGTCCATTGATAACTAAGTGCGTCACTAACAGGGCTTAGGGTGAATTGATCTGTTCGACAGATGGTTGTATCTAGGCCTAGCTCAACATCAATAAAATCAAGTACGTTAACCGTGACGGTATCTGAGTTGATACACCCATTATCATTAATAGTAACGATGTATCGAGTTGTATCTACAGGATAAACAATAGGGGTTGGGGTATTACTGTTTTGCATGCGCGATAAACTTGCTGCTCTATCGGTTGTCCATGCAATAGAGCCGCTTCCAATAGTAGTACGAAGTGTGAGTGTATCAACGCTGCAGATCAGTGTGTCTCTAAATGCGAGATTCACCAATGGTTTATCCCGTATGATCACGGGTTTTGTAATGGAATCGATACATCCCTTGCTATTGGTAGCAACAAGTTTTACTTGAATGGTTTGTGGTGTTGCATATTTCCAAGCGGTATCTTTTCTGGTTGATATGTCAGTTGTAGTAGTTAGGTCACCTAGATCCCACTTCCAACTATTCACAACACCATATGCAGTGGTAGTTGCATCTCTGAATGAAAATGGGTTCAAATAACATGTGCCTTGTACATTAAAGTCAGGAGTAAAACCAGGGTAGACCCTCACTTCAGCAGTAGCAGAATCCTGACATCCGCGGGCATTGGTCACTTTTAACTTTAAAGTGTAAGTGCCGGTATCTGCATAAGTATGGGTTGGGGTTGGATTGGTAGAAGTAGAGGTAGTTCTTCTTTCGCCAAAATCCCACAAATATCCAGTAATGTTACTGCTAGTTGATTCATTTTGAAAATTCATGGTAAATCCATCGCAAGTAATATAACTGGGTTTTAAACTTGCTCCGGTCAAAGCACAATCAGAAACACGTAAAGTAAAGTCTTTTCTATGTTCTGAAATCGCTACTCCATTACGCCATTCTGTGATACAAACGTTGACCACATAAAACCCATTGACGGGTGCAGTACCTGAAATGATACCAGTTACAGGGTTAATCGTAGCAGATGGTCCTAAAGGATTGGTACCTGAGAATCCATTGGTATAACCTACAAAACCAAATGGAGGACTGGAATAGTTGTTATCGCTGGCATTGGTTGTATTTCCGCGATTAAAAGCTGCACATAAGCTATAAGATAGAGAATCACCTTGATCTGGATCCGTGGCACTGAAGTCGATGCTGAAAGGAGAATTTTGACAAACAAGTGTTGTGTCTTTCAAAGCAAATACAGGACTAGAGTTGGTGCCTGATGCTATGCTATTGGTGCCAGGAATCGTACAGGTGTAGGTAGCACCTTCTCCAACAGTTGTTGAAGTTACCTGTTGCTTTACAATATTTGTGATGGCATCGGTTCTACAACAAGTTTGATACATGATGATATAGCCCGCAGATGTAATAGGCAGCTCAACAGTAAAAGTATAATTCGCTAATTGATAGCATACAGACACATTTCCGGTGATACATGGATCGGGAGTGCCAAGATTTAGTGTCTCAATATTACCTGTTCTATTTACCGTCACAAGATTCCCGAATCTTGTAGAAGGCTGTGTATTGTTATAAATACCCATTTGAACGGAACCCGGTAATTGCGCAACATTATTTCCAGAAGCATTACAATCGCGAAATAAACGCAAAGTCACCTGATATCGAACAGTATTAGCAGCATTGCCTACTCCCAGATAGCTGTAATATATTTCCCCACCTGCTATATGACCAGCATAGGTTGTTATCAGAAACCCTAAAAAAAATATGGTGAGTATCGTCTTTTTCATGTGTATAGCAACATCATTCCGTTCTACTGTGGCGTGAATTTACACACCATATTATCCATTCAGACAAACTTCAAAGTTTTTAACGGGTTGACAACAACCTTAAGAGTATAATCAGGTATGATTTGCTGCTTTTTTTGTCAAATAATCAAAAATTCTTGTATTTGACCTTACAAAGTAGGTAATTGTTGCTTGAGAAGGATGTAAAAATCAACGAATCAGCACTGCCGTACCTTTGCGGTATACTGTTTTTCCATAAATGTCTTTTCCCTGCGTGACATATACATATGTTCCTGATCCTTGTGGACTACCATTGAAATTACCATTCCATCCTGTTCCCTGTTGACTAGTGCTAAATAATAATTGCCCCCAACGGTTATAAATTTTAAAATAATGTAGCTCAGTGATTCCTATAGGGATTGGTTTCAAAATATCATTCCTGCCATCTCCGTTCGGAGTAAATGCATTAGGGACTAAAATATCTGGTTGTCCTTTGAACACTTTTATAAGGACATGATCCTCACCATAACAACCAACATCATCCATAACTTTTATCCGATAGAGAATTGAATCTACATCATTTCCAAGTTGAACAACAGGGTTCTGAATCAGAGGATTATTTAATCCAAACACTGGTGACCATTGATAGTAACTTCCGCCCGATGCTGTTACATTCAACGGAAGTAGCTGGTCGGCAACGATTGTAGTGTCTCTTCCTGCATTCACATAAATAGCGGGTGCCACAATGATCTTGATTGAGTCTTTTACAGTTTTTGGGCATCCTGAAATTGTATCTCTGACAGAAAGTGTGTACACAGTTGTTTTTTCCGGACCTGCTAAAGGATTGATACCGTTTGCATTGAACAATGACTGAGATGGAGCCCAACGAAAATCAGTTCCTCTGATTGCTGCCATGAGTTGTATTCTGTTTCCATAGCAAATAGTTGTATCCTGTGAAAGAATATTTACTTGAGGATAGGGTGCCACTGTAACCTTGATCTGATCTGTTGCCTGGCATCTTCCTAAATTACCGGTAACAGTATAAGTAGTCGTAGTGGTAGGTATGGCAATAGGATTCTTCGATTGAGCGTCATTAAGCGTTAGTGATGGTGTCCAAGAATAAGAAAGCGCGAGGCTGTTTGTCCGCAACATGATTGGATCTGTTAAACAAATAGTAGTATCTGGAGCTACCTCTACGGTGATGTAATCCACTACATTCACTGTTACCGTATCTGTATTTATGCATCCATTGTCTGACATAGTTACAATGTACTGTGTAGTGTCTTTGGGAAATACGATCGGTCGATTGGTATTTCTACCTAGTATATGTTGATTTGGTGTCCATGTAAAATTTCCAGAACCGGATATTGGAATCAATAAACTATCGATGCTACAGATGATGGTGTCTTTGAAAGGAAGTTGAATGATAGGTTTATCTCGAATCGTAACATTTTTTCTGACACTATCCATGCAACCTTTGGTACTTGTTACGATCAGTCTTACAGAAGCATTCAAAGGCCCCGCATATTTATACTGTGGATTTGCAATATTATCTGTATCAGCAAGGGTAGTGTCTACTCCAAAATCCCATTTCCAACTATTGATACTTCCATATTTAGTTGTACTTGCATCCGTAAACTGATAAGGTACCTGTGAACAAAATCCAGTGCTAGTAAAATCTGCTTTGAAACCCGGATATACCAATACTTCTGTACTGTCTGTTCCTTCACATCCTTCAGGACCTTTGATTGTAAGGAAAACTTTGTATATGCCAGTATCAGCATAGGTAAATACAGGCGAAGGAGCAGTTGAAAAATTATTGCTATTACCTGGCACACCAAAATCCCATAAATAAGAAGTGATGGCTGAAGAGGTTGAACCATTCTCGAATTTCACGGTGTTATTATCGCACTTTACAATTCTAGGTGGTAGATCTGCCGCGACTAAATCGCAGTCATCAACTTTTAGAATAAAATCTTTGCGATGTTCTGTAAATGGTTTCCCCCCTCGCCACTCAGTGATACAAACACTTACAACATATTGTCCACTGGGAGGAGCAATTCCTGAAATAATACCTGTCTCTGCATCAATAAATACTTTACTTCCAAGAGGCTGACTGCCACTATAGGGTGGCGCATATACCAATGGGCTTAAAATTGGAGGACGTACACCTGGAGTAGTAACAGGGCTATTGGCAAAACCGGTACAAAAAGAGTAGGTCAATTTATCACCATCTTGATCTGTTGCTCCAAAGTCGAGAATAAAGTTTTTTTCAGCACACACCAATGCGGTATCCTTCACACGAAACTGAGGGCTACTATTGTATTGTCCTTCGGGAAGAGAAGCGGTACCGGGTATTTTAGTGATATAATTACTACCAACACTAAGAGGCGTAGCCAGATTTGATATTCGGTCGATCCTACAACAACTACCTCTAGTTAGCAGATAGCCGCTTTGGTTATTGGGTAGGGTAATGGTATTTGTATAAATCGCTACCTCATAACATACTTCAGGATCGCCTACCAAACACGGAAATAAATCTGTTCTTAGTTTAAGCGTATTTACAGACCCTTCAATGGGTAAACGAAGTGTGGTAAAAATGACACTGTCTACATAAAAGCTCACATTTACTTGTTCATTCTGTAGTTGAGGACCATTGGATGAACATTCTCTAAATAGGCGTAATGTTATTCGGTAGTTACTGGTATTAGAAAGATTTCCTGGCCCTAAATATTCATAATACAGTTCCCCTCCAGCAACATGTCGGGATAGTGCGGGTAATGTGCAAATCAAATAGACTACTAAAAAAGCCAATTTCTTCATCAAAAGAATCCTTATTGATGTATAAACGCATTGATATACTGATTGATTTTCTCATTTGATTCCAGCATGCCCATGTGACCAACTCCGTCCAGTATATGAATGTACGATTTTATCGGAAGATGTGATTGTTGCAAAACATCATTCAAAGGTGCTGCAACATCTTCAGTTCCAAGAACGAATAAAACAGGCAATAGGTTGCCCTTTAGAATAGCAGTTCTATCCGGGCGATGCATCATAGCATAGTAATAAGCTTGTAAAACAGCAGTGTTGAATTGATGCGCTTTTTCTATTAATTGATTAATCGTTTCCGGGTGTTCATGTTTATATTTTTCTCCGAATAAGTTTGGTATCGTTGTTTTAAGAAATGCTTGACCGCCATATTCTTGCATCAATTCAATACCCCGCCACCGATTTTTCTTTTTTTCTTCACTATCCGCAAATGCGGTAGAATGGATCAGGCCAAAACTTTTTAATCGCTCCGGGTACTTTTCAGCGAATGCTAAAGTGACATATCCGCCCATGCTATGCCCCAACATACAACATTGATCAATTTTTTCAGTTACTAGAATGGCATAAATAGACTCTGCAATTTTATCAATTGTAATCAGTGAATCATTTACATCATTCACCATTGACCATTCACCATTCACAACATTCCATTCTGAAGCAGCTGTTCCCGGTAAATCGGGGATGATCAGCCTACATGTTTCCTGCAAATAGTTTACTTGATGCTCCCAGATACTACTGTCTTCACCAAACCCATGTAACAATACCACGACAGTACCTTTCCCTAATAGTTGATAGTGTATGGTGCCGTCTGACCAAGTACATTGTTTGTGCATGTGATTTATTTTTTTCTAAATCTGTCTGTGAATTTCCAAACAATCAGTAGTACACTAATCAGTGAAGCAAGTTTATACAGGTAATCACCAAAGCGAACGTAAAATGTTTCTCCATTTGTAACAGGTACAGAATATTTAATGGTAGTTTTTGCATCCCAAGGTTGACTGGTTTTAATTTCTCCTATTGGATTTATTATAGCTGAGATACCTGTATTGGCACTTCTAGCCACCCATTTTCTTGTTTCAATGGCACGCAATCTGGCGTAATGTAAATGCTGCCGATGTCCGGGAGTGTTGCCCCACCAGCCATCATTGGTCATGATGGTAAGGATATTTGCTCCTTGTTTTACGTATTCACCCACATATTCTCCATATACACTTTCATAACAAATAATAGGAGCGCTGCTGTATGGATTTTGTGGTGTATTAAATGCAGTGGCACTTTCTGATCTACCATAACCTCCTGTTGTTCCACCAAATTGCTCAAAAACAGGTGCCATGAAATTTAAAAATGTAGGTAATGATTCTACACCGGGTACCAATTTGCTTTTGTTATAAAATGCAATGGGTTGTCCATTTTGAATATGCACGGCTGCGTTGAATGCATCATAATACGTGCCACTTCCCGTAATCCTTGCTGTGGCAGTTTGTTTTTCATAGCCATAATTTTTATACGTTTCAATCCCTGAAACAAGACTGATGGATGGATGTCTTTTACTAAATTCAAATACCGGTTGATAATAGCTATTGTATAAAACATTTTCTTGCCACTCAGCATCACTCATAGCTGTTTCTGGCCATAATACCAATGCTGTATTACTATCAATGCTTTGTTCCGTTAATTGTAATAGTGCATTGATCTGATCTGCAGTTGATCCTGCATTGAATTTTCCATAAGGGTCAACATTAGGTTGTACGATAACAAGATTCTGTTTAGCTGTTTCTTCCTTCTGTACCGGTTTGATCAAAATAGATATTATGATAGGAATGATTAAGATGCCGGTAACTACTGCTAACTTCTTTTTCAAAAGATTTTTTTGCTGATACGATAAGATGGCTTCATACAAAAAGATATTACTCATCAACACCCATAAAGTACCCCCTTGAACACCGGTGAATTCATACCATTGAATGATATCCGGATACATGGCAAATACATTACCCAATGATAACCAAGGCCAGCTGAGTTGCCAGTTGTGATGTATATACTCAAAACACATCCAGAAACTGATCAAAGCGATATAACCAATGTGTTTCCCTTTTTTCTTGAGATGATAATAACCCCACCATGGAAAAGTCATTAGCATACTATTGAACATGATCGCCGCAATGGTTCCTATATCTGTTGAATTCCACATCCACCAGGTGGTTCCTGTATTCCAGATCAATGTTGTGAGAAAACTCCATCCAAAGAAACGAGAGGCGGTAGGAGTTCTGTCCGCAACCAGTAGTAAAGGAATCCAAGCAGTGAATATCAATGGCATTAATGCGGATGCAGGCCATGCCATGTAAAGTAGCAATCCTGAAAGTATTACCAGGTATAAGGAAGATTTTTTCACAAGTTCTATTTATTGCCCCAAGTTCGGAATAAAAAACAAAAAAGCTCCGGTATGTTCCGGAGCTTTTTTATAGGTAAAATCAACTTTATTTTCTACTGTAATTCGGAGCTTCTTTAGTAATATCAATATCATGTGCATGGCTTTCTTTCATACCTGCATTGGTGATCTTTACGAATGTTGCTTGTTGTAATGCTTTGATATTTTTGGCACCGCAATAACCCATACCAGCTCTTAAGCCGCCAACGTATTGGTATACGATCTCACTCAAACTTCCTTTATACGCAACACGTCCTTCGATTCCTTCAGGAACAAACTTTTTAATATCATCTTCCACATCTTGGAAATAACGATCACCGCTACCCTGGCTCATTGCCCCTAAACTTCCCATACCACGGTATTCTTTGAACTTTCGGCCTTCGTAAATGATGGTGTCGCCCGGGCTTTCCTGAACACCTGCAAACACACTACCCATCATCACTACATTGGCGCCTGCTGCTAAAGCTTTTACCATATCACCGGTATATCGAATACCACCATCTGCAATGATAGGAGTACCTTTTGTTTTCAATGCATGGCTGGCTTCCATGATCGCAGTCAGCTGTGGAACACCGGCACCCGCTACGATACGAGTAGTACAAATTGAACCCGGACCAATACCTACTTTTACAGCATCGGCACCTGCATCTGCCAAAGCTTTGGCTCCAGCAGCTGTACCAACGTTACCGGCAATGATCTGTAAAGTTTTGAAATTTTTTCTTAAAGCTTTTAATGCTTCAATCACGCCTTTACTATGTCCATGTGCGCTATCAAGTGTCACCACATCAACACCTACTTGTTGTAAAGCAGAAGCTCGATCCATTAAATCGCGGGTAATGCCTAATGCAGCACCTACCAGCAATCGACCTAGATTATCTTTTACTCCGTTAGGGAAATTGCTTACTTGCATGATGTCGCGGTAAGTAATGAGCCCAATGAGTTTACCTTGCTTGTTAACTACGGGAAGCTTTTCAATTTTATATTGACGTAAAATTTTTTCTGCTTTTTTCAGATCAGTACCTTCCGGAGCAGTGATGAGATTTTCTTTGGTCATCACTTCCTTCACTTTTCTTTTCTTATCCGTTTCAAAACGCAAGTCTCTGTTGGTAAGAATACCTACAAGCTTTTGTCCGCCATCAATGATAGGAATACCACCAATCTTATTTTCCTTCATCAATTTCAATGCATCACCAATAGTGGCATCTACCAATAAGGTAACCGGGTCAATGATCATCCCGCTTTCACTACGTTTTACTTTGCGAACCTGTTCGGCTTGCTTTTCAATGGTCATGTTTTTATGGAGAATGCCTAATCCGCCTTCGCGTGCCAATGCAATGGCCAAGCCTGCTTCTGTTACGGTATCCATCGCAGCTGATAGAATGGGCACATTCAATGTGATCGCTTTGGTAAGTTGAGAACGGATGTCTACTTCGCGGGGAAGGATTTCGCTGTAAGCGGGCATCAACAGAACATCATCGAAGGTGAGACCTTCACCGAATAACCTGGATGCTGCAGCAATGTTGCTGGGAGAAGATTTTCTTGTTGCCATGTGCAAAGATAGTTCAATGGGAATATTGGTTCCAAAAAATGATTTTTAGTCTATAGAGCAATCCTTTTGTACGATGGACTAGCAACTAGTGACTCAGTTGATACCTCTTCCCTGGTAATTGGATAATGATATTCTGTAATTCGAGATTTAGAAGTGCAGATGCCATGGTTGAACTACTAAGATTGCTTTTGAGATATAGTTCATCCACATGCATATGATCACAAGCAGAAAGAATGGATATGAGCATCTGTTCATCAGTTGTGAACTCAAGGAATAATTTTTTCTGAGGATTTTTTTTCTTGGTTGTCTCCAACCAACCTAAAATATTCATCATTTGTTCTGGACTGGTAAAAGCTGTTGCTTTATTTTGAGCGATGAGTTGCAGACAACCACTACTTCTCAGATCATTGATTCGTCCCGGTACCGCAAATACATCACGATTGTATTCAAAAGCCAGATCTGCAGTAATCATACTTCCTCCTTTGATGGCTGTTTCAATTACAATGGTAGCATCTGATATGCCCGCAACAATCCTGTTACGTTGTGGAAAATGATGCCTGTCTGGTAATGTATCAAACCAGAATTCAGTTAATAGTCCACCCTGATGGATCATGTCTTTCGCCAATGAACGATGTGTATTAGGGTAGATGGTTTTGAATCCGTGTGCCATGACCCCAATGGTTGGCAATTGTTGTTGAAGTGCAGAGCGGTGTGCGAAAGCATCGATACCATGTGCCAATCCACTTACGATCATTACATCATAAGGTTGAAATGCTTCGATCAGTTGTTCTGTAACCATTCTACCATAGTCCGTTGCATTTCTGCTACCAATAATGCTGATGATTTTGGAAGGATTTAAGGATTGATTACCCTTGAAAAAAAGAACCAATGGTGGATCAGGGCAATTTTTAAGTCTTTGAGGGTACTGTTCATCGGTTAAAAAAAGAAGTGTAAGTTGATGTTGTTCGATCTTTTTTAATTCTTGTTCAGAGGAATGATGGTCTATAAATTTTTTGATCTGGGTGGCCCTTATTTCTCCAATACCTTCCACTGCAGCAAGCTCTTTTTTTCTGGCATGAAAAATAGCGGAAGCAGATCCGAAATGATCGATGAGTTGTTTGGTGAGAATACTGCCTATATCCGAGATACGAGTTAGAGATAATTGATAGATGCGTTCATCGGTAATCATACTCGCCAATGTCAGAAAAATCAAAACTCAAAAATCAGGTATTTATACATAGGCAATTACCTTGTTGAGATATGATCACAATGCTGTAATTGTAAAACTCGTTCTTCTGTTTTTCGCCCTTCCTTCGTCTGTATTATTATCTGCAACTGGTTGTGTATCTCCATAACCTTTGTACGATAATCTTTCTGTATTGATTCCCTTCGCAATCAAATAATCTACGATGGCTTTTGCTCGATTGGTAGAAAGTGTGAGATTGTCTTTTGCATTACCGGTATTATCGGTATGTCCACTGATCTCTACTTTTAGTGTAGGATTATCATTTAAAACTTGTATCAATTGTGATAATTCTGCCAAGCCATTCTCGGGTAATGCGAAACTATTAGAAGCAAAAAGAATATTATTAAAGACAAAACTTTCATTGAGTTTCACGGGTTTCAGCGCAATATCTTTTTTATACACACTATCGGCCTCTTTTTTACTAAGTGCATACAACTCACTATAAAACAGATAGCCTTTTCGATTGACTGTGAATGTATAATCCTTTCCCGTTGGTAATGTAATAAAATACTCGCCCAACTCATCTGTTTGCACACGCATCAACACCACATCATTGTTATTATCTGTTAATTCAACAGTGGCGGGAACTCCTTTTTGTGTAATGGCATCCAATACTTTTCCTTTTACATACAAGGTTCTGTTAGGTCGAATATTGGGGCGTAGTTGAAAAGAATAGAGATCTAAATTTCCTCTGCTATCACTTCTGTCACTGGCATAATATGCCGTGAGACCATCAGCAGAAACAGCCAAACTACCTTCGTTTTCAATGGTATTAATCGGATAACCCAAGTTTTCAGGTTTCCCCCATTCTCCCTTTTCATTTTTGCGTAATACAAAAAGATCTGAGTTGCCATAACCCGGCAATCCATCAGATGTATAAAACAATGTTTGATTGTCTGCATGAATAAAAGGGGAGAACTCATCTCCTGCCGAGTTCACTGATGGACCCATATTAATGGCCTTACCCCATTTACCATTGAATTGTCTAAAAGACATATAGAGATCTCTTCCACCATAACCTCCAGGACGGTTGCTGCTAAAATAGAGCACACGTTTATCCGGGCTAATAGAAGGAGAACTTTCCCAAAATTCTGTATTGATAGTGGGACCTAAATTCTCAGGTTCACTCCAGCCTTGTGGTGTGTATTGTGATAAATAAATATCATACCATCCAAGACCTTGTCCGGAGAAATCACCTGCAAACAATAACCATTCTCCATCCTGCGAAACAGTAATCGCACCTTTTCTGGGTTCAAGATTAATATCGCCATCAATCAATTGTGCTTTACCAAATTTTTTATTGTTGATGGTACTCTGCATAAAATCTTCTCGCTGATCGCCTGTTCTTCTTGTGAATACCAGTAAGCTATCAGTGATGGTTACTGATGGATAATATTCTGATCTAGGACCATTCACACTATCACCCAAATTAATGGGTGTAAATTGATAATCAGTGACAGGGTGTTTGGAAGCATATTCAATAGCAAACTGATAACATTGTTTGCGATAAGATGCACTCTTTTGTCCTCTTTCACTGATATTGGGAATACCAAGAAAAACATTTACTGCTTTTAAAGCATCTTCAAATCTTCCGAGTCCTGCGAGATTAATGGAGTAGGGTAGATGATAAATTTTAAAATAGTCAGGATCTTTTGCCTGCGCCTTTTCATACAAATTCACAGATCGTTGGTATTGCTTTAGTTCCCCAAAGGCACCGGCAAGTGATAAGTATGCATCTAAGAAATTTGAGTCGATGTTGATACAATCTAACAGCACCGGAACAGCTTCACGTGTAAGTCCGTCTTTCAATAATTGAATGGCATCTTCATAACGAGCCAACGCTTTAGGTTTTACTTTGTCAGCATCATAACCTTGGGCTGAACTGATGAAGGCAAATAAGATACCGATACAAAAAAGGATAATTCTTTTCACTGCGGAAAGTTCGGAAAAAAGAAAAGTGTGGCTTGTTAAAATTGGGAGTATTAAGGAACGTTGATGTATTTGTGTGTTTGAAGGCTCAACTCCCATTGCGGATGGGCTTTGATATAATCTATGATCAACGGCAATACTTTTTCTGCTTTATCCCATTCCGGTTGTAAATACAGTTTACATGATGGGTTTACTTGTGAAGCATAGGTTTCAGCCCATTCAAAATCGTGCTTATTAAATATGACTACTTTTAATTCGTTGGCGAATGGAATGATTTCAGGTAAAGGAGCTTTGAATTTTTTAGGTGATAGGCAGATCCAATCCCAGGTTCCACTAAGAGGTGAAGAACCGGAGGTTTCAATATTGGTTTCAAATCCGGCAGACTGTAAAGCATGAGTAAGTTCATCAAGTTGATGCATCAATGGTTCTCCGCCAGTGATAACGGCTAACCTACCGGGACTTTTTTTTGCTTCTTCAACGATTTGCTCGATGGATATTTGTGGATGTTTTGATGCATCCCAACTGTCTTTGACATCACACCATACACAACCAACATCACAGCCTCCTAAACGAATAAAGTAAGCCGCACGACCTTGATGAAACCCTTCACCCTGTAAGGTGTAGAAGGCTTCCATGACAGGAAGGTTTTGTTGTTCTACTATGGTTGAAAGAGTGTTCATTTATTTATGGCTTATAGTTCATGGCTTATAGTTGTGAACTATGGATTGGTATATATGATGATACTTTTTTCTATAAGCTATCTCCCATTAGCCATTTGCTCGCTGCTCATAGGCCTGCATCGTATTCTTAAGTAAACCAGCAATAGTCATTAATCCAACACCACCTGGAACTGGGGTGATGGCTGATGCTTTGGCGGCAACTTCATCATAAGCTACATCACCTTTGATGCGAAATCCTTTTTTGGCAGTGCTGTCTTCTACACGAGTAATACCTACATCTATGATCACGGCACCTGCTTTTATCATATCAGCTGTAACGAATCCAGGTCTTCCTAATGCAGCAACAACGATATCACCTTGCAGACAAAGTTCTTTCAAGTTGGGTGTATGGGAATGGCAAACGGTAACAGTGCAATTACCATGTTTCAAATTGCTACTGAGGAGAATGCTCATAGGTCTTCCCACGATGTTGCTTCTTCCAATAACAATAGCATGCTTGCCTTTGGTTTCTATATTGTAATGCTCAAGCATCAGCATGATCCCATAGGGTGTTGCAGGTATGAATGTTGATAGTCCTTGCACCAGTTTGCCAACATTGATAGGATGAAATCCATCTACATCTTTCGAAGGGTCGATGGTTTCAATGACTTTTTGTTCGCTTATTTGTTTGGGTAAAGGCAATTGAACCAAGATACCATCAATCGTAGGGTTGTTATTGAGTTCAATGATGGTGTTTAGTAAAGATGCTTCATCAATGTTTTCAGGCAATCGAAGCAGAGTAGAAGCAAAACCAGTTTCTTCGCAATTTTTTACTTTACTGGCCACATAAGTTTCACTTGCCCCATTATTTCCTACTAAAATGGCGGCCAGGTGGGGTTTTCGTTTGCCCTCCGATGCCAAATGAGCTGTTTTAATTTTCAGGGATTCTTTGACTGCTGCTGCAGCAATTTTGCCATCTAAGACTAACATGCCGCAAAAGTATTTAATTACGTACGCACTTCCTTTTTTGGCTGAAAAAAAACAATTATAGTAAATATTTTTTTAATGTTTAGCGAAAATTAACCTGATTCTTCTTGCTAAAGATTCAATACGATCGAAGGTCGAAATTCATTAATGTCGGTATAAACAGCAGTATTATGATTCAATAAAGCATTAGAACTGGAGTATCATATATTAAATTATTTGTAATGTTTTCTTTTTTTTGCTAGAATTTAAGTCGAAAGGATTGTTCATGTACAAATGTTAAAGAAAAGTAAATTTTTTTGATCTAATTAGGCAAAACTCATTACCTTAACACTTGAAAATTGTTAAAGCCTTTTAACAATTATTCTTCATTCTAAAACAACACACATGAGAAAAAGTCTAACACTGTTAGCAGTAGCATTGCTGTGGACATTATCCAGCATTGCGCAAACAGTGGTGGTTCAGGGTCAGGTTTCTGATGACCGAGGTCCTGTTCCAAATGCCACTATTCAGGAAAAAGGCACTAACAATGCCGTTCGCGCCGATGATCTCGGCAAATTCACACTAAGGGTTAAGCAGGGAGCAAAAGTTACCGTATCGGCGATAGGTCATGAAACCTATGAGTTTACGGCTAGTTCTGCTTATCAAAACATTCAAATTAAGACACTCGCCGGCGAGTTGGAAGAGGTCTTCGTAACAAGTGCCTTCGGTGTGAAAAAATCTCAGCGTACTACACCATTTAGTTCGCAGGTGGTGAGTTCTGAGCAGCTGAATGTGATTCGTCAGCCGAATTTGAACAATGCTCTTGCCGGTAAAGTGGCGGGTGTGCAGTTCAGAGGTCAGTCATCTGCTAAGTTGAATGATCAAGGTTTCCTGCGTATTCGTGGGGGTGGTTCATTGAATGATGCAGGTGCTATCTATGTAGTAGATGGTACAATCACCAACTCATTTGATATCAACCCTGATGATGTAGAAGATATCACTGTGTTAAAAGGTGCGAATGCTACTGCTTTGTTTGGTAGCCGTGCTGGTAATGGTGCTATTGTTGTTACAACCAAGAAGGGACGTAAAGTAAAAGGCATTGGTGTTGAAGTCAATCAGTCTGTTACTTTTGACAAAGCTGTATTCTTACCACAATATCAAAATGAATATGGTGGTGGCGATGGACCATGGTTAACATTTAACTATGTTGCCGGTATGCCAACAGAATGGCAAGCTTTGAACGGGAAAAAATACCGTGATTTTACAGATGATGCTTCTTGGGGTCCTAAAATTGATGGATCAGAATACATTCCTTGGTATGCATTCATCCCAGGTCATGCACGTTCTAGTAAGACAGCCAGCTTTACGCCGCAGCCTAACAATGCGAAAGATTTCTGGAATACAGGTGTTACATCTAACACTAATGTAAGCTTTACACAAAGTAATGGTGCTGGACAAAGTCTGCGTGTATCTTATACCAATCAAAGTATCAAGGGTATGTTGGAGAATTCAAAATCTCTCAGACATAACCTGAATACTTCATTTAGTATGGATATGGGTCAGTATATCACTATTGGTGCAAATCTTAATTATACCAATCAGCAGATCAGTGGTGATTTTTCTGATGGCTATGCAAACAACTCTGCAGGTAACTTCAGTCAGTGGTTCCACCGTGATCTTGATATCGACATCATGCGTGAGTTAGCGGGCTTGAAAACACCGATCGGAACATTTGCTTCATGGAACTTCCGTCGTAATCCGGGTTCATGGAGTGCAGCTGCTCCTCGTAATAGTGTTTATGCAGCTAACTATTGGTACAACCCATTCACTTATTTCCAGAACATTGATCTTACCCAAAGAAGAGATCGTTTATATGGGGATATCAATATGACAGTGAAGTTCTCTAAGAATTTCAGATTCAAAGGAGCGATTCGTAAAGACCAGTTCAATGGTAATGTTGAAAACATTTTGCCTAATGAACTAGAGTTATCTGGTGGACAAACAGGATTATTGGCAAGCTATGCAACTAGTAATACCGTAAATAACGAGTGGAACTTTGAGGGTGTGGCAACATATAACCAAACATTCGGAGATCTTGCGGTAACAGTTAATGCTGGTGCCAACAGGTTGAATATTCGTAACAGGGCTGTTGCTGCAAACACCAATAATGGGTTGAATGTACCAGGTTTGTATGCGATCAGTAACTCTAAAACAACTCCTACAGTTACCAACGGAAGATCGGATCAGCAAGCAAATTCATTGTTTGCATTCGGTGACTTAGAGTATAAGAAATACTTGAGTGTAACATGGGCACTTCGTAACGACTGGTTCTCTACACTGCCTAACGGAAACAACTCATTGTTGTCTCCATCTGTGGGTGCCTCTTTTGTTTTCAGTGAATTCACAAAGAGTGTTAACTGGTTGAGTTTTGGTAAGGTGTTTGGCTCATGGGGTAAAAAACCAAAAACCCTGAACCCTTATGCTTTGAATTTGAACTATGCTGTGAATCCATTATTGTGGGGTTCTAACTTCTTAATGTCTACGCCAAACGCTACACCAGATGCAAATCTGCGTGGTGCTTTGACTACCACATGGGAAGCTGGTTTGGATCTGCGTTTTGCAAAAAATAAGATCCGTATGAACCTTGTCTACTATAATGAAGACAACAGAGACGAACCACTGGGCGTAACTGTAAGTGGTGTGAGTGGTTTTACTTCTCAAACCATCAATGCAGCTCGTGTAACTCGTCAAGGTCTTGAATTGGAACTGGGTGCTAGCATCATTAAGAGAAAAAATCTTAGTTGGGATGTAAGTAAAACAGTGGCTTATTTGTTAGACAATAAAGTAAGAGCACTGGCTCCAGGATTAACAAGCTATACACTGGCAGGTGGTTCATTTGGTACTCGTTTCGCACGTGCATTCCATTTTGTTGGACAGCAGTGGGGTATGTTGAGAGGTGGTGGTATCAAGCGTAATGCTGATGGACAACCATTGATCACAACCAATGGTTTCAGCGGAGGATTGGGATGGTACCAAGCTGATGCCACAAAAGATTGGGGTTCTGTTGTACCTAAACTGACCGGTGGTTTCCAGAACTTTGTTACTTATAAGAACTGGAACTTGGGTCTCACATTTGATTATCAAGTGGGCGGTAAGTTCTTCTCACTGTCTGAGCAGTGGGGAACATTCTCTGGTCTGTTAGCTTCTACAGCAGGAAAGAATGACAAAGGAAACCCTGTTCGTGATCCAGTTGCTTCAGGTGGTGGGGTGCGTGTAAGAGGCGTTGATGCGGCTGATGGAAAAACACCAGTTGATGTATATGTAGACGCTTACGATTATTTCCACCAATTCTACTATCAGCAAATTGCAGAACCATTCGTTCATGACCTCACTTTTGTGAAACTGCGTGAATTGAGTTTAGGTTACGCAATCCCTACTCAAAAGTTGGGTAAGCTGAGCAAAGTGTTCCAAGGTGCATCGATTTCTGTAATTGCACGTAACCTGTTCTTCATCTATCGTGATACGAAAAACTTTGATCCATCTGAGATCAGTGGAGTATTCGGTGAAGATGGTAACCTCCCTGGTTCACGTTCTGTTGGTTTCAACTTAAAACTTAATTTCTAAAACCCTTAAATCATTTAATATGAAACAAATGAATATAAAAAGAGCCGCACTGGCGTTAGGGGTTTTTGCTACCTTACTTACGGGTTGTAGCAAGGGTATTGGCGATTTCGGCAATATCAATACTAACCCGAATGCAACAACTGTTCCTATCACATCAGCCTTATTGACCAACGTATTGGCCAATGCTGGTGGTAATGTGTGGGGCAATGGTATCAATACCACCGCCGGATTGTACTGTCAATACATGTCGGAAACGCAGTACACAGATATCTCTCGTTATGCTACTCCTACTTTGAACTGGGATGGTATTTATGCGGGTGATTTGTATGATCTACAAAACATCATCAATGTAAATACAGATGCTGCAACAAAAACTGCTGCTGCACAATTTGGTTCAAACAATAATCAAATAGCCATTGCTAGAATTCTGAAAGCATACAACTTTATGATGCTGACAGATGCTTATGGTGATATCCCATACTTTGAAGCACTCAAAGGAAAAGGAACCATTGCCTATGATAAGCAGGAGCTGATTTATCCGGACCTGATCAAAGAATTGAAAGCAGCTGTTGCTCAATTTGATGGAGGTCTTACTGTTCAGGGTGATGTAATGTATAGTGGCAATACAACTCGTTGGAAGAAGTTTGCTAACTCACTCATTGCAACCATTGCACTGCGTATGTCAAAAGCCAATGCAACTTTAGGTAGAGCAGAATTCGCTGCTGCTATTGCTGCCGGCGTAATTGATAACAACGCAGATAATGCGGGTATTACTTATCCTGGTGGTAACTATCGTAACCCGATTTACAATTATTACGTAATCACTCAACGTTTTGATTTTGCTGTAAGTAAAACCATTACAGATAACCTTACTGCTAAAAATGACCCACGTATCAATACGTTTGGTAACAACCCGAAAGGTTTTCCTTATGGTTTGACTCGTAGTGATGCATTGGCATGGCAGACTGCCAATCCAACCTTCGCTTTCCTCTATGCATTTACAGCTACACCACAAACAGGGGCTATGTTCCTGATGACAGCCGGTCAAATGTATTTGGCAAGAGCTGAAGCTGCAAGATTGGGCTGGACTACAGAGGCTGCTGCTGCAATGTATGAGGCAGGCATCACTGCAGAGATGAATCGTTGGGGTATTACCAGCAGTTCTGCTATCGCTACTTATCTGGCCCAACCTAGCATTGCACTTACAGGTGCTGCAAGTGACAACCAGAAAATTGCAGAACAGAGATGGCTGTCTTATTTCCCTGATGGAAACCAAGGTTGGGCAGAATGGCGCAGAACAGGGTTCCCTGCACTGGCAGCAGTTCCTGGTTCTTCTAGTCAGGTCCCAAGAAGAATTCCATATGGTCCGAATGAACCATTGTATAATTCAGCGAACTATGCAACCGCTGCGGCAAGCTATAATTCCAACTCACAAAATGCGAAAGTTTGGTGGGATAAATAACTTGGAAAAGATTAAAATTCCGTATATTCAATACCGAATTTAAGTTTACTCGTTTTCAGTTTTTATAGTTTATCATGCACATGAGAATGGCCGGTAGTCTTACCGGCCTTCTCTTTTTTATTCATTCAACAATCATGAATCTCTTATTTTTGACGCCTTAAATCATCGAAATGGAACAGCAACCCAACCAGTTAAATATTGAGATCAGTGAAGAAATGGCAGAAGGTGAGTACGCGAATCTTGCGATTATCACTCATAGTAATGCAGAGTTTGTAATTGATTTTGTAAACGTGATGCCGGGTACTCCCAAGAGTCGAGTGAAATCACGTATCATCTTTACACCTATGCATGCAAAGCGTTTCATGAAAGCATTGGAAGAAAACATTGCGCGCTTTGAAGCTGCGAATGGTACAATTCAAGATCTGGAACATATTGAGATACCTATGAACTTTGGTGGTCCTACTGCTCAGGCTTGATCTTGAATTGTGTTCAAAGTTTACCATGATCTGCAAAACTGTAATGGCCTTCTGTGCTTACTATGATATGATCTAGTAACCTGATATCCAATAGTAATCCTGCATCTTTTATTTTTTGAGTGATCATCTCATCAGCTACACTAGGTTCTAGATTGCCGCTTGGATGATTATGACAAATTACCATGGATACTGATTCATGCAGTAAGGCTTTTTTCAAGATAATCCGAATGTCTACTACTGTACCTGTGATTCCCCCCTCACTGATTTGTTCGAATGCGATCACTTTATTGCTTCGGTTTAAAAAAATTACACCAAATACCTCTTTGGTTTTATGAGCTAGCTTAGCTCTCAGATAATCAGCAATATCTTCACTACTTCTAATGACTTCTTTTCTTACGTTACTAATGTGTCTGCGTAACCCCAATTCCAATGCTGCGGTAATATGAATGGCTTTGGCCTGACCGAGTCCTTTGATCTTCAGTTTACACAGTGATTGAACAGAGCACCTCCCCATGGTATTAAGGTCTTGATTACATCTCGCCAATAGGTCTTTTGCGAGTTCTAGAGCCGATTTTCCAGGAACACCGTTATTGATGAGAATGGCCAATAACTCAGAATCGCTCAAGTTTTCAGCGCCTTTTAATAGCAGTTTTTGTCTGGGCTGGTCATCTGTAGCCCAATGTTTTATGGTATTTCTTTGCATTGTAAAAAAATTGAAAATTTCAAATAAAAATTTGTGAACCTAATCTCTATCTTCGCCGCACATTCCTGCAATTATGAATCCATCTGTTAAGATTTTCTCCGGTACAGGATCTCAGGTGCTGGCAGAAAAAATAGCACAGCGTTTCGGCGCTCCCATCGGAAAAATCAATATCCAGAAATTCAGCGACGGCGAATTTCAGCCCATCTTTCTGGAAAGTATTCGTGGCGATTATGTTTTCCTTGTTCAAAGCACTTATGCACCCACCGATAATCTGATGGAATTACTCCTCATGATTGATGCGGCAAAACGTGCCAGTGCTTATAAGATCATTGCTGTGATTCCGTACTACGGATTTGCCAGACAAGACCGAAAGGATAAACCAAGGGTCGCTATCGGGTCCAAACTTATAGCAACTCTGTTGGAAGCAGCCGGAGCAGATAGGGTGATAACGATGGATCTCCACGCCGCTCAAATTCAGGCGTTTTTTGATGTGCCTGTCGATCATTTGGATAGCTCTGCTATTTTCATTCCTTATATCGAGCAGTTGAAATTGCAGAACCTTACGTTCGCTGCACCTGATGTGGGAAGTACCAATCGTGTTAGAGAAATTGCCAGCTACTTCAATGCCGAAATGGTGATCTGCGACAAACATCGCAAGCGTGCCAACGAAATTGCCAGCATGGTAGTAATTGGCGATGTAACAGATAGGGATATTGTTCTTGTAGATGATATCTGTGATACTGGTGGAACACTTGCAAAAGCAGCCGGCTTATTAAAAGAAAAGGGAGCTAGAAGTGTACGCGCACTGATCACACACCCCGTATTAAGTGGGAAAGCTTACGAAAACATTGAAGAAAGCGTATTGGAAGAATTGGTCGTTTGTGATACCATCCCACTAAAAAAGGATTCTCCTAAGATAAAAGTCATTTCCGTCGCCGATCTATTCGCCATAGCGATTAGAAACGCTTATGAAAATAAAAGTATAACGAGTCTTTTCATTCATTCTCAATTGAAAGGAAGAGGATAAGGCAAGCGACAAGCTGCAGGCTTCAAGTCGCAAGTTTATAAAATCCTGTAAATCATTGGTTTGCAGGATTTTTTATGCTATTCATCTTCTTGAAGCTTGCAGCTTGAAACTTGTAGCTTAAAATCGTCAGATTTTCCCTACTTTTGCCGTCCAAAATTTTAAACATGAAAACAATTACAATCGAAGGACAACTGAGGACCGAGCATGGCAAAAAAGCCGCCCGCCAAATTCGCTCTCAGGAAAACGTGCCAGGTGTAATTTACGGGGGTGCACAGGAGATTAATTTCTTTGCTCCTGCAAAGGCTTTCAAGTCTTTGGTTTACACAAGTGAATTCCAACTGGCCGAGGTGAAAGTGGATGGCAAAACCTACAAATGCATTCTGAAAGATCTTCAGTTTGATAAAGTAGATGATTCACTGATCCACGTTGACCTCTTAGAGCTGGTTGACGACAAAAAAGTAATCGCTACATTACCATTGAAATTTACGGGTGCTTCAATCGGTGTGAAAGAAGGTGGTAAGTTGGTAACGAAGATGAAAGCTCTGAAAGTAAAAGCTTTACCAAAAGATCTGAGAGAAAATATCACTGTTGATATTACCAATCTGGAACTGAATGGTAACATTCGCGTAGAAGATGTAAAAGCTGAAAACATGGAGATCTTAAACTCTCCTCGTATTCCTATCGCTTCAGTTGTAATGACTCGTCAGCTGAAACAAGAAGAAGCTACAGCAGCAAAAGAAGAGAAGAAAAAATAAGTTGATCATACTTCTTATTGAAAAAGACCCGGTTAATGCCGGGTCTTTTCATATCAAATAGTTGCCGGGAATGAAACAAAAAAGATCGTGCCTTTTGGCTGATTGTCCTCCATCCATATCCTGCCATTGTTTTTCTCTATAAACTCTTTGCACAACTTCAAACCTAATCCTGTTCCTTTTTCATTCATAGTACCTCTTTTCGAAATGATATTTGCGGAAGAGAATACATGTTCTCGTAGTGTTTTATCCATCCCATCTCCCTGATCAGCAATGGAAATGATGGCCTCATGATTTTTTGTATAAAACCTGATATCAATGTACTGACTTTTATAGCTATACTTGATGGCATTGGATAAAAGGTTTCTCAATACCAATTGTAAATGATCAGGATCTACCCAGATCAGGCCTCCCTCGGCTTGCACATTCACATTTATCTCTTTATTTTCCAACTCTGCATGCATGAGTGATAATACCTGACCAATGATTTGCTTAAAGTCAACTTTTTGAGGATGGGCTTCAATACCCTCCAACTGGCTATTACTCCATTTTAAAAGGTTATCCAGTCCGCCCTGTAGTTGTTTTACTTGTAATGCAATATGTTCTGTAAGCTTATTGAACTCTTCTGTTGTTAACAGTTGCCTATTCACCAGATCAAGGGTGTTGCGAAGCTGAGCAATAGGTGAGCGAAGATCGTGCGCTATGATGGAAAAAAGTTTTTCTTTGGTTGTATTTGACTCTTCTAGCTCTGCATTTTTTTTCTCCAGTTTACACTGACTTTCCTGTAATTCTTTTTCATAAAATATCTGCTCATATCGGTAATACAAAAGACCAAGGAAAGCAAGAATCAAAGCACTGGTCATGTTAATGTACACCCTATATTCAGGGAATGCCTCATACATCCAAATGGTTGTGTCAGTTGCTCGTATAAAAACAAAACAAAAAATGGTAATAGCAGAGAGGATAATAATAAGTAACGGTCTTTTGAATATGATATTAATGATCACCAAATTGGCGATCAGGAAATATTCATTGCCATTTTGAAATTTGATCGCACTTAAACATAGGCTGGCTGTTGCTAGTATGTTTAAAATCAAACGTGCTGTTTGGATGTACTTATAATAATTGATCAGTAGAAAAATCAATCCCCCTGAGGTATTCAATATGAGCAATCCCACATTCCAATAATGGCCCTCATATATATTGATTGGTATAAAAACCAAATTGTGTAGTAAGCCTAATAATACACATAAGTTAAGTACCCTTGTTTTCTTCAATTCAATAGGGTCTAAAGTGGTATGGATACCAATATCTAGTAGATTTCTGATTGCTCGGGGAAGATGCATGTCTTATGTGATCGATATCGAGATGAAAATTAAGTCATCTACTGAGAAAACTCTTGTTTATTTTTGCCTGTCTATGAACAAATTTTTGATCGTCGGGCTTGGTAATATTGGAGACGAATATAAACACACGCGTCACAACATAGGATTTGATGTTGTGAGTGCATTTGTGTTGAAACATGGAGGCTTTTTTAAGCTGGATCGCTTGGCAGAAGTAGCAGAAGTGAAGTGGAAAGGCCGTATTTTTCTTTGTATCAAACCCACTACATACATGAATTTAAGTGGGAAAGCGATGAAATATTGGATGGATAAGGAAGGGATTGATGTTGATAGAACACTTACCATTGTTGATGACCTAGCATTACCTTTGAGTAAATTACGATTACGAGGCTCGGGGTCTGATGCCGGACACAATGGGCTAAAAGATATCCAATTGACCCTCGGTACGGATCAATACCCCAAACTTCGCTTTGGTATTGGTAACCAGTTTCCAAAAGGTCGGCAAGTTGAGTTTGTATTGGGTAAATGGTTGCCGGAAGAACAAAAAATAGTTCAGGTAAAGATTGACAAATCTGTGGAGATCATAGAGTCGTTTGCTGCAGTTGGGTTGGAGAAAACCATGAGTCAGGTAAATAACCTGAATTTCTTATAATATAAGTCTTTATCAGACGTTATGGATTTATAAGATATGTCCGGCATGATCCTATGAAAACCCTATCTTTTCAGGTATAGATATAGCGATGTTTGGTTAATATGATAAACGTAAGAGTATGAAAATTTTTTGTGTAGGCAGGAATTATGCTGATCATGCAAAGGAGCTTGGAAATGCAGTTCCGGAAGAACCGGTCATTTTTATGAAGCCCAAATCTGCATTGCTTCAACCCAATGCACCTTTCTATTATCCAGAGTTTACCAATGAACTTCATTACGAAGCAGAGTTGGTACTCCGTGTTTCTAAGAATGGTAAATACATACAGGAACATCAGGCCTCGAAATACTATGATTCAATTACGGTAGGAATTGATTTTACAGCCAGAGATATTCAGGCTGAATTGAAAAAGAAAGGGTTACCATGGGAGAAAGCAAAAGCTTGGGATCAATCTGCAGTTATTGGAAAATGGATACCCACACAACCTGAATTAATGCGCTCACCCATACAGTTCTCTATGAAAAAAAATAAAGAATTGGTTCAGGATGGGAACACTTCTCAAATGATTTTTTCCTGTGACTATATAGTAGCACATATTTCTCAGTACTTTTCACTGAATATTGGGGATCTGATTTTCACCGGAACCCCTTCCGGAGTTGGTGAATGTGTAGTGGGAGACGTGTTGGAAGGATATCTTAAAGAAGAAAAAATGTTCGAACTCGAGATCAAATAATCATTAGGAAAAGAAGATCGTCTAATTTGATGCTTACCCCGGAATTACTCTTAAAGGCTTATCAACTCATGGTCACTGCAAAGACCATGTGTGATACTTATGAAGCCAACAGGCAGGTCTGTAAATATGTGCATTCTACTTCTCGTGGTCATGAAGCCATTCAATTGGCAACGGGTATTCAATTGCTACCCTGCGATTGGGTAAGTCCATACTATAGAGATGATAGCATTATGTTATCGATCGGTTTTCAACCGTATGAATTGATGCTTCAACTACTGGCAAAAAAGGAAGATCCTTTTTCCGGTGGGCGCTCTTATTACTGTCACCCGAGCAGTAGAGATGAAAATCGTCCTTCTATCATTCATCAGAGTAGTGCAACCGGTATGCAAACCATTCCTACCACAGGATTGGCGCAAGGAATTCAATATCTGGAAAGAATACAGAGTGATAAACTCCGAAGCATCAACGGACAGTTACCTATTGTCGTATGTTCTCTTGGTGATGGAAGTGTAACAGAAGGAGAAGTGAGTGAAGCCTTACAATTTGCAGTACTTAAACAATTACCTATTATTTATTTGGTACAGGATAATCAATGGAGTATTAGTGCTTCTGCGGAAGAAGTACGGGCGATGAATGCTTATGATTATGCGCAAGGATTCAAAGGGTTGAAAAGATGGCAATGTGATGGGAGCGATTTTATTCGTAGTTATGAAACCATGGCAGAAGCCATTGCATATACACGTACAGAAAGAAAACCTGCACTGGTACATGCCAAAGTGCCTTTACTTGGGCATCATACTAGCGGTGTACGAAGAGAGTTTTATAGAAACAGGGAAGATTTATTAAAGCATGGATTGTATGACCCGCTTCCCAAACTAAGGTTACTACTTACTGATGTTGGTATAGCAGAACATGTCATCACTGAAATAGAAAAGCAAGCTGAAGAAAAAGTATTGTCAGATTTTCAAAGAGCAAAATCTGCGCCTGATCCAGATCCTTCTTCTGTGGAAGAACATGTATTTGCACCCACACCCGTTAAAGAAGAAAAAGGCCAACGTAATCCGAAAAATGGTGAAAGGATATTAATGGTCGATGCTGCGTTACATGCCATCGAAGAAATCATGGAAGAACATCCTGAAGCGATACTTTATGGTCAAGACGTGGGAGCTCGTTTAGGGGGTGTATTTAGAGAGGCAGCCACACTCGGAGATAAATTTGGGGAACACCGTGTATTCAATACGGCCATTCAGGAAGCTTATATAGTGGGTTCTACGGCCGGTCTTTCCGCTCTTGGAATCAAGCCCATGGTAGAAGTACAATTTGCGGATTATATCTATCCCGGATTCAATCAATTGGTGACAGAGTTATCCAAATCTTGTTATCTATCCAATGGTAAATTTCCGGTGGGTATGGTATTAAGGGTGCCTACAGGTGCTTATGGGGGAGGCGGGCCTTATCATAGCGGAAGTGTAGAAAGCACTTTATTGACCATAAAAGGTATAAAAGTGGTTTATCCGTCAAATACCGCTGATATGAAAGGCTTGCTGAAAGCGGCATTCCATGATCCAAATCCGGTGGTGATGTTAGAACATAAAGGATTATACTGGAGCAAAGTACCCGGAACTGAAGATGCTAAGATGGTAGAACCATCGAGTGATTATATCCTGCCTTTGGGGAAAGCAAATATTGTACTTGCTGCTGATACAGAAAGGGTAAAAAAAGGGGAAACTGTTTGTGTGATCACTTATGGAATGGGGGTATACTGGGCGAAAGCAGCGGCAGCACAATTACCCGGACAGGTTGAAATAGTGGATTTAAGGACACTGCATCCTTTGGATGAAGAAATGATCTTTAATCAGGTCAAAAAACATGGTAAAGTATTGGTATTGAGTGAGGAGCAACAAAATAATTCTTTTGCCGAAGCATTGGCATTACGTATTTCCAACCAGTGTTATCATTTCCTGGATGCCCGTGTAGAAGTGATGGGAGCGTTGAATCTGCCTGCGGTACCTATTAATCTGGTATTGGAAGCGGCAATGCTGCCCAATGCGCAAACAGTGAAAGAACGAATCGTCAAATTGTTGGCATACTAAAACCGAACCCCTATATTTGCACCCCGTAAATGAAAATTTACACCCTTGGCGGGGTAGCTCAGGTGGTTAGAGCGTTGGATTCATAACCCAAAGGTCTCGGGTTCAACTCCCGATCCCGCTACAGAATATAAAGAGCCTTCATTCGAGGCTCTTTTTTTTGCTTATTCCCCAAAATATCTAGGGCTGCGCCAATCAATAAAACAACACCTAGAAGTCAAAAAATCACTGGTTTCAACTCCTGCTCCCACTACAGAATGCTTCATAAAAGATACCTTCTTTCAGTATAGCTACATGCTAAGGTTGGTCTCATATCTACTCACACTTTGACTTGTTTTCACTAAAAAATCGTCCAATTAGTCATTCGGTTAGCTAAAATGGTCATTCGGGTAAGAGTTGGAAAATCGTCTTCTGGCACTTGCACAATTTTGCTCTGTAAAAAAAATTTTTATCTAAAAAAAGTAAGCAATGAAAAAAGCAATCTTATTCGCGTTTCTAGTGATTACAGCAATAGCTGTTAATGCACAAAGTAAAAGTAAAATTAAAGGTCTCGGAGCCGGAATGGTTTCGGTAACAAACATTGATGGCAAAATGGCTTTAAACATCGGAGGATATGGTGGTATCCTTATCAATGATAAATGGACATTTGGAGCTTCTGGTAATAACTTTTTCTTGAGTAAACGTATAGGCGCCGAGAATAGAAAGTTTCAATTTTCCTACTATGGTCTATACAATGAATATCGTTTCGGACAATTAAGAAATGTACACGTTTCTGCCGGGCTTACTACAGGTATTGGAGCCCTTCATACAAAATCAACAGGGATAAAACCTGATTACAAACTGGATGGTAAATGGACACCGGTGATTCAGCCTAAATTAATTCTAAATGTTCCTGTTACATCTTTTATGCAAGTGCAGGTTCATGGTTCTTATTTAATGACAGGTAAGACAAACAATACAGGATTTACAAAGCAAAGAATGAATGGAGTTGACGGGGGTATTAGCTTATTGTTTGGCGGATTATAAATTGATAAAAGATACAACCAATGAAACAAATATTATTAATAGCACTTTCAATTATTACTCTAGTTTCATGTAAAAAATCAGAGATTCAGAGTGCAGTTATCAAAAAAAGTATAATTCAAGTCAACCAAAAATCAACCGAGGTTGCCTATGCAGAGGGTGAGTTAGGGACCATCGTCTATTTAAGTGGGTACAATTCAGAGATGGGCAATTGGAATTATATGTATAATATGCACGATGGGCGATATGGTTTTTTTGCCTACAACAGAGCAGGTGTAGGGAAGTCTGAGAATGTACAAGGTGTCAGAAATGCTACTGTGATTGTTAATGAATTAAAACAAGTTTTAGATGCTGTAAATGCAAAGCCCCCTTACATACTCGTGGGGCATTCAATGGGCGGTATTTATGCACGTCTTTTTTACCATCAATATCCGTCTTTAGTAAAGGGGCTTGTTTTAGTTGACGCAACACACGAACGACAGTTGGATACTTTGATGACAATGATTCCGGCTGATAAGCGAACTGAGTTCTCGGCTATTCTAGAGGAGCAACTTAATCAAGCATTAGCGGTTATGCCTGAAGGATCGGTTAAAGAAGAATTCAGATCAAACTTCAAGGATAATTATACAATCATTAAAACATTTCCTAAGATTACCGAACTACCAATTGCGGTTTTGACCAGTATTAAACCGACTTCTGAAGAGCCAGCTCCAATAAAAGCAATCATAGAAACATTGCATCGCGAGTGGGCTACAGCAGCTGGCTCAAAAGGATGGTTTAGCGCCACATCTAAAAGTGGACATTACATTCAGCTAGATGAGCCAAAACTGGTAAGGTCAGGTGTAGAATGGGTCTTAAATCAGTAAATTACATCTATAAGGCAACCGGATAATCCCGGTTGTCTTTCTAGTATATGAATAAGGAACTTAGCAGAATTATTCTTTCCATTATTTTGGGTGCCCTGATCAGTATTGTTCAGGACATTGTTATACATGGATTGCCGATTCATTTTCATGAAAATGTTCTTGGAGAAGTGTTATTTGCTTCTTGCTACGTCTATTGTTTTTTTTGGATGACCCGCTTTTTGATGCGAGGCTTTTTTGCAAAAACGATTCGTGGTGAAAATGGTAAAATGGAAGTACTCATTAATTTTATTAAAGCCGAATTAATTGGACTTCTTATGCTTTTTTTAATTGGGATATTGCTTACTGTCTTAATTAAACAGTCTATTGATATAAAGCTTAAAGAACTTTCTGAGTTTCGTTTTATAATGGTGTATTATTTTTTTATTAATGCAATTTTATTTAGTGTAGAAGTGGGACATAGAGTGTACAGATTGTATAGCCATGAGAAAGATGCAAAGCATCAGGCAGAGCAATCTTTCATGCAGGCGCAGCTACAAATGCTTCGTCAACAGCTGAACCCTCATTTTTTGTTTAATAACCTTAATATTATAGCTGCAACTATTAATACTAATCCAAAACTTGCACACGATTTTACGAAAAGTATGGCTGATTTTTATCGTAAGGTTTTGGAAACGGAGAGGTCAGGATGGATAACACTAAAAGAAGAGCTAAAGACAGTAAAATCATATCTCTATATGCTTAGTGTTAGATTTGAAGATAAAATCAATTACGAGATTAGTATTCCCGAAGATGTACAGATTAATTACTTTGTTCCGGATTTCATTTTGCAACCTATTATTGAAAATATTATTAAGCACAACCATTGTAGCAAGCAGGAGCCTTTACAAATCTTAATTAGACTTAATGAGTCAATGCGATTAGTTGTTTCAAACAATCATAATCCAAAAAATGTAGAAGCCGAAAGTCTTGGCATTGGTTGGTTCAATATCAAAAGTAGATACAAATATCTTGGGGCTGAAACACCAGTTAAGTATATAATCGATAAAACTTTTTTTGTAGAAATACCAATGGTAAAACAATCTTAATGAGTGTATGCATTATAAAGTTGTAATTGTAGAAGATGAAAAATATGGAGCACAATATCTCAAAGATACATTAGCCGCTTTAGCTCCAGATATGGAAGTGGTAGCAATTTTAGATAGTGTAGAATCTGTGAAACAACAGCTGCCATTATTGAATGCAGACCTCGTTTTGGCTGATATTCATCTAGATGATGGTATTTCTTTTTCAGCATTTGAATCTTTGCAATGGAAAAAACCGGTAATTTTTATAACTGCTTATGATGCTTATGCGATTAAGGCTTTCAAAACAAGTGGTATAGATTATTTATTGAAGCCTTGTGATGAAGAAGAATTAAGTATAGCGTTAGATAAATTTCGGAATAGTCAAGTACACCAAAGTGTTGAGTCACTTTATGAAAAAATTAAAATTCTCACAACAGAAAAAAATAACTATAAAGAAAGGTTTGCAGTTACTCTCGGATCAAGATTACACTCTATTCCAGTTGCTGATGTCGCTTATTTTTATTCTGCCAATAAAGTCATTTTTATCGTTAAATCCGATGGACAAAAGCTGCCTTATTCTGGAAGCTTAGATCAACTTTCATCATCTGTTGACCCCAAACATTTCTTTAGAGTCAACCGAAATTTTTTGATTACACATCAGGCTATTGATAAAATTGAAATTCATGCAGGAAGAAATGTAGTGGTTCATATTAAGCCTGGCGTCGGGAGCGATTCTTTAGTGCAGGTAAGTAAAGATAGAATCGTAGAATTTAAATGCTGGTTAGATTATTGAGTTTCGAATAGTCGGAATTATTAATGACCCTCAAAAGCATATGCTTATGAGTACTAAAAGTAGAATTGGTTACATCGATAATGTAAAAGTATTTCTTACTCTTTTAGTCGTATCACATCATGCAGCTCAAGCGTATGGTCCTACAGGAGGTATGTGGCCAGTTCAAGATACTGTAAATGCAACGTATTTAGGGTACTTTTTCTTTATCAATGCATCTTTTATGATGGGCTTATACTTCTTTATATCAGGCTACTTTATGATGTTTAGCTTGCAACGTAAGGACTTGGCAATATTTATTTCCGATCGACTAAAAAGACTTGGCATTCCACTTGTCTTTTTTACTTTCATAATTTTTTTACCATTCAATTACTTACTATCTGAATCCAATGAATCAATTATAATTTTTCTTTATCGTACCTATTTTTTTGAACCCCCAAAGGCAGTTGGTCACTTATGGTTTGTGGCATCCTTATTGATTTATTCACTGTTATTTATTTTTATAAGAGGGCTTATCAAACCTTTTATAAAATTCAAAACGATGAATATAACATACAAGCAAATTGCTGGGTATGTACTTTTTTTATCTCTTAGCTCAGGTCTTATACGTTTGTTTTATCCTATTGATGTTTGGAAAACATGGCTAATTCCAGTTGAGGTAGCACATGTGCCGCAGTATTTGAGCCTTTTTTTCCTTGGAGTTTTTTTTCAAAAGGCAGATGCCTTACGCTTCTTGAATTTGAGAAATGGTGTTTTTTTCTTTTTTTTATCTGTATTAGCTTTTATTTCTCAATTTTTTATTCCTGAGATCATTGCAAAACAATGGTTTGTAAAAAGCTCTGTAGAGTCAATATTGTGTGTTGGTTTGTCTGTTGGAATTATGTGCTTTTTTAAAGTTCAACTAAACACTCAATCTAATCTCTTACGTTCTTTATCGGAAAACGCATATGGGATATATTTGGTACATGTGTTTATAGTGATAGTTATTCAAAAGCTATTATTAAAACTGGAGTTTACGGCAACAGCTAAATTTATTTTTGTAAGTTTTACAGGCTTTGTATTATCCTACTTATTGAGTTATTTGATTAGATTGGTTCCTGTAGTTAAAAAAATAGTCTGAATTCGTTTAATATTAGCTTTATTGAACTTTCTTTCATCATTTTTTATTTAAAAATGCTAAAAGCCCCTCTAATTATAGAGAGGCTTTTTATGATTGTCTTTCTGATAAGTTATTTTAAGAATGGTTGGCTATAAAACCTTTTGCCGGTATTTCTGTACAAAGCATTTGCCACTGCAGCAAAAATAGGCGGGAACGGTGGCTCACCTAATCCAGTTGGACTAATATCGCTTTGTACAAAATGTACATCGATTTTTTTCGGTGATTCCCGATGACGAATCATCCTGTAACGGGTAAAATTATTTTTTTCCGGAGCACCATTCTTGAAGGTAAGTTCACCATACAATGCATTTCCAATGCCATCTACTATTGCACCTTGTACCATATTTTCGGCGGCATCGGGATTAATGACAATGCCGCAATCAACAACACTGGTTACCCTTTCTATAATCGGTTGCCCGTTTTTATTTACCATGTCAACAACATGAGCTACATAAGAGTTGTGACAAAAATAGGCTGACACTCCTCGACTATATTTTCGATTTGCAGGATCATTCCAACCTGATTTTTCTTTGACCAATTTCAGGACTTGCTCATAACGATCTACATCATAATCATTGTTTTGACCTACAGGTTTTTCTTTTGCTTTTTTCAATAATTCTAGTCTGAAATCAATGGGGTCTTTACCCATTACTTCTGCAATTTCATCCAAAAAAGATTGTTCTGCAGCTGCATTAAAATTTGAGCGTGGAGCGCGAAAAGCGCCAATGGTAATGTTCGAAGGGATTTCCCATCCTTCAGCTAAATAATGATCGATAGCGCCTGCAGGAAATCTGTTTTCATGAATGGGATGGTCCGGTACACCACCGCCTTTTACGTGAAATGCAATTAACTGATTATTCTCATCAAATCCAGCACGATAAGTAGCCGTGTACATAGGTCGATAAATTCCGTAGGTCATATCATCTTCCCGACTGTAAACGAGTCTAATGGGGGCATTTACTTTTTTTGAAATAAGGGCAGCTTCCGTAAATGTGTGTCCATATGCCCTCAAACCAAAACCGCCCCCCATGCGCGTAATTTTTATATCAATTTTATCAACAGGTAAATTTAAAATTTTCGATAAAGTAGGTTCTATCCAACCTGGAGACTGGTGTGGACCAACGATCAATGCTTTGTCTTCTGTTACATGAGCAAAGCAATTCATTGGTTCCATACAATTGTGAGCCAAAAATGGAGCATTGTACGTACGTTCAATAATTTTAGTTGCCTTTTTAAAGGCTGCCTCGGGATCTCCATCTTTTCGTAATATTTGAGCAGGCTTGCTTGCATACTCTTTCATTTTTGCAAGATGAACATCAGTACTTTCAAGAGCGCCGGGAACAATCACCTCTCTTCTGCCACTTCTTCCTACTAAAATGTCTTTTGTATCTCCTTTGGGCTCCCATTGTACTTTTAATTTTTTTCGGGCGTTCATGACTTCCCATGTGGTGGTTCCTACTATTACCAACAAATCATTAAACGTACGAGTGTCAAACCAAGCCTGTTCATAACCATCTTCATACAACTTTAATGTAAATACATCTTTGATGCCAGGCATTTTTAATGTTTCTGTAGCATCAAAAGATTTTAGTTTTAACCCAAAGGCAGGTGGATGTTCAATCATTGCAGTTAAGGTTCCTTCCTGTGTATAATCAAGTCCAAACAGAGGCTTACCTGTAACGATTTTTTGCCCTTCTACATTCTTTTGAGAGTTTCTTATAACTGTAAAATCTTTTATATCCTTCAGCTTTATTTCTTTTGGAATAACTATACTTGCTGCTTTTGAAGCAAACTCTCCGTAGTTTCCTGATCTATTGGTTTTATTGTGGTAAATGATGCCTCCTTTGGTTGTCAATTCATCAACAGCTACATTCCAGGTTTGTGCTGCTGCTGTCAGCAACATGCTTCTTGCCGCTGCACCGGCTTCACGCAGAGGTTTCCAGTACGTTCGTATAGAGTTACTACCACCACTGAATTGTGGCCCTAGTTTTACATTGTCGTGTGGGCCAAGTTCTACGATTACCTTTTTCCAATCAACATCTAACTCTTCTGCTACGATCATGGGTAATGATGTCATTACGTTTTGACCAAATTCTGGATTCGGATTGAATATTTTAATCACATTGTCAGGTGTTATTTTGATATAACCTGTTAATTCATACCATTCGTTGGGGATATCTGCAGGATCTACTTTATTTTCTAAATTTAATGCAGCCAATCCGCTGAAGCTGATCATTAAACCGCCCCCTGCAAGCAATGAAGATTTTAAAAAGGCTCTTCTATTATTGTTAGATGTTTTAGAATTTTCCATGACGAAGAATTGTGATGTTTAAAATGTGAGGATGTCTCCAATGCATTACATTTCTGTTGCTGCTTTTTTAATCGCTTCTTTAATCCGCAGATATGTTCCACACCTACAAATATTGCCGTTCATAGAAGCTTCAATTTCTGAATCAGATGGATTTGGGTTTTTATTCAATAAAGCTACTGCACTCATGATTTGTCCGGTCTGACAGTAGCCGCATTGCGCGACATCAATATCTAGCCATGCTTTTTGTACAGGATGATCACCATGCTCACTCAAACCTTCAATGGTTGTAATGCTTTTTTGTGAAACTGCTGAAACAGGTAACATACAAGAGCGAACTGCATTATTGTCAACCAATATGGTACAAGCACCACATTGAGCCACGCCACAACCGTATTTTGTACCTACAAGATTTAAATGTTCTCTCAAGACCCAAAGCAATGGTGTAGCACCATCTACATTCACTTGTTTTGTAACGCCATTGATTTTTAAATTATAAGTCGGCATATTTTTTTTAGTTTAGTCGTTATAAGTAAATAAAACCTAATCTACAATAAACAAGGTACAGCCATTTCTTGAATATGATTTATGTGCATCCGCGTTATCCCCTACAGTATAAAGTTGGCCTTTCTTTAGTAGATACTTCTCTCCGTTAATCAATTCGGTTTCCATTTCTCCTTCTGCACAAAAAATGATATGTCCTTTGTTACACCAGTGATCAGCTAAATAATCATTTGAGTATTTAACAAGTCTGATTCTGATCTCGTTTTTTTGCAAAGTTCTCCATTCTGCGAACCCAGTCAGCCCTGTATGTATTTCCGGGTGAATACTGGTGAAATCAGTGATGGAAAATGAAAATGACGGGAAATTCATAATACTGGTATTATAAAATGATACCGAAAAGTAATTCGTTGGTATAATAAATTTCGAAAGAAAAGCCAAATTCACCGACTATACCCACAAACAACTGAAGTGTTATCTCTTTGCCGTTCGTGGGTTATTTGATGTTAAATATTGGTAAATTGGGTTAATCTATCTAAATTAAGAATTGCCGATATTAGAATCATACAACTTGCATAAATGCTAGCGAAGGGTCCATACAGAAAAGTGGTCGTACATCTTATTTTTTGGCTTCTTTATTCTGTAATAAATGCCTATTTATGGTACACTTTTGATAAAGCATACATTGATCAAACCTTCTACGGTATAACAAGGCTTCCTGTTAAAGTATTAGCTGTTTATTTAAATGCTTATTTATTAGAGCATTTTTTCTTTCAGAAAAAATATTTGTATTATATCTTATCTGTTATACCATTACTTTTTTTATCTGGGCTTATTCAAACAATCTTTTCGGATTCTTTCATGTTTGACTTTGAAAGATTCACAATTTACTCATTGCCAATTTACTCTGTCGTCATTGTATCAACAATCATTATCTTGATTCTCCAATATTTTAAGAAGGCAGGTGAAACGAGTCAACTGCAATTAGAACAAGTAAGGAGCGAGCTGAACTATCTGAAAACGCAAGTTCAGCCACATTTTTTATTCAATACACTGAATAACATTTACTCGTTGACACTTGAAAACTCGAAACAAGCAGGGAAAAGTATATTGCAACTTTCGGAATTACTTCGCTATATGTTATATGAGACATCCGCTGAGAAAATCAAGTTATCCAAAGAAGTAAATTATTTGCAACAATATATAAACTTAGAAAAGATAAGGTTTGGTGAAAAGCTTGAGTTGTCATTCAATACTCCGGAAAGAACGGAACACTTTATGATCCCTCCATTGATTTTGATTCCATTCGTAGAAAATGCATTTAAGCATGCAGTGAATGTACCGGGAGAGAAAGTTTGGATCACGATTGATATTGTTATTAAAGAAGGGATACTTTTTTTTACCGTAGAAAATAGTACCTATGATAATTTGAAAAGCACTAATTCTGCAAGTGGGATTGGGCTAGAGAATCTGAAACGAAGATTGTTATTATTGTATGTTGATTTTGAAATCGTTAATGAACAACGCGATTGCTACTACCATAGCTCGTTACAGATACCTTTATAAAATATTTTTGTATGTACAATCTAAAATGTATTATAATCGATGATGAACCATTGGCTCAAAACGTGATTGAGAATTATCTCTCTAACTTTTCTTTCATTGAACTATTGGGAAAGTTTAATAATCCAATAGCAGCTTTCGAGGTCATAAAAAAAGAAAAGATTGATCTTATTTTTTTAGATATTGCAATGCCTTACATATCTGGTATTGATTTTATAAAAACCCTGCAACATCCTCCTAAAATCATCATTACAACTGCTTATAAAGAATATGCATTAGAAGGGTATGATCTGAATGTTATAGATTACTTATTGAAACCTATATCTATAGAAAGATTTATAAAGGCAATGAACAAAGTAGTGCCTACGGAAATTCACTCGTTAAATGTTGACCCAAAAGAAGAGCCGGGAAACTCACAGTCATTTATATATGTGAAAGCCAATGGGAAAAATGTGAAGGTGTTGCTCGATAGCATTCTTTTTGTTGAAAGTATGAAGGATTATATCAAGATATATACGGATTCAGCGGTGATCATTACACAAATCAGTATTTCCAGTATTGAGAAAAGACTGCCCAACAGTTTTTTAAGGGTACATCGATCCTTCATTATATCCTTAAAACGTATTGAGGCATTTACCAATGACGTAGTTGAAATTAAAAAGCATCAAGTTCCTATCGGTAGATACTATAAAGATCAATTGATGCAGCTTTTAAAAGACAATTTGTAATGGTTATGAAACAAGTTGAAATTATACCTTATAATTCAACATATAAGCAATGGGTTAAAGATTTAAATTATGAATGGTTAACTTCTTACTTTAAAGTTGAAGAGGGAGATATTCGTTCTTTATCAGATCCTGATAAGTATATTATCGAACCAGGCGGTTTTATTTTTTTGGCAAAAAATGAAGATGGGGTCATTGGTACCGCCTCTCTACTGTTCAAAGAACGAGGCGTTTATGAGTTGGGAAAGATGGCCGTTAAAGAAGGTTTCAGAGGAAAAGGTATTGGAGATCAATTGTTAAGTTTCTGTATAAGATTTGCAAAATCACACCATTGGGATAAACTTATCTTATATTCTAACACGATCTTACAACCCGCTATTCATCTGTATAAAAAATACGGTTTTGTTGAAATTGAATTGGAGCAGGGTTTATATGAAAGAGCAAATATTAAGATGCAATTGGATCTTAATAAATTAGTCGGTAAAAATGGGTAGTCTGTCATCTTAATCAACTCGCCAGTCTAATTTAATCAGGCTTTTTTAGTTTCTGGTTTTTCTTTGCTTTCATGAAACTATTTTTGTATTTGATAGTGTCTCTGTTGGGTGTTTTAACCACAAGTTGTAGTAAGGCTGATCTTAAAAAAGAGAGAGAGCCATCGAAAGTTTTATCTCGAATTCATAGAATTCAGGGTATTGATTATGATCATTTTCTGGAATATACTTTAGAGAATGAGATAAAAAATATTAAAGTTCAAAATTTTTCAGGCGAAGAAATACTGCGTCGAGTTTTTACTTACGATTCAGGAAAATTAGTATCTCTTAGTTATATGAACCGAAGAGTTGAGTATACTTATTTACCTGATAAGAATTGTATAATGGATGTAAAAGATTTGAGTGAAAGGATGATTGAAAGACATAGTGTTTCTTTCTCTAACAGTAAAGTTGTAACAGATGACAAATTGGTTTTGATCAATAACCAATGGGTGTATTCTACTAAAACTGAATATATATATGATAGCACAGGAAATCTTATAGAGAAACAGATTTACAATCGAAATGCCAATCAATGGGAACTCTATTATTCTATTAAATACCAGGCGTATGATAATTTTATCAATACTAGTTGGCATCTACAGCTAAAGGAGATGATTGCTTTTCCGTACCAGGAAAAAGTTGTAATGGGTAATCCTGGTAAGATACTTTATGTTACTAGTGAAGGGAAAGTATTGCAAGAATTCAGGTATACTTATGAATATGATTCATTGAAACGAAAGATAAAAGAAATTGAAACCCATTACATGTTTGACCGTTTGGTAAATTCTGATACATCAATTTTTCATTATTATTAATATGATTGAGCACAATAATTATATTTTATGTTGGCTGGCCACTGTAGATGATGATATGCTGCCGAATGTTTCGCCTAAGGAAATGTTTCTGTACGATGGTTCTTCCAATTTTTATATAGCCAATATTGCATCGCCCAATTCGGAAAAAAACATACAGCTAAACAATAAAGTTTGTGTATGCATATTGGATATTTTTAGACAAGTTGGTTTGCAGATGAAAGGAGTAGCTACTGTTTTTAAGCCTAAATCTACAGTCTACAAGAAAAAAGTGGTTGATTTCCATCACAAATTTGGAACTCGATTTAATATTAAAAGTATTATACACATTGATATCGATAGTACGAAAGAAATGGTAGCACCTAGTTATCTGTTTTGTCCTCAAACAACTTCTTATGATATGATTGAAGATGCTTTGAAATCTTACCGCATAAAAGATTTAATAGCTGCATATAATATTTAGTGGGTTAATTTTTCATGTTTGGTTGTAATTTACGTAGGCAGTACGTAAATAAGAAGCGAAGTTTCATCTTCGCTTCTATCTTTTAATACTATGAAAGAAGCATTAATAAATTTATTTCATCGAGATCTCTTAAGAGTAAAGAGTGAAATACAAGCTTATAAAAATAAAAAAGCTATATGGGTAGTAGCAAATGAAGTGAACAACTCTTCGGGTAATTTGGTGCTACATCTTGTAGGGAACTTAAATACGTATATCGGTGCTATATTAGGACATACGGGCTATAGGAGAAATCGGGATAAAGAATTTACTGATAAAGATGTGACGCTGGATTTTTTGATGACCCAACTTGATGAGACAGATCACATGATCGAAAGGGTTCTATCATTAATGACAGAAAAGAATTTTCAAGAAAAATACCCTGTTAAGGTGTTTGAAGAACAGGATATGACTGTAGCGTTCTTTCTTATCCATCTTTTTGGTCATCTGGATTATCATCTGGGTCAAATCAGTTATCATCGCAGACTTTTAGATAGATAATTTTTTACCCTAACACTACCTACTGATATTAAAGAATTAGAAGTATTTATAAGTGAAATAGTAGACGAATATTATTACAATACTGAAGATCTGTTTTTGCGGTATAATGCTAACACGGTGATTAGTACAATTTCAGGATATAAATGGACTACCAGCAGATGCTGTATCAATCCGAACAGAGATCAGGAGATTATCAGGATTCATTCCCCTCAATCAGGAAAATGGTATATTACTGTGTATGGTTACAATACAAATTTTTACTTCTCACTAGACAGGTTAGGTCAAGAGATAATCTAATTTCAATACATTATTAAATTTATAATAAAGGCTACCTGATTAAGGTAACCTTTATTATAAAAGATCTAGTAGCCTAATTGCTATTTCAATATTGTTTGTTTGGTATAATATCAATGATTACAGATCTGTTATAGAATCTTTCTTCTGGAAACTTATTATTGAAAGGAGCCAGATTTTCATCTTCACCAAATCCGAAACTTTCGAATTTTACATTCTTTTTTCCTGCTCTTTTTAAAGCACTTTCTATGATTCTTTGTGTGCCAACTGCTCTTTCGTGAGAAAGGGTATGATTGTATTTCTCATCGCCGATGATATCTGTATGCCCATGCACGATCACTGTACTATTTTCTGGAATCAAGGGGGTTACAACATCCGACAGGAATCTTTCATAGGAATCGAGCGCATCTGATTTATCAAAGTCAAATAAGATGCTATAACGTAGACCTTCTTCTTTGCTTTCTTCTTTTTTCAATAATCTTACTGAACTTTCTTTCTGAATTATTCGGCCACTTACATTTTCTCCAGTCATAATGATTTTATAATCACCCGAGGCATTAGCACCTAGAATGGTGGAGCCAGCAACAGAAGCTCTGTCTGTGTAATAGGGGCCATAATACTTGGAAAATCCTTTGTCATCAATCACTTCTACAGACCAAGATTTCATTGATTGACTTGCGCCTTCAGCATTGAAAATTACATGGCTGTCTAATGGATCAATCTGGTAAGAGGTAAATTGAACCGGTTTCAGAAAGGGAGAACTGCTACCACCTACTTGTAATAATAATTCGTTTGAATTACTTTCAATATCAACCCTTCTGTCGCCTTCACGTAATAACGCAAGATCTTGAGTAGCACCTGGTTGCTCAGATGGTATAACAGGTTTACTTCTTCCAACGGTATTAATTCTTGCAGCGTCAATACCAAAATTATTGACGAGATATGCTTTAATATTTTCAGCCATCAGTTTCCCTTCATCAGGATTGTTGGCAGAAGCACCGGTTAAAGTGATGGTACTGTTTGGATAACTACGTAAACGGTCTCCTTTAATATTCAGGATATTATAGTACACTGCCATTTGTCTGGCAGAACGGCCGTTGTTTAAATTGTCAGGCTGATTTTGTTGAAGTCCTTCTTCTTTAAATGCAGCAGCTTGTGTGCGATTCAGTTGTACATATCTGGATGGAATATTGCTTGATTCCATATCAAAAAACACAGAGTTTCTCAAAGGGAAAGTTTCTTTTACTTGTCTCTGTGCCGGTACAATTTTTGGTGCGCGTACGGTAAAGAGTACTTCTTTTTCAGCAACAATCACTGGCTTTTCTTTTACCACAATTACAGGCTTTGAAACAACTGCATCAGGAACTTTTTTCAAAGTAGATTTTCTTGTTCCAAATTTTAAAGCAACTCCTGTACGGATCGTATAGTTTGACCAAGTTTCAACAGTGCGTGGTGAATTTCCCAAATCTGTTTGAAAAGATGCAAAAGGCGAAATGGTCATTTGTGTTTCACTGCTTTTTGCAGATACCGGAATATCAATACCCAAACCTGCTTGAGCCGAAAAAACTGTTTTTCGGATATCACTCCAGTCTTCTCTTACATCTGTTTGTTTATCTTGTTTGTAGGTAAAAGCTTTTGATAAATTAATACCTAATGTTGGCCCCGCAAATACATAGAATGCAGAAGAAAAAGGAGCCAGTCTTAAACTTGGTTCAATCACTAAGTAACTTAAACCGGTAGAAAGATCTGCCGGACAATTACACGGAGCCATAACGGTATTGAATTCACCGCCACGGTTATCCCATGCTACATTTAGCATTCCTCCCAATGTTTTATTTGGGCGATATTCAGTTAACAGAGAAATGTAGGGTCGAATACTATTGCCTTTATGAAAGGCAGTGGGAACACTTAAATTTTGATTGATCATTTGGGTTGTCCCACGGTAGTTGTTGAAATTTAGTGCGCCTGATTGTCCAAACCACCAGATTGGCTCATTGCGTTTTACTTTTTGGGCATCGGCATGTATACCTGTTAAACTTACAATCAATATAATCGTTATGAATTGTTGGATGTATTTATAAACTGTTGACATATTTTATTTTTTAGTCTACTCGCCACACTGTTTTTGATGTGTGGCAAGTAGTAGTTTTATTGTACGTTGATGACAGTATTTACCATTGTAACTGATCCAACAAGAGATATAGCCCTTCCGTTGATGGTTGTAATAACAGCAACGCCTGCTGTCGAAATAGTAATACCTGCTCTTGAAACAATGGTGCCTGTCATAACACCTCCGCCTGCGCCATTAATTGTGGCAGCACTGCCTACATGCCAAAACACATTCTTAGCCTGAGCTCCGTTGATCAGTAATACACTTCTTGCTCCTGATGTACCAGCTATACCTACTGTTAAACCCGCTTCAGTTTGAAATAGCCAAGTTGCATTGGGATCACCTCTCGCATCAAGAACAAGATTTCCATTCGATATTTTAAAAGTGCCACTTGCGGCTTTATAGATACCAGGTATTAATGTAAGTCCTCCTAACTCTCCTGCACCAGGATCTGTTCCTCCTGGTTTTGCTGCTGGAGAAGTATTGTTATATGCAATTGTTGCATCTTCAAGAGCTTTAATGGCTATAACTAGTGATGTAGGTGAACCAGGTGCTGGTGGACCAGCATATACTCTACCTGTTACATTCCCTCTGTTTAGTGTGGTTTCAGTATAAATATCATCTGAATTACCCTCATGAAATCCGGTTACTAGCGTAGAAGCTGCAGTAGTACTAATGCTGCCGTTGATTACGGTTCTAGTTCCCTGATTAGTGATTCCTCCACTACCTCCAAACGCACCAAAATCAGATGCTGATCCTAAATTTTGTATAGGAACAGTTGGAGGTACTGTTGTAAAACTCCAAGTATAATTGCTTACAAGTGCATTTCCACTAGTATCTCTGGCGGTTGTACTGACAGTGGCTGTGTATAATGTGCTATTTTTTAAATTACCTGTAGGGGAGAATGTTACTGTTCTTCCCGAATAAGTTGTGATTCCGGCAACAGGTGTAGCACCTTCTCTCAGAGAGAAAGAAGCGATTGCTGAAGCAGCATTCATCACTTCACTAAAAGTAGCAGTCGGATTTTTATTGATAGCGACATTAATACTATTGTTAGTAGGGTCCGTTAAAATAACGGTTGGAGCTTTTACATCGGGCTCTTTAGCTGTAGTGAAATTCCAGGTATAATTTGTTGCTATTGCATTACCTCCCAGGTCTTTTGCACCAGTGGTAACAGTACCAGTATAAACTGTTTCAGCATTTAAATTAACAGATGGAGAAAAAATAGCTGTGTTTCCACTATAAGAAACCGTTCCTGCAATAAGTGTATTCCCGTTTCTGATATTAAACGTAGCAGTATTGATGGTAAGCGGATCCATTGCTTCACTAAAAAGAACAAGGATCTTTTTAGTATATGTTACATTGGTAGCATTTCTTTCAGGATCTGTTGAAATAATGGTTGGTGCAGTTGCATCAACTCCAGTACCAGTTGTGAATGACCATGTATAATCATTTTGTAATGAGTTACCTGCAAGATCTTTTACTGCTGTAGTGATCGTTGCTGTATAAAGTGTACCTGGCATTAGATTTCCTGAAGGAGAAAAAATAGCCGTATTGGCAGAGTAATTTATAAGGCCAGCGATGGTAACGGTACCTTGTTTCAGTGTAAAGCTTGAATTATTAATACTCGAAGGATCCATGAACTCACTGAATACCGCTGTAACCTTAGTATTTATAACAACTGCTGAAGCATTATTTGCGGGAGTTGTTGAAATTACTTCAGGGGAAGTATTATCGCTGGATACGCCGGTGGTGAAAGTCCATATGTAATTACTAGACATATTATTTCCAGCAAAATCTTTTGTGCTAGCACTAATAGTGGCTGTATAGGTATTATTGGCTGTTAATGCACTATTAGGTGTAAATACTGCAGTAGTTCCTGAGTAAACAATAGACCCTGATACATTCACTGAACCTACAGTTGTATTAGCAAGTGTGAAACCCGTTGTAGTTGACAATGAGTCCATGACTTCGCTGAATGTAGCTGATATCTTTTTATTCAAGGAGATACCTATAGAAGCATTTTCCGGATCGGTTGAGGTAACTGTTGGACTTGTAATATCAGGTCCTGAACCGGTAGTAAAACTAAAAATGTAATCACTGATCATCGCATTGCGAGACATATCACTAATGCCTGTTGTAAGCTTAGTTGTATAAACCGTAAATGGTTTTAATAAAACAGTAGGTGTAAAAGTTGCAGTAACACCGGTGTATGTTAATACACCTGCAATAGGAGTGGTTCCTTGCATAACAACAAATGTTGTGGCAGTTACAGAAGCTGGATCAATCGCTTCATTAAAACTCACATTAATAGAAGTTCCAACACCAACGCCAGTTTCTGAGCTGGCTGGATTAGTGGAAGCTACTTCCGGACAAATACCAATGGTTCCGACTTCTTCAGCTACTTTTTTACAGCCAAAAGTTGTTATAATCAGCAATAAAATAGCTAGCCATTTATATCGAAAAAATGATAAACCCTTTCTTGATGTACGTGGTTTGAAATACTTTTTTTTCTGTGATTGTGTTTTCATAATATCTAATCATATCATACCTTATTTTTTTAGTACGATACACCGCAAAACTATACAAAGCCTGCTGCAGCTATGTTACACTGCGATGCTTATCATTTGTATGATTCACACTTTAAGTAGATACTTATTTTGCACATGCATCTTTTATGTACTTTTTTTAAGTACATAAGTCTACAGTAATGAATTGTTTATTTTAAACATTCAATTTGATGTTCTGATTGGTACTAATTTAAAGGGATACTAACCATTGTTATCATAGATAATTATCGACCTGCAAATGCAATTAATAGACGAATTCATGCTGTTTATTGATTATTAATGTTTAGTGTAAAACATATTCTCTTATTTGTGCTTCATTAAATAGAAATAATGAGAAAATCTTCCACTCTACTGTCCATCTTCCTTTTTTTATGCTCATTTCAACTTTTAGCCCAAAAGCCAGAAATTGTTTTAGTAGCTGTTTTCCACGAGCTACCGGCGCATCAAAAATGCAATTGGGAAAAACCTTTAGAAAAATTATTGCGATATAAGCCAGATGCAATTGCAGTTGAATATATGATGCCTGATGACCCCTTGAGTCTGAATAAGGCTTATGGACCTACTTATCGTTCATGGTTTGATTCTGTTATGTTACGTTGGGAAGGGAAAAGAATCAATACTAGAGATAGTATTACACGATACGTAAAACTTATACAACAAAGCGACAAGCCTTTTTACAGAGCAAAACTCTGGCAATACTATTATCTCAATATAGATATGGGTAATGCTGACTATCAGTTGTTTCGGATCATGCAAGCAAAAGATAATTGGTTAAACTCATTCGATAGTACAGGGTATGCTGCAAAGGCCTTTTTAAAAAATCTGAGAAGGTCCAAGATTAATATGAACCTTACAGAGTTTCATAACCTAGTATTTCCATTAGCTTCTGCCATGCATATGAGTACTGTTCATCCTACTGATGATAAAAGTACGTATACCTATCAGAGTGAAACTTTCGGAAGATTAGCTGAGGCGTTAGAACAGACGCCTGCATATAAAAAAATGGAAGCACTTTGGAAACGTTATGCAATCACTGAAGAAGAACAAAAAAAGAAATGTGATGCTGTTACTTTTATTAATCGAAAAGAATGGTTAGATACTACAGATGCTGCGCAGGTAAGAATCATTAATGAAACAGAGCATCCGGATGCGAAGGATTTTGAAATCATCTGGTATTATCGAAACAAATCCATAGCCAAAAGGATCAGCGAAGCAGTCATAAGGTCTAAGGCAAAAAGAATGGCTGTGTTCTATGGCAATATGCACATATATCCGCTAAAAATGTATTTGGAAGAAATGGGATATAAAGTGAAGCTGTTGGGAGATTTATAATACAGCTATCGATTCGAAATAATGGTATTCATTCGCTTTAAACCAGATTAAGACCCATTTACCCACTCATCCTTAAAAAAGCGAGTCGGCTTTCATCTTCAAGCTGCAATGGTTATCTTTCACACATGAAAACCAACACCAGCTTATTGCGAAACAGTCGTATCAGGTATATGGCTTCGCTTTTTGTAGTGATAACTCTTTGCACTACTAGTCTGACAAATGCTCAGCGCCCAGGATTTGGTCCGACACAAGCCATTAAAGATCCTATCGTAGATGCTATTGTAAAGGAAGCAACTGAAAACTCTCAGTTAGAAAAACTGGCTCATGAATTAATGGATGGTATTGGCCCAAGACTGGTAGGAAGTCCCAAAATGAAGCAGGCCAATGATTGGGCGGTAGCAAAATATACTGCTTGGGGAATTCCAGCACGCAATGAAAAATGGGGTGAATGGCGTGGATGGGACCGTGGTATTACACATGTAGACATGATTTCTCCATGGGTGAAGTCTTTGGAAGGAATGCAACTCGCATGGAGCCCTAGTACCAATGGTAAAACAGTAACAGGTGAAACCATTGTACTGGCCGATGCAGCTGATTCAATTGCTTTTCAGCAGTGGCTTCCTTCTGTAAAAGGAAAATTTGTACTGGTATCTATGGCGCAACCTACTGGCAGGCCTGATTATAACTGGGATGAATTTGGAACCAAAGAGTCTATTGAAAAGATGAAGAAGAATCGCACTGAACTCACTCAGGCATGGCAAAGAAGAATCACTAAATCAGGATACAACGCACGTACACTGGCCATTGCGTTGGAAGAAGCAGGAGCTTTGGGTGTGATTCAATCCAACTGGTCACAAGGTTTTGGTGTAAATAAAATTTTTAGTGCCAATACCAAGAAAACACCTACCATCGATCTGTCCCTGGAAGACTACAGCTTATTGTTTCGATTAACTGAATCGGGTAGTAAACCACAGATCAGTGTTCGAGCTGATTCAAAAGAAACAGGTGTTCAACCAACCTTTAATACCATAGCAGAAATCAAAGGTTCAGAAAAACCGGATGAGTATGTGATCCTTTCTGCCCACTTCGATTCATGGGATGGAGGCACAGGTGCTACAGACAATGGAACAGGTACACTTACAATGATGGAAGCAATGCGAATTTTAAAAAAGATCCTTCCCAACCCGAAAAGAACCATTCTCGTAGGTCATTGGGGTAGTGAAGAACAAGGGTTGAATGGCTCACGTGCATTTGTGGAAGATCATCCAGAGATCGTACAAAATATGCAGGCATTGTTCAATCAAGACAATGGTACCGGGCGTGTTACCAATATATCCGGTCAAGGATTTCTTCATTCGTATGAATACATCAGTCGCTGGCTCACACGCGTGCCTACTGATATACGCCAACACATTACTACCAGCTTCCCCGGTTCTCCTGGGGGTGGTGGATCAGATTACGCTTCCTTTCTTGCAGCAGGAGCACCTGCTTTTTCATTGAGTTCGCTGAGTTGGTCTTATGGCAATTATACCTGGCATACCAACCGTGATACTTATGATAAGATTGTATTTGATGATGTAAAGAATAATGCAATTCTTACTGCTATATTGGCTTATATGGCAAGTGAAGACAGTACAAAAACATCACGCGAAAAAATTGTACTTCCGATCAATCCAAGAACAGGTCAGCCCGGACAGTGGCCTGCACCTACAAAAGCTACCCGTAAAGGGGGATTGAATTAATAGATTTTATAGTATTTAAAGGCCCTGTGTTTCAATAACACGGGGCTTTTTCATGTAGTAGAATTACTACTGATTGTATCCGAACACCTACCGGTTTTTAAAGGGAAACGTTATTGTATGTGGCTGAAAAGGGATCTTACTTTGTTAAACTGAATGAGTTCATATTTCGTATATAACATGAGAACTCAGGCAGAGGTTTCAAATCCAATGTCCACCCCCTAATGAAATTCACTGTTACCCAACAGTGGATAGGGATTAGATAACCTAAAAACAAAGTTTATGTTCAGGAAAGTTATGGTTGTGAATGATGATGAGATTTCTTTGTTTGTATCCAGTAAAATGATCAGTAAAACAACGTTTGCTGAAGACGTCATTACAGCTGGCAATGGTTTAAAAGCTTTACAGGTATTCGATCACTTATTACTTAATAGTAAAGGACCTGCTGATGTACCGGAATTGGTGTTTCTAGATCTTCATATGCCTGTGATGGATGGCTGGGAATTTCTGGAAGTATTCTCAGAAAAATATGCCTACATTTTTCCATCTGTGCGTTTTGTAATACTTTCTTCTTCTATTGATCCGGATGATATCATTAAGCTAAAACGTTTTTCAAGAGTCATTGATTTGATACGTCATCCGATTAGCTTCGAAATCCTGAATGAATTGAAATTAAAGTATGAAAAAATGAACTTTAGCTTCCCACCTGTCAATCATCAACAGGGGATTGAGAAGCAAATGATTGCTTAAAATAGTTGGGTCGGTAGTGAATCAATACTGAATATCTGATTGCAGTGGAGCGGATTAACACAGCGGTTGTATTTCATGATTTCATTACCACCCATTTTTTATTCCGGACAATCCAGTTTATTGAGTAATCGTTTTTTGTTAAAGGGATGGATCCTTAGCATGAGGTAACCTCCTCCGCTCAAGTTTCTAATGTCTTTGATCCACTGAATGTTGTGTAAGCCGATCATCAATGGTCCTGCTTTTATCGCTGCGCCAATGTGAAACTGTTTTTGGCTATTGAATTGAACTGGCAAATAAACGCCCCAACTCAATGTTTCCCATCGTGGAGTAATGGTTAAGAGATTGATTTCTCTCGTAAGTAATTTTCGGCTGTTAGATGAGCCATGTAGGTTAATATTCAGGTCTCCATTTATATACAAGCCATTTCCAAAAGAACGATCTACGTTAACGACGAGTCGGGTTGGATTTCCAATTTTAAAATTGTTGGTGATAGCTTCTCCATTACTGAAAACTGTAGCGAGTGAGTCTCTGAAATCATTACCCAATAAAGTATTGAGCAATTTATTGTCTAACGAATTATCTGTAATGCCTGGATTTAAGTTTCGAAATTGAGAAGCATACTCACTAGGCTTGAAACGATTGGCGCCAAGATCCATGATTGCTATTCCAATTTTCCACTGGTAGTTTAGCACATTGTTTTGCTGATAGTTGTTTGTGAATTCGTTGTAAAGAAGATATTCTATACCAAAACTAATTCCCAAACTCGTCAGGCTGTTCTTTAAGAATTCTTTGACGGGGGAGCCCGCACCCGGAGCCGATCCATCATAGTTAGATGAATATGCTAAAGCGGCACTACCTGCTGTAAAAGTATATACTGTATCGGAAGGAAATTTTGATTCGAGATAACTTAGTTTACCGATACGTGCAAAAGCACCTGATATATTTTTATGAATCTGTAAAGTAGCACCTGCAGTTAATCTGCTATTATAATTTTCATTGATGACCCTTGAGTAGTTAAGATCTGCTTGAATCCAACCGTTGTGCGTTACAACACCATCCAGATAAGCGTGGTTATTATTCATGCTCATGAAATCTTGAATACTACTGATACTATTGCTACCTGAGACAGGAGCAGTACGTATGTGATTATAGGCGCGAGCTCTCAAATTGAATGCAAATGCTGATGATGGGTTCAACTTGTATAGCACATTCAGCAAACTGACATCCACATTATGATGAAAAAACCGATTCATTGAATCAGGAATAAATGAGAGTTCATTTTTACTCAATGAAAATGAGTTGGTGCTTGCTTTGGTTTGAACAGAAAACGGAGTGACTTCCCATTTGAAAGCACTATTTACTGAAGCAGCAGGATTGTTTCTGATTCCAGAACTACCCGCATATGCTGAACCATATGTTGCAGTATAACTTTGTCCAAAAGTGCAATTGATGGTGAGTAACAATACAACCAATATGCGGGGGATATATTTCATAAGGAAGAGATACTTTTCTTACTCTGACTGTTGCTCTAAAACGCTGTAGGTGCTGTTAAACAATCATCAAAGATTTTATGGAAAGATAGATATAGCTTGAAATATTTAGTTTTCTTTTCAGACAAATTAAAGTGATGTTTGATAATACAAGGGTGAAAATTGCCTGTGAAAACATGATTTTTTACAAAGGAACTTGTTGGTTATAGGACTTGTTTGGGTGTATGAACACTATTCTATCCTGTTTATTGAAAATTCAATGATTGACTACAGTTTATAAATAAAAGTCCCCTGTAGAAACAGGGGACGGTCTTCGATTGCTTGCCATATAAGAAAAAGATAATGCTATTGGAAAACCCTACTATTCAGGTGCACAAAACAAAAATAAAGATTTTCGGGATTCAATCACATATTATTTTAAATAATTTGACTTATTTAAGTCTTTATGATAAAATAATACGTCATTTTTATTCTATTGTAAAATATTAATAATTAATTAATATAAAAAATAATAGCCTGATGAATTATCACCAGGCTATTATTTAACCATAAGTATTTGAAAGTCAATTTATTTTCTGCCAGGATAAATTTTCAAAGCTTTTTCCAAGCAATCCATTGCTGCATTAATATCTTTCAAATTCAGCACGTATGCCAGTCTTACTTCTTGCTTACCCAATCCCGGGGTTCCATAAAATCCGGTAGCTGGTGCCAGCATAACTGTCTGCTTTTCGTGTTCAAATGATTCCAATAACCATTGACAAAAAGTATCTGCATCATCAATAGGTAACTTGGCCATCGCATAAAATGCTCCTCCAGGATTCGGACAAAACACCCCTTCCATGGCATTGAGTCTTTGAACAATTAGATCGCGGCGAGATTTATACTCTGCTTTTGTAGTATCAAAATAATCTGCAGGCAAATCAATGGCGGCTTCACCCGCTATCTGTGCAAAGCTGGGTGGACTCAATCTGGCTTGAGCAAACTTCATTGCAGCATCTAACACTTGTTGATTTCGGGTGATGAATGCGCCGATTCTTCCTCCGCAAGCACTGTATCTTTTACTGATGGTATCCATAATGATCACATGATCATCTATCCCTTTTAAATGCAAAGCACTTACCTGATGACCCTCGTAACAAAATTCACGATAAGCTTCATCTGAAAATAGGTAAAGATTATGGCGTAGAATGATATCCTTCAATTGCTCCATTTCTGCAGCACTATACAAATAGCCTGTCGGATTATTGGGATTACAGATCACGATCGCCTTGGTGCGAGCAGTAATCTTCTTTTCAATCTCCTCAATCGGTGGTAAGGCAAATCCATTTTCAATATGAGAGGTTACCGGAACAACAGTTACGCCTGCTGCAACCGCAAAACCGTTGTAGTTAGCGTAAAATGGTTCCGGAATGATCACTTCATCACCTGCATCCAGACAAGACATGAAACCAAATAAGATGGCTTCACTACCGCCAGTAGTAATGATAATCTGCTGTGGCGTTACATCAATTCCTACGGACTGATAATAGCCTACCAATTTCTTTCTATAACTCTCATTGCCCGCACTATGACTGTATTCTAAGACTTTGAAATCACTATGGCGAACCGCATCCAACACCATTTTAGGGGTTTCAATATCCGGTTGTCCAATATTCAAGTGGTATACTTTTGTTCCTTTCTTCTTAGCAGCTTCTGCATAAGGAACGAGCTTTCTGATGGGGGATGCAGGCATAGCCTGTCCGCGTTGACTGATCTGTAACATGCCGCAAAGATAGGGTGACAGTTGTGTACAAAAGAAAAGCGATCCTTCATCAGGACCGCTTTTCTTATAAATAGTGTCTAACTAAGCTTATCTGGCTGTAGCCTTTGGTTTGGCTGGTACTACTTCACCTTCAATGGTTAAAATAACAGGATCATTGATGCCTGCAAATTTTACTGTTACACGCTTGCTGAATGCACCCATGGCAGCAGCATTGTATGTAACTTTAATGGTGCTGGATTTTCCTTTCAGGATGGGTTCTTTGCTATATTCAGGTGTAGTACAACCACACTCAGCGCTTGCAAACTCAATCACTGCTGGTTTTGCACCATTATTGGTAAAAGTGAAAACATGCGTAACAGGTTTGTTTTGTTCAATTTTGCCAAACTTAAATGAGCCTTCAGAGAACTTTACATCCTGCGCCATTACCCCAAAACTGGCAATCAAACCAAGTACTGCTAAAAACAAAAATTTCTTCATATCAATAGGTATTTTGTGCTTTTTTCAAAGTTACAACAGAAATAAAAGCAGTAAGACTACCATTTGTCATTTTTTTTTGATCTTAAGGAGTCTATAATTCGCTTTTTCAAGATAATTATTGCCAATATCATGCCGTTTTTTGCGGCTTGGTTACATTTTTTTCAGAAAACTAATTTCCGTTAGCCTATTCCGTTGGTAATGTTATTTTTGCCGCATGGAATCAAGTTCATCTTTGGGATACAAAAACGACATGTTGTCCTTCGACGGCTTCAGAAATGCAGTGATAGAAGATTACCGCATTGCCATGATCAGCCGCGAAGTGAGTTTGTTGGGAAGAAGAGAAGTACTTACCGGAAAAGCCAAGTTTGGCATTTTTGGTGATGGTAAAGAAGTGGCTCAAATCGCTATGGCTAAATTTTTTCAGGCTGGTGATTTTAGAAGTGGTTATTATCGTGATCAAACATTCATGTTTGCAACAGGCTTGGCAAGTGTGGAACAATATTTTGCCCAGTTATACGCAGATCCTGATGTGAAGAACGAACCCTTCAGTGGTGGACGTCAAATGAATGCACATTTCTCTACTCGTTTTGTAGATGAGAATGGCAAATGGCTAGATCTTGCCAACAGAAAAAATGTGTCTTCTGATATTGCACCTACTGCCGGACAAATGCCACGTGGACTTGGTCTTGCTTTTGCTTCTCGTTGTTTTCGTTCTTCCAGAAATCCTGAAGCTTTTGAACAGTTGAGCCATAACGGAAATGAAATTTGTTTTACAACGATAGGAGATGCAAGTACCAGCGAAGGACATTTTTGGGAAACCATTAATGCCGCAGGGGTATTACAAGTACCATTGGCTGTATTTGTGTGGGATGATGGATATGGGATCTCCGTTCCGAAAAATTTTCAAACAACGAAAGGTTCAATATCTGCTGCACTGAAAGGATTTCAAAAACAAGCAGATACCAATGGTATTCATATTTACAAAGTGAAAGCTTGGGATTATGCAGGTATGTGTGAAGTGTTTGAAGAAGCACTTCAAAAAGTTCGTGAAACGCATGAACCTGCTTTGTTCCATGTTGAAGAAGTAACACAACCACAAGGACATTCTACAAGTGGTAGTCATGAGCGCTATAAAAGTCCGGAGCGATTGGAGTGGGAAAAAGAATGGGATTGTATTAAAAAGATGAAAGAGTGGATGATTGAGAACGGGCTTGCATCTGTCGAAGAATTAGCTGAAGTAGAAGCGGCTGCAAAGGAAACTGTGAGAGAAGCACGCAATCGCGCTTGGGAAAAATATGTAGCCCCGATCAAGCAACAAGCGGAGCAAGCTGCAACATTGATCCGTCAGGTTATGGTGAATGACATTGATAAATATAATGCCATTCAACAAATGGCCAATGAATTGGCAGCTAATAAAGAACCTTTGCGAAGAGATATTTTAAGAGCTATTGCTGTTGCTACAGAAACTGCTCCTTTCTCACCTTCAGCAGAAGAGTTGAAGACATTGAGATCGCAGTTGCTCGAGGAAAATACTTCATTGTACAATAGTCATCTTTACAATGAAGGCCCAAAAAGCGCACTCAGCGTTCCTGAAGTAAAACCATTGATCGCTTTTGATGCACCAACTGTAAATGGATATGAAGTATTGAATAAATATTTTGATTTATTATTTGCGTCCAATCCTAAAGTGTATGCATTTGGAGAAGATGTAGGTCATATTGGTGATGTGAATCAAGGCTTTGCAGGATTGCAGGACAAGCATGGAAAAGACAGAATTCTGGATACCGGCATTCGTGAATTAACCATTGTTGGACAAGCCATCGGTATGGCATTGCGTGGATTAAGACCCATCGCTGAAATTCAATACCTCGATTATTTATTATACGGATTACAACCATTGAGTGATGATGTATCTACCACTCATTTCAGAACCAAAGGACAGCAAAGTTGTCCGGTGATCATCCGTACACGTGGACATCGTTTGGAAGGTATTTGGCATAGTGGTTCTCCGATGGGTGTAGTGATCAATGCGCTTCGTGGTATGTACGTGTGTGTGCCTAGAAATATGGTGCAGGCAGTTGGTATGTACAATACAATGTTACAATCCAATGACCCTGCAATCATAGTGGAGTGTTTGAATGGATATCGATTGAAAGAAAAATTGCCCGATAATTTATTGGAGTACACTGTTCCATTGGGAGTTCCTGAGATCATTCGTGAAGGTGCGGATGTAACCATTGTTTCTTATGGTTCAACTTTGCGCATTATTCAAGACGCAACAGATAGATTGGCGGCAGAAGGCATTGATTGTGAAGTGATAGACGTCCAAACTTTATTACCATTTGATTTGAATCATGTGATATTGGAATCGCTTAAGAAAACAAATCGTATCATATTCATTGATGAAGATGTGCCGGGTGGAGCAGCTGCTTACATGTTCAATAAAGTAATGGAAGAGCAAAGCGGTTATAAATGGTTGGATGCAAGTCCTAAAACCTTAACTGCAAAAGCGCATCGCCCGGGATACGGTAGTGATGGTGACTATTTTGCTAAGCCTAATGCTGAGGATGTTATAGATGCAGTAAGAGCTTTGATGGCGGAGTGATTGAGTGAAAAGCTACAAGCTTCAAGGAATTATTTATAGCCACAGATTCACAGATTGATCATTCATCTGTTAATCTGTGGCTAATTTTATTCATAAAACAACGCTTTCAAATCAGGAGTAGGAAGCCAGCAAGCGTCTTGTTTACCAAACCATTTGTATCTGTTTTGTGCAACAAGGTCATAAAAGAAATTCCTGATGAACGGAGGTATGATAATAAAGATGTAGAGCAAAGACCATAATCCACTCATTTCTTTAGCCACTTTCAATGCTGCAGTAGATTTGGTATAGATCTGATCATCTTTCAATAAAATAAATGTATTGAAATCAGTACCTGATAAATGAAATTTTTTTAAGACTTCTTGTCCGAAGGAACCTTGTAAAGAAGCAAATCGAAAATTTCTTTTCGGATCATTTTTGATTACTTTTTGAACACTGGCATTACACAAATTGCATACTCCATCGAAAAGAATGACAGGGTGTGAGGAATGAGTAAATGTGTTCATAGTGTAAAGGTAAGAGCATTAGGGCAGGCTTCAAGCGTCAAGCTGCGAGCCACAAGTTTTTTAACAAAGCAGCCATTTCCGGTTTGGGAATGGCTGCTGAAAATATTAATCTCCGTGTTTTTGGCTTGAAGCGTGCCGCTTGAAACTTGTAGCTTCTAACCCATATTATGAAACACCTTATTCACATCATCATCCTGCTCTAATCTCTCAATCAGTTTGCTGACATCTTCGGCTTGCTCATCTGTAACAGGAACGGTGGTCGTAGGAATCCATTCAAGTTCTGCACTGATAGGATTCAGCCCTTTGTCTTCCAATGCTTTTTGCAGACTTCCAAAATCTACAAAGGCGCAACGTAAGACGATGATGGGATTGCCATTATCATCATTACTTTCTCCCAATTCTTCTAATCCGAAATCGATCAATTCCAGTTCGAGATCATCAATATTCAATCCTTCAGGCTTCAATTTGAATACACCCATTTTCTTGAACTGAAAGCTAACGCTGCCACTGTTTCCCAGCGCACCATTTCCTTTGTTGAAATGACTTTTTACATTGGCTACAGTTCTTACATGGTTATCGGTAGCGGTTTCTACCAGTAATGCTACTCCATGAGGAGCATATCCCTCATATAAAATCTCCTCATAGTTGGATGTGTCTTTACCCTGCGCACGTTTAATGGCTGCTTCTACACGATCTTTTGGCATCCCCACACTTCTCGCATTCTGAAAGCAACGACGCAAAGCCGGATTGGTTGCAGGGTCTGGTCCGCCAGCTTTTACTGCTATCACGATTTCTTTACCGATACGGGTAAACTGCTTGGCCATTCTGTCCCAACGGGCAAACATGGTTGCTTTACGTACTTCAAAAATCCTTCCCATAATGATCTGTTTAGGTGAACGGGTTGCAAAAATAAGTGTATTGCACATAAAAAAGCCTGCCACTCGGGCAGGCTTTTTCAGCAGTTAGTTAGAGGCCTTATTGTCCATTACGAAGTTTACTATGATGTCTGCTGTATACAAAGTATACCACCAGACCCAATGCCATCCATCCGAAAGCTACTTTCAGGGTTTGGGCATCCAGCGCAAAGATCATCGCAGTACAAACGATCACACCTAAAATTGGAACCAATGGAACCAATGGTGTTTTGAATGGTCTTTCAATTTCAGGTGATTTCACACGGAGAATCCATACACCTGCACTTACCAGTACAAAGGCAAAGAGGGTACCAAAGCTTGTTAGGTCACCTGCCACATGTCCGGGTACAAAAGCTGCAAACAAACCAACGAATACAAAAAGGATCCAGTTGGCTTTGTAAGGCGTTTTGAATTTTGGATGCAGAACACCAAAGGCTTTAGGGATCAAACCATCATTACTCATGGTATAGAAAATACGGCTTTGTCCCATCAACATCACCAGGATTACCGAAGAGAAACCTGCGAGGATAGCAACAGTTACAGCGGTAGACAACCACTGGTATTTTACCATATAAGTAGAGATCGCATAAGCAACAGAAGCTTCACGTCCTTTTTCAGGATCAACGAATTCCTGCCAATTAGCAACACCGGTTAATACGTGTCCGAATAGGATGTATAAAATGGTACATACTACCAATGAACCGAGGATACCAATAGGCATATCACGTTTAGGGTTCTTTGCTTCTTGTGCTGCAGTACTTACCGCATCAAAACCAATGAAGGCGAAGAATACGATGGCCGCACCACCAAGAACACCACCCCATCCATGTTTGAATACTCCTGTGTAATCAGCGATCACTTTACCTGCACTGTCAGTTACAGCAGCAGTACCTTCAGGGATCATATAAGGAGTATGGTTTTCTGGACGGATATATTGCCATCCCAAAACAATAAAGAGAATCACGATTGCTACTTTTATAAATACGATGATCATATTTACGATAGCAGATTCCTGTGTTCCTTTGATCAGTAATAAAGTCAATAAAAGAAGAATCACCAATGCCGGAGCGTTGATTATCCCTTTATGCAAAACCCCGGCAGAGTCGGTAAAACTCTCGAAGGGGCTATGCGACCATTCATAAGGAATACTTCCATCAAAGAGTTTGTTTAGGTATTCGCTCCAAGCAATAGATACTGTAGCAGCACCCAATGCATATTCCATGATCAATGCCCAACCAATGATCCATGCAACCAATTCACCCATGGTTACATAACTGTAAGCATAAGCACTACCTGCAATGGGGATCATAGCTGCAAATTCTGCATAACACAGACCTGCAAAGGCACAACCGATAGCGGCAATAATAAATGAAATAGTAACGGCAGGACCTGCAGCCTGTCCGGCAGCAGCAGCTGTTCTTACAAAAAGACCGGCACCAATGATGGCACCAATACCCAAAGCAACTAAGTTGCCTGCTCCGAGGGTACGTTTTAATCCTTTTTCGCCCTCATCTGCCTGGGCTAGTAATTGACCCAATGGTTTCTTTACAAATAAACTCATAGTACAGTTTGGTTAAGTTTCTGAATTAGAAAGATTTGGCAAAATAGGGATTTCTAGCTTTCACACCCTAAAACTTTTATGAATCGGTCATTTCACCGTTCGCAAAGACCATTTCACCAGAAGTATTATATTGCGTCACTAACAAAGCCCCAATGAAAAAATCGAATAGGCTTACCTTGTACATAGTCATTGCCATGATCGCTGGTGTTATTCTTGGCTATTTTGTACATAACAATGCATCTGCAGAGACCATTCAAAGTTTTTCCAAAAATCTAAAGCTATTTACAACCATTTTCCTTCGTCTGGTTCAGATGATCATTGCTCCTTTGGTATTTTCTACACTGGTAGTCGGTATCGCTAAGTTGGGTGATTTAAAAACTGTTGGCAGGGTAGGTGGCAAGGCTTTGTTATGGTTTATTTCTGCTTCACTGGTAAGCTTATTGTTGGGAATGCTGCTGGTAAATCTGTTTCAACCTGGAAAAGGAATAGATCTGAGTAATGCTGATATCTCTGGCGCACAAGATCTGGTTGGTAAAACACAGGAATTCAGTATCCAGAAATTTGTGGAGCATGTGTTTCCTAAAAGTGTAATTGATGCGATGGCTACCAATGAGATTTTACAGTTGGTAGTATTCAGTATATTCTTCGGAGTGGCTACAGCTGCCTTAGGTGAAAAAGCCAAGATCGTTGTAAAAGGATTGGATGCTGTTGCACATGTAATCTTAAAAATGGTAGGTTATGTAATGAATTTTGCACCGATCGGTGTATTTGGAGCCATTGCTGCAGTCATTGCCACCAAAGGGTTGGATGTGTTTATTTTTTATGGTCAATATCTTTTGTACTTCTTGATTGGTATCGCCGCATTGTGGGTAATATTACTTACAGTTGGTTTTATCATTTTAGGAAAACGTCTGCCTGATTTATTACGTCGCATTTTCCCGCCATTGATCATCGCATTCAGTACAACAAGTAGTGAAGCGGTATTTCCAAAGCTTACGGAAGAGTTGGAAAGATTTGGCTGTAAGGATAAAATCGTATCCTTTATTCTTCCATTAGGTTATTCTTTTAATCTGGATGGAAGTATGATGTACATGACTTTTGCCAGTATTGCCATTGCACAAGCATATGGTATAGAACTCGATCTTGGAACACAGCTTACCATGTTGATCGTACTCATGCTTACGAGTAAAGGAATCGCCGGTGTGCCACGTGCATCATTGGTAGTAGTAACTGCTACCTGCGCGATGTTTAATATTCCTCCTGAAGGAATTGCCCTCATATTGCCGATCGATCACTTTTGCGATATGTTCCGTACAGCTACCAATGTTGTAGGAAATGCATTGGCGACAAGCGTAGTAAGTAAGTGGGAAGGATCTTTGGATGAGCCTACCGATATTTCAGTTTCTGCATAACTTAAGAATCTTAGCATGCTACAAATATTATTATCCGATTTTCACTGGAGTCAGTTATTACAGCCACAATTTTATATTGAGCATGGTGGACTCTGGCTCATACTCTTTGTTGTATTCGCGGAAACAGGATTATTCGCCGGTTTCTTTTTGCCGGGAGATAGTTTGTTGTTTGTAGCAGGCATCTATAGTAGCAATTTGGCCAATGAATTCATTCCAACTGGTAATGAATACTTAGATCTGTTCATGCTGATGTTACTCATATCCGCTGCAGGTATCGCAGGAAATACGGTTGGTTATTGGTTTGGACGAAAAGTGGGACCGGCCATGTACAACTGGAAAGAGAACATGCTTTTCAAAAGACGATATTTAGAACAAGCGCATGAATTTTATGAAAAGCATGGGGGTGGTGCCATCATTGTGGCTCGTTTCATTCCCATCGTGAGAACATTCGCACCCATTGTAGCAGGTATTGTACAAATGGATAAGAAGAAATTTGTGTTCTTCAATATTGTTGGATGTATTGCTTGGGTGTTCAGTATGTTGTTTGCCGGACATTTTCTGCAGAAGTGGATATTGAATCAATTTGGATTTGATCTAAAAGATCATTTAGAAGTCATTGTGTTGGGTATCGTGTTGGTTACTACCGCACCGGTATTCATTAAACTGTTTGCAGGAAAAAAGAAAGACAAAAAAGACGCATAACAAAATAATTGGTGTTTCTTCTTATGTAGTCACTTTTATGGAAGAAACAAATCACTTTCCAAACTGCTTGTCATGACCGAAAAAAAATACGGTGTTCTTTCTTTGCCCGTTATTGTTGCCGCACTAGGTTATTTTGTTGACATCTACGATCTCTTACTCTTTACCATTGTTAAAAAGCCCAGTATGTTAGGTGTGGGTGCTACAGATGCCACCATGCTGGTAGATAGTACTCGTGTGATCAATTGGCAGATGACTGGTTTATTATTAGGTGGAATCATTTGGGGGATGCTGGCCGATAAGAAAGGAAGACTGAGTGTATTGTTCGGCTCCATCATTTTATACTCAATCGCCAATTTTGCAACCGGATTTGTTCAAACGGTGGATCAGTATGCAGCATGTAGATTTGTTGGTGGACTCGGACTTGCAGGTGAATTAGGTGCAGGCATTACGCTGGTAAGTGAGTTGTTGCCAAAGAACAAAAGAGGAGTGGGAACATCTCTGGTAGCAGGAATAGGATTGAGTGGTGCCGTAGCTGCTTATTTTACTTATCAGTTTACAGACGATTGGCGTTTGTGTTATAAGATCGGTGGCGGACTTGGAATTGCATTGCTATTATTACGAGTAAGTGTAGCTGAATCAGGAATGTTTAAAGAAGCGAAAGAGCAAAATGTGGTACGTGGTAATTTCTTTATGCTGATCAATAATGGAAAGCGATTGAAGAAATACATTTTCGCCATTTTGATCGGCTTACCCACCTGGTATGTGATTGGAATTTTGGTCAACCAAAGTGATCGTTTTGGGAATACCATGTTTGGAAGCACCACAATTGATTCCGGAAGATCCATCATGTTTGCTTATGCAGCGATTGCCATTGGTGATATGCTGGTGGGATTGGTAAGTCAGTATTTCAAAAGCAGGAAGAAAGCTTTACTGATCTATTACATGCTTACGATTGTTGGACTGATTCTCTTTTTCAGTGATTACAATCGATCTGATAGCACCATGTATGCCATTTGTACATTGTTAGGATTCAGTACCGGCTTCTGGGCCATTTTTGTAACCATGGGGGCTGAACAATTTGGTACGAATCTTCGTGGTACAGCAGCTACCACTATTCCAAATATGGTGCGAGGTGCATTGCCATTGATCAATATGATGTTCCTAGACCTGTTCCAGAAATCATGGGGTTGGAGTTTAGTGTACAGTGGGATCATTACAGGTATTGTTGTTATGACGATAACGCTGATCGCCTACTACTTCACAGAAGAGACCTTCCATAAAGACTTGAACTACATTGAAGAATAATATCTTCTGTGAAACTCTGTGCCGGGCTCTATGTAAAATTGTGGTTAACCGCAGAGGTAACGGAGTTGAACACAGAGTTACGCAGAGAGGATGTATACTTCTTATCTTGCAGTTATGAAATTTTTGGTCATTCGTTTTTCTTCTATCGGCGATATTGTATTGACAACACCGGCTATCCGTTGTTTGAAATTGCAAGTGCCCGATGCTGAAGTACATTTTCTGACCAAACAATCGATGAAAGCGGTTACAGAAGCCAATCCTTACATTGATAAGTTTCATTATTTCTCTCATAATTTGGATGCACTCATCAAAGACTTACAAGCAGAGCAATACGACTATGTAATAGATCTACACAAGAATTTCAGAACTTGGCGCATTAAAAAAGCACTGAAAGTTCCGGTGTTGTCTTACAATAAAGAAGTGATCGAAAAAGCATTACTCACAAAGCTGCATATCAATAAAATGGCAGGCAGACATATTGTGGATCGTTGTTTGGATACGCTAGCGCCACTAGGTGTTCAGAATGATGGTAAGGGAATGGATTATTTTATTCCTGCAAATGTCAGCGTAAAAGCAGAAGATCTTCCATTATCACACAGTGCAGGTTTTGTAGCGATTGTTATTGGCGCTAGTTATTACACTAAGAAATTACCTGTGTATAAATTCAGAGAGCTTTGTGCGAAGTTGCAATATCCGATTGTGCTTGTGGGTGGAAAAGAAGATAAGCAAGAAGGAGAGGAGATTGCAAAAATTGACCCAGTTAAGATTTACAATGCTTGTGGCAAATTCAGCTTGCATGAGTCTGCAGATATCATTCGTCAATCTAAATTGGTAATATCTCATGATACCGGTATGCAATACATTGCTTGTGCACTCAACAAACCGGTACTTGCCATTTGGGGAGGTACTTCACCTGCCTTGGATGTAGAGCCTTATTATGGCACAGAACAACTACTCCATCACAACAAACCTGCTTATCACAATTTCATTGTAAAAGGATTGGCCTGTCAACCTTGTTCTAATTATGGAACAAAAACTTGTCCGAGAGCACATTTTAAATGTATGCAGGATCAGGATGTGGATTTGATCATAGCTACTGCTCATATGTACCTATAAAAAAAAGAGCCCCGAAATTTCGGAGCCCTTTCTTTTTTATTACCAAAACCAACTACTATCCTTTGATACGTTTTGCTTCACTTTCCAATCCGGTCTGACGCTGACGAGCAGCTTTTACCTGATTGTTACCAAATCTCCAAGAGAATGATAAACGTACAGTACGACTTTCATTCTGCCCACGTCCATTGACGAATAGTCCACCAAAATTGCTGGTTGCTGTCCATGGATTGGTGAAGAAGATATCGGTCACACTTAATTTCAATGTTCCTTGTTTTTTCAGGATCTGTTTTTGAAAGCCAAGATCCAATCCACCCAATGATTTTGTTCTCCAGGTTGCACCCCAAACATTCGGACCACTGAACCAGCCACTCAATTCTGCATTATATCCTTTGCCCAAAGTAAAAGTGTGTTGCATATAAGCTCCAAACATAGGGATCTCTGTTTTAATCTCATTATCACCGATCTTTCCTTTAAACATCTGATAGTTATACCAAACATTCGCATAACCATTCCACCACTTAGCTATCGGTAAAGGTGAGCCGATACTGAAACTCAGGATACGTTGTGTTGCCAGGTTTCTTTGCTGTACATAAGTTGCATTGTTCGTAGTATCCGTTGTTTGTGTAGCAAAATCTTTTACATGACTATAACCAATGGTGGTATTCAACATGTATTTGAATGTGTGCGATAACTCAACGGTATTTGTATACTGTGGACGTAAGAACGCATTTCCCTTTTCGTAAGTCAACTCATCCAATTTGTTCTCAAATGGATTCAGATCCTGATAAGTTGGACGATCGATACGACGGCTGAAAGTCAAATTCAAGGTGTTCTTCTGATCAACAGTCCAGGTCAATGCAGCACTAGGGAAGAAATCCAGGTAACTACGTTTAACGGTGTTATCTGATTGAATGATACCATCTGCTCTAGCCAGAATACCTTCACTATTGGTTTGTTCCATGCGTAAACCTGTCTGCAAACTCCATTTCGGGCTAAATTGACGCTGATAGTTTACGTAAGCAGCATTTACATTTTCATTATAAGTAAAACTGTTACTTCTACTCAAGATCTTTACAGGAACACCATTGATATCATTGAAGAAATCAAACGTATTTTTTGTTTTAACATAGGAAGACTTTGCACCGTAACCAAGTTTACCTTTCCATTTAGGTTGGTCTACATCCACTTTAGCTGTATAAATATCAATATCAGTTGGCGTAAAGTTTCGGTTGATGACTTGTGATAACATATTACCAGAATTATCGAGGTAATTGTTCGGCTGAAAACTTCTGCCGGTACCGCGGAACAATCCATAGTCAGCATCAAAGTTGATCTCTTTGCCACTGGTATCAGCATAACGATAGTTGATATTAGAATTCATATTCGTTCTGCTACCCGGAATGGTATTCAATGCCACTAGTTTTTTTACAAACTGCTTGGTAGGATTGTAAGAGATATTGGTATTACTTTCACTTGTCCAGTCATTATCACTAAAGTTAGTGGTCACTAGAAAACCCAGCGTGTTTTTGCTGTTGAGGAACAAGTCAGCTCCCAATTTCGCATTTACACTTTTATTATGGCTCCAGTTGGTACTTTTTTGATCATAGATTGAATCTAATTGTACACGATACAGATCCAGTGTATTTTCATATCTGCCAATATTAGTACCCACATTACTGAATAGGTTCACTTTTTTGTCGCGATAGTTCAAACTAACAGAACCATTGCCTTTTGGTGTAACACCTTGTACCATTCCGAGGTTCACAGAACCATTAGTGCCATATCTTTTATTCTTCTTTAGTCGAATATTGATGATACCCGCATTACCACTTGCATCATAACGAGCACTTGGATTGCTGATCATTTCAATGGCTTCAACATCATTACTATTGATACTCTTTAAATAAGCTGCTAAATCCTGACTACCTAGTTGGGTCATCTTTCCATCTACATAAATACGAACACCTGTTTTTCCTTTCATCGAGATATTCTCGTTATTGTCTACTTGAATACCCGGACTTTTCTGCAACAACTCTAATGCATTGCTACCGGTAGCATTGATACTATTCTCAACATTGAAAACAGTTTTATCTGCTTTGATTTCGATCATAGGTTTACGAGAGGTAACAGTTACGTCCTGCAGTTTATTTGCAGCAGGTTGTAAAGTGATACTGCCTGCATCAAATCCAAGCCCGTTCTTTACTTCAAATACAGGAGAATAAGTTCTTTCAAAGCCGATTATGACATAGCTTAACAGGTATTTACCTTCTTTGCCATACACCATTTCAAATGCACCGTTCGCATCTGTAACATCTGCTTTTACAAGGGAACTGTCTGTAGACTTTAATAAGGATACAGTTACAGACTGTAAAGCCTTACCATTGTTATCACTAATCTTTCCTTTAATAGTACTGCTAGTTTGTGCGATAGCGGTGTTCAATAATGAACTCAATCCGATCACAGCCGCAGTTAAAATCCTTCTCATTTTATTGTTGTTTAGATTGCTCAATCAGACGCAAAGCACTTAAGAATGTTACAGTGGACATGGGTGTTTCGGGATGAGCAGTGACAAAAGCATGACAAGCGGTTAGTAGTCATTATAGAAATACGATGTCTTATTTTTACACAAATCATTCTATGTATAAGCGGTTATTTATGCGGATGAAATGATCTTTTGTTTATAAGTGTTGGTGATTCGTTGAAAAAACCTATGCAGTGTATGTAAACATTGTAACATCTCTTGATGCTAACGTTAAGTAAGTAGGTAAATACTTTTTTATGCGTGTATCTGTCATGAGTTTATTCGCCTTACTTTTTGTACTTGTATCAGCAAATGCTCAAAAGAAGGGAGTTATCAATTTTCAATCGCCCAATTTTGTCAATCAATCATTAGAAATAACCTCCTATTATAGTGATGGGAAGATTACTAATGATACTATTTTGATTAAAACAATCAATCATTCGGTTAAATATAATATTGGTAAAGGGCTACTTATTCGGGTTTCATTTATCAATAAGTCAAAAGTTACTCCAAGATATTTCATGCCTTCATTGCCTATTGTAACAATTGGATATAATACAGCAAAAGAGGCGTTTGAATTACTTGGAATCAATGCTGATCTTCAGTCTAACCAGATATTTAATTATTTGGATAGTCTGACCCGAAAGTTGGAAGCTTTGTATTTTCCATTTAACCAGGCACAAAA